>CANRDO010000001.1 GCA_947629385.1 uncultured Lachnospiraceae bacterium
GATTTTAAATATATATCAGAATGGATTGATAACGAAAGGACTCACGCCTTTTGGTGTGCAAGTCTTTTGCCATACCCTATAACACAAAACTCTTTCCATGATTTATTAAAGAAAAATGCAATAGACTGGGCAGAGGGCGCTTTTGTTGCGACTGAAAATAATGGACAAGCAATAGGCTTCTTTTGCTATTCTGTCAATCCAACAGATAATATGGGTTTCTTAAAATTTGTGATCGTAGATAAATTAAAACGTGGAAAAGGTTACGGAAAAGAAATGCTAAATCTGGCTCTGCAATACGCCTTTCAGATAACAGGCGCATCAGCGGTTCAGTTAAATGTTTTCAGTGAAAACGCATTGGCGAAACGATGTTATGAAAAAGTCGGTTTTGTCGAGAGACGTGTTGAAAGAGACGTATTCAAATTTAAAGACGAGCTGTGGAGCAGATGTAATATGACGATATTAAAAAAGCAAAAACCAGTTTGACTAACAGAGATTGCGACAACAGAATGACAACAAAAAATCTGATAGTCTATATTTTTAATTACATCATCAATTGCTTATCTCCATCATTTTTTGGAATTTGATGCAATTGGCGTTGACGATGAGTATAATGAGCGTTAGTATTTAAATGCATCATTATATCTACTTATGAGTAAATTGATGCTTGAATGAGGATATTAAAATGAGAAATTTTGATTACAGTAAAAAATGGAAAAAATTACTGACACCGGAAATCGTGGCACTGCTTACGCAAATCCATGAGTATAAAGGTGAACAGTCACTTTTTATAGAAGCGAAGGCGGATACACTGACACGACTTGTGGAGATTGCCAAGATTCAGAGCACCGAGGCATCCAACAAGATTGAAGGTATCTGTACTTCCGATGCCAGATTGAAGGCACTTGTAAAGGATAAGACCACACCCAGGACAAGGAATGAGCGTGAGATTGCCGGATACAGGGATGTGCTTAATACCATCCATGAGAGTCATGATTATATTTCAATCAGACCGAATATGATACTTCAGCTTCACAGAGATCTATACAAATTTGAAGGCTATGATATCGGTGGAAAATATAAAGCTGCGGATAATATCATCGAGGAAGAGGATGAGCAGGGTAACAAGTTCGTTCGACTCAGACCGGTTCCTGCATGGGAAACGCCTGAGGCAATTGAGAACCTTTGCAATGAATTTGATAAAGCTCTTGGAATCGGAACAATAGATCAGCTTCTTCTGATTCCGATGTTCATATTGGATTTCTTATGTATCCATCCGTTTCATGATGGTAACGGAAGAATGAGCAGATTGCTTACTCTGCTGATGCTGTATAGATCCGGATACATCGTAGGAAAGTATATCAGTATCGAGCATCTGATTGAAAAGACCAAGACTTCATACTATGAATGTCTGCAGGAAAGCTCTCTTGATTGGCATGAGGAAGAGAATAATTACGCTCCATTTGTACAGTATATGCTTGGTGTCCTGGTTGCAGCATACAGAGATTTTTCTGACAGAGTAGAGACATTGGTTACAAGCGGTCTTTCAAAACCTGAGCGCGTGGCAGAACTTATAAAGAACACATATGGCGAGATTACAAAGTCACAGATTATGGAGAAATGCCCCGACATCAGCCGTATAACAGTAGAAAGAGCACTGTCAAAACTTCTGTCGTCGAAAAGTATTATAAAGATAGGCGGCGGCAGATATACAAAATATGTTTGGAACAGAGACAAGGAATAAAGGTGTTGTTGCAATGAAATTGACTGATATATCGCACGGACCGAAGTGGATTCTATGGATTGCACTTTTTGTACTGGCAATAATCTCCATAGTTTAATTTCCGGTCATGGAAGTTGGCTTGTTAGCGGTTATAATACAGCGCCTAAAAAAGAAAAAGAGAAGTATGACGCAGAGAAATTATGTCGGGTAACCGGAAGTGGGCTTGGAGTGATAGTTGTGCTTCTTTTTATGATGGGTTTGTTTGAAAATGTGCTTCCGGCCGATTTTATATATATTGCAATTGGAATCATATTTGCGGATGCGATTGGAATTGTGGTTGCTTGTAATACCATTTGCAAAAGGAAATGAAGAACCTGAGCGCATTAAGAATCGGGATTCATCGGTTTGGTAAACGCCTATTTAATAAGGAAGGCTATAGCTTATAATCATTATACTACCAGTTCAATGACACAGACGATTTACAGTCGTATAATAGGAATAATATAGCATTCGAAAACAGGAAAGGAGCGGATAGCATGCGAATGGATTTTCCAAAGATTGACGTATACAAGACGGGGCAGAATATCAGGCGGATCATGATCCGACAAGGGCTGACTGTCAAAGACATCCAGAAATATCTGGGACTTTCCGCTCCGCAGAGTATTTACCATTGGTTTGACGGACGAAGCATGCCGACCGTGGATAATCTATATGCGCTGAGTGCGTTGTTCGGGATGCCGGTGGATATGTTGCTGCGTGGAAACAGGAAAAAGAGTTACGAGCTTTACGAGTGGTCCGTGCATAGATGGATTTTTGAATATTATGAGAAATGTCTGGAACTGCGGGCGAGCTAGATTGGACGATGATTATACTACAGGTTCAATGACAAATATCAAATCCTCCTTTAGAATGATCTTATCTGAGATTGTTTGAAGGGAGGATTTTTCTATGTCAGAGAAAATGTTGGTGACACAGGCGTTGGACGAGAGGGATTTGCTCGTCAAGAAAATTCAGGACAAGATAGCAAAAGCCTCTTTTGCTGACGTAAAGAAACATAACGAGGAAAAAGTATTGGAGCGCAGAGTTTTGGAGGAGGACTTCCGAAAGGAGGCGGAGAGTGCGTATCAGCAGATCAAGGATTTGATTGAAAGATATGGGAGGATTGATGCGGCAATCGTCGCGTCAAATGCAGCAACCATGATCCATACTTCCTTTGGAGATTATACGATTGCGGGCGCTATTTCCCTCAGGGGCAGGATGCGAGGCTATGGGGCCTATGAGGATGAAGCGGAGTTTGAACAGAGCCTGTACCAAAAAATGAAAAATGAACTTGATAAGTGCCTGCTTACGATTGAGAACAAAAACAGGCAGCTGGAATTAACTGCGGAGAGTATGCGTCTCAGTATTCTGGGTAAGGATGCCAAGACGAAAGATGACAAACCTCTTGAAGTGGTGAACGCATACGTAAAAGAGAACACGGCTGAGCTTGTGGATCCGCTGGATGTTCGGAAAAAGATTGAGGAGATTCATGCAAACAGAGAAAAGCTGCTTACGGAGTTGGATACTCAAATCAAAGTATCCAATGCGACGACCTTCGTAGAATTTTAAATTTCTTGCCTGCAGCACGAAAACCTCTAACCCGGTTTCCCCGACAGCGGGGTTATGCTGTCTCTAACAGATCATTGTGCTGAAAACACGGAAGATCTATGCAAGGATTTCCTAAATAGCTCAGCGGGTAGAGCACATGGCTCGTAACCATGTTGTCGAGAGTTCGAGTCTCTCTTCAGGAACCAGCGATGGAGAACTTAACGGTTTTTAATATTGGGTCGTTCGCTAACTGTGAAGGGTTACAGATTTTGCACTTGAACTGTTACAGGTAAAGGCTGAACTGTTTTATAGGCATATCTGATATGCTGAAATCCATGAGAAGGGTTTCGTGCTAAGCCGGTTGACGTGAGGTCATCCTCATGGCTGTGCTGCAGGCATTTTATTCGTTCGAAAAGGAGCCTTTGATTGATACACTTCGTGATTGATTTTGAGAATATAGGGAGCCGGGGATTGCAGGGAGCGGAATTCCTCCAACAGGACGATTCTGTGACGATTTTTTATAGTCAGGCCTGCATGAAGATTGAGCAGAGACGGTTCTTTCAGGTGAAGGAATCCGGTTGCGAATTCCAAATCTGTAAGTTGCAAAAGGTACGGAAGAATGCTCTGGATTTTTATATTGCATCCCGCATTGGGGAGATTTATGGGCAGGGGTATACCGGGATGACCGCGATCGTGAGTAATGATACGGGATTTCAAGCGGTCAGGGAATACTGGAAGAACTGTACGTCGGTACCCAGGGACATTATTTTGCGCCCGGATATCGAACAATGTATAGCCGCTTCGGGAGAGAACAGCTTCCGACAGCGGCGTATTTGTCTGGAAAAGCAGGAGGTTCGTCTTGAGGAAGAGTATGGGAAATACGCAGAGCGCCAGAGAATACGCAAGAGACTGGAAGACAGTTTTGCGCATACCTATTATGAAGATTTTATTGAACAGATCATGAACCTGATTGAATCGCCGAAGCCTCTCAAGATTCTTTATCGGGATTCTCTGAAACAGTTCGGAAGGAAGGATGGACTGAGAATCTACCGCGAAGTGAAGCAGATCATTTAGGTAACCGATCCGTTATACGATGTGGACAACGCGGCGATTGTAATAGCACGAGGAAATAGAATAACAAATTGTTGACACCATATACAACACCACATATAATACAGACAGGAGGACATTATATTGTCTAAATGGGATAAACTGTTAGCAAGAGTCTGCTCTCTGTCAAGAGACCTCAGATTTGAGGAATTGAGTAAGATATTGGAAAGTTACGGATATGAGATAACTACACCAAAGGGCGGGGGTAGCCATTACACATTTAGAAAGTCTGGTTGTCAGCCAATTACAATACCAAAGCATGAACCGATTAAAAGGGTTTATGTTGAGTTGGTGAGGCAAGTTGTAGAAAGCGAGGCAGATAATGACAAAAACGCTGGATGACTATATGAAATTGAATTATCGTATGGAAATCATAGAAGACAAGGATGAAGGGGGCTTTGTGGTTTCTTTTCCGGACCTTCCCGGCTGCCTCACCTGCGGAGAAACGATTGAGGCGGCAGTCTCTAATGCGACAGATGCGAAGAGGGCGTGGTTTCAGGCAGCGATTGAGGATAAGATAGAGATTCACGAGCCGGACAGCTTAACTGATTATTCCGGGCAGTTCAAGATAAGAATGCCCCGAAGCCTGCATCGTTCTCTGGCAGAACATTCCAAAAGGGAGGGGATCAGTATGAATCAATACTGCGTATACCTTCTTTCAAAATACGATGCAACGCATTAATCTGAACATTGTTCCAAAATTCACAGGAGGTTTCCTATGTCAAGCACGGCAGCCATATACATTTTTCCCGGTGTTTTTCTTTTTGTCGGACTGGCGTTTGTTGTCGCATCCGTTGGAATCGGACGATCCAGAGCTAAAAAGCGTGAGCGCTGTACCGCGCAGACCGTAGGGAAAGTGGTGGATATGCGCAAAGTTTCCCACAGCGAATCCGACGGGACCACATCCTACTCCTGGCATGCGGTCTACACTTATTATGCCAATGGGACGAATTATGAAAAGTTCAGTTCGTTCGGGACTGCGCGACCTAAATTCGAGCCGGGACAGTCTGTAGTCGTATTTTACGATCCCGGGGATCCCGACAGCTATTATGTGGAAGAGGAGAACTGGGGCAAGCTGCTCAAAATCTTTGGCGTTCTGGGAGTACTCCTCATCATAGCCGGAGCTGCGGCTTTCTTTTTGATCCGGAGATTTACCTGATTTTTGCTAAATTGTAAAATGAGCGGAAAAAATCCAGATACAAATTGAGTTGAGAGAATTCAGATATAAAATAAGCTAAAAAAATTTAGGCACTATTTGTGAAGACACCGAAATCTTGTGCAAACACCGAAATCTTGTGCATACACTGAAATCTTGAGCATACACTGAAATCTTGAGCAGACAGGGGGATGGCATCGGTGATGTGGGCTTTTATCTTTCTGGGAATGGGAATTTTGACGTTGGCCGTCCTGGTTTATCTGGTGAGCCGATTCTGTAAGTTTGCGTTTGTGCGGAGGTTGGCCGGAGGGAGGAAGCCGCTGCGGATTTTGATCGCCGCATTGTTCACGGCGGGAATAGCGGCCGGATGCTGGATCTTCATCGACATGATCAACATGGCGATCATATTGGTGCATCTGGGTGCGATCTGGCTGATTTGTGATGGGATCGGGTGTTTGTCAGGACTCAGGGAGAGAAGGAGGAATTCGGGGCTCTGTGCCCTGCTGATCTCAGCCGTATATCTCAGCTGCGGCTGGTATCTGGCGCACCATGTCTGGGAGAAGGACTACAGGATTACGACAGAGAAGGAAGTTGGAAATTTGCGCATTGTTCAGTTTGCAGATTCGCATGTGGGGACGACGTTCCATGCGGAGGGGTTCGCGGAGCAGGTGGCGCGGATGCAGGAGACGAACCCGGATGTAGTCGTGGTCACGGGTGATTATGTGGACGACGATACTACGCGGGAGGATATGATCGCGGCTTGTGAGGCACTGGGGTCGCTGAAGACGACCTATGGCGTGTATTTTGCGTTCGGCAATCACGACAAGGGTTATTACGGCGACATGTACCGCGGATACAGCGGAGCGGATCTGGTGGCGGAGCTGGAGAAGAACGGCGTGCATGTCCTGCAGGATGAGGTGGTTTCTCTGGATGATCGATTTTACCTCATAGGCAGGCAGGATCGCTCCGAGGAGCAGATGGGCGCATCGCGTCTGACGATGGAGGAGCTGACACGCGGGCTGGATCCGGAACGCTTTTCGATTGTGCTGGATCATCAGCCGCACGACTATGCGGCTCAGGAGGAGACGAAGGTGGATCTGGTACTCTCGGGGCATACGCATGGCGGACAGCTTTTCCCGATCAATTATCTCGGAGAGTGGACCGGAGAAAACGAGAAGACCTATGGCCTTGAGAAACGGGGCAGTACAAATTTTATCGTGACATCAGGAATCTCGGATTGGGCGATCAAGTTCAAGACCGGATGCAAGTCGGAATTTGTGGTAATCGACATTGAGGGAAATCATGAAAGTTTTTGAAGGCTATGTCCGGCAGAATTATTTCTGCAGGTTTGTCCTGCAGGATTATTTCCAACTTGTATAATCCACGTGGTTCTGCTATAATTTCATAGGACTGTACAGACTGGGAATCACCATGGCTGTGATTCCCTTTTTTTAGAAACGGAAAGGAATATTGACTTATGAAGAAAAGACTGATCCTTTTATTCTCCTGCCTGACGGCCGCAGTGCTGCTTGCGGGCTGCTCGTCCGGGAAATCTGATGGCGGAAAAGCTAAGCTGGACCCCGACAATCCGACGAACATCACGGTATGGCATTACTATAATGGCACGCAGCAGGCGGCTTTTGACCAGCTGGTGGAGGAGTTCAACCGCACGGTCGGCAAGGAGAAAGGCGTCTATGTGGAGGCTCACAGCCAGGGCAACGTAAGCGATCTGGAGACCAGCGTGCTGGCCGCTTTCAACAAGGAAGTAGGGAGCAGCGAGCCGCCGGATATTTTCTCGTCCTATGCAGATACCGCCTACACGATCGAGCAGATGGGCGTGCTGGTAGATCTGGAGGATTACATGTCCGAGGAGGATATGGAGCAGTACGTGGATTCCTTCCTTGAGGAGGGCCGCATCGGCGCGGATGGGGAGCTGCGGATCTTCCCGACGGCCAAGTCGAGCGAGGTCTTTATGATGAGCCAGACCGATTGGCAGCCGTTCGCCGAGGCGACGGGTGCTTCTATTGACGACCTGGCTACCATGGAGGGTGTGGCTGAGACTGCCAAGGCCTACTATGAGTGGACGGACGCGCAGACCCCGGACGTGCCGAACGACGGGCAGGCGTTCTACGGCCGCGATGCGATGGCGAATTTGTTCATCATCGGTTCCATGCAGCTGGGGACGGAGCTTTTCCAGGTGGATGGGGACAAGGTGACCTTCCAGGTGAAGGAAGATGTGATGAAAAAGATCTGGGACAGCTATTATGTCCCGTTTGTGAAGGGGTACTTTGCCGCTACCGGACGCTTCCGTTCAGACGATGTGACGACCGGGGATCTGATCGCCTACACAGGCTCCACGACCTCAGCGAACTATTTCCCGAGTACGGTGGAGAGCGACGAGGGCAGCAAGGAAATTGAGTACCTGGTTCTTCCGGCTCCGATCTTTGAGGGCGGAGAGAACTACGCCGTCCAGCAGGGCGCCGGCATGGTTGTTACGAAGAGCACTCCGGAGCGGGAATACGCGTCCGTGCTTTTCCTGGAGTGGTTTACGCAGACGGAGAATAATCTGCTCTTCAGCTGTACTTCCGGTTACATGCCGGTCAAGAAGGATGCCTTCTCGAAAGAGAAGATGGATGCAGTGATCGAGGAGAACGATCTCGAGATTGATCCCAAGACTTATGATACCATGACGATCTGTTTTGACATGATGAAGGATTCGAAGCTATACACCAACAAGGCGTTTGAGAACGGAGCCGCGGCTCGTAAGGTGCTGGAGTACAATCTTGCTGACAAGGCTGTCGCAGATCGGGCAGCAGTGGAGGAACAGCTCGCGCAGGGCGCCGATCTGGAAGAGGCTGCCGCTCCCTATGTGGACGAGGAGGCATTCCAGAGCTGGTTCGAGGAATTCAAGACGTCGTTGGAGCAGTCGGTAGAGTCGGCAGAGTGAGAGCCAACGGGCGGCAAAAGAACGCAGCAATACGAGCGAAGCATATTATTTTAATTCAGAAAGTAAGAATCCGTCATATATAAATTTACAGAAGGAGGTGGGCGAAATGGAGCAAAAAAAGAGCCGGGGCCGGCGTATTTTCTGGCTTGTGCTGATTCCTCTGCTCCTTCTGGTGATCATGCAGGCCGCCCTCTCCTTCGGGACGGTCATTCGTGGCGGGACGTTTTCCACGCTCCGCAGCTATGCGGTGAACCGGCTGAGCCAGGTGACGGAGACTCGTCAGATCATTCTGGAGGGGCAGATGGTTCGGCAGTGGTCCGAGATGGACGAGGAGTATGCGACGGCGAACCAGATGCTGTCCGAGCTGCTGGATGATAGAGGAGTCAGCCTTCAGGAGTTTCTCGTCAACAAAGAGCTGCAGGAAACATATCTGGCCTCCATGCTGCCCACCTGGAGTTATATGATGCGGAAAAATTCCGTTACAGGGGCTTTCCTTGTGCTGGCAAAGGAGGGGATCGCGGAGCAGGGCGGAGAGCTGAGCGCACTCTACCTGCGCGACGGAGATCCGGAGACGCATCCGGCCGACTACTCTGATCTGATGTTGACGATCGGTCCCTCCGCGGTATCCCAGACCTATCAGATCCCGCTGGACATCGACTGGAAGACTCGCCTGAATCTTAAGCCGCAGGGAAGCCGGGAGGCGGATCAGTTCTTCTACGCGCCGTATCTTGCCGGAGCTGAGTATCCGCAGCAGGACGCGGTCGATCTGTGTTTCTGGAGCCATCCGTTCTGTCTGGAGGACAATTCTAACGATCCCTATCAGATGATCACTTGCTCGATTCCCCTGACTACAGACGCGGGGGAGGTCTGGGGCGTGATGGGCGTCGAGATCTCCCTGACGCATCTGAGCGAAAGCCTGCCTTACCAGGAGGTGGATTCCGGACAGCGGGGCGGGTATCTGCTGCTGGAGCACTCCGGCGAGGAGAACTATCGCCTGATCCACGCGGCCGGCCCGGTGGCCGGACAGCTGGCTTTGGACATGGAAGAGATCTCTCCGGTTTCCGCGGGAGTGGAGGATCTGTTTTCGGTCGCGCACGGCGATCACAAGGATTATCTGGTAATGCAGCCCCTGCGCCTGTACAATACGAACACGCCTTTTTATGAGCAGGGCTGGTATCTGGCCGGCGTGGAGTCCCGCGAAGCCCTTTTCGGCATCAGCGACACGCTTTCCAGAGTGTTTGTCATCGCTACGTTGCTTTCTCTGGCGGTGGCTGCTGTTCTGGCGTTTTTTGTGGTACGGCACGTGACCGGACCGATCCGGCGGCTGTCCTCCTGCATTCAGAACAGCTCTGAAAATGAACTGGGAGAATTTCCGCCCAGCCGCATCGCTGAGGTGGATGAGCTGTACGGCACGATCCGTCATCTTACCGACCGCCAGAAACAGACGGAGTATGATTTGCTGGAGGAAAAAGAGCGTTATCGCATGGCTCTCCAGAGCAGCTCCGATATCCTGATCTCTCACGATCTGGATCACGACAAGGCAGTATTCTACAATCTGGACGGAAGCGGCCGGGAAGAGCTGAGGGAAAACCTGTTAAAGAAAGCTCATACACATGATTACATTCACCCGGACGACAGGCGTATTCTGTTAGCGCGGCTGGCCGAGGCCGGAGACGAGCTCTCTGTTTCCTTCCGGGTTGATTTCTCCGGACAGGCGAAGGACTATCGCTGGTACGAGTTGACCGGGCGGATTATGCCTGCGGGAGAGGGACGGCCGAGAACGCTTATCGGGGCGCTGCACAACATTCACGATCAGAAGCTGCAGGAGACGGCGGCTTATGAGTCTCTTCACCGGGATTCTCTGACCGGATTGTACCGCCGTGCATCCGGAGAGGATATCATTCGTAGCAACATTCAGTCGGGACACAAGGGCTGCCTGATTTTGTTGGACGTTCGGGCGCTGGGAGAGCTCAATCGGAGGATGGGCGTCGTGGCCGGAAACACGGTTCTGGAGGAATTGGGCAATCTTCTGCAAGCATGGCAAAAGACGGAGGCTTCTTCACAAAGTGTACTTTTACGCCTTGGCGGCGACGAATTTCTGTTCTGGCTGGAGGACTGGGAGCGGGCTGCCGCGCAGCAGGCCGCGGAGGAACTGTGCCGAATGGCGGAGCAGTTGTATGCGGACGGAGCGTTTAAGGTTCGCTTTGCCTGTGGCTGCGCGCAGACAAGAGAAGGAGAGAGATATCTTTCTCTGCTGGAGCGGGCCTGTCGGGCGCTTTCTGACGCGAAGACGAGCGATAATGGAATCCTCTGGGCGGAAGACGAGGACGCAGCTGCCCGGACAGTGCATGGGGAAGCCGGTTTGGATGGGGAGAGTGCTCAGACCAAAGATGGAAATGCCGCTTTGACGGGGGACATGATCACTCCAATCGAATATACAGTCTCTACTTACCGGGGAATCCTGCCCCTGACCTTCGCCCTGTTTGACCGGGGCGGCGAGGTAGGAGCCGTGTTGTCGGTGCTGTTCCCGAAGCTTGGCCGGGAGCTGGGCGTCTGCGATATCATCTTGTCTCAGGTGAGCAGGGACTTTTTCACGGTCGCTATTGCCTATCAGTGGCACAGCGCCGTAAAACGAGAGACGGTTTGTGATTCCGGCGCCAATACAAAGCAGGGAACAGACGGTAATTTTGCTGCCGTTGCGGAGCACGAGACAACGAATCACTCCGCTATGACAGAAAGACAGCAGAAAGAGCCGGAAGTGATCCATTATTCTGCTGAAGAGTTTTCTGCTCTGGAGGGAGGACTGTGGTCCGACGAGCCGATTTCCAGGAATGTCGGCGAGTTGAGCGCGGAGCAGCGCCGTTTCCTTAGGACACCGAATGGACGGGAAGGATTGGCGTTTCCTATGTACGACAGCGGCAGCTATATGGGTGCGCTTCTTTTCCTGCGGGAGCCGAAAGACGAGCCTTATACCATTACTGACAAGCAGAAGGGACAGCTTCACGAGGTAGTCAAGGTGATCGAGGCCAATCTGAATCGCCAGCGTTACGATGCGGCAAGCCGGGCGAAGAGCGATTTCCTCTCTCGGATGAGCCACGAGATCCGTACCCCGATGAATGCAATCATAGGAATGACTTATATCGCAAAGACACATACTAAGGATCAAAAAGCGGTGGCTGCAGATCTGGATAAGATCGATCAGTCCTCGCAATATCTGCTCGGCCTGCTCAATGATATTTTGGATATGTCTCGCATTGAGAGCGGGAAGATGACGATAGAGCATGCGCCTTTCGACCTGGCACAGCTGTTGGAGGGAGTGGGCGACCTGATTCGTCCTCAGGCGCAGGCCAAAAATGTTCAATATATTCTGGATGCCAGGGTCAGTCATCCTTGGGTGGAGGGAGATACTCTGCACCTGAACCAGGTGCTCATCAATCTGCTTGGCAACGCAGTAAAGTTTACTCCGGAGAACGGCTCCATCACGCTGGGCGTGGTCCAGCAGCCTGACGGGGAGGTGTATTTCTCTGTGAAGGATACCGGCATTGGCGTCAGTCCGGAGAATCAGGAGCGCATCTTCCGCTCTTTTGAGCAGGCGGAGAAGAGCACGGGTCGCCAGTACGGCGGCACCGGGCTTGGCCTTGCCATCAGCAGCCGTCTGGTGCGGATGATGGGAGGCACGATTCAGTTGGACAGCACGCCCGGCAAGGGCAGCGATTTCCATTTCAGAATTGTTTTGCCTACATGCCAGTCCCCACAGGAAACCCTAACTGCAGAGGAGGTCTCTGTGGAGCAGCCGAGTATTGAAGGGCTTCGCATCCTGCTGGTTGAGGACAACGAGCTCAACATCGAGATCGCCCAGTCTATCCTTGAGATGAATGGAGCCACGGTCACTCAGGCACACAACGGGCAGGAGGCGGTCGATCAGTTCATAGCCGGCGACTCCGATGATTTCGATCTGATTCTGATGGATATCCAGATGCCGGTTATGGATGGTTTTGAGGCGACCAAGGCAATTCGCCGTTCTGACCACCCGCGGGCGACGTCGATTCCGATCATTGCATTGACGGCCAACGCTTTTGACGAGGATATGAAGCGTTCGGTGGAGAGTGGAATGAACGGGCATTTGTCGAAGCCGCTGGACGTTGACCAGGTGCTTCGTGTCATCGCACAGACGGTTGGCAGAGTGTAGGTAAATGCAAATAGTTGCCGGAAGCCCTCTGACGGGTTGCAGTCAGGGGAAGCAACAGCAGGAGCCAAAAGAGCAGCAGACGGAGTTTGCCCGAAAAGTGACAGAATACAGCCGCTTTTTCGGGCATTTTTATTTGAAATTCATATTGACAAAAATTTATCAAAGTGTTATGTTGAGTACATCAAGAAAACCACAAATTGAAACAGGAGGTATTACGATGGCAGATCAGAAGAAAACGGTCAGCAAGACGATTGAGACGGCTGAGGATTTGGAAAAAGCCCTGAAGAAGCTGCGCGCGGCACAGGAGAAATTCGCCGGGTATACGCAGGAGCAGGTGGACCGGATCTTCAAGGCGGCGGCGACCGCGGCTGACAAGATGCGCATTCCGCTGGCGAAGCTCGCCGTGGAGGAGACCGGCATGGGCGTGGTGGAAGACAAGGTGATCAAGAACCACTACGCGGCGGAGTATATCTACAACGCCTACAAGAACACGAAAACCTGCGGCGTGATCGAGGAAGACCCGGTGTACGGGATCAAGAAGATCGCGGAGCCGATCGGCGTGATCGCGGCCGTGATCCCGACCACGAACCCGACGTCCACGGCCATCTTCAAGACGCTGATCGCCCTGAAGACGAGGAACGCGATCATCATCAGCCCGCATCCGCGCGCGAAGAAGTCGACGATCGAGGCGGCGAAGGTTGTGCTGGACGCGGCTGTGCAGGCGGGCGCTCCGGAGAACATCATCGGCTGGATCGACGTGCCGAGCCTGGAGCTGACAAATCTCGTCATGCGCGAGGCGGATCTGATCCTCGCGACCGGCGGTCCCGGCATGGTGACGGCGGCGTATTCTTCCGGCAAACCGGCGCTCGGCGTGGGCGCGGGCAATACCCCTGTGATCATAGACGATACCGCGGACATCCGCATGGCGGTCTCCTCGATCATCCATTCCAAGACCTTCGACAACGGCATGATCTGCGCTTCGGAGCAGTCCGTGACGGTGCTCGACAAGATCTACGACAAGGTGAAGAAGGAATTCCAGTACCGCGGCTGCTACTTTCTCAAGAAGAACGAGCTCGACAAGGTGCGCAAGACGATCATCATCAACGGCGCGCTGAATGCGAAGATCGTCGGACAGAAGGCGGCCATGATCGCGGAGATGGCCGGGGTCAAGGTGCCGGAGAGCACAAAGATCCTGATCGGAGAGGTCGAGTCCGTGGACATCAGCGAGGAGTTCGCGCATGAGAAGCTCTCCCCGGTGCTCGCGATGTACCGCGCGAAGACCTTCGACGAGGCGCTCGAGAAGGCGGAGCATCTGGTGGCGGACGGCGGCTACGGCCACACCTCGTCCCTGTATATCGATACCAATGAGAAAGAGAAGATGGCGAAGCACGCGGCGGCGATGAAGACCTGCCGTATCGTGATCAACACGCCTTCCTCGCACGGCGGCATCGGCGACCTGTACAACTTCAGACTGACGCCTTCCCTGACGCTCGGCTGCGGTTCCTGGGGCGGCAACTCCGTCTCGGAGAACGTGGGCGTCAAGCATCTGATCAACATCAAGACGGTTGCCGAAAGGAGAGAGAATATGCTCTGGATGAGAGTGCCGGAAAAGGTTTATTTCAAGAAGGGCTGTACGCCGGTCGCGCTGGATGAGCTCGGAACGATCATGGGCAAGAAGCGCTGCTTTATCGTCACAGACTCCTTCCTTTACAAAAACGGATATACAAGAAAGATCGAGGAGAAGCTGGACCAGATGGGCATCGTCCACACCTGCTTCTCGGACGTAGAGCCGGATCCGTCCCTCGCTTCCGCGCAGGCGGGCGCTGAGGCGATGCGCGCGTTCGAGCCGGACTGCATCGTCGCGCTGGGCGGCGGCTCCGCGATGGACGCGGGCAAGATCATGTGGCTGCTTTACGAGAATCCGGACGCGGACTTCAGCGACATGGCGATGGATTTCATGGATATCCGCAAGAGGATTTATACCTTCCCGAAGATGGGCAAGAAGGCCTATTTCGTGGCAATCCCGACTTCCTCGGGCACGGGCTCCGAGGTGACGCCGTTCGCGATCATCACGGACCGCGAGACCGGCATCAAGTGGCCGCTGGCGGACTATGAGCTGCTGCCGGATATGGCGATCGTGGACACGGACAACATGATGAGTGCGCCGAAGGGTCTTACCTGCGCGTCCGGTATCGACGTGATGACGCACGCGATCGAGGCGTATGTCTCGATCATGGCCTCCGATTTCACGGACGGCCTGGCGCTCAAGGCGATCAAGCTCGTCTTCGACTACCTGCCGCGCGCTTACAAGGACGGCAACGACGTCGAGGCGAGAGACCACATGGCAAACGCTTCCTGCCTGGCAGGTATGGCGTTCGCGAACGCGTTCCTGGGCGTAAATCATTCTCTGGCGCACAAGCTGGGCGCGTTCCATCACCTTCCGCACGGTATCGCAAACGCGCTCGTGCTGCTCGACGTGATGCGCTACAACAGCGCCGAGGCGCCGACGAAGATGGGCACGTTCTCGCAGTACCAGTACCCGCACGCGCTGGCGCGCTACGCGGAGATCGGCCGCTATGTGGGCTTAAGCGGCAAGGACGACCAGGAGGTCTTCGAGAAGCTGCTCGAGAAGCTGGAGGAACTGATGCGTACGATCGAGATCAAGCCGACCATCAAGGACTACGGCGTGAAGGAGGATTACTTCCTCGAGACGCTCGATGAGATGACGGAGCAGGCCTTCAACGACCAGTGCACCGGCGCAAACCCGAGGTACCCGCTGATGTCCGAGCTGAAGGAAATCTATCTGAAGGCATACTACGGAAAAGAGCAGAAGTAAATTCATAGATTCCCGGAATTTGATGCAAAAAGATTCTTATACAGAAGTATATTTTGCTAAAAATTGGAAGAAGTTGGGCAAAAAATCAAGGATTGAATAAAAAAAGCCAAAGGTTCCGGGAGATTATAGATTGAAGAAGGAGGGAAATCCTATGAGTAAAAAAGAGTTGATCGTGACACGTTCTTATAAAAAGGTTTATCGCGACGGCGACCGCATCGTGAAGGTGTTCACGCCGGAGCACGGCAAGGCGAATGTCTTCAACGAGGCGCTCTGCCAGGCGCGTGTGGAAGAGAGCGGCTTCGAGATCCCGAAGGTGCTCGAGGTCACGCAGATGGACGGCGGCTGGGCGATCGCGGTTGAGTATGTAGAAGGCAAGACGATGGAGCAGATCATGCAGGAGGATCCGGCGCATCTGGAGCAGCATATGGAGGAGTTTGTCGATGTGCAGCTCGCTATGCATGCAAAGAAAGCGCCGCGCCTGACTTCGCAGAAAGACAAGTTCGCCCGCAAGATCAACAGCCTGAAGGACGTGCTCGACGCGACGGCGCGCTATGAGCTCTGCACCAGACTCGACTCCATGCCGAACCACACGAAGCTCTGCCACGGCGACTTCAACCCGAGCAATGTGATCGTCTCCCCGGACGGGAAGAAGTGGGTGGTAGACTGGGCGCACGCGACGCAGGGCAACGCGAGCGGCGACACCGCGATCACCTATCTTGAGTTCGCGCTGAAGGACAAGAAGATGGCGGATCTCTATCTCGATCTTTTCTGCCGCAAGAGCGACACCGCGAAGCAGTACGTACAGAAATGGATGCCGATCGCGGCTGCGGCGCAGCTGACGAAGGGCGTCCCGGAGGAGCGCGAATTCCTGCTCCACTGGGCGGACATCATTGATTTCCAGTAGAATTGAGATAAATTCTTATCCGGAATCCGGAAAAGGTTGAGAAAGCACTTCTGAAATGAAAGACAGAGAAATGCCCGGGAGCAGTATGCGAAAGGACAATCGGCGGACAATGGATATCGCCGTCCAGGCACAGCTTCCGGGCATTTCCTGTCTGGTCTGTTATACAGATACCTCAGCCCCGCCCGACCCACTTATCGAGCGCTTCAAGCAGCTTCGGCACCTCGATCGGCTTAGCGATGTGGTCGTTCATGCCGGACTCCAGGGCGTCGCGGATATCGTCCGCGAAGGCGTTGGCAGTCATGGCGATGATCGGGAGCCGCTTTGTGTCTTCGCGGTCGAGACCGCGTATGTGACGCGTCGCCTCGTAGCCGTTCATGACCGGCATCTGGATATCCATGAACACGAGATCGTAGTAATCCGGCGGATTTTTCTCGATCATGTCCACGGCGGCCTGACCGTCCTCAGCTTCCTCTACCGTGACCTCAATGAATCCGAGAAGCTCCTTCGCGATCTCGCGGTTGAGCTCATTGTCCTCGACCAGCAGGATCCGCCGCCCGCTGTAATTCGCTTCCTCGAGCTCGGCCGCCTCCAGCTTTTTCTCTTTCTCGCCCTGCGCGAGCACAGACTTGAGCGCGTAGACGAGACGGGAGCGGAAGAGCGGTTTCTCGATAAACGCCTGGATCCCGGCTTCCCTTGCCTCTGCCTCGATGTCAGACCAGTCGAAGGCGGAGAGGATGATGATCGGAATCTCGTCCCCGACCTTCGCGCGGATCTCCCGCGCAGTCTCCACGCCGTCCATACCCGGCATTTTCCAGTCCAGGATCACCGCGGCAAAGTCGTTTTTGGATCTGTGCGCCGCAACGATCCGGTCGACGGCCGCCTGACCGCTCAGTACCCACTCGGATGTCATGCCGATATTCTCCAGAATGTCGCAGGTGCTGACACAGGAATCCTGATCGTCGTCCGCCACGAGAACGTGCAGATTCGCCAGAGCCCGTACGTCGTCTGCTTCGAGCTCCTGCAGCTTCAGATGAATCTGTACGGTGAACACGGAACCGACTCCCGGCGTGCTTTCCACATGGATATCGCCCTCCATCATGCGGACGATGTTGCGGGTAATGGACATGCCGAGTCCTGTGCCTTCGATGTTGTTGCTGACCGAGTCCTTCGAGCGGCTGAACGGCTCGAAGATCGTCTTGAGAAACTCGCTGTCCATGCCGACGCCGGTGTCCTCGCAGATAAATTCGTAGCAGCCCATCCCGTGGATCCGCGAGCTGCACTCCCGGATGGAGAAGGTGATCGTCCCGCGCTCCGGGGTAAATTTCACGGCGTTTCCGAGAATATTCAGGAAGATCTGCCGCAGCCGCAGCTCGTCTCCGATCACGTCCTCGTGTCCGATATCCGCGATGTGTACCTTGAGATCCTGCCGCTTGCTGTTCGTCTGGCTGCGGATGATGGTGACGATGCTGTCCACCATATCGGCCATGTTGAACGGCTCCTCAGAAAGCGTAACCTTGCCGCTCTCGATCTTAGACATATCCAGGACGTCGTTGATCAGCGCGAGCAGGTGCCGGCTGGAGATCGTGATCTTGCTCAGGCAGTCGGTCAGACGATCCTTGTCGTCCATGTGCATCGCCGCCACAGCGGTCATGCCCATGATCGCGTTCATCGGCGTGCGGATGTCGTGCGACATGCGCGCGAGGAAATCGGACTTCGCCTGGTTGGCGGCCTCCGCGGCCTCGGACGCGTTCCTGAGCGCGAGACGGATCTCGAGCTCACGCTCCTTCAGGGCCGTGACGTCCTGGATCGCGTACAGGACGTTGGAAGGCAGGCCGTTTTTCCGCTCCAGACAGAGAATTGACATATTCTCCCAGCGTTTTCCATCCAGATCAATCTGATATTCAAACTGAAGATAAGGCACATCCTCTTTCAGATGCTCCTGCACATAGGCCTGCGAGATTACGGTGCCCATCTTCTGGCTGCTGTCGGCATCCGCGATGTACTTCTGATCGAGATGGCGCACCAGCTCAGAATATGTGCCGGTTTTCGGCAGGCCGATTTCCTGACCCTTCAGATATTCGTAGGTGTCCGTCTCATAGTCTACCAGCGCGAAGCGTGTAAAGAGCGATGGAACGGCGTCCACGATCCGGGACATTTCCTGCTTCTCAGAGACCAGACGTCTGCGCTGCAGCGTGTTCTTCACAACCAGGTACAGCAGGTAGAGGACGAAGACGGCAATGAGCTTGATCTCCAGCCGGATCCCCGCGGAGTCGGCGCCTCTTGCCATGCTGAAGGTCAGGGCGGAGGGGAAGCTTTGCATCAGCATCCAGTCGTCTCCCGGAAGGGGCGTAACGTAAGCGCTGCCCGCGCCGCTTGCGCCGTTGTAATTGAGGCTCGTGGAGCTGCCATCGGCAAGAGCCTGCTCCAGCTTTGTGTAGTTGCCTTCGGACAGGCGGCCCTTTTCTCCGAGAGCGGACAGAAGATTCTCCGGCTGGGAGCTGTCGCCCACGGAGAGAATGACGGTTCCGTCATGATCCAGAAGATAGGTGCTGCCGTTCAGACCGAAATAGTCGGTAGTGAGCATTTCCGTCATGGTATCGCCGCGCATGATGCCGCTCAGCACGCCGATGATCTCTTCCTCATAATAAAACGGAGTATAGAAGATCATCAGCGTCTCGTTGGTGATCCTGGAATTGTAGATCACACATTTGCCGCTGTTGCCCTGCATTCCCTGACGGAAATAATCGCGATCCGAGAGATCCGCTGTCCGGCCGTCCGCTGTCAGATCCATTCCGTCCGTCGAGATGAATTCCACATAGTCGAAGGTGGAATGCTCCGTCATGTCCTGCAGAAGAGGCGCGTCGATCTTTGGCTGCGGGATCGTCGCGCTGTAGAGCCGGGCCATCATCTGCACATTCTGTTGAGAGGAATGGATCAGGTCGTTGACACGCTCGGCGGTCTGCCTGGTCGCCGCTTCGATGAAGCTGTCGTTCTGTTCGATGATGCGCTGACGGTTTTCCTTTGCGAAGGTATAAAAGGAAAAGATGATAAAAGCGAGCAGTACGCCGAGAAACAAAAGATCCCAGATGATTTTTTTGGTTTCCCCTTTGCTGCGCGTACGAATGTCTGTCTTCATGGTTTCCCTCCATTGGCCGGTTTTTGTAAAATCAGTCAAAATAAGAGGCGTCGATCACATTCGCCCCTGATTTTATCTGAACACGGAAAATATTTGACGTTGCTACAATTCTAACATGAGATATCGGAAGATGCAACAGGAACTGAGCGGAACATATGAGCAAGCTGCAGAGCCTGACTTTGCTTCCATCTGGCACGGCTCATTGCTTTCGTGAAAATTAAGATTCGCGGGCTTGACTAATTTTTGAGAAAGGTGCAATATTATCTAGAGAAGTGACTTGGGGGAGAAGCTTCTGAAGATTTTGGGAAATAATTAATAATAGAAGGGTAAGGTACGAAAGTGAAAAAGAAAAGAAAAGGCCTGAAGATTGCTGTTATTATAATTGTCTGCCTGTTTGTGGCCGGTCTGGGTGCACTCGGATATTATCTGTATGGGCAGGCGAACAGCGGTCTTTTTTTTGAGGAGACGAAGCTCAACGGCTATGACGTCTCAGGAAAAACCTGCAAGGAAGTGCTGCTGATGATGGAGCGCGATTACAGCGCGCCGAAGGTAGAGCTTAAGGAGGGCGGCGAGACGGCTCTGACGCTGACGCTCGCGGATATGGGCTATACGGTCGACCAGATGGAGCTGCTGAGCAATATCCAGGAGTGCATGCGCGAGCAGAATGTCCGGCTGATCTTCAGCCTGATGGGCGGCAATGAGTTCGAAGTGAAGGTTCCGTTTGATTATGACGAGGCGGTCTTTCAGGGGGCGATAGCGTCCGCGAAGCTTGCGAAGCCGCGTGTGGCCAGTGTGGACGCTTCCCTTCAGTTTAACGGCACAGAGTATTACATCGAGCCGGAGGTGTACGGCAATGAGATGGACGACGCCGATCTGCGCGTGTTCGTGAAGGATTTCGTGGACAAGCTGACCGGAAATGACAGGCCGCAGCAGGACGCCTCGATCGACATCCCGGAGTCGTTCTATTTCGTTCCGGCGGTCACGCAGGACGACGCGAAGATGAACGCCCTGATGAATACCTATAATGCCTACTGCAAGGCGAAGATCTCCCTGCTGTTCGGTGAGAAGAAGGAGGTCGTGGACTGGTCCGTGATCCAGAATTGGCTTGATGTCGGCGAGAACGGAGAGGGCGTGCTGCGCGAGGAGGATGTTTACGATTATGTTTATGACCTCGCGGCGCGTTACGACACGCTGTATTATAAGAGGGATTTTGTCACGCACGACGGGCGTACGATTTCCTACGAGTCCGGCGACTACGGTTATCAGATGGACAAGGACGGCGAGGCTGCGCAGCTGATCAGCGATATCTACAGCAATGCGGAGGTCGAGCGGGAGCCGGTGTACGCGGTCAAGGGCTACAAGCGAAACGGCAGGGACGACATCTGCGGAAACTACGTGGAGGTCAGTCTTACGGCGCAGCACCTGTGGTTCTATCTTGACGGGGAACTGATCGTTGAGACAGACGTTGTTTCCGGGCTTCCGAAGGACGAGCGCGAGACGGCGACAGGCGTATTCTGCATCCCGTACAAGAAAAGTCCGGAGACTTTAAAAGGCGATACCTGGGAGGAGAAGGTCACGTACTGGATGCCGTTTTACGACGGACAGGGACTGCATGACGCTCCGTGGAGAGGTTCGTTCGGCGGCAGCATTTATCTGACGAACGGATCGCACGGCTGCGTGAATCTCCCGGCAGACGCGGCACGACAGATCTACGAGAACATGCCGGAGCGCTTCCCGATCTTCCTATATAAGTAATTGTGCGACGTTCTGACTGGAGGCGGGAGCAGGACGGCAGGAACAGGAAACAGATGATGTGCGCGCTGCCCGCGACTTAAGGGATTGGGCGGCGGACGGAGGATACAGTATGAAGGATAATACAAAACAGCGGATCAGGGAAGTCGTCGCGGACGCAATTGCAGACGGCGTGACGGCGGGAATGAACATTCTGGTGCTGCAGGATGGGAAAGAGGTTTTCTATGACGAGCAGGGTTATGCGGACTTGAAGAAGCGGACGCCCATCCGGCGCGATACCATTTTCCGGCTTTACTCGATGACGAAGCCTGTCACGGCCGCGGCGGCCATGCTGCTTCTGGAGCGCGGACAGCTGGATTTCTGCCAGTTCGTTTCGGATTTTCTGCCGGGCTTCGCGCAGCTGACTGTGGAAAAGGACGGCGAGATCGTACCCGCGCAGGTGCAGATGACGGTGCACCATCTGCTGAACATGACCTCCGGTCTCACCTACGGAGACGATGTGACGAAGGCCGGGAAGCAGGTGTCCGCCCTGATCGGCGAGGCGGTGCGAAAGCTGCACACGGACGAGGCGATCTCCACGGTAGAGCTGGCGAACCGGCTCGGGAGTCTTCCGCTCGCGTTTGAGCCGGATTCCTCCTGGCAGTACGGGCTTTCGGCAGATGTGCTCGGCGCGGTCATCGAGAAGGCGTCCGGCGTCCGCTTCGGGGAATTTTTGAGAACAGATCTGTTTGAGCCGCTCGGGATGCGCGATACGGATTTCTGGGTTCCAAAGGAGAAGCGGGAGCGCCTCGCGAAGACCTATGAGACTGTAGGCAAGGGCGAGATGCGGCTTTATGATGGCGACAATCTGGCTGTCTCCAATGATATGGAGCGGCCGCCTGCGTATGAGGCGGGCGGAGCCGGGCTGGTGTCCACGATCGACGACTACGCGCGTTTCGCGCAGATGCTGCTGGACCGCGGAAGCTGCGAGGGAAAGCAGATTCTTGCGCCGCGCACGGTGGATTATATGGTGAGCGGAGACCTGACGCCTGTGCAGCAGGAGGCGTACCGCAGATGGGTCGGACTGGAAGGCTTTTCCTATTCCCACCTGATGCGCGTGATGCGCAATCCTGCGATGGCCACGGGGCTTGCCGGCGCGGGCGAGTACGGCTGGGACGGCTGGCTCGGCTGCTACATGGCGAATTTCCCGCAGGAGCGCATCTGTCTGCTTCTGATGCAGCAGAAAAAGGACGCCGGTACGATCCCGCTCACGCGAAAGATCCGAAATATCCTGCTTGCCGGTCTGGAGTAAGACGGGACGTAGGAGCGCAGCGTTTTTTTAAAAATAGTCAGTTGACAAACCCCAACGCCTGGTATATAATGAATTCCGCTGAAAAGATGTGCGCATAGCTCAGCTGGATAGAGCGTTTGGCTACGGACCAAAAGGTCGGGGGTTCGAATCCTCTTGCGCACGCTGTGAGGGGCCGCGCGCCATATGGTGTGCGGTCTGTTTTTGTCTAAAGGAGATTGAAGGATGATCGGATCAAAATGCTTATATGAAATCGCGCCGGAAAGCAAGTTTGGAAAAATGAGTTTCGAAAAGGTGTATTTTGGAGGCACGCCGGAGGGAACCGTCGAGATCTACAGAGAGCGCCTGGTGTTCTATAAGAAGGGCGACCCGGCGCTTAAGATGCTGGGCCCGATCGGAGCCCTGATGGAGGGAAAAGGAGAAAGAGATCTCATCATATCCCGCCATATGATCGCGGAAAGCGAGAGAAACGGAGATGAATTTACCTTCACGACAAAGGATGAGAGAAGAGGATATATAAAGCTTCTCGGTTTTTCAGGGGAGGAAGCGGGAAACGCGCTGGAGGAGTTTTTGAGACCTCAGAAGAAACCATAGGGCGGGGCGAAAAAATGCTTTACCAGTCCAACCGGTTCATGATAAAATATCCGCGAAAGTAATGAGCCGTGCCAGATGGAGGCAAAGCCAGACGCGGGAGCTTGCTCATATGCGTCTGTGCTTTGGCGACAGCTGATAGGGCGAAGTAATCGCTCTCTGAAAGAGGGCGATGCCACCCCGGCGAGGGGCCCGCGACCGAGGGAAACCGAAGGTTTCACGAGGTTAGCATGGCTCAGATTATATACATCACAAAGGAGAGACTTTCTATGGGCGGTATTTTCGGAGTTGCTTCAAAAACAAGCTGTACTTTGGAATTGTTTTACGGAGTCGATTATCACTCGCATCTGGGAACGCGCCGAGGCGGTATGGCGGTGTACGGAGAGCAGGGATTTCAGAGGGCGATCCACAACATTGAGAATTCGCCATTTCGTACGAAGCTGGAGCGCGACGTGGAGGAGATGGAGGGTAATCTCGGAATCGGCTGTATCTCCGACTATGAGCCGCAGCCGCTCTTGATTCAGTCCCATCTCGGGAGCTTCGCGATCACGACGGTCGGCAAGATCAACAACATGGACGAGCTCCTGAAGTATGTCTATGAGAACGGGAACGCGCATTTTCAGGAGATGAGCAGCGGGCAGGTGAACGCGACGGAGCTGGTCGCCTCTCTGATCTGCAAGAAGGACAGCCTTGTCGAGGGAATCCGGTTCGTACAAGAGATCGTGGACGGTTCCATGACGCTGCTGCTGATGACAAAGGACGGCCTGTACGCGGCCAGAGACCGCCTGGGAAGGACGCCGCTCGTGATCGGGCACAAAGAGGGTTCCTACTGTGTGTCATTTGAGAGCTTTGCGTACCTCAATCTGGGATATATGGATTATAAAGAGCTCGGGCCGGCAGAGATTGTGTTTGTGACGCCGGACGGCGTAAAGACGCTTGCCGAACCGGGCAAGGAAATGCGGATCTGCTCGTTCCTTTGGGTGTACTACGGCTATCCGACCTCGTCCTACGAGGGAGTGAACGTCGAGGAGATGCGTTATCACTGTGGGAGCATGCTCGCGAAGAGGGATAAGGGTAATGTCGCGCCGGATATCGTGGCGGGCGTGCCGGATTCCGGTACCGCTCATGCGATCGGATACGCGAACGAATCCGGATTCCCCTATGCGAGACCGTTCATCAAATATACGCCGACCTGGCCGCGCTCGTTCATGCCGACGAAGCAGAGCCAGCGCAATCTGATCGCGCGCATGAAGCTGATTCCTGTCAAAGCGCTGATCAAGGACAAGAAGCTGCTGCTGATCGATGACTCGATCGTGCGAGGTACGCAGCTTCGCGAGACGACGGAATTCCTGTATCAGAGTGGGGCGAAGGAGGTGCATGTGCGCCCGGCCTGCCCGCCGCTTCTGTACGGCTGCAAATATCTGAACTTTTCGCGTTCGAAGTCTGAGATGGATCTGATCACACGCAGGATCATCAAAGAGCGGGAGGGTGACAACGTCCCGCAGGAGGTGCTCGACGACTATGCGGATCCGACGAGCAAGCGGTATTCCGAGTTGCTTGAAGCGATCCGTAGGCAGCAGAACTTCACGACGCTGCGTTACCACCGCCTTGACGACATGGAAAAATCGATCGGCATCTCGCCGTGCAAGCTGTGCACCTACTGTTTCAGCGGAAAAGAATAAGGAAAAGAAAAGATATGATAGATACGATACTGTGGGACATCGACGACACGCTGCTTGATTTTCAGAGATCCGAGGCTTACGGGATTCGCGCTTGTTTTGCGGAGATCGGGTTTCACGGCTGCGACGAGGCGATGATTGCGCGCTATTCCGCGATCAACCGGCGCCATTGGGAGGCGCTGGAGCGCGGGGAGATGACGAAACCGGAGGTGCTCGTGGGGCGGTTCCGCTGCTTTTTCGAGACGGAGAAGATCCCCTGCCAGGATGTGGAGGCGTTCAACAGTTCCTACGAGAGGAAACTCGGAGAGCATTTCTTTGAGAACGAGCGCTCACTGGAGCTGTGCCGGAAACTGAAAGGCCGGGTGCGCCAGTATGTCGTGACGAACGGGGCGGAGCCGGTGCAGAAAAACAAGCTGAAGTATTCCGGACTTGGGGAATGCATGGACGGAGCCTTCATCTCGGACGAGATCGGCGCGGAGAAGCCGACGATGCGATTTTTTGAACATATCTTTGCACAGATCGGGCGGCCGGAGCCGGGGACATGTATGATCGTCGGGGATTCGCTGACGAGCGACATGCGCGGCGGGAACAACGCCGGGCTGGTCTGCTGCTGGTATAATCCGCAGGGGAAGGAGAACACCTCCGATGTGCGGGTGGATCATGAAATCCGCAGCATCTGGGAGGTGGAACGTCTGCTTGCGGAGAGCGGGAATGGAGAGGACAAAAGATGACAAAGAAGAAGCTGGCGTTGGAGATCGTTGAGCGGCTGAAGGAGATGTATCCGGTCGCGGACTGCACGCTGGACTACGACGAGGCGTGGAAGCTGCTCGTGAGCGTCCGACTGGCGGCGCAGTGCACGGACGCGCGGGTGAACGTGATCGTGGAAAAGCTGTACGCGAAATACCCGGATGTGGCGGCCCTTGCAGCGGCGGAGCCGGAGGAGATTGAGGAGATTGTGAAGCCGTGCGGACTCGGCAGGAGCAAGGCTCGGGACATCAGCGCCTGTATGCGGATCTTGCAGGAGCAGTACGGCGGTAAGGTGCCGGAGGATTTTGACGCGCTTCTGAAGCTTCCGGGCGTGGGGCGCAAGAGCGCGAACCTCATCATGGGCGACGTGTTCGGCAAGCCGGCGATCGTCACGGACACGCATTGCATCCGCCTGGTCAACCGGATGGGTCTGGTCGACGGCGTCACAGATCCGAAGAAGGTGGAGATGGAGCTGTGGAAGCTGATCCCGCCCGAAGAAGGCAACGATTTCTGCCATCGTCTCGTGCAGCACGGGCGAGAGATCTGCACGGCTCGCACGAAGCCGCACTGCGACCGCTGCGCGCTCGCGGATATCTGCAGGAAGAGAATTCGTGTATAATTCACAGCCCTTGCAGGACGCCCGGTTTTTGTGCACTAAACACGAAGAGCGTCATCTTCCGGCCTGTCCTGCCGGGCGGCGCCCTCCAGGCAGAACTGATACATTTCCTCATAGGATTCCAGTTCTTCCTCCGAGGAGGGCAGCGCGGGGATCAATCCCGTGCAGTCCGTTGCGGAGCAAATACTTTTCGAAAAGCAGGAGTCTGACAGATCGGCATGCCCGGTTTTGTCGGGCTCTTTTTTTCTGAAATCTTCTTTTGACCTTTCATTTTCTGGTTTGTTCTTGTCTGACATGATAATCCCTCCTTACTCTGATCGTGCAGCCCTTTGGTGTAGACTGATGCACTTGCCAACGGGACGAGATCGTATGAAAAGCTGTTATCAGTATGGCATACAGACGCGGAAACTATTCAGATAAAAACGCATCCTTGCGTTGTGGAATGAATGCAAACATCTATTTTCAAAAAGGAATAAAATAAAAATAATCAGTTGCATTATAAGATAAAATATGATACTATGAAAAAACATAAGGGGAGAGAGGCAAGCAGGGAAAAGATAAGTGTTCAGTTTGGTAAAATCAGCTGTGCTCTGCGGCATTGAATGCAAAATGATCTCGGTGGAGGCAGATGCGAGCGACGGACTCCCGGGTTTCGCGATGGTCGGGTATCTCGCGTCGGAGGTTCGCGAAGAGCA
Organism: uncultured Lachnospiraceae bacterium; assembly: GCA_947629385.1. Classification (GTDB taxonomy): domain Bacteria; phylum Bacillota; class Clostridia; order Lachnospirales; family Lachnospiraceae; genus Choladousia. The sequence goes on from CANRDO010000001.1 coordinate 26,954, forward strand.
GGACCGGGTCAGGACGGCTTTGAGAAATTCCGGTTACCGTCTGCCGCCGAAGCGGGTCACGGTCAATCTCGCGCCTGCGGATATCCGGAAATTCGGCACAGGCTTTGATCTTCCGATCGCGGCCGCGGTGCTCTCGGCGCACGGATATCTGCCGCAGGAGCTGCTGGATAAGGTCTTTCTGGCCGGAGAGCTTGGGCTGGACGGCAAAGTTCACGGAATCCACGGCGTGCTTGGTATGGTAATGGAGGCCCAGAAGGCGGGTTGCACCTCGTGTATCGTTCCGCTTGCGAATGTACGGGAGGCAGCAGTGATACGGGGAATCGAGGTATATGGCGCCGCCCATCTGAATGAGGTAGTCGATCACATCGTTGCGGGAAAACCGCTTTCCAGAACATTTGTAAATATAGAAGAAAAAATTTCGTCAGATCACGTCAGGACAATTCCGGATTTCTCAGACATCCGAGGACAGCATATGGCAAAACGTGCCGCAGAGATTGCGGCCGCCGGCATGCACAATCTTTTGCTTGGCGGGCCGCCCGGGTCGGGCAAAACGATGATCGCGAGCCGGATTCCGGGCATTCTGCCGCCACTGACCGTGGAGGAGGCACTTGAGGTCTCCCAGATACACAGCGTGGCCGGAACGCTTCCGGAAGAGGGGATTTTGGTGGAGCGGCCGTTTCGGATGCCGCACCATACGATTTCCCAGATTGGGCTTGCAGGAGGAGGGACGAATCCGAGGCCGGGCGAGATCAGCCTCGCGCACAGGGGTGTACTGTATCTGGATGAGCTTCCCGAGTTTCAGAAGGATACGCTGGAGGTGTTGCGACAGCCGTTGGAGGAGGGGGAGATCCGGATCTCGCGCAACAGTGGACAGTACGTCTTTCCCGCCGAATTTATGCTGGTGGCATCGCGCAATCCCTGCCGATGCGGGTATTATCCGGATCGAAAAAAGTGTCGTTGCAGCGAGATTGAGGTGCGCAGGTATCTGCACCGGATCAGCAGGCCCCTTTTAGATCGAATCGATTTGCATGTCGAAGTGCAGCAGCTGCCCTACGAGGATCTGGTGCAGGGAGGACAGGAGGAGAGCACGGCGCAGATCCGCGCACGTGTACTTCGCGCGCAGGAGATTCAGAGGAAACGGTATCGCGGTACTGCGCTGCGGTTCAATTCCGAATTGTCCGCATCAGACCTGAAGAAATATTGCCCGATCGGTGAAGGGGAGGAGCGGAGGATGAAGCAGATTTATGAGCAGAAGAACCTGACTGCACGGACATATCACCGGTTGCTCAAGGTGGCGCGTACGATCGCAGATTTGGAGGGGAGTGCGCAGATCGAACAGCGACATCTGGACGAGGCTGTGCTATACCGTCCGGCCGGGTCGCTGATGTAGGAGAGAGGCACTTCTGAGTCTGCCGCGCGCCGGGCATGCATACAAAAACACCGGAGGCTGCGGCGCCGGAAAGGAGATGGAAACTGACACATGGAGGAATACTGGGAATGGCTTTGCAGCGTGCCGAGTCTGTCACAGGCTCAGAAGGAGGTGCTTCTGCGCTGCTTCGGCACACCGCAGGCGATTTGGGAGGCGTCAGGAGAAGAGCTTGCCTATCTGGAAGAAAGAGGCTGCAGCTGGATTGCCCGAGTGAGAAAGCTCCGGCGAGAGTTGACTCCGGAAAAAACGGTGCATATGCACAGGGAACAGGGAATACAATTTATCAGCCATGAGCATACTAGATATCCAAAGCGGCTGCAAAATATCGCCGGAAGGCCATATGGGCTATTCTATCGGGGAGAGCTGCCGGAGGAAGAAAAAAAGAGCGTCGCTATCGTGGGCGCCCGGATGTGTACCCGTACCGGCAAGGAGATGGCGGAGCTGCTCGCACAGCGCATCGCTCGCGCAGGCGGACAGGTGATCAGCGGAGCTGCGTACGGAATCGACGGCGCGGCACAGTGGGCGGCCCTGGAAAGCGGAGGCTGCAGCTATGCGGTGCTCGGCTGCGGAGTGGATCTTCGCTATCCGCAGTCCAATCGCAGGCTGTTCGAGCGGCTGCTCGAGAGCGGGGGCATTCTCTCGGAGTTTCCGCCGGGTACGCCGCCCATGCGTCAGAATTTTCCTTTGCGAAACCGAATTATCAGCGGGCTGGCAGATGTCGTGGTCGTGGCGGAAGCGAGATTGAGAAGCGGTTCTTTGATTACGGCGGATTTTGCCGCCGAGCAGGGACGGACAGTGATGGCGGTCCCGGGTCGTCCAGGAGATGAGCTGAGCGCCGGATGCAATTTGCTGATTTCACAGGGCGCAGATATTATTTTGTCTGTGGACTCATTTGAGAAAACTATTTTTTCAAAAATTAGAAATACAAAAGACCTATTATCCGATGATTTGACACTTGCGCCTGCTGAAAAATTAGTGTATAGTAGTCTCGATTTTCACGCGAGAAGCGTATGGGAGCTGGAGGAGCAGACCAGGCTTTCGCTTGCGGAGCTTGGCAGCAGTCTTCTGACGCTTGAGATGAAAGGGCTTGCGAAGGAAACACAGCATAATTATTATATGCGCGCGCTTTGATGGGGCGACGGTCCGGATTCGTCTGGACACATTGTTTTTTGGAGGGAAACGGTTATGCCGAAATATTTGGTGATCGTGGAGTCACCGGCGAAAGTCAAGACGATCAAGAAGTTTCTCGGTTCGAATTATGAGGTGATGGCGTCGAACGGACATGTTCGGGATCTGCCGAAGAGTCAGATGGGAATTGACTTCGAACATGATTATGAACCGAAATATATTACAATCCGTGGAAAGGGAGATATCCTGGCCTCTTTGCGCAAGGCGGAGAAAAAGGCGGACAAGGTATATCTCGCAACTGACCCGGACCGCGAGGGAGAGGCGATCTCGTGGCACCTGGCTGAGGCATTGAAGCTGGACGAGAAAAAGCAGCAGAGGATTACCTTCAATGAGATCACGAAGACGGCGGTGAAGGAATCCCTGAAGCATGCGCGTGCAATCGATATGGATCTGGTGGACGCGCAGCAGACGCGCCGTATTCTTGACCGTATGGTAGGTTATAGCATTAGTCCGCTGTTGTGGCAGAAGGTGAAGCGTGGCTTGAGTGCCGGACGTGTACAGTCGGTTGCATTGCGCATCATCGCGGACCGCGAGGAGGAGATCAACGAGTTCATTCCACAGGAGTATTGGTCGTTGGAGGTTTCGCTGCGCGTGCCGGGGGAGAAGAAGCCCCTGATCGCGAAGTTTTACGGAAAAGATAAGAAAATGACAATCTCCTCAAAAGCGGAGCTGGATCAGATCCTCGCTGCGCTCGACGGGGCAGATTATGTGGTAGACGAGGTGAAACGCGCGGAGCGCGTCAAGAAGCCGCCGCTTCCGTTCACGACCAGCACGCTGCAGCAGGAGGCCGCCAATGTTCTGAATTTTTCGACACAGAAGACAATGCGGCTTGCCCAGCAGATGTACGAGGGCGTAGATATCAAGGGCAGCGGGACGGTTGCTCTGATCACTTACCTGCGTACTGACTCTACGCGTGTGTCGGACGAGGCAGACCGCGCGGCGAGGGATTATATCGGCGCACAGTACGGCGCCGAATATGTGGCGGGACATCCCGCTGCGGCAAAGAACGGACAGAAGATTCAGGATGCGCATGAGGCGATCCGTCCGACCGACATCACGAGGACGCCGGCCAGCCTGAAGGATTCGCTCAGCCGTGATTTGTTCCGGCTCTATCAGTTGATCTGGAGGCGCTTTGCGGCCAGCCGGATGGCGGACGCGCGCTACGAGACCACGACGGTGAAGATTGGCGCGGCAGGGTACAGCTTCACGGTCGCCGCGTCGAAATGTGTATTTGAAGGCTTCCGCACGGTATATACGGACAGTGACGAGGAGAAGGAAGAGAACAACGTCATCACGGGAAACATTGAAGCGGGGATGCGCCTGACCGCAGGAAAGGTTGACACGAAGCAGCATTTCACGCAGCCGCCGGCACATTACACGGAGGCGTCGCTTGTGCGCACGCTGGAGGAGAAGGGAATCGGGCGACCGAGTACCTATGCGCCGACGATCACCACGATCATCGCGCGGCATTATGTGGCAAAAGAAAACAAGAATCTATATATGACAGAGCTCGGCGAGGCGGTCAATTCGATTATGAAGGAAGCCTTTCCGAGTATCGTGGACGTTGATTTTACAGCGAATCTCGAATCGCTTTTGGACTCGATCGGAGAAGGGGAAATCCCGTGGAAGACTGTTGTGGAGAATTTCTATCCGGATCTGGACGAAGCAGTGAAGGAAGCGGAGAAGACCCTCGAAAAGGTTAAGGTGGAGGATGAGGTCTCGGACGAGATCTGCGAAGAGTGCGGCAGAAACATGGTGATCAAGTATGGCCCGCACGGAAAATTCCTGGCATGTCCGGGCTTTCCGGAGTGCCGCAACACGAAGCCTTACCTGGAGAAGATCGGGGTGGCCTGTCCTCAGTGCGGGAAGGCGTTGGTGATCCGCAAGACGAAAAAAGGCAGAAAGTATTACGGCTGCGAGAACAATCCGGAGTGCGATTTCATGTCCTGGCAGAAGCCGGTAGAGCAGAGATGCCCTCAGTGTGGAGGCTTTATGGTGGAAAAGGGCAGCAAGCTGATGTGTGCGGACAAGGCCTGTGGATACATCTGTTCGAAAAATTAAAAATATTTTGTTCATTTGAAAAATATTTGGCATTATCGAGCAAGTGGACATTGAATTTCTGAAAATTGTATGCTATCATATAAAATGACGTAGAGCATGATTAAATAAAGAAAGGAGGTGCGAAATGAGCGTTCAATTGCTGGATAAGACCAGAAAGATCAATCAGTTGTTACATAACAACAATACAAGTAAAGTCGTATTCAATGATATCTGCGAGGTACTTACCGGTATTTTGAATTCGAACATTCTTGTGATCAGCCGGAAGGGCAAAGTGTTGGGTGTGGGTCTGTGTAGCGGCATAGAAGAGATTGGCGAGTTGATCGTGGACCGGGTAGGCGGTTTTATAGACCCAATGCTGAATGAAAGACTTCTGGGTGTTCTCTCGACGAAGGAAAATGTCAATTTGGAGACGTTGGGCTTCGAGGGAGAGAATATCAGAAGGTATCAGGCGATCATCAACCCGATCGATATCGCGGGCGAGCGTCTGGGCACTGTGTTTATGTACAAGTTTGGCGCTCAGTATGACATTGACGATATCATTCTGAGTGAGTATGGCACTACGGTAGTTGGTCTTGAAATGATGCGCTCCGTCAATGAGGAGAATGCAGAGGAGAATCGAAAGATTCACATTGTTAAATCGGCGATCAGTACCCTGTCTTTTTCGGAAATGGAAGCAATTATCCATATATTTGATGAGTTAAATGGCTCCGAAGGGATTCTAGTAGCAAGTAAAATTGCTGACCGCGTTGGAATCACCCGTTCCGTGATCGTCAATGCGCTGCGCAAGTTTGAGAGCGCAGGCGTCATTGAGTCCAGATCCTCCGGAATGAAGGGAACTTACATCAAGGTCTTAAACGACGTCGTCTTTGACGAGTTGGAGGAGATCCGTAAGTCCCGCAATATCTGACTTAGAAATACATGGTTTTTCTTGGGATGCCCGTCGTATGGCGGGCATCCTTTGGTTAAATATTAGAATTCATATGCTGCCAGGGAGGAAAGCAAATGAAGCTGAATTGGAATATGCTGAGCAAATATCGAAACCAGTTGTATGCGCTCAGCATTCTCTGGGTCTTTGTCTTTCATATAGACAGCTGTTTTTCGAAGCTGCTGTTTTTTGAGAGAATCCCCAAATTCATTATCAAGAGCGGAAACACAGGCGTGGACGTCTTTCTGTTTTTATCGGGCATTTCCATGTACTACGCGATGAAAAAAAGTACCGGTCTCCGGCACTTTTATAAAAGAAGATACGTAAAAATCCTGAAGATTTACGTCTTTTTCTGTGTGCCCTATTTTGTCGCCTATTATCTGTCCGGGAACATGTCTTATCAGGCGTTTATCAAGCAGATCACTTTTACAAGGGAGAGGGTCAACTCTTTCTGGTTTCTTCTCTGTGTGCTGATCTGCTATACCATCTATCCGCTTATTTATAAATTGCTCTGCGCAAACAGGATAAAAATAATCTGGGGAGGGATATTGCTCTACATTCTCGGTCTGATGTGGCTGAAAAGCGCGCATCCGTGGGCGTACTCGTATGATGAGATACTGACGACGAGAATCCCGGTTTTTATGGTGGGCTGCATCGCGGGAAAAAGTGTATACGAGAAAAAGGAGATTCCGGTTCCTCTGCTGTTCTTTTTGCTGTTTTGCCTGCTTGGCAAGGATGTTATGAACTATCTCTATTCTTCGGTACCGTTTTTCGGGACATATAAGGACCTGATCGCAAGGTTGTTCAGTGGATTAATGGGAATAGGGGCAATCCTTTTTATGGTCATCCTGCTGCGGTATCTGGAAGGAACGAAGGCAGAGCGCGCCCTGTCCTGGTTTGGAAAGCTTACTCTGGAATTCTACGTGACGCATATTGCGTTTATGCATATTCTTCTGGATATTTTTAGAGCTAAAGTGATAAGCTTTAAGCGGGTTGTTGTTTTCTCTGCAGGCTGGTTCGTTCTTTCCCTTGCCGTATCTGTATTTTTGAACTGGCTGTTGTACCATCCACATACCCGTAAGGTGCCCCGCGATTAAGCATACTCGGGGCAGGAAAAACTGCAATAAATAGAATATGTGAGAAAAATAAAGAAAAAGAGAGATAAAGTGATTTAGGAAGGTATTAGCGCAGAATTTACAAGTGTAATTGAAGTTGCATTATTTACATAATTTAACTAATATATGGTTGTTCGTTAGCACTCGATTGGAATGAGTGCTAATAAGAAGAGAAGAAAATATCATCTAAGGAGGAGTTCAATATGAAATTAGTACCGTTGGGCGACAGAGTTGTACTGAAGCAGTTCGAGGCAGAAGAGACGACGAAATCCGGGATTATCCTGACGAGCAAGACACAGGAGAAGCCGCAGGAAGCTGAAGTAATTGCAGTTGGGCCGGGCGGAATGGTAGACGGCAAGGAAGTGACCATGCAGGTAAAGAAGGGCGACAAGGTGATCTACTCCAAGTACGCGGGCAACGAGGTGAAGCTCGGTGAGGATGAGTACATCATTGTGAAGCAGAGCGATATTCTGGCGATCGTGAAGTAAGCTCCAGAAGGACAGTCAGTGAGACACCGCTTGCGGCAGACAGGACGAGACCGCAGGGGCGGGCATTTACCAAAATATAACAAATACAGGAGGCTGATGCATTATGGCAAAGGAAATCAAATTTGGTGCCGACGCAAGAGCGGCTCTGGAAGTTGGCGTAAATAAATTGGCGGACACGGTTCGCGTGACCTTGGGACCGAAGGGCAGAAATGTCGTGCTCGACAAGCAGTTCGGCTCGCCGCTCATCACGAACGACGGCGTGACGATTGCGAAGGAGATCGAGCTCGAGGATGCTTTTGAAAACATGGGCGCACAGCTCATCAAGGAGGTCGCTTCCAAGACGAACGACGTGGCAGGCGACGGCACGACGACCGCTACGGTTCTCGCGCAGGCGATGGTGAACGAGGGTATGAAGAACCTGGCGGCAGGCGCAAACCCGATCATCCTCAGAAAAGGCATGAAGAAGGCGACGGACGTTGCGGTAGAGGCGATCCAGTCCATGAGCAAGAAGGTTACAGGCAAGGAGCAGATCGCGAGAGTCGCGGCGGTATCCTCGGGCGACGAGCAGGTCGGCGAGCTGGTGGCGGACGCGATGGAGAAGGTCTCCAGAGACGGCGTGATTACAATCGAGGAGTCCAAGACCATGAAGACCGAGCTGGATCTCGTGGAAGGCATGCAGTTCGACCGCGGCTACATTTCCGCGTACATGGCGACCGATATGGAGAAGATGGAAGCGATCCTCGACGATCCGTATATCCTGATCACCGATAAGAAGCTCAGCAACATTCAGGAGATCCTTCCGTTGCTGGAGCAGATCGTGCAGTCCGGCAAGAAGCTGCTCATCATCGCGGAGGATATCGAGGGCGAGGCTCTGACGACCCTGATCGTCAACAAGCTGCGCGGCACCTTCCAGGTAGTAGGCGTGAAGGCTCCGGGCTACGGCGACAGAAGAAAAGCCATGCTCGAGGATATCGCGATCCTCACCGGCGGCCGCGTGATCTCCGAGGAGGTCGGCCTTGACCTGAAGGAAGCTACACTGGATATGCTCGGACGCGCGAAGTCCGTGAAGGTTCAGAAGGAGAACACGATCATCGTGGACGGCCTCGGCGACAAGAAGGAGATTAAGCAGAGAATCGCCCAGATCAAGGCACAGATTGACGAGACGAAGTCCGAGTTTGACAAAGAGAAGCTTCAGGAGCGTCTGGCAAAGCTCTCCGGCGGCGTAGCGGTGATCCGCGTTGGCGCGGCTACCGAGACCGAGATGAAGGAAGCGAAGCTCCGCATGGAGGATGCTCTGGCGGCCACGAGAGCGGCAGTCGAGGAAGGTATCATCGCAGGCGGCGGATCCGCATATATCCATGCGGCGAAGAAGGTAGAGAAGTTTGCCGCGAAGCTCGAAGGCGACGAGAAGACTGGCGCGAACATCATCCTGAAAGCGCTTGAGTCCCCGCTGTACCATATCGTTGCGAACGCGGGTCTGGAAGGCTCTGTCGTGATCAACAAGGTTCGCGAGTCCGCGGTCGGCACCGGCTTCGACGCGCTGAACGAGGAGTATGTGGACATGGTGAAGGCCGGCATCCTGGATCCGACGAAGGTATCCAGGAGCGCGCTGCAGAACGCGACGAGCGTCGCGTCCACGCTGCTGACCACCGAGTCCGTAGTAGGAAACATCAAAGAAGACGTACCGCCGATGCCCGCAGGAGGCGGAGCCGGTATGGGGATGATGTGATATAGCAATGAGCCGTGCCATTCGGCGGAGGATACAGAGTTCGGGAGTTTACTCACGGAACTCTGTGAGACGACGCCGGATGATTCGGCGAATGCCGAACAGCGAGAAAGCGTCAGCTTTCGAGCTGATGGCACGGCGAAAAGTATAGGCGTACAAAAAGGGAGCTGCTTGCAGCTCCCTTTTTCAGACGGTGATTTTATGGGGCGAAGCCCCTCAGCGAGCGAACAAAGTTCGCGAGCGGATAGCGCGGCTCCTTAGCTCCCTTTTTTCTGGACGTTTCCTTTTATCTGTGCTATACTGTCTTTCAAACATATCCCGCACGGCCGGGACAGGCAAAGAACAGAAAGGATGAAAGCTATGAGTGATCTTTATCAGGAAATTCTTATCTCGCGTGAGACGCCGTTCATAAACAAAGTCATAAAAGTTGCGGCCTATGTCGTGACTGCGATTTTCATTCTCGGAGGCTTTATGATGGTCAATCCTCTGTTCCTCATTCCGGGGATTGTGATGGCTATCTGCTGTTATTTTTTCCTGCCGAGACTGGACGTCGAGTATGAGTATCTGTACGTGAACGGCGAGCTGGATATCGATGCGATCTATTCCAAACAGAAGCGCAAGAGGATCGCGGGCTATGATATGGCAGAGCTTGAGATCCTCGCGCCGTCGACTTCTCACGCGCTGGACTCTTACACGAACCAGAAGGATGTAAAGGTTCATGATTTTACCTCGAGAGATCCGCAGGCAAAGTCTTATACGCTCGTCTTTAACAAGGAGAGCAAGCGGGACATCGTTATAGTGGAGCTCAACGATGTGATCCTGAACGATATTCGCAGAATTGCGCCGCGCAAGGTGAATGCGTTTTAATTTCCGGTTGACATCGAAAAGCGAATTTGTTACAGTATTAATTCAAACAGAGAAACTACAAAGGACCTTATATCAGAAAGCGAGGATGCGGCATGGGAAGAATTATTGGAGAGGGAATCACGTTTGATGATGTACTGTTGGTGCCGGCTTATTCACAGGTGATACCGAATCAGGTGGACATCACCACATGGCTGACGAAGAAGATTCAGCTGAATATCCCGATGATGAGCGCAGGGATGGACACGGTCACGGAGCACCGGATGGCGATCGCGATGGCCCGGCAGGGCGGCATCGGAATTATTCACAAGAATATGTCGATTGAACAGCAGGCGGAGGAAGTGGACAAGGTGAAGCGCTCCGAGAACGGCGTCATCACGGATCCGTTTTTCCTCTCCCCGGAGAATACGCTGGCGGACGCAAATGAGCTGATGGCGAAGTTCCGCATTTCCGGCGTGCCGGTCACTGAGAACGGCAAGCTGGTCGGCATCATCACGAACCGCGATCTGCTGTTCGAAGAGGATTTCTCCAAAAAGATCAAGGAGTCGATGACCTCCGAGGGACTGATCACCGCGAAGGTGGGCGTCACGCTGGAGGAGGCCAAGAAAATCCTTGCCCGGTCAAGAAAAGAAAAGCTTCCCATTGTTGACGATGATTACAATCTGAAAGGGCTTATCACAATCAAGGATATCGAGAAACAGATTCAGTACCCCAACTCTGCGAAGGACGCGCAGGGACGTCTGCTCTGTGGTGCGGCGATCGGCATCACGGCGAATGTGCTTGACCGTGCGGCTGAGCTTGTGGATGCACAGGTGGATGTCGTCGTGCTCGACAGCGCACACGGACATTCCCAGAATGTGTTGAACTGCGTGAAGATGGTGAAGGAGAAATATCCGGATCTGCAAGTGATCGCAGGCAATGTGGCAACGGGAGAGGCGACAAAGGCTTTGATCGAGGCCGGGGCGGACGCAGTTAAGGTCGGTATCGGGCCGGGCTCCATCTGCACGACGCGCGTGGTAGCAGGCATTGGTGTGCCGCAGATCACAGCTGTCATGGACTGCTACGAGGTAGCGGACAAGTATGGAATCCCGATCATCGCGGACGGCGGCATCAAGTACTCGGGTGATATCACGAAGGCGATCGCGGCGGGCGCGAATGTCTGTATGATGGGCAGCCTGTTTGCCGGCTGCGACGAGAGCCCGGGAGAGTTCGAGCTGTATCAGGGCAGGAAATACAAGGTCTATAGAGGCATGGGCTCCATCGCCGCGATGGAGAATGGCAGCAGAGACCGCTATTTCCAGACGAACGCGAAGAAGCTTGTCCCGGAGGGCGTCGAGGGTCGTGTCGCGTACAAGGGAAGCGTGGAGGACGCCGTCTTCCAGCTGCTCGGAGGTTTGAGATCCGGCATGGGCTACTGCGGGACAAGGACGATCGAGGATCTGAAGCAGGGCGGTAGGTTTGTCAAGATCTCCGCGGCGTCGCTGAAGGAGTCGCATCCGCATGATATCCATATCACGAAGGAAGCGCCGAACTACAGCGTAGAATGATTCGGAAACAAGCTGATTATTTTAGAAATGGAAGATATGACGCAGAGAAATACTGCGTGAAAGCAATGCGTATCCGCACGGCGGAGCGGCAGGATATTGGAGTTAGAAGCAGGGCATGGATGACAGGCAATCAGAAGGGAAAAAGAAAATCAGGTGGGCACGGTTTCTCCTCTGGATCTGCGTGACGGCAGTGACGGTGGCGGCGGTGTGGCTCCTGCTGCAGCTGGTGCCGGGAGAGGATGAGAACGTGGATGTTCTTCTGGACACGCAGGTGGAACTGGATACGGAGCCCCAGACGGAGACGGAAGTGGAGACAGAATGCGTCGTACCGATGCCTGAGATCGACGAGCAGCTTCTGACGATCAACGATTACTCCAGGCCGGGTGAGGAGATCGACGCGCTTGAATACATAGTGATCCATTATCTGGCGAATCCGAAGACGACGGCCCAGCAGAATCATGATTATTTTGAGAGCCTCAAGGATCTGCAGAATACGTCGATGAGTGCGAACTTCATCGTCGGGATCGACGGGGAGATCATCGAGTGCGTGCCGGTAGGAGAGATCGCGTATGCGTCCAACTCGATGAACCATCTCTCTGTTTCCATAGAGAATTGCCATCTGGACGATACAGGGCGGTTCACGCAGGACACCTACAATTCCTGCGTGCATCTGACTGCCTATCTTGCGGCGAAGTACGGGATTGACCGCGAGCATATCATCCGTCACTACGATGTGACAGGCAAGGAATGTCCGCTGTATTATGTGGAGCATGAGGACAAATGGGAAGAATTTAAGGACGATGTGATGAACTACATCGAGGAATGCCAGGCGGCGGCCGGACAGGAATAAAGGAGATCATGGTAAAAGAATATTATGAGCGCATCTGTGCGGGCGATCAGCTGCGTCAGAACCTGATCGCGCTGCGGGACGAGCTTAAGGATGAAAAAAACAGAAGGGAATTTTCTTGCCTTCTGGGAGGCGACTTCACGAAGCTGTGTGAGCTTCTGAAGAATGAGGATCCGAAGATCCGCAAAAACACAGCGGCTATTATGGGGAAAATGGAATCGGAAGATTTGCTTCCGATTCTTTTTGACACGTACAAAAATGAAAAGACGCTGTTTGTCCGTGCGGACTATCTGAAGGCGATGAGTCAGATGGATTACCGGCCGGTGCTCGGCGCCTTGAGAGAGCGCCTGTCACAGCTGCGACAGATGGAGACCCTGCCGGAGGAGCGCAAGCATACACAGGAGGAAACCAGAATCCTTCAGGAGCTGGTGATGCGCTATGAGAAAAAAGAGGCGCATCGCTTCACAGGCTGGCATGAACCGCTGGAGATCGTGCTGGTCACAAATCGCTGTCAGAGAGAGGCGACGGCGCGGCAGATCAGCACCGGAGAGATCACGATGCTGGCGGGCGGGCTTCGCATAAAGGGCGCGCAGGTAGCAGAGCTTTGCAAGCTGCGGACCTACCGCGAGATGCTGTTTCCGGTGAAGGCAGGGGCGACCGGGGAGAGGATGACACCGGCGCAGGCGTCCGGAAATATTTCCGCGCAGCAGGCGGCGCGGATCGGAGCGGCTCTGGCGAAGCCGGTGCTTGAGTTTGTCCGCAGACTGCACCAGGGAGACGGCGCTTACTCCTTCCGGCTTGAGCTGAAGAGCAGGACAGAGCCGGAGCGCCGGGGCGTGCTCCTGCGCAGGATCTCAGACGCGGTCGAGCAGGCCTCCGGCGGCGCGCTGATCAATTCCGTGTCGGACTATGAGCTGGAGATTCGCCTGATTGAGCGCAGGGACGGCGATTTTCTGCCGATGCTGAAGCTGCTCAGGGTTCCGGACACTCGCTTTTCCTATCGCAGGGAGTCGATCGCATCTTCCATCGCTCCGGTGAACGCGGCGCTTGTGGCAGAGCTTGCGCGGCCGTATCTGAAGGAGGGCGCGCAGGTGCTCGACCCGTTCTGTGGCGTCGGCACAATGCTGATCGAACGGGACAGAGCGGTAAAGGCCGGCATCATGTACGGGGTCGACATCTTCGGCGAGGCGATCGAGAAGGCGAAGCGCAACACAGAGCGCGCGGGCTGCAGCATTTATTATATCAACAAGGATTTCTTCTCGTTTGAACACGGGTATCTGTTTGACGAGATCATCACGGATCTGCCGCAAGTGACGGAGAACCACCCGTTACAGGAAATCTGTGGATTGTACCGGGATTTCTTTGCCGTGGCGGGCAGATATCTCCGGCCGGAGGCGGTGCTTGTCCTCTATACGACGGAACCGCAGCTGGTGAAGGAGGCGCTTTCGGGGCGCAGAGAGTACAAGATAATAGAGAGACATCAAATAAACGAAAAGAATGGGACGGAAGTGCTGATCCTGAGCCGGAATGCCGACGCATAGACGATAGGAGATCATGGCTCCTGTCCCGCATAGAGAAAGCGGCGGCCGTTTTTTGACGGAGCCAGAGGGCAGGAGAGCGAAAAATGAAACGAATGGGCAGACTCATCGGAGATAAAAATTTCTATAAGATGGCGCTTGCGGTCGCCATACCGATCATGGTGCAGAACGGAGTCACGAACTTTGTCTCCATGATCGATAATATCATGATCGGTCGCGTGGGCACCGAGCAGATGTCGGGCGTGGCGGTGGCGAACCAGCTGATGTTTGTGTTCAACGTCAGCACCTTTGGCATGCTCTCCGGAGCCGGAATCTTCGGGGCGCAGTTTTTCGGGAGCCGCAATGCGGAGGGCCAGCGCAATACCTTCCGCTTCAAAATCGTGTCCATGATGCTGTTTGCGTTTGTTTGGATTCTGGTCCTGTACAACAAGGGAGACGCGTTGATCTCCCTGTACCTGCACGGGAACAGCGAGGTAGGAAGTGTGGAGGAGACGCTGAAATACGGCGTTGCCTATCTGCGGATCATGCTGATCGGGATGGTTCCGTTTGCGTTTGCGCAGATCTACGCGGGCACGCTGCGGGAATGCAGTGAGACGGTCGCGCCGATGCGCGCCGGGATAGCGGCGGTCGTGACGAACACGGTACTGAATTATATTCTGATTTTCGGCAAATTCGGGGCTCCACGTCTCGGCGTGCAGGGCGCGGCGATCGCGACGGTCACATCACGCTTCGTAGAGTCCGCGGCCATCATGATATGGACGCATCGACGGGCGGAGAAGTTTCCGTTTATCAAGGGTGCCTACCAGAGTCTGCGCGTTCCGGGCAGCCTGGTAAAGAAAATCCTCATCAAGGGTTCGCCGCTGATGGTAAACGAGTTCCTCTGGTCGTTCGGGATGGCGATGCTCGCGCAGTGCTATTCCTTGTACGGCTTGTCGGTGGTAGCTGCGCAGAACATTTCCTCGACGATCTCGAATGTCTGTAACGTGGCGTGGCTTGCGATGGGCGACGCGATCGCGATCATCGTGGGACAACTGCTCGGCGCGGGGAAGATGGAGGAGGCGAAGGACACGGACCGCAAGCTGATCTTTTTCTCGGTCATGAGCTGTCTGCTGCTCAGCGTGGCGCTTTTCCTGCTGGCTCCGGTATTTCCGAAGATCTACGAGACGGCCGACGAGGTGCGCGCGCTGGCGACAAGGTTCATCCTCGTGGGCGCTTGCATGATGCCATTCCAGGCGTTTTTGCACGCTGCGTATTTCACGCTGCGCTCCGGCGGAAAGACCGGCATCACGTTCTTTTTCGATTCGGGCTTTATGTGGCTCTGCTCGATCCCGGTTGCGTTCGTGCTGAGCCGGTATTCGGGCCTTCCGATCCTCGCCACCTACATCATATGCCAGTCGCTGGATTTCCTGAAATGTATTGTGGGATTTGTGCTCGTGAAGAAGGGTGTGTGGATCCAGAATATTGTTTCGGAGAGCAATGCTTAGCGTCTCCGGCGTAAATCTTTCCGTAATTGATAGAATCAAAGAATAAGAAAAAGAAAAAGTCCGGCGTTTACCGGACTTTTTTCAGAGCGATAGACGGGACTCGAACCCGCGACCTCCACCTTGGCAAGGTGGCGTACCACCAACTGTACTACTATCGCATTTCTTGCTTTGTTCCGCGGAACGTTAATAACTATACTACATCTTTCTTTTTGTGTCAACCATTTTTTCAAATTTTACAGGATAAACTTCATCCCCTTCCTTTTCGGAAAAAAATTTTCCAGATTTGACAAAAAGATATCGTAAAGTGAAAAAATCTGTGGTAGAATAGGAGCGAAAATACTATACAAGGAGGACAAACCAATGGCTTTAGTAACAACCACTGAAATGTTCAAGAAAGCTTATGAAGGCGGATACGCCATCGGCGCATTCAACGTAAACAACATGGAGATCGTCCAGGCGATCACCGAGGCAGCGGGCGAGCTGAATTCCCCGATCATCCTGCAGGTGTCTGCGGGCGCGAGAAAGTACGCGAACCATACCTATCTGGTAAAGCTGGTTGAGGCAGCGATCCAGGAGAACCCGAATATCCCGATCGCTCTGCATCTGGATCACGGCGCAGATTTCGACATCTGTAAGTCCTGCATCGACGGCGGCTTCACCTCCGTCATGATCGACGGCTCCAGGTTCCCGTTTGCGGAGAACATTGAAGTGACAAAGAAGGTTGTAGAGTATGCGCATGCGCACGGCGTAGTTGTCGAGGCTGAGCTCGGCAAGCTGGCGGGCATCGAGGACGATGTCAAGGTTTCCGCTGAGGATTCTTCCTACACGCAGCCGGACGAGGTGGAGGAGTTTGTCTCCAAGACCGGCGTTGACTCCCTTGCGATCGCCATCGGGACAAGCCACGGCGCATACAAATTCAAGCCGGGTACGAACCCGCAGCTTCGCTTCGACATCCTTCATGAGATCGAGAAGCGCATCCCGAATTTCCCGATCGTTCTGCACGGCGCATCTTCTGTTCCGCAGGAGTATGTGAAGATCATCAACGAGAACGGCGGCAAGCTTAAGGACGCCATCGGCGTACCGGAGGATCAGCTCCGCGAGGCAGCCAGAAGCGCTGTCTGCAAGATCAACATCGACTCCGACCTGCGTCTCGGCCTCACGGCGGGCGTTCGTCAGGTTCTGTTCGATGATCCGTCGATCTTCGATCCGCGCGATTACCTCAAGGTCGGCCGCGCGAATGTCAAGGCAGTCGTCGCTCACAAGATCAAGGACGTTCTCGGCAGCGAGGGCAAGGCTTGATTGTACGGGCAAACGATCATCTGAGTTTCAGAATCACACGAGGGCGTCCCAAGACGGGGCGCCCTTTTATGATCGCAGAATAGACGTAACACACACTTGGCGAATTCGGATTGCTGTAGTATAATCAGTTTGCATTGCGTTTCTCGATATCAAAATCAATCGCGTGAGGGAGGACGCGGGCCTGTCGCGGCAGCGCCCGAAAAGTACTTATGGGAATCGGCAGTATCGTTTCATTGCTGGGAGGCCTCGGTCTCTTTCTGTTCGGAATGAAATATATGGGAGAAGGGCTTGAGCTGGCGGCCGGCCCGAAGATGAAGGATCTTCTGGAGCGGCTGACGCGCAACCGCATCATGGGCTTCTTTCTGGGAGCGCTCGTCACGGTTGTGATCCAGTCGTCCTCCGCGACGACGGTCATGGTCATGGGCTTCATCAACGCTGAGATCATGGATCTTGCGCAGGCAACCGGCGTCATCTTCGGCGCGAACATCGGTACGACGATCACGAGTGTCCTGATTGCGCTCGACGTCTCCGGGATCGCGCCGGTCTGTATCTGCCTCGGCGCGGTGATGCTTCTGTACGCGAAGCGAAAGAAGAACCGCTACATCGGACAGGTCATTCTGGGCTTCGGTATCCTGTTTCAGGGCTTGCACACGATGAGCGCGGCGATGTCCCCGCTCAAGGATTCTGAGCTGTTCCAGAATTTCATCATGAACGCGAAAAACCCGCTGCTCGGTTTTGCGGTGGGTGTGGTTCTCTGTGCGGTTATTCAGAGCTCGTCCGCAGCGGTCGGTGTGCTGCAGGCTCTGGCGATGCAGGGCCTTATGCCGATCTACTTTGCCGGCTTCCTGATCTGCGGGATCAACGTCGGCTCCTCGACTCCGCCGCTTCTGTCCGCGCTGAACGCGAAGAACAACGCGAAGCGCGCGGCGATGATCTACCTGATCTTCAACATCGTCGGCGCGATCCTGTTCATGCCGTTGACGATGCTGACGCCACTTACTTCTATCATAGAAACCTACGTCCCGAACGGGGCGTTCCAGATCTCAGTTTATCATATCTTATTTAAGATTGTGACAGGTGTGATTCTGCTTCCGCTCGTGAATCTTGTCGTGAAGTGGACCTACATGCTGATCCCGAAGCAGGCGCACGAGAGCGCGTTCCGCTTCGAGTATATCGATCCGAACATGAGCGGCTCTCCCGCGGTTGTCGCGCTCCAGGTCGGCAAGGAGGTTGAGCGTATGGCCGGGATCGTGAAGGACGACCTGGCGGGCGCTACGGACGGCCTGCTTCAGCACAGTATGGCAGAGGCGAATCATGTGCGGGAGGGTGAGCAGGTGATCGACTACCTTGCGTCGGAGATTACCGGATACCTTTCAAAGGTCAACACCGTGGCGATGCCCGCGCAGGTATCACAGTACATGGGCTGCGCGTTTCATGTCATCAACGATCTGGAGCAGATCGGCGACCATGCAGTCAAGATCCTTGACCAGACAGAGAAATGTGTGGAGGAGGGATTGGTCTATACGGAGGCAGCTCAGGAGGAGCTTTCTGAGATCTATCAGCGGGTAAATGAGCTTCTGGGCGACGCGCTGCGATTGTTCCATGATCAGATGGCGCTCACGCCGGAGATCTGGCTGGATCTGCGCAAGCAGGAGCGCAAGATCATCAAACGCGTGACAAAGGCGCAGTCGAACCACATGGAACGGCTGCAGCGCAAGGAGTGCACGTTCGAGCAGGGTCTGACTTTTGTGGAGGTGCTGAACAGCTACCTGCGTATCGTGAACCACTCGATCAACATTGCGGAAGCGATCGGCGGCGATATGACGACGGCCTATTCCAGGATCGAGCAGCTTTAAGATAATAAGGAGGGGAATATGAAGCAGATTAGTATAAGGAAAAAGATGGCGGCCTGGCTGACGGCGGCGGGCGACAGCGCGGATTGACCCTTTGTGAGGACCGTAGTATGCTCTTGCGCGATCATGTGCGATAATGAATAAATATACTTGCTTTTTTTCCGTATCAGTGTTAGAATTTTTATGGTTTTTTAAGAAATTTAGATTTTGTTTAGATTCAGCACAGAACAAAGGGGTTTGCTGCGGAACCATATTGTCGGCACCCTTTGTGTGCCGGCTTTTTTGTGCGTGGGGCGCATTTTTTTGTGGGGTCGGTAGTTTGGCGCTTTAAACGAACAGAGTTTCCGCACAGGGATTTTGAATACGGGGTGAGAACGCATGGAGCTTAAGCTAAGTCGCGAGGAGATTCTGGAGAAGCTTCTGGACAGCTACGAAGCATATTTTGATGTCGAGCGGATCAGCGATCCGCCGAAGGAGCTTCCGCTTGTGGCAACCTGTCGCTTCTATGTGCACTCCGAGAAGTATGTTCTGATCAAAAAGGCGAAGCTCTGGGAGGCGGACAGCAACGAGTTCGTCTATCTGTTCTCCGTCCCTCAGCTGACGGAGGAAATATTTGAAGCCTGCAAGGCATACGCTTATGAAGAAGGCATGAAGCTGATCGATCCGAAGCCGGGGCACATGTACAGCTATATCACGGCAGTTTTTATCTGCGACAGCTGTGTGCCGGAGGCGAAGCGGGCGCTTAAGAAGTGCAGGGTATACAAAAGTTTTCATTTTTCGTGGTATGGGTGGATGAACCTCCATACGGCCGCGGTCGTCCGGGAAGGAAGCGAGATCTTCACGAACCGGATGGGGCGCAGCAACGCGAAATTTATGAAAAAGATACTAAATTCATGAAAAGAAAAAGGAGGCAGTAAAAAACATGAATGCGGTAGTAATCTTACTCGTAGGTGTCGCTGTTCTTGTTCTCGGCTATCTTTTCTACGGAAAGTGGCTGGCAGAGCAGTGGGGCGTAGAGCCGAACAGAACGACTCCTGCACACGAACTCGAGGACGGAAACGACTACGTTCCGGCAAAGGCTCCGGTGCTGATGGGACATCACTTCTCATCCATCGCGGGCGCAGGTCCGATCAACGGACCGATCCAGGCAGCAGTGTTCGGCTGGGTTCCGGTCATGCTGTGGGTGCTGATCGGCGGTATCTTCTTTGGCGCAATGCACGACTTCGGCGCGCTGTTCGCGTCCGTGCGCAACAAAGGCCAGTCGATCGGTGAGGTTATCGCTACCAGTATCGGTTCCCGTGCGAAGAAGCTGTTCATCATCTTCTCGTACCTGACCCTGATCCTCGTGGTGGCGGCGTTCGCGTCGATCGTCGCGAACACCTTCAAGGCTACATATGACGAGGCGGGCGTGCTTGACAAGGCGGCAAGCTCCGCAAACGCTTCGACGGCCATGATTTCTGTGCTGTTCATTCTCATCGCGATCGTGTTTGGCCTGATGGTCTACAGAAAGAACGCGTCCCTGGTGGTTTCCACTGTTGTCGGCGTGGCGGTGATCATCGCATGTATGGCGATCGGTCTGAACTTCCATCCGATCTATCTGAGCGGCAACACCTGGATGATCATCGTAGGTATCTACATCGCGATCGCTTCGGTCACTCCGGTGTGGATCCTGCTTCAGCCGCGTGACTACCTGAGCTCTTTCCTGCTCTATGGCATGATGATCGTGGCAGTGGTAGGCATCATCGGCGCTCATCCGGCACTTGAGATCCCGGCGTTCACGGGCTTCGTTGACAAGGCAACGGCAGGCGCGGGCACCTCTCTTGGAAGCCTGTTCCCGGCTCTGTTCGTCACGATCGCGTGCGGCGCTATCTCCGGTTTCCACTCGCTGGTAGGCTCCGGTACGACGGCAAAGCAGCTCGACAAGGAAGGCGACGCGAAGCCGATCGCTTACGGCGGAATGCTGATCGAGTGCGGACTTGCGCTGATTTCTCTCTGCGCGGTTGGTTACATCTGGAAGGATTATGTTCCGGGCGGAATCACGAACCCGACGCAGGTATTTGCAACCGGTATCTCCCGTATGTGCGCGACAATTCCGTTCCTGAAGGGCGCGGAGAGCGTGATCTACGCAATGCTGATCCTTGCGGTATCCGCGTTCTGCCTGACCTCTCTCGACACGGCGACTCGTCTGGCTCGTTACATGTTCCAGGAGTTCTGGCTTGAGCCGGGACAGACCTACAAGGATGTGACAGGCATCAAGAAGACTCTGACGAACCCGTACGTGGCGACGATCATCACGGTGGTGCTCGGCATCGCGCTCGGCATGACCGGTTACTCGAACATCTGGCCGCTGTTCGGCGCTGCCAACCAGCTGCTCGCAGCTCTCGGCCTTCTGGCTGTCGCTGCATGGCTCGGCAAGCTCGGCAAGAACAACAAGATGTTCCTGTTCCCGATGGCGTTTATGCTGGTGGTTACGATCGTATCCCTGTGCCAGACCATTCTGACGAACTTCAGAAACGCGACCGCGGCAGGCGCCGTTGGTACCGGCTGGATGTGGACGCGCGCAGGTATTGCGGTACTGCTTGTCATCCTTGCGGTTGTGCTTGCAATCGAGGGTATCCAGACGCTGACGAAGCAGAAGAAGTAATAAATTCTGCAATCGCGCGAAAACGAAAATTTGAGACAACAAAAGCGAAGACCCCGGAGAGAAAACTCCGGGGTCTTTTCATGTATATTCATCCTTTCAGTCTTAGATATTTCAGAAAATGGCAAATTTAAATATAAAATTAACAGTTATCATTTCTGGAAATAATTTATAAAAGCAATGGAACGGTTGACATACGTGTTTTCAGATGATAAAATTCCATCATATCAACCATAAAAAGGGGAAATATATAGAAAAGAGTTAATCAACTCTTTTAATGTATGAAATGGGAACACAACGACAGCAGGGTACAAAATCCGGAAAGCTGTGAATCGTCGCTTCGCCGCGTCCACAGTGCCGGGTGTCATAGCGGAAAAAGGATCCGCCTGAAAGAGGGCGGAATGGCGAAGCTATGCCGTTTGGAGTTTTACATGGCAGCCCGCCGGTTTGGTGAAAGCTCAGCCGGGCGGAAGCAGAGCAGCGGAGAAGCAGGGACAGGAGGCAGGGCATGTGGTATGTGATGCAGGTAAAGACAAGCACAGAGGAGAACATAAAGCTTCAGTGCGAGAGAGTGATCCCGGCCAGCGTGCTTGAAAGATGCTTCTTGCCGTATTACAAAGAGCGGAAGCACGTTCAGGGGGAATGGAAGACATTTCAGAAGATCCTTTTTCCGGGCTATGTATTTGTAGTTACAGATGAGTTGGAAAAGCTATACCCCTGTCTCAGGAAAGTGCAGGGGCTTACAAAGATGCTGGGAGCAGACAAGGAGATCATCCCGCTGAGCGACCGGGAAGTCACCTTCCTGAGACGGATGGGCGGCGAGGATCTGCTCGTGGAAATGTCGGAGGGCATCATAGAAGGCGGAGCGGTGACGGTCACATCAGGGCCATTGATGGGAATGGAAGGCCTGATCAAAAGGATCGACCGGCATAAGCGAAAAGCCTGGCTGGAAACAGACATGTTTGGAAGAAAACAGACTGTGCAGGTCGGGCTGGAAATTGTAGAGAAGAGATAAGAGACTCCGGCAGCCGGGTATAAAGGCTGGACGGAGTCCGATTTTTGCGAGGAGGGTACAAGCTGTGTACAGGAAACTCTCACAGGGCTGGCTGAAGCATCTGGATTTCATCGTGCTGGACCTGTTGTGTCTGCACGCGGCTTTTGTGTTTGCCTACATGGTGCGGCATGGGATCCGGAACCCCTATGCCATAGAGGATTACAGGGGCATCGCGATCATCTTTACCCTGACGGATCTGTTGCTGATCGTGTTTTTCAGCTCGCTGTCGGACGTGCTGAAACGGGAGTTCCGGAGGGAATTTACGACGACGCTGGTACATACGGCGCTGCTGGCGATCACAGTGTCCTTCTATCTGTTTTCGGCACAGAGCGGGGATACGTATTCGCGTGTGTTTTATTACACGATGATTGCGCTCTATTTCTGCCTGACCCTTCTGACGCGAATGCTATGGAAGGTGGTTCTCCGGAAGAGTCCGATCAGGAATAAAACGGTACTCTTCCTGATCGTATCGTCCCAAAACGCAGAGAAGACAGTTGAAGATATCCAAAAAAACAGTCATGGATTGTACCAGATACCGGGGATGGCTGTCATCGACCGAGATATGCGCGGCCGGGCGATTGCCGGCGTACCGGTGGCGGCCTGCAGGGAAGACGTCATCGAATATCTGAAGCGGGAATGGGTGGACGAGGTGCTGGTCGCGGTTCCGAAAGAGTCATCGGAGGAACTGTACCAGACCCTGATTGAGATGGGGCTCGTTGTCCATATAAAGCTGGACAGTCTGAAGCGCTACGCGGAGCAGACGCAGACCGTGGAATATCTGGGGGACAACATGGTGATCACTTACAGCCTCGGAAGCGTTACGCTCGGACAGGCGTTCGTGAAGCGGACAATCGACATCGTCGGGGGACTGGTGGGCTGTCTGGCTACCGGAGTGCTATATGTTTTAATCGCTCCCTTCATCTACATAAATTCACCCGGTCCGATCTTTTTTTCGCAGACACGCGTGGGGTGCAACGGCAAGAAGTTCAAGATGTACAAGTTCCGCAGCATGTGCCTGGACGCAGAAGCGCGAAAGGCAGAGGTGGCCGTGGCCTGCGGACTGGACGGGCAGATGATGTTTAAGTTTGAGGAAGACCCGCGGATCATCGGATCACGAATCCTGCCGGACGGAACCTATAAGAAGGGAATCGGCAACTTCATCCGGGACTGGAGCCTGGACGAATTCCCTCAGTTCTTCAATGTGCTGAAGGGCGACATGAGTCTGGTGGGTACGCGCCCGCCGACCGTGGACGAGTGGGAGAAATATGAAGCGCATCATCGGGCGCGGATGTCGGTTCGGCCGGGAATCACCGGTTTGTGGCAGGTGAGCGGTCGGAGCAGGATCTCGAACTTTGAGGAGGTTGTAGAACTGGATCGACAGTACATATGCGAATGGAGCCTGTGGCTGGATCTGAAGATCCTGCTGAAGACGGTGAAGGTCGTGTTTTACAGGGATGGGGCGATGTAAGAAATCCCTGTCCGGATTGGTGTCCGGACAGGGAAGTTGTCACAGATATTTTCGGAAGAAGTCAGGCATTGCCATAATGTCTGATTCGTCTGGGTAATGCTTTTGATTTCCAGTGATGAGGATGGCGCCGCAGAATTTGGCGACCTCATAAAATTTTCGGTCAGATTCATCCGTGAATGGGACATCCGGCAACGGATCAGCAATGACTGAGATCCCGGATTTTATGAGAGGTTCCAGAACGGCATTGATCTCCCATTCAGAAAAAGGAAATTTCCTGTAATGGAGGACAAGGCTGTATTCCTCAAGAATCCTGTGATCATAGCAGGCCGTAAATTTCCGGCTGAAAACGGCGTTCAGAATTTCGCTGGCTTTTTTGCCGGGAGACCATAAGGCGGAAACCAGGACATTCGTATCCAGAACAATATTCATTTTCAGCCTCCGTTTCTTACATCCGAGATCACGGCGTCAATTCCCTCATCCGTAAGGAAGCCGGCTTTCGCCGCTTTATGACGCATGCTATTAAACGCGATCATCGCCTTTGCCTGACGGACGGCCTGTACGATCTCATCAAAAGCACCCTCCGGAATATCGATCATCAATGCGGACGGTTTGCCATTGTTGGTAATGATGACCTCATCTCCTGAAGAGAGGTTTTCCCACATGCTTTTGGTGTCAGTGCGCAAGTCACGAACAGAATAAAAATTCATAAAACCACCTCCTGACGATAGTGTACACGATTGTGTCCAAAATGTCAACAGTGGAATCGGGGAGTACAGGGTGTTGGGAAACAAAACAAGACAACTGAATATTGCTATGCTCGGGCATAAAAGGATTCCATCCCGCGAGGGCGGGATCGAGGTTGTCGTTGAGGAATTGGGCACCCGGATGGTTCAACTGGGACACAGGGTGACCTGCTTCAACCGGAGCGGTCATCACGTGAGCGGCAGTGAGTTTGACGGACAAAAACTGAACGAGTACAAGGGTGTAAGACTGAAAACAGTTTTCACCATAAACCATAAAGGGTACGCTGCCATGAGCTCCTCCGTATCCGCGGCGATGAAAGCGGCATTTGGAAAATATGATGTGGTTCACATACACGCAGAGGGCCCGGCGGTCATGTGCTGGCTGCCAAAGCTTCTTGGAAAGAGAGTCATTGTCACGATTCATGGTCTGGACTGGCAACGATCCAAATGGGGCGGCTTTGCCGGCAGGTACATAAAATTTGGCGAGAAAATCGCCGTCAGATGCGCGGATGAGATCATCGTATTGAGCCGCGGCGTGCAGAAGTATTTCGAGCAGACCTATGGACGAAAGACCAGATATATTCCAAACGGCGTGACCCGGCCGCAAAAGAAAGAAGCAAGGCTGATCCGGGAGCGGTTCGGTCTGGAGAAAGACAGCTACATCCTCTTCCTGGGACGCATTGTTCCGGAAAAGGGGATTTCCTATTTGATAGAAGCATTTCGGGGAATCGATACGGAGAAGCGCCTTGTGATCGCGGGCGGTTCCTCTGACACGGATGGATTTCTGAAGGAAATGCAGGGTCTGGCAAAAGGTGATGAGCGGATTCTTTTCACCGGGTTTGTGCAGGGCGAGATGCTGGAGGAATTGTATAGCAACGCGTATGTGTACGTATTGCCCAGTGATCTGGAAGGGATGCCGCTAAGCCTGCTGGAAGCGATGAGCTACGGGAACTGCTGCCTAGTGTCAGATATACCGGAATGTAAGGAAGTTGTGGGAGAGAAAGCAGCGGTATTCCGAAAGGGCGATACGGCCGAATTGCGAAAAGAGCTACAGTATTTGATCGATCAGCCAGAGACGGCGAAAGAATACAGAACCGGAGCAGCGGAATATATCTGTGGAACGTTTAATTGGAACAAAGTAGCGGAGGAGACGTTGAAAGTATATCAGGGTGTGAAAGGACAGAAAGAACGGTATGGATGCACGCAAGGAACGGGAAATCTGGGTTGATAATGTAAAAGTAATAGCATGCATACTGGTCGTATTGGGGCATTTTTTCCAGAGCGTGACGACGGCAGGAATAATCGCCAAAAATGATTTGTATCTGTGGTTCATCCAGACAGTTTATTATTTTCATGTTCCACTGTTCTTCATTTGCAGCGGATATCTATATCAGAGGAATAGCGGAATAAATACGATACAGGCATGGGGAAAAAATATCTGCAAGAAGGCTGTCGGTCTGGGAGTACCATATTTCGTATTCTCATTTGTGACATGGTTGTTAAAAACTTTTTTTTCATCATCTGTGAACAATGAAGTGGGAGGATTGGCAGACTCGCTTTTGCTACATCCGATATCACCGTACTGGTATTTATATGCGTTGTTTATCCTGTTTTTGGTGACGCCTACATTTAGGAATCGTCAGATGGCGATAGCTGGGACAGTAATCGCTGTAGCAATGAAAATAATTGCTGTATTTTGGCACGGGGGGGGGCATAGTGTACCGGCAATTACGTATCTTCTTTCCAATGAGATATGGTTCGTGTTGGGAATGTGCCTAAGCGGAGCTCCATGGCGTAACTGCCTGTGTATAAGGAAGCTGTTATGGAAAAGTTTATCAAGCATACTGATGTCAATATTTATAGTAGCGAGTGTATTTGTCTATGCGTGTGACATCGGATTCCCAGGTATGGATTTTCTGCTGGGTTTGACGGCATGCATTGCAGTTATTATGGTGGTGATGTACCTATTCCGGGAAAATGTGCAAAGCAGGTTATTTGGGTATTTTGCGAGCTATACACTTCCAATATTCCTTATGCATACAATTTTTGCGGCAACAGTGCGAATTATATTGCTAAAGGCTGGTATTAGCTTTAGCTTGATTCATGTGATGGTAGGAATCATGGCCAGCTTTGCGGGGCCTGTCATAGCAATGAAAGTGATGAATAGCCTGAGAATAGATTGGCTGGTATTACCAAGAAAAAAGGAAAAACATTGATGAAACGACTGACGGCAGTTATTGTGATCGGTGATTAAAAAAATCCATTTTATTAAGAGGAATATTGATATGAAAATATATGAAATCGGAACCGGCTATACATCAATTCCTGCGAAGGTATCAGCGGCCACGGAAATAGTAGTAGAACAAGTTACCAGAGCTTTACAAAATCAGGACATTGCTGTAGAGATCATCGATATTTTTGATCCTGATCGAATGAAATCGGATTTACCAATTAGAGAAGTTAAAGTACCGAGGATGCTGGTGGATGCAGATGTTAGGCTGGGAGTTATACATAAGCTCAAAAGAGTAGTATACTCCATTGCTTTGGCGAAGGAATTAAAGCATACTTTGAAGAACATGAAGAATGAGACAGTGTTACATTTTCATAATCAGTATAATATGTTTTTCTTTTTATTGTTTGTTCCACAGTGGCTACGAAAGAAATGTGTGACATGTTACACAAACCACAGCGGGATATGGCGTCTTGAATGGGGGAAAATCAGAAGTGTGATCAGAAAACGATATTTTCAAGAAGCCTATTGTATGAAAAAGGCAGATGTTATATTTGTCTTGAACGAAGAAACTAAAGACAATGTGGTACAGCATCTCAAAGTAGAGCCTCAAAAAATTAAACTAATTGGAAATGGTGTAAATGTCGATGTTTATACAATACTCCCAGTAGAAAAGATAGAAGAAATAAAGAAAAATTATCATTTATCGGGCAAACATATAATCCTGCAAATCGGCTCCATCTGTGAAAATAAGGGACAATTAAGGGCTCTGCAGTTGCTTCTTCCGAAATTCAGGGAGAATAAAGATATAGTCTACGTTTATGCAGGTGGAATCGTGTCGGATCAATATCAGGAGCAGATAAATACTTTTGTGAAAAGCAATGGGATAGAAGAACGGGTTTTTTATCTGGGAATGATAAAGCCAGGAAAAGAACTGAATGGAATATACAATGTGGCAGATGCCTTAATAATGCCTTCCCGATATGAGGGCTTTCCTCTGGTAATTTTAGAGGCGATGTCGGCAGGAGTTCCTGTTTTACTCCATGAAGACAGGCCTTTTTTGGATAGTGAAGGAAGTATTTATTATAACGAAAGTAATTTTGAAAACATTCTGCAGATGCTTTTGGATAATGCGGAAGATAGGAACGGTCGGATGAAAATACGAAAAAAAATAGCTGAGAATTATAGCTGGGATAAAATAGTGAAAGATTATATAGAAGGCTGGAGTGGGGGGGGTATAAGTTCTAAACTCCTATTCCTTGAATCGCATTATGTAGCAGCAGAATCTGCCTGCAGAGTGGAGGCGGTTGCATGATGCGGATTTATGAGATTGGAACTGGTTACACATCTATTCCGGCCAAAATAAGTGCTGCGACAGAGATTGTAGTTGAAGAATTGACGAAAAGTCTTATGTCTATGGGCCAGGATGTCACTATTATAGATATAGCAGATGAGAACAGAGCCTCAAATGCTTTGCCAATTGAAGATGTTAAAATACCAGAATGGTTTTCTTCAGCAGATGTTCAGTTGGGAATCAAGCATAAGCTAAGGCGGATTTTATATTCATTTGCACTGGCTATAAAGTTGAAAAAAAAGTTGAGATTTTCTGATGATAAAACAGTATTGCATTTTCACAACCAGTATAATCTGTTTTTCTTCCTTAAAATGATACCTTTACACCTGAGAAATAAATGTATTGTGGCTTATACTATTCATACTGGTATTTGGAGTTTGTCTTGGAAAACCATTGAAAAGACGGTAAAGAAAAAATATTTTCAGGAAATTGAGTGTATGAAAAAGGCAGACTTGATTTATGCATTGAATCAAGAAACAGTAGAAAATGCTATAAAGCAGATTAGTGTGGATGAGAATAAATTCGTATTAATAAATAACGGTGTAAATGCAGCAATTTATCATGAATTAACAGACGGAGAAAAAGATGTTGCCAGGAAACGATATGGATTTGAAGGAAAAAAGGTGTTTCTGCAGGTGGGTTCTATATATGAGAATAAAGGGCAGAAGAGATCTATAACGAGAATGAGACGGCTTCTTGAAGATAATCCAGATTATATGTTTGCGTATGCCGGTGGAATTGTTTCGGAAGAATATAAAAATGAAATTGATGAATATGTAAACTCGCTTGGGTTACAAAGTCAGGTGAGATATGTGGGAATGGTGAGTCCAGGGAAGGATTTAAACGAGTTATATAATACCGCAGAGGCAACGATTTTTTCTTCTGATTATGAGGCATTTGGCCTTGTCATAATTGAGTCTATGGCGGCAGGAGTTCCTGTATTGATTGATGAAAGTTCTTCACTTCCTAACAGGCCGGGAAATATATTCTATAACGACACAAATTTTGAGGAGATTGTCACCCATGAAATCTTGAATGAGAATCGACGCAAATTTCATGCTGGAGAAGCCAGAAGGAATGTTATGAACAATTACAGTTGGGATAAAATTGCAGAGGATTATTTGAGAACATTGTGTGTGAGAATGAAAATAGACGCATAGAATTTAAGAGATTGTGATGCTTGTATAAAGCTATTTGTGATCGAGGAAGGAAACGATATGAAAAACACTCGTATTTTGTATTTGCCGAACTGGAAGGTTAAAAGAACAAAAGAAATTCCATCTGATTTGCGATACGGCGATTACATCACTCCAAAAGTTAAATATGGTATTTTTAGGTATTTTCAGTCTGATGTTCAAGTCGATGTGATTGATACAACTACGTTTCCTATGTTAGAAAAATTTGAAAAAAATGTTTTAAGATTTTATGTAATACAAGGAATAAAGGCGATAATTCATATGCATGAATATGATTTCATTATATCTGACGGAGCACAATCTGCGATGGTCATTGCCTTATGGCGAAGATTTATAAAAACTAGGAACATAAAACATATATTAATAGATGTAGGTTCATTTAATAGTGGCAGTGAAAAGGGGATTAAGACTAAACTGCTGCAATTTGCCAGTAAATCAATCGATGGTGTTCTTTATCACATGCCGGCACAAGTTGATTTTTATAAGAAAGTTTATCCCTGGCTGATCAATCGACTTCACTTTAGTCCATGTTGTATCAATACAGATTTTTTTGATTCGTATAGATCATACCCGGAATTGATGCCGGAATTACCTTCAAGATTTATTTTATGTGTAGGGTATAAAAGGAGAGATAGGGCGACTTTAATACAGGCATATGAGAAGCTGAGAGAAAAAGACTTGAAGTTAGTAATGGTCGGGAAAGATATATCATATGGAAACAAGAATATCATATGTATACCTCAGGTTTCTACAAATGTATTGAATGATATCATAAAACGTGCAGAAATTTGTGTATTACCTCTGGAAGACTATAATTTTTCGTATGGACAATTAACATTGTTGCAACAAATGTATCTTGAAAAACCGATAATTACTGCTCGTGTGAATAGCTTGGAATACTATACAAATGAGGGGGTGAATTGTCTGTTATATACACCTCTTGATGCAGAAGATTTGAAAAATAAAATTCAAATGTTAATTGATAATAATGATATGAAAATAAGAATTGCTAAAGCAGCCAGAGAAACAGTCATTAATCAATTTAGTGCTAGAGTAGAGGCACAAGATTTGGAGAATTATTTAGAACAATTCGTGTAAATAGGTATGAGAAAGGAAATTAATGAATATGAAACTGAACGGTACAGTCATTGTAACTTATCGTTGTAATGCCAGATGTACAATGTGTAACCGCTATAAAGTACCATCCAGACCGGAAGAAGAGATATCCCTTGAAACTGTTCAAAAACTGCCACAGATGTATTTTACCAACATTACTGGCGGAGAGCCGTTCATCAGGACAGATCTGAAAGAAATTGTGAGGGAGTTGTACAAGAAATCAGACCGTATTGTAATTTCTACAAATGGGTTTTTTACAGACCGTATTGTGGATTTATGCAAAGAATTTCCACAGATAGGAATACGCATTTCTATTGAAGGACTTGAGAAGACTAATAATGAGATTCGCGGTCTTGAAAACGGTTATCAGCGTGGTTATCAGACGCTTAAGACATTACGTGAGATGGGTATGGAAGACGTTGGCTTTGGTATGACAGTGCAGGATAAGAATGCGCCTGATCTCGTGCCGCTGTATAATATTTCAGATGAAATGGATATGGAATTTGCAACTGCCAGCTTACATAACAGTTTTTATTTTGTAGAAACAAAAAATATTATCCATGATCGTCCGATGGTAGCGCAGAATTTTGAGGCCCTCATTAACAAACTGCTAAAAAGCAATAGCCCTAAAAAATGGTTCCGGGCTTATTTTAATCATGGGCTTATCAACTACATCTACGGACAGCCGCGTTTACTCCCTTGCGACATGAGTTTTGACACCTTCTTTATAGATCCATACGGCGATGTGATGCCTTGCAACGGAACGAAAAATAAAGAAGTTATGGGTAATCTCAAAGAACAGACGTGGGATGAGCTGTGGAATAGTCCAGAGGCTGAAGTAGTGAGAAAGAAGGTTCGTTGCTGTGACCGCCAATGCTGGATGATTGGCTCAGTCTCACCAGCAATGCATAAGTATATCTGGATACCGGCATGGTGGGTGGTAAAGCATAAGATAAAAAGCCTGCTTACAGATAAACCATACAGTATGTATGAAAATAAGATTTGTTGTGACTATAGGGATGGAAGAATCTCGAAAGAGGAACTGGATCGATGCAGTACTTGTGAAAAATATCTAGAAGCTAGAAATGATTTAAGTAAACCGGAGCGGAGCAACTGAGAAGATGAATATTAAAAAATTTGGACATACAATTTCAAACAATATAATAGTCCGGTTTATAGAACAATCTATTGGTTCCGTTATTGTTGACGTTTTAACAAGAAAGAAAGACATATTTTATGTATTTTCTTGTGCTGGGATTGGGGACACTGTGGCAATAGCGTCTCTGGCTGGATATTTAAAGGAGATATATAAGTTTAAAAAGATGATATTGGTGTGTAAACAGAATCATCAAGATGTAGGAGAACTTTATGGAGCGTTTGATGGCGTAAAAACAATAAACAGATTTTCCATGTTTTGCCTATCGATATGTAATCGAGTGGGTAGCAGGGTATATGGGAAAAATTATGTCATTGGGAATTATCGACTTTTATTTAAAACATGGCATTGCTACGAGCATAGATTGGACGCTTTTAAAATCTGTATTTTACAAATACCGCTTTCGTATCTGCCTTATTCAGTTAATCATCCGGAAGCGGAGGATGTATTAGGGCTGGGGTTAAGGGATATCATAATAGCGCCATATGCAAATACATTTAAAACTCTACCATTGAGGGTATGGGAACAAATAGCAAACACCTTGTCCAGTAATGGTTATAATGTATACACGAATATATGTACAAATTCTGTTAGTAACGAAAAACCAATCAAAGGGACGAAAAGTTTAGATGCACCTTTGCGAGATATTTTTATAGGCGCGGCTAGGTGTAAAGCAGTCATCTCCTATCGAAGTGGTTTTAGTGACTTCTTATCGTTAAATTATGAAACTCATCATATTGTCATTTACCCCGATGAACGTACAGCGAAGTTTGAAGATGTTGCTGCATATGGATCAAAACGAATTATTTCATTGGTTGAACCAGAAGATATAAATACTATTAGTGAAACCATTATTAAGTTGATTGAGAATTTAGAGTGAGTATAGGTATGCAGAATAAGAAAAACACAAAGACTGACAGGACGGTAGAATATATCATTGTACAAGCAGGCGGAAAAGGGACGCGCATGGAAAAACTCACAAGGAATAAGCCTAAGGCGCTGATTCCCGTGCAAAATCTGCCAATGCTCTTCCATTTGTTTCGGAGATATCCGGACAGGAAATTTATTATAATCGGTGATTACAAATACGATGTCTTGGAGAGGTACCTGCAGGAATTTGCAGAAGAGGAATATTCACTAATCTGTGCAACAGGGCATACTGGTACCTGCGCGGGATTAGCAGAAGCGGTGTCTCTGGTGCCGGAAGGCAAAAGGTTTATGCTGATTTGGTGCGACCTTATCCTGTCAGATGACTATATGATTCCTGAAACAGATAATAATATTATAGGCATATCTAAGGATTTCCCGTGCAGATGGAAATATGAAAACGGGGAATTTACCGAAGAGAGAAGTTCGGAGCAAGGTGTGGCTGGGCATTTTATATTCAGGAATAAGTCTTTCCTGGAGGGGGTGCCTAAGGATGGGGAATTCGTCCGGTGGCTGAAAGAACAAGGACTTCGATTTGAAGAACAGCCATTGTATCGGACGCATGAATATGGACTTTACAGCGAATGGAAAAAATTGCCGGAGAATAGGTGCCGTCCATTTAACCGGATTCAGATAGAAAACGGTAGATTCTACAAGGAGGCGGTGGATGAACAAGGACAACGACTTGCTTTGCGTGAAGTCGCATGGTATCGGAAAGCAATGGAACTTGGGGTTGAAGGTATTCCACATATATATGGTTTTCAACCTTTGTGCATGGAACTAGTTGATGGAGTACCGATTTATGAATGTGAGGGCCTTACAGAGGATAGAAAGAAAGCTATCTTAAAAAAGGTTATAGTAAATCTGAAACAGTTACATAGCCTTGGAAGTGTTCCTGCTGAAAAAGAAAGCTATTGGACGGCATACATAGGGAAAACTTTCGAAAGACTGAATAAGGTGCACCGTCTTGTGCCATTTGCGGATGAAGAAACAGTCAAAGTAAACGGAAGATTATGCCGAAATGTGTTTTGTCATAGAGAGGAATTAGAGCGTGAGGTACTGCAGTACTTGCCGTCGAAATTTCGGTTTATCCATGGTGATTGCACATTCAGTAATATGATGCTGAAGTCCGATGGAGAGACTGTGCTGATAGATCCTAGAGGATATTTTGGAACTACAGAGATTTACGGGGATCCTGCGTACGATTGGGTAAAGCTGTATTATTCTTTATATAGTAATTATGATCAGTTTAATTTAAAACGGTTTGACTTAACCATTGGAGAAAACGAAGTAGAATTAAGTATTGATTCAAATTGTTGGGAAGGACTGGAAAGGTATTTCTTTGAGATGCTTGACGGTGAAGTGACGGAACGGCAAATGAAACTTTTGATGGCTATTGTATGGCTTAGTCTGACTACTTACGTATGGGAAGACTATGACTCAATTTGCGGAGCGTTTTACAACGGACTGTATTATCTGGAGGAAGTATTATGACAGACAGCGCGTATACATATTTCGAAAACGATATGGCCATGATCGAATCGGCACTCCGTTCAATTGACAAGAATCAGATGGAAAGACTCATCAGTGAATGTGAGGCAGTATTGCATAAAGGTTTCCGAGTTGTAGTATCCGGGTTGGGGAAAAATGTATGTATTTGTGATAAATTTGTTGGGACAATGCTTTCACTTGGACTAAATGCTGGATTTTTGCATACCAATTCAGCTGTGCATGGAGATTTGGGAATGGTACATCCAGGAGATTTGGTTATTATCCTGACGAAAAGCGGTGCAACTGTTGAATCTGTTTATCTGGCAAACTTGCTCAAAAAGAGAAAGGGAGTTGATTTGTGGCTGCTCAGCTTTGAGGAACATAGCCCGCTGGCTGATTCCATGGAAAACAAGCTAATTGTTCGACTGGAGCACGAGGGTGATAGATGGAACGTGATACCTAACAATTCGACAACAATAAATCTGATTGTCCTTCAAAAGGTGGCGATGGAGCTTTCAAAAAGATTGAACCTATCTCTGGAAGCGGATTTTAAACCAAACCATCCGGGGGGGGCGATAGGGGTACGATTGCGGCATGAAAAATAAACTTATACTTTCACCATTGGGACATACATGGATATTTGATCTGGATGGGACTGTGGTTAAACACAATGGATATAAAGAAGACGGACATGATACGTTTCTTGAAGGTGCAGCTGACTTTCTAAGGTCGCTTCCCGCTAAAGACATGATTATTTTTCTGACATCGAGAGCAGAAGTTCACAGGAAACAGACGGAAGATTTCCTGAAAAGCAACAGTATTCGGTACAACTACATCATTTTTGGAGCACCTTATGGGGAACGTATTCTGATTAATGATAATAAACCGAGTGGATTAAAAATGAGTATGGGTATCTGCTCTGACAGAAACGTTTGGCCATGTTTGGAAGTTGTAGAAGATAGCAAATAAGGTGGGAGACAGTATGAAAAAATCAGTCATATATGAGAATTAGATTATAAGTTTTAAGGCAAAGGAGAAGGCGGAAACGGATGGTTAATTTCAACATCAACCTGGAAGGTAAAACGATTCTTGTCACCGGAGCGGCAGGGTTTATTGGTGCTAGTCTGATCAGGAAGTTGTGTCAGGGTATACATGGAATACAGATCATCGGTATCGATAATCTGAATAACTATTATGATGTCTCGCTAAAAGAATATAGGCTGGCGGAACTGGACAAGTTTTCTTCTTTTCATTTTAGCAAAGGGAGTATTGCGGATAAGGAATTTGTCACGGAGATATTTCACAGATATAGGCCGCAGATTGTGGTGAATTTGGCGGCACAGGCTGGGGTAAGATATTCCATCACAAACCCGGACGCGTACATAGAGTCGAACCTGATTGGTTTTTATAATATCCTGGAGACCTGCAGACATTCTTATGACAATCTCGCCGGTGTTCATGATGGCGCGGACAAGGGTGTAGAACATCTGGTGTATGCTTCTTCCAGTTCAGTGTATGGTTCGAATAAAAGGATTCCCTATTCTACAGAGGACAAGACGGATCAGCCGGTGAGCCTGTATGCCGCGACCAAGAAATCTGACGAGCTGCTGGCGCATGCTTACTCCAAGCTATACGGGATTCCTACCACGGGGCTTCGCTTTTTCACTGTATACGGACCGGCAGGAAGGCCCGACATGGCTTATTTCAGCTTTGCGGATAAACTGAAAATGGGTGGGAAGATCCAGATATTCAATTACGGAAACTGTAAAAGAGACTTCACGTATATAGATGATATCGTGGAGGGTGTCGTCCGTGTCATGCAGTATGCTCCCGAGAAAAGGACTGGGGAGGATGGCCTACCGGTACCGCCATACAGACTTTATAACATTGGCAACAGTCATCCGGAAAATTTGCTGGATTTTGTTGATATTCTGCAGCAGGAGCTTGTACGGGCGGGGGTCTTGCCGGAGAAATATGATTTTGAAAGCCACAGGGAGTTGGTTCCGATGCAGCCAGGGGATGTGCCAGAAACCTATGCGGATGTGACAGCGCTGGAGACAGATTTCGGATTCAGGCCAGGAACCGGTCTGCGGGATGGCCTCAGAAAGTTTGCTGAATGGTATAAGGATTTTTATGGATGTCGTGAAGGGGAAACAGAGGGGATAGCAGAATGAATACCACGGATGGAAGCTTGAAAATAGCGGTAGCAGGGATCGGCTATGTTGGATTATCCATGTCTGTACTGCTTGCACAGCACAACGAAGTGTATGCAGTAGACATTATCCCGGAAAAGGTCGGAATGATCAACCAAGGGAAATCGCCGATCCGGGATGAGTATATTGAAAAATATCTGAAGGAAAAGGAACTACACCTGATAGCGACTTTGGATGCAAAGGAAGCTTATACTGGTGCTGATTTTGTGATCATAAGTGCTCCTACGAATTATGACCCGCATAAGAATTTTTTTGATACGGCTGCAGTTGAGGCCGTGATCCAGCAGGTTATGGAATATGCCTCGGATGCTGTCATGGTCATCAAAAGTACTGTCCCGGTAGGGTTTACGGAAGGCATCCGGGAAAAGACCGGGAGCAGGAATATCCTGTTCAGTCCGGAATTCCTGAGAGAGTCCAAAGCGCTTTACGATAATCTGTATCCATCCCGGATCGTTGTAGGCACGGACAGGGAAGATGCACGGCTTATGGAAGCTGCGCACGGATTTGCGGAGCTTCTGGTGCAGGGGGCGGCTAAAGAGAACATAGACGTACTTTATATGGGATTTACGGAGGCTGAGGCAGTAAAGCTGTTTGCCAATACATACCTTGCTTTGCGGGTCGGATATTTCAATGAATTAGACACGTATGCAGAGCTGAAGGGCCTTGATACCAGAGCGATTATAGAAGGCGTATGCCTGGATCCACGGATTGGGGGCTACTACAATAACCCGAGCTTCGGATATGGCGGTTATTGTCTGCCCAAAGATACAAAGCAGCTGCTGGCAAATTACCGGGATGTTCCGGAGAACCTGA
Source organism: uncultured Lachnospiraceae bacterium (assembly GCA_947629385.1). Taxonomy (GTDB): domain Bacteria; phylum Bacillota; class Clostridia; order Lachnospirales; family Lachnospiraceae; genus Choladousia. Next base: position 63,720 of record CANRDO010000001.1, read on the forward strand.
TAGAAGCGATTGTGGAAAGCAACCGTACAAGGAAGGATTTCATTGCGGATCGGGTATTGGAGCTGGCAGGGGCGTACAGTGCGAATAGCAGCTGGGAGAGTAGCCGGGAAAAGGAAGTTGTGATTGGTGTTTACCGGCTCACAATGAAAAATAATAGCGATAACTTCCGCCAGAGCAGTATTCAGGGAATCATGAAAAGGATAAAGGCGAAAGGCGCGACTGTTATCATATACGAGCCGACGCTGAAGGACGGTGAGACATTTTTCGGCAGCAGGGTAATGAACAACCTTGAGGATTTCAAAAAACGCAGTCAGGTGATCGTGGCAAACCGTTATGATGAATGCCTGGATGATGTCAAGGATAAGGTCTACACGAAGGATATTTTCAGGAGAGACTGAAGCAAATCTTTTAGATGGAGTTAGATGCGAAGTGAGGATACTGATTGTTAATTACCGATATTTTATTTCTGGCGGACCGGAAAGGTACATGTTCAATATAAAGCGGATCTTGGAAGAACACGGGCATGAGGTGATACCGTTCTCGGTGCATTCCAACAAGAATGTAGAGACTGAGTATGAAAAATATTTTGTCGAACCGATTGGAGGAAGGGATGCGACCTATTACAGAGAATATAAAAAGACTCCCCGTGTGATATACCAGATGCTCTCGAGAAGCATTTATTCCTTTGAGGTTAAACGGGCGATACAGAAAGAAATCCGTGAGGTAAAGCCGGATTTGGTATATATTCTCCACTTTGTAAATAAGCTCTCCCCAAGCGTCATAAGAGGGGCGAAGCAGATGGGGATGCCGGTAGTGCTTCGATTATCTGATTATTATCTCCTGTGTCCTCAGTTTGGTTTTTTATGTCGGAAACAGGTTTGTGAGGAGTGCCTGACGAAAGGGTACAGATCCTGTATAAGGAAGAGATGTGTGAAAGGTTCACTATTTACATCAATGGTTCGTGTACTGTCTATGAAAATACATGAATGGCTTAGGGTCTATGAGGATGTGGATGCATTTATCACGCCATCTGAATTTTTGAAGAAAAAATTGGTTGAGCATGGTTTCGATAGGAGCAAGATCATCTGTATACCGACATTTTCAATCAGTGAGATAAGTGTGAAGCGGGTAGAGCAGAGTGGTAGTGGTTCCTATGGCTTGTATTTTGGATCCATATCGGACGGAAAAGGAGTGGACACGATAATCCGTGCTTATGAGAAGCTGCCGGATCATCAGCTGAAGATAGTAGGGGACGATACGACAGAGGAGGCAGAGCGATTAAAACAGTATATCCGAGAACGCGAGATGAAGAATGTCGAGTTCCTTGGGTTCAAGGGCGGGGTGGAGTTGGAGAACATTGTGAGCAGGGCCCGGTTTTCAATTATTCCATCCATGTGGTATGAGAACCTGCCCAATACTGCATTGGAGTCTTTCCAGCAATCAAAACCGGTGCTGGCAAGCAATATCGGCAGTCTACCGGAACTGGTCGAGGACGGCTGGAACGGTTATCTGTTCGAGCCAGGTAATGCAGACGAGCTTGTAGAGAAGATCCGACTGTTGGACAGTGACGACAAGGTAAAGGAGCAGGGGCACAATAGTCGCATCAGGTTCGAGGAACGGTTCATGGCGGAAGAGCACTATGAGGCATTGATGCGATTGTTCAGAGACGTACTCCATGGAGAAAATAGACTGAGAAACGCTCAGGAAGAGGTATAGGGAACAGATCAGGTGATAGGAGGAGAGCAGAGATGCTGGAGATTGCAAAGAAGGCGATAGAACATCCAGATAAGATTATAACAAATTTGGGTAGGAGAGGATACCTGAATTGGATGTCCGACGAGCAGTATATAAGAATATTGTATAGGATGATTTTTAAAAGGAAATTAAATCTGGGGAATCCTCAGACCTTCAATGAGAAGCTGCAATGGCTTAAGCTGCACGATCACAATCCGCTCTATACAAGATTGGTAGATAAATATGAGGTCAAGCAGTATGTTGCTGATTTAATTGGCGAAGAGTATATTATTCCGACTTTGGGCGTATGGAATTCCATCGATGAGGTCGATTTTGACTCTCTCCCGAATCAGTTCGTATTAAAGTGCACACATGATTCGGGGGGACTTGTTATATGCAGGAATAAAAACAAATTGGATGTCAACGCGACTAAGAAAAAATTAAAGAAAAGCCTCAATCAGAATTTTTTTTACTTTGGCAGGGAATGGCCTTATAAGAATGTAAAGCCACGTATTATCGCCGAAAAGTATATGACTGATGAATCAGGTACGGAATTGAAGGATTATAAAATTTTTAATTTCGATGGGAAACCGAAACTTATACAGGTAGATTATGATCGATTTGTTAAGCATAAGAGGAATTTATATTCAACCGATTGGAAGTATATTGAAGCAGCAATTCAATATCCTACAGACCCCAAGCATCATATTGAGCGGCCGAAGCAGCTTGATAAGATGCTTAGCATAGCGCGCGTTCTGTCGGCGGGTATTTCTCATGTAAGAACAGATTTATATTGCATTGATAACCGGATTTATTTTGGAGAGCTTACATTTTACCACGAATCAGGGTTAGGTAAATTTACACCCGAGATTCTTGACGAGAAGATGGGTGAATGGATCAAACTTCCTTCTGGGGGGGGGTATCTCTTGACCAGTGATGGTGTATCAATGCTTATCAGGACTGTTAGGATGCCTGACTGTGACGAGGATAAGACGGGATTGACAGACTATAAATTTTTATGTTTTAACGGAGAACCGCAATTCATTGAAATTCATAAAGACCGTTTTTCTGAACATACACAAGACTTTTATGATATCTCATGGAAACCGGCAGAGATTAGTCAAGGACCAACGGCAAAGACGCTGATTAACCCGCCCCAAAACTTGGATAAAATGATAGAACTGTCAAGAACTCTTTCTGGCGAAATGGCGCATGTTCGAATTGATTGGTATGAAGTTGCTGGGAAACTTTATTTTGGAGAGATAACATTCTATGATGGCGGAGGATTTGAGCCGTTTGATGATATAAAATCAGAAATGATACTGGGCAATTTAATTCATCTTCCTATTGGAATTTAAACGAAATGTATTTTTGGAGAGGTGGCATTTTTTATCATATATAGGAAAAACATTTTAATGGCAAAAATGACGGAAACAGTGGACTTTTAGAATTGCCGAGAAAGGAACAGAGGATAAGTGGGGAAGCTAAAGAAAAAAATTAAAAAAAAATTGATGGATGCGTTGGGTCAGGTGATGATATCTCGCAGAAGGTACGGCGAAGTACGGAAATTTTGGGACAAACGCAGGGTAAAGATATGGAGGTCTGTAAAGCTATCTAAGGATCAAAAAAAACAGATAGACACATTATATAAAGATAATTATGGCAAAAGGATTTCACGTATATGGCATAGGCATTACATGGCATATACTGGTTGTTTTGATCCGGGGTATTTTCCGGAAATGCTCTATATTCCTGAATTTGAGCATTTCATGAATCAAGACAGTGCTTATACCAGATCATTGGGTGATAAAAATGTGCTTCCCTATTTGGCGTATGTGGGGGGGTGAGAACTCCGAAGTTTTTTCTGCAGGCATCTTTTGGAATCTATCGTGATGGAAGATATATTGAACTTTCGAAGAAAGAGGCCATTGGAAGAATTGCTAATATAGGTGAAGCTTTTCTTAAACCGAGTATCGATAGTAGTAGTGGCGAAGGTTGCTGCTTAATCAATATGAAAGATGGAATTAACAAATTGGATGGAAGATCGGCAAGAGATATTCTTTTGGATGCTGGTGATCATTTTATAATACAAGAGCGTCTCAAATGTCATGAGTCGATAACTGCTTTGTACCCGAATAGTGTTAATACTTTTCGTGTCATTACATATCGTTGGAAAGATGGATATTATCATATGCCGGTTATCATGAGAATTGGACGTGGTGGAAATTATTTAGACAACGCTCATGCAGGAGGAATGTTTATTGCCATTAATGATGAAGGCGTCTTGAATAGAACTGCATATACAGAATTTAAGGAAGAATATACTGTTCATCCGGATACAGGAATTACTTTTGAAGGATATCGGGTTGAATCGTTTCCGAAGGTTCTTGCAGCAGCAAAACGGATGAGTCAGATGATTCCACAGATAGGGTGTATTAATTGGGACTTTACGATAGATGCAGAGGGAGAGCCAGTATTAATCGAAGCGAATATGGATTGTGGAAGTGTTTGGTTGATAGAGATGGCTCATGGGTGTGGACCTTTTGGGGATAGAACCACGGAAGTGCTGCAATGGCTTAGAAAGATGAGACGTTTGCCAGGCTCGGAGCGACATTGGTATCGGTTCGGGAAGATGCAAAAGTGACTGTAATTATAGCAATTAGTAAGGAAAGATAATAATTATGAATAGGAAAAGGACATCGAGAGGTTTAAAAACAATATTAAAACATGCAATGGGTATAATTCAGTGTCACAGAAAAGGAATTCATGTTGAGGGGGGGAAGGGGTATATATTGGACGACATGTTCATGTTACCAACGGTAAAAACATAACATTGGGTGACGGTGTTCAAATCAGACCGGATGTAGATATTTTTGCCGGGGAAAAATTGATAATTGGAGATAGGTGTGATATAGGGACTAGAAATCGGATTGTCGGAGAAATTGTGATTGAATCGGATGTTCTTTTGGGGATGGACAATTATATAAGTTCATCAGATCACATTTATGATAATCCGGATATGCCGATTATGGATCAGGGAGCAAGGTTTATCAGAAGAAATGGCCATGATGAATTAAAAATCGGTCAAGGAAGCTGGATAGGAACACATGTTGTGATTATCGGAGATGTTCATATCGGGAAAAACTGTGTGATAGGAGCAAATTCAGTAGTTACACGGGATGTTCCGGATTATTCCGTAGCGGTTGGTACGCCTGCAAAAGTGATAAAAAGATATAATCATAATTTGAATTGTTGGGAGATAATATAAAGATTGGTAAGATAAAGACAATCGGTTCAGAAGCATATTTGGAAGAAGTATAGTAAGGAGTTTAAGGAGAAATGGTTTCAATCATAATACCAGCATATAATGTGGAGAATTATATATTTCGAGGAATAGAGTCATGCATGAATCAGACAAATTCTGATATTGAAATTGTCATTGTTGATGACGGTTCTACTGATAATACATATAGAGTGCTTATGAAGTATTCGACCCTGGATAAGCGCATCCGTGTATATAGGCAGGAGAACAAAGGAGTATCATCTGCTAGGAATAAAGGGATAGAAGAGGCAAGGGGAGAATACGTTATTTTTCTGGATTCTGATGACTGGTTGGAACCGGAAACCATAGACGAATTGCTGGATAAGGGCAGACAAGGATTCCTGACATGCCTTGATTATAATTTGATTCATATGAAAAAAGGTAATCTTGAAGAAGTAGCACATCAACAAGTTGGAACAGAAGAAGCAGTAATTTATAAGGATAAGTTAATTCAGTGTTTTTGCTTAAATAAATATCGGCTTGGGAGTGCCTGCTATAAATTGTTTAATAGAAAGATTTTGTTGGACAACCATATTGCCTTTAATCCAGGTATTCATGATGGAGAAGACGGATTATTTGTTTTTCAGTATCTTTTGTGCGTTGACGGTATCGTATATAGAGACAAAAAGATGTGGAATATTCTGGAAAGACCTGACAGTGCTACGAACAGTGGCTATAGCTGGAAGGTGGCCACAGCGATTGATGCAGCTGAAATTATTCTAAACTATAAAAAGTATAATTCCAGTGATATGACTTATCTTAAGTCGTATTACACTTCAAGAGCGATCTGTGTAAAATTTTCGGCAGTCAAACAGAAAAAAAGCCCTTCGGCGGAAGAAATGCGCAGGATAAATATGGCCCTAAGAGCTTACGTTCGTGAATTCATCAAATGCAATCGTCAATTATCAGAAAGATTAAAAGTATTGACGATTGCCTATTTACCATACATTATACTTAAACCGATGCTTTGTATTAAGAGTAGTATAAAGGAAAGAATCGTGCCAGAATGAAACAGGGAGAAAAGACATGGTCATTGTTTTTGACAAAAAATTAGGAGTGAGGTTAATCTATTTCCAGATTGTTTATAATCTAATATTATGTTTTTTGACGTCGGTGCTGGGGTTGCCGCATTTCCTAAATTATGTGACAGATATTGTCACAGTTTTGCTATTTGTGACACTTAGGAAGAAGATTTTTCATATGTATGTGAAAAGTGGATATAGGAGTGCGTTATGCGTGATAGGCTTGTTTTGGGCAATCGTGTCTTTGACAGCCTTATTTAACCTTGTTCCTTTTTTGCTGTATGTTTGGGCGGTAAGAAATGTATTTCGCTTCTATGTATTTTTTTTGGCCTGCGGCACATTTCTGGAAGCGCAGGATGTAGACCGAATATTTGAAATTTTGTATAAGTTTCAGTATCTGAATATTGTGTTGTGTCTGTATGAACACTTTGTACTGGGGTGTGAACAAGATAATTTAGGAGGAATCTTTGGGACTGGATCAGGCTGCAATGGGCCGTTAAATTTATACTTATTCATTTTGCTTACCTGGGCTTTTAGTAAATATATGGCGAAGAAGCTTGCCCTGACCAAATTGCTTGTAATCTTAGCGTCTTCCTTGTGTATTGGTGCAGTGGCTGAACTTAAAGTCCTTTTTTTGGAATTTGTCCTCATAGCAGGTATGGTTTTTTTTCTGTTTAAACCGTCTATCAAACATGCTTTTTTTATCGCAGCTGGTGCAATTGCCTTATTCATAGGGCTTATGACGATGCGGAATGTGTTCGAAGGAGCTTTTAACACGCTCATGGATAAGGAGAAGCTTTTGAAAACTGCTGCCTCGAGCTATGTTGGAGGCGAATCCTTCAGTCGTGCAGGAGCATTGCAGCAGATTAGTAAGAATTATTTTCATAATAAAATTTCGCGTGTCTTGTTTGGCTATGGTTTCGGCGCGTGTGAGACGTCAGCATATTTTCAGAGTGATTTCTATCGCCTATATGGAGAGATTGCGAGGTATCGATGGTTTGGACATGCGATGCTCTTTCTGGAGACTGGACTTGTTGGTCTGATAAGCTACATATTGTTCTTTATCGATACGGCTCGTTATGCATTTATAAGAATGAAGGCCTTGGCGGAGCGAAAATACCATGCGGTGATTGTGATTGTGATTTCAACGCTATCTATTGCTATGACTTGGTATAATCTATCTCTGAGAACCGAGAGTGCTTATTTAGTATTTTTTGTCCTTGCTATCGTATCAGTTGATGTCCGAAGCATGAGGGAAAAGGAGAGGAAGATATAAAATTGAAAAATGCGGAAGAAGACTGTGTTAAGAGGTGATGATACGATGCAAGATATTATTGGTCGGGTGGCAATTGTTACAATTTACGGTGATTGTAATATAGGAAATAAACTTCAGAACTATGCTTTACAGCAGGCGATTCGGCAGGTGGGATTTGAGCCAGAAACAATAGTGGTAAATTCTTTCAGCAAGAAACTGAGTTGGAAAGGTTGGTTAGTTGTACTGCTTGGGATTCCGAGAAAAGCGAGTTATTCACGACGTCTTATGCTGAAACGTACAGAATGTTTTCGTACTTTTTCCAGGCAATGGTTAAAGGTGCGGAAACCATTGTCATACAACAAGGTAAAGCGAGGCGTTTTGAATGGTTACGATGCGTTTGTGTGTGGCAGCGATCAGGTTTGGCATGGGTGGACAAAGAAAAAAGAGGAACTGGAATATTATTTTTTGCGTTTTACAGAAAAGGAAAAAAGGGTGTGTTATGCGCCTAGCTTTGGATTTGATGAGGTAAGCGAACAGGATAAGGAGATATATAAACAAGGTCTAAACGGTTTTCCTGAATTATGTTGCCGTGAAATGTCAGGATGCGATTTGATTAATCATTTGACAGGACGTAATACCGCGCTTATTTGCGATCCTACAATGCTTTTGTCGGTCGAAGAATGGAATGAGGTAGCGCGTAAGCCTGCGTACACAGTACCTGAGAGGTATATATTAGTATATTTTTTAGGTGAAATCGGAAGCAGGACAAAAGAACAGATTAAATTGCTTGCTCAAACGAAAAATATGGAAATAATCAATATCCTGACGGAAGAAAATGTTTCTTGGTATTGTACCCGGCCAGATGAGTTTATATATTTGGTTGATCATGCAAAGTATGTTTGCACAGATTCTTTTCACGGAAGCGTATTTTCTATACTTTATGGAAAGGATTTCACTGTCTTTCAACGTGGTGGCATGAATGGCCCCAGAATGAAGGGACGAATTCAAACTTTGCTGAAAGTGTTTCAACTGGAAAAATGTGCTGATATAGAAAACATAGGAAAGCCAGTGGATTATTCGCGTACGGCTGATATATTGAAAGAGGAAAAGGAAAAGGGAATGATATATTTGAGAAAAGCATTATCAGAGGCAGTTAATGAAAGACCGGGTAATTAAAAGAAGATAGTTATTTGAAAAATATATTTTCATTAAAGTAATATATAATATAGAAATTTATTTAAGAAACTGGAGAGGATTGATATGGACAAATATTATACTAGCGAAACGCATATCCAGATACTCATTGCATTAATGAAGGCGCACGGAGTGCGAAAAATAGTTGTGAGTCCAGGCACAACGAACGTATGTTTGGTTGGCAGCTTACAAAGTGATTCATATTTTGAAATCTACAGTTCTGTAGATGAGAGATCAGCGGCGTATATCGCATGTGGTCTTGCCGCGGAAAGTGGGGAACCGGTTGCATTAAGTTGCACAGGGGCGACGGCATCGAGGAACTATGTACCGGGGCTGACTGAGGCATTTTATCGTAAACTTCCGGTGCTTGCCATAACATCCACTCAACATGAGGGAAGAATAGGACAAAATATCCCGCAGGTACTTGATCGCCGTGTCCAGATGAACGATTTAGTTAAGTTGAGTGTTAGCATCCCTGTCTTCGACTCTGATGAAGATAGATGGGCATATACAGTTCAGATTAACCGAGCGCTGTTGGAACTTCGTAGAAACGGAGGCGGTCCGGTGCATATTAATCTGGCAACTACATATAGTAAAGATTTCAGTAAGAAAACCCTGCCGAATGTAAAGGTAATTAAGAGATATAATTTGAAAGATACTTTACCCGACATCCCTGAGGGAAAGGTAGCTATTTTTGTCGGGGATCATCGACGTTTTAGTGAGATCCTTACACAAGCAATTGATGAATTTTGCAAAAAATATAATGGGGTAGTTCTGTGTGACCATACCAGTAATTATAGAGGTAAATATCGTGTCTTGGCGAGCATTGTGACTGAACAGACATTCTATTCTTCGCTGTCGCTTGAGGCTGACCTGGTAGTAGATATTGGTAATGTTTCAGGGGCATATATAGGCTTTAAAGGGAAGCAGGTTTGGAGGGTCAATCCTGATGGTGAGATTAGAGATACCTATCGAAAACTTACTGGTATTTTTGATATGGATGAGTCGGATTTTTTTGAGACCTATAATTCTATGGCTCCGATGGTCGATAGGCAGATGAGCTACTATGACGAATGGGCTATGGCATATAAGAGAATTTCGGAAAAAATACCAGAGCTTCCATTTTCAAATCTTTGGATAGCGCAACATACGGCACACTGTTTGCCAGACGATTCTATTTTATATCTTGCGATTCTGAATACGCTTCGTTCATGGAATTTTTTTGAAACACCTGTAAGCGTAACTTGTTATTCCAATACCGGAGGATTTGGAATTGATGGAGGGGTGTCTACTCTTGTTGGGATGTCATTAGTGGATAAGAATAAACTTTATTTTGGCGTTGTAGGTGATTTAGGATTCTTTTACGATATGAATGTGTTGGGGAATCGGCATATTGGCAACAATATTCGTATTATGATTATTAACAATGGACGGGGGACGGAATTCCGCAATTACTCTCATCCTGCGGCATGTTTCGGAGAAGATGCGGATCCTTATATGGCGGCTGCGGGGCATTACGGTAATAAGTCAATAACATTGGTGAGGCATTATGCTGAAGATTTAGGATTTGAGTATCTCAGTGCTTCGAATAAGGAAGAGTATTTGGAAGTCTTTGAACGGTTCCTAACTCCCGAGTTAACAGACAAATCAATGGTGTTGGAAGTCTTCACTGACAGTAAAGATGAAAGTGACGCTCTGAAAATAATGCATAACATTGAGGTCTCATCTATCGGAACAGCAAAAAAGATAGCAAAGGATGTATTGGGCGAAAAAGGTGTAGAAGTAGTAAAAAAATTTCTGAATAGGTAATAAATATGATAAAAAATATAGAAAGTAAATATCAAAATATTCCGATTCAGGTAAAGGCGTCTTTTTGGTTTTTAATAAGTGCTTTTATGCAACGTGGCATTTCGCTTATCACAACGCCAATATTCACTCGCTTGCTGAATACAACAGAGTATGGGCAATATAATATTTTCAATTCATGGCTCGGCATTTTGACGGTTTGTATTTCAATGAATTTGAGCGCTGGCGTGTATTCAAGAGGATTGGTAAAGTATGAAAATGACAGGCAGGTTTTTTCCTCATCGCTAGAGGGATTGTCACTAACGCTTGTTTTGTTTTGGGGAGCGGTTTATTTTGTGTTTCATTCTTTTTGGAATAAGTTTTTTTCTTTTACAACGGTGCAGATGGCCTTCATGTTATTGCTCATATGGACATCAGGTGTGTATGGTTTCTGGTCTATGGGACAGAGAGTTGATTTCAAATATCAAAAACTCGTCGCCGTTACATTGATTATGGCATTGGCAAAGCCTGTTCTCGGAATTATTTTTGTTAGGCTTGCCAAGGACAAAGTAACTGCTCGAATTTTTGGATTAGTTCTTGTGGAAGTTTCAATTTGCAGCATTTTGTTTATAGATCAGATGAGCAAAGGTCGAAAATTCTACTCTGCAAAATATTGGAAACATGCGCTTTGCTTTAATGTTCCATTGATTCCTCATTACTTATCCATGACTGTTCTAAACGGCTCTGATAGGATAATGATAGGGAAAATGGTAAGTGAATCATCAGCGGGTATATATGGACTTGCTTACTCTATTTCTCAGGTGATGACCTTATTTAATACGGCGTTGTTGCAAACGATAGAACCTTGGCTATATAAAAAAATTAATAACAAAGATATCAAAAGTATATCTACAGTGGCATACCCGTCATTTATCATAATTGCGGTTGTCAATTTGCTTTTGATTGCATTAGCGCCAGAAGCCGTAGCTGTTTTTGCACCTCCGGAATATTATGAAGCGATTTGGGTGATTCCACCGATAGCTATGAGTGTCTTTTTTACATTTTCTTATACTTTTTTTGCAGCATTTGAATTCTATTATGAAAAGACTAAACTTATAGCTTTTGCAACAAGTGCCGGCGCAGTACTTAATATAGTATTGAATTTCATTTTTATTAAATTGTTTGGCTATTATGCCGCAGGATATACAACATTAGTCTGTTACATCGTATATGCTATGTTTCATATGTTTTTTATGAGAAAGATTTGTCGCGAAAAATTGAATAACGAGCAGCCATATAGTATTAGACATTATTTTGCCATTGCTACCATCTTTTTTACGATAGGTTTTCTCTTTATGGCAAGTTATGAGCATATTGTTATAAGATATGGCATGCTTATAGTAGTTCTGGCTGTTTGCGTGCTGTTGCGCAATAGGATAATTAGAACAGTAAAAGTTCTTTTAGGGGTTCGAAAGGAATAGTTGAGAGTCTAGGCAATTGTAAAGTACATATGATTGAAGACTTAATTTAGGATCTTTTCAGTTGTGGTGAGAAAGGAATTTGACATGAGAATACTGGTTTTAGGTGGAACTGGGGCAATGGGTGTTGATCTGGTAAAAATCCTGGCGCAACGCGGTGAGAAAATAACTGTAACGAGTCGCTCTGCTAGAAAATCTGAATTTAAAAATGTTAATTATATTCAAGGAAATGCCAATGATACTGTTTTTTTGAAAAGACTTTTATGTAGACAGTATGATGCTGTTGTCGATTTCATGTCTTACAGCACAGAAGAGTTTGAGGCAAGGCGTGATCTGTTGTTGGATATGGTTGGACAGTATATATTTTTAAGTTCAAGCCGCGTATATGCGTCTTCTGAAGAACCTATTACTGAGGACTCGCCGCGTTTGCTGGATGTGACCATGGATAAAGAGTATTTGAAGAGTGATGAATATGCTCTTGCAAAAGCCAGACAAGAAAACTTACTCCGTGAGTCTGGCAAAACAAATTGGACAATAGTTCGGCCATATATTACTTATAGTAATCAAAGACTACAACTTGGCGTGTATGAGAAAGAATTGTGGCTTTACAGAGCATTACATGGACGAACAGTTATTTTTCCGAAGGCGATTGCTGAAAAATATACAACAATGACTCTCGGCGAAAATGTTGCGAGAGGAATCTCAATGCTCATTGGTAACGAAAAAGCATACGGAGAAACGTTTCACATCACAATTGACAAAACTATCAAGTGGAATGATGTGCTTGTAGTATATCAAAAAGTATTTAGGGAGATTATGGGACGTGAGATTAAGATTAAGTATGTGGATGATTTACAACCTATTTATGAAGTAATGGGAAATAAATATCAGGTAATTTATGACCGTTTTTTTGATCGAAGATTTGATAATAGTAAATTAAAAAATGTTACAGAAGAATATAGCTTCACATTGCCGGAAGAGGGCCTTGAGAAATGTTTGAAGGAGTTTTTGAGTAATCCAGTGTTTAAAAGAATAGGGACACCAGAATTTGCTGTTATGGATAGACTGACGAAAGAAAGGACAAAACTTTCTGAAATACCAGGTGTAAAACATAAAATAAGATATTTAGTACTTAGAGATTTTCCAAATGGAGTTATATTTTTTTAAGGAAGGTAAAGAAGGCGATTTTGTGATGGATAAAATTTTAAACGAAACTTTATTAATGAAAAAAAGAGAATGTAATTATGATTTATTGCGAATCTGTTCAGCGTTTGCAGTTGTGATGCTGCATGTTTCGGGAGGATTTTTATTATGCAACGATGCTGGCGTTCCGGAAAACTGTAACTTTCCTGTGATGCTACTTAACCATATTGTTCGTTTTGCTGTTCCGTGTTTTTTTATGCTTTCAGGAGCGTTCATTCTGGCAGATGGCAGGAATGCCGATTACAAATATTTTTATCGAAAGTCAATTAAAAATATAGGTATAACCGGTATCATTTTCTGCATGCTATATGTAATATATGGGTTGGTCAGACTGATTGTAAGTGTGTTTGTGCTACATCGGCATAGGATTGAAGAATTTATTCCACGCCTTTCGTCTATTGTATTCAGTATGCTACAAGGCCAGCCGGAGGTTCACCTTTGGTATTTATTCATGCTTATTGGGTTATACATTGCGGTTCCGTTTGTAATACGACTTGCAGCTAACTTGCATGAGGGGGGGGTAAATATTTATGGAAAGATTACCACAATATACCTTGCCCTTGCCAGTGTCAGTTACATAACAAGCGAGCATGTTTTGAAGTGGGATATTGGATGGCAGTTCTGTTTCCTAAGTTATTTTTTGATGGGATACAAACTCAGGAAATGGTCTGAAAATAGAAAAAGTAATGCGAAAGCTATCAAACTAATTGTTTGCGGACTGTCTATGAATATCGGACTGGGGTACATTAACTATTGCCGAGGACTAAATGGCCTTCCTGTAGATGTCGGATACTTTGCCCATAATCCATTTTCTTATGCACCGCTTGCTCCGCTGGAGGTTATTGCATCGTGCATGATTTTTGCTGGATTCTCAGTAATGAAAATTGGTAAGGATTTCAGCAAATTAGCGGGGTATACTTTCCTGATTTATCTGATACATGCAGGAATATGGGATTTACTTTATTTCATGATAGGAGATAGAATGATTGGAAACTCTATTGTTGAAGGAATATCGATTATTGTAATCTCCGTGGTTGTATTTATCACTTCGCTTTTGGGGGCAATAATTTATAACTTTTTTGCTATTAGGGTTAGGCGAATAAGTGGGAGAAATATTTGATAAGTAAGGACAATATAGGAATAAAAGGAGAACAGAAATATCTATGGATGAATCGAACACGAAACCAGTTCTCCGGCAAGTGATTTGTTGGGTTGTGTCGTTAGTTGCGGCAACATTATGCGTGAATGCATTCGTATTTCTGTATGAACGGCCGGTAGGTTGGATTGAACGGACAGATTCGGCAACAGACGCAATCTGGCGCCCGGGAGCTGTGTTGAGGCATGGAACCGAGGGAGATGGTGTTTATCGGGTGGATCATAATGGTTATGTGAATCCGGATTTGCCGCTGGCAAGGGGGGGGTGCACGATAGCGGTTGGTGCATCCCATACACAGGGAAAGGAAGTTCGGGCGGGGCAGAGATACTCAGATCTCCTGAATGTATCATTGCGTGAGAACACTAAGGAACTGGTAGTATATAATGTTTCGCAGGATGGATATTATTTTCCTAGTATCGTGAATGGATTTTATGCGCTTGTGCAGGAGTTTCCAGATGCGGCGAATATCGTAATCGAGATTGGTACAACAGATTATACCAAAGATGAACTTGCGGAGGCGATAAATCAAAAGGATTTCAATGAAACACAGCTAGGCAGCAACATCGTTTCTACGTTGTCTGTACAGAAAAAAGTGGGAATGTTGGCTAAGGAGACGTTTCCAATTCTGAGCCTCATGAAGAGGCAGCTGGCGGCGCTTACAAAGATTCAGGAGCCAGTAAATCAGAAGGCAGAAGTTCCAGGTATACGAATATACGCTCAATTGGTGGATCAGGCCCTGGGTTTGATCCATTCGGAATTTGATGGACGCCTGATAATCCTCTACCATCCGAATGTGAAGATTGAAGCGGATGGTACGATGGAGGTAATAAAGAGTGATACTTGCGAGCTGTTCGCAGGGTTGTGTGAAAAGAATGGGATTGAGTTTGTTGATATGACGGATCCGTTCCTGAAAGAATATGAAGATAACTACGGTGTGCCATACGGATTTTCAGATACATCAATGGGATCCGGACATCTGAATGCAACTGGGCATCGATTGATTGCCCAGGCGCTGTATGGAGTGCTCGCATCGGATGGATAAGAGAGATTTGTTTGGGATTTCTCTTGACGGCGGTTATTATTTTTCTTGAAAGCGACAGGAGACGGGTATGTCATTTACAGATTGGTATTTCTATCCGGCCGTAACCGGCCTTATTTTATTGCTTATTTTTATACAATATGCCCTCAAAGGAAAGGAAGCGCGGTCGAACCAGCTCATGAAAACGGCTCTGCTGTTTTTCAGTTATCTGTCGATGGGGCTTTATGATTACAGATTCTGTTTGTGTATTACGGCAGTTATCCTTATCACTTACCTGGGAGGCTTGGGATTAGTACGTCTGGACAAAAGGCGTAAAAGGTGCTTGACGGTACTGACAGTTATTTCATTATTGAGCATACTGGGGGTTTTCAAATATCTTGATTTCTTCATGGGAACCTTGGCGAAGATAGCCGGAAAAGAATGGAATGCATTCCGCCTTATTCTGCCCATTGGCATTTCCTTTTATATATTCTCAGCAATCGGATATGTTCTTGATGTATCGTGGGGGAATATGGAGGCGGAGAGAAGCCTCCTGGATATGGCGTTATTCCTCAGTTTTTTTCCGAAATTGCTTTGTGGGCCAATCGTGGCTGGACGGGATTTCTTGCCGCAGCTGAAAGAGCAGCGGCGGGTAACAGCCAAGAATATGAAGGTAGGTATACAGATTTTTATATTTGGCTTGTTCAAGAAAGTTGTGTTAGCGGATCATCTGGGTGTATTCGTGGATGATGTTTTTGGTGCTGCCCTGGCATATGATACCTTTACAGTTTGGCTGGCGGTATTCAGCAGTTTTCTGCAGCTTTATTTTGATTTCTCAGGATATTCAGATATGGCGATTGGAATTTCTAAGATACTGGGATATGAAATTGGGAGAAATTTCAATGTGCCGTTTGCAGCGAGGAATATTCGGGAATTTTGGAATCGGTGGCATATTTCGTTAAGTAGTTGGTTTCGGGATTATCTGTATATTCCTTTAGGTGGTAACAAGAAAGGGTATGCTCGTGAATGCCTGAATAGGATGTTGGTTTTTCTGGTGAGCGGTCTCTGGCATGGCGCTGGGTTTACATTTATTATTTGGGGCTTTTGCCATGGGATGTATACTGTATTTTATGCGGTTTATGCAAACTGGGTGAAGAGGCATCATCGGAAATTTGTAGAACATAAAGGTCGTTTCCTGCTCATCGTGAAGGTATTGGCGAACTATTTGTTGCTGAATATTATCCAGGTTTTTTTTCGGGCAGATTCACTGGAACATGCTATTATGATATTTGGGCGTATGTTTTTTCTTAATCCAGGAATCCATCAGCCGTATGCCTGGACTTTCCTAGCATATGTCCTGCTAATCTCCGCTACGCTTGCCGCATATTGGAAGCGAAGGCCAGGGGTGTTTATAGATGGGTTTTATCCCCTGCAGGATTTGAATACATTTAAAGGTTGCACATTGTTCTTGGCATTTTGCGAGCTTACTTTTTTGTTTGCTTACAGTGGAAAAACATTTTTCTCGTATGCGAATTTTTAATGGATTAATGAACATATTTATACGAAACGAAGAGCCGGTATCTGTTGTGTCAGGCATACAACAGGTATCGGCTCTTTGCTTTCAGAAGATTATTTACAGCCGCTTCCTAAACTGCTTCGTTCTTTTCTGATGGGGGGCGGACAAAGATTGTGTCAATAGTTTTTCGCAAAATTAAATTCAGCCGTTTGGCAGCCGGCATTAGCCTGCAAGGGAGTCAGACAGTATTCCGTCTTCCGGTTTGACAAGATGATCCATGTTCATGTATTTCCGGGTGCCCCATTGGGTCCCGGCTACATGCCGCAGCCGTGCGCAGACCAGCATCAGTGCGCTCTGCCCGTCCGGGAATGCGCCAATGGCCTTGGTCCGCCGTTTGATCTCCCGGTTCACACGCTCGATCGTATTGTTCGTCCGGATCCGTGTCCAGTGCTGTGTCGGAAAATCCATGTAAGTGAGCGTTTCCTCTATGCCGTCCTCCACTTTCTGGGCCGCTCTGGACAGCTTCATCTCCCGCGGGAGGCTTTCTCCCTGGCAGCTTCCTTGTTCTCCTGTGCGTGTACCGCTTTCAGCATCATTGCGACCGTTTTCACTTTATTCCTTGGTGTCACGGAAAAGATGTTCCGGTAAAAATGAACCGTACATCTCTGGTACCGGGCATCCGGAAAGGTCTCTGCCACTGTTTCCAGCATGCCTAGGTTCTTATCCCCGATGACAAGCCGGACGCCTGTAAGCCCCGCTCCTTCAGCCAGACAAAGAAGGAACGCCAGCTTTCCCGGTCTTCTTTCATGCCTTCTGCTGCTCCGATGATCTTGCGAAACCCATCGCTGCTGACACCGATCGCAACAAGGACAGAGACATTCTGGATCTCGCCGCCCCAGCTGCGTTTCAGGTAGACCCCGTCCACATAGACATACGGGTAGTCCCCGGCGAGCGGGCGTGTACGCCAGGTCTCGATATGTTCATAGGCTTTCTTGTTGAGGTTGCTGATCGTGCCGGGCGAGACCCTGGTTCCCCACAGGGCTTCCGTGATGTCCTCCACGCGGCGCACAGAAACACCGGCAAGGTACATTTCGATCAGTGCCTCTTCCACGGAGGATTCCCTGCGGCGGTAGCGTTCGATGATGGCCGTCTCAAAAGGAACACCTTTGAGCTTTGGGACTTTCAGCTCCACTTCGCCTGCCGTGGTCTGGAAGTTCCGCTTATAGTGGCCGGAGCGGTAGCCCTGGCGGGTATCGGAACGTTCATACCTCTGGGCATTGACCAGTTCATCGGCTTCCTTGTCAAGCAGGGCGTTAAGGGTTTCTTCCACGCTGCTGCGGACAAGATCCTTCAAATCATGCTTTATTAAATCCTCATTCAGTTGTATAATGTTATCAGACATGGTTTTTGCCTCCTTTAGTAAAATTTTGTGTGGTAACTTAATTCTACCAAACGGCATAGACCATGTCTATTTTTTATGAAGTTAAATTTGCGAAACTAATTATACGTCATCTCTTTCCAGATCAAAGAAAAACACGTAGTTGCGAAAAACGGCGGAAAATGCTATACTTCATTTTTAGATAAGTTATAGTATCTGCGGTTCTTTCGGAAGAAGCTGTGTTTGGAAGCTGTGGCAGATCTGAATCATGGGAGGAATATGAAGATGAAAAAGATTGAAGAGTACGTGAGAAGCATTCCGGATTTTCCGGAGCCGGGCATTATTTTCAGAGATGTGACGAGCATTCTGCAGGACGCGGACGGACTGCATCTCGCAATCGATCTGATGCAGGAGAAGCTTGCCGGAATGGATTTTGACGTGGTGGTCGGCGCGGAGTCGAGAGGTTTCATTTTCGGTACGCCGATCGCGTATAATTTACACAAGCCGTTTGTGCTCGTGCGCAAGAAGGGCAAGCTGCCATGTGAGACGGTCTCGATGGAGTATGATCTGGAGTACGGCTCTGCGACGATTGAGATGCACAAGGATTCGATCAAGCCGGGACAGAAGGTCGTCATCATCGACGATTTGATTGCGACGGGCGGGACGATCGAGGCTGCGATCAAGTTGATTGAGCAGCTTGGAGGCGAGGTTGTGAAGGTGGTATTCCTGATGGAGCTCGCGGGATTGAAGGGCCGGGAGAGGCTTGCAGGATATGATGTAGAGTCCGTGATCTGCTACGAGGGCAAGTGAGGCGGACATCCGGACGGACAGAGCCTGGAGCTTATTCTGCCGGGCGGCAGTGAGAGAATTGGCCCAATGAGAGAAGAGACATGTGCTGCAGAACAATAGACTGAGATGGTGATCATATGTCAACAGATGTGAAAGCAAATCAGAAAACGGCGGACGTGAAAACGGAGCAGGAGAGAGTGGAGGAGATCCGGCAGGCCGACGCGAACGTGAAGACGATGGAGGACTTTACGAGCCCGGATGTGCTGTACGACGAGCTTATCCGAAGTGTGCGGAAATATCATCCGTCCGACGATATCTCCATGATCGAGAAAGCGTATAAAATCGCTTATGATGCGCACAAGGATCAGCGCCGCAAGTCCGGGGAGCCGTACATCATCCATCCGCTCTGCGTGGGCATTATCCTTGCGGATCTGGAGCTGGATAAAGAGACGATCGTGGCGGGGCTTCTGCACGATGTCGTCGAGGACACGGTCATGACATCGGAGCAGCTGCGTGAGGAGTTCGGCGACGAGGTCGCGCTGCTCGTGGACGGCGTCACAAAGCTGGGTCAGCTGAACTATTCCGCAGATAAGGTGGAGGTGCAGGCGGAGAACCTGCGCAAGATGTTCCTCGCGATGGCGAAGGATATCCGCGTGATCCTGATCAAGCTCGCAGACCGTCTGCACAACATGCGCACGCTCAAGTATATGAAGCCGGAGAAGCAGAAGGAGAAGGCGCGCGAGACGATGGATATCTACGCGCCGATCGCGCACCGGCTTGGTATTTCCAAGATCAAGGTGGAGCTCGACGATCTCTCTTTGAAATATCTGGAGCCGGAGGTCTATTACGACCTGGTCGAGAAGATCTCATTGAAGAAGGACGCGCGGCAGGAGTTTGTCGACAATATCGTGAAGGAGGTCCGTGAGCATGTCGAGGCTGCAGGCATCAAGGCGCAGATCGACGGCCGGATCAAGCATTTTTTCAGTATCTATAAGAAGATGGTCAATCAGCAGAAGACGCTGGACCAGATCTATGATCTGTTTGCGGTCCGCATTATCGTGGATACCGTGAAGGACTGCTACGCGGCGCTCGGGCTGATCCATGAGATGTATAAGCCGATTCCCGGACGATTCAAGGATTATATTGCGATGCCGAAGCAGAACATGTACCAGTCGCTGCACACGACTCTGATCGGGCCGGGCGGCGTTCCGTTTGAGATCCAGATCCGCACGTTCGAGATGCACCGCACAGCGGAGTACGGTATCGCGGCGCACTGGAAATACAAGGAAGCTGCCGACGGCAAGAAGGGCGACACGAAGAGCGAGGAGGCGAAGCTGAGTTGGCTGCGCCAGGTGCTTGACTGGCAGATGTCCGACAATCGCGAATTCATGAGCCTTCTGAAGAGCGACTTTGACCTTTTCTCAGAGAGCGTCTACTGCTTTACCCCGTCCGGCGACGTCAAGAATCTGCCGAACGGGTCGACGCCGATTGATTTTGCGTACAGCATCCACAGCGCAGTCGGCAACCGTATGATCGGGGCGCGCGTCAACGGCAAGCTGGTCACAATCGACTATGTGATCCAGAACGGCGACCGCATTGAGGTCATCACCTCTCAGAATTCGCGCGGACCGAGCCGGGACTGGCTGAAGATCGTCAAGAGCTCTCAGGCGAAGAACAAGATCAATCAGTGGTTCAAGCAGGAGCTCAAGGAAGATAATATTGTCAAGGGTAAGGAGCTCGTGGCGTCGTACTGCAGGGCGAAAAATATCGTGCAGTCCGACATTATGAAGCCGGAATATATCGAGCGGGTGCTCACCAAGTACGGCTTCCGCGACTGGGATTCCGTGCTGGCCGCGGTTGGACACGGCGGGCTTAAGGAGGGCCAGGTCGTCAACAAGCTGCTGGAGGGCTATGAGCGCGACCACCGAAAGGAGATCACGGACGAGCAGATCATCGAGGCGGTTCAGAACGCGAAGGAATCTGCGCCGGTGCAGCTTCGCAAGTCCAAGGGCGGCATCACGGTGCAGGGTATCGACGATGTGAGCGTGCGTTTCGCAAAGTGCTGCAGTCCGATCCCGGGGGATGAGATCGTCGGCTTTGTGACGCGTGGGCGCGGGGTCACGGTGCATCGGACCGACTGTATCAATGTGATCAATCTCCCGGAGGAGGAGCGCTCAAGGCTGATCGATGCCGAGTGGCAGAAGGAGGCCCAGGAGGGCGACAAGGGTCTGTACATGGCCGAGATCATGATCTACTGCAACAACCGCACCGGCCTTTTGGTCGATATCACGAAAATATTTACAGAGCGAAAGATCGACGTTCGCTCGGTCAACTCCCGCACGAGCCGGCAGGGGATCGCGACGATCGCGATGTCGTTTGAGATCGCGGATAAGGGGACGTTGAATTATCTTGTTGACAAGATCCGCCAGGTGGAGAGTGTGATTGATGTGGAACGCACGACGGGCTGAATACGCTGCAGACAGGCAATGTATGGCGGGCTAAATTTGTGGCGCATGCGTAGTGCAGACGGTTTGAATATGAGGTTCACGCACTGCGCAGACGAATGCAGGAACGGATTGCAGGAGGAGATACAGTATGGACAAGCTTCAGGTAGAGACTTTGGTGCTCGGGGAGATCATGACGAACTGCTATCTTGCGGTGAACAAGGAGACGAAGGAACTTTTGATTGTAGACCCGGCGGCTGAGGCGGACAGGATCATACAGAAGATCGGGGAACTCCAGGCGACCCCGGTAGCGATTCTCCTGACGCACGGACATTTTGATCATATCGGGGCGGTTGACGCTCTGCGGGAGCAGTATGGCATTCCGGCCTGCGCGGTCGATGAGGAGCGGCAGGTGCTGGAACGGACGACATACAATCTCTCCGCGATGCAGGGAAAGGCTTTTACGGTGAAGGCGGATCGCTTTTTCCACGATGGAGAAACAGTAGAGCTGGCAGGCTTTTCCATTCGGGTGCTGCACACGCCGGGGCATACAGCGGGAGGGGCATGCTATTATATCGAGTCGGAGGATGTTCTGTTTTCCGGGGATACCCTGTTCTGCGGCAGCGTAGGGAGGACGGATTTTCCGACGGGGAGCATGAGCGCGCTGCATGACTCCATACACAGCAAGCTTTTTGTGCTTCCGGACGAGACGCTTGTCCTGCCGGGACACGACGACCCGAGTAAGATCGGATATGAGAAGCAATACAACCCATATTAGAGTGGAATGATAATTTATGATTACGATACAGACAGACAGGCAAAGCTTTGCATATGACATCCATTCGCTTGTAAAGGCGTTTTACCCAGAGCAGGATGTCCATGTGGAGCGGGAGGTTTACACAGGGCAGAATACCTGCGAGGGACAGAAGGTCTGTGCGGAACAGATGGCCTGTGCGGAACAGATGGCCTGTGCGGAACAGGATGCGCCGCCCGCGCAGGAGGAAAAAAGAGAACAGGAAGTCATGGAAGCACCGGAAGAGGGGACGCGGCAGTCTCTGAAGCTGGTGGTTTCTTTCGTCACGGAAGAAAGCTTTGAAAAGCAGAACGCAGGTGAACCGAACGACCCGGAAAAGAACGCAAGTGGATTGGCTGGCTCGGAAAAGGATGCGGACGAGCCGGGCTGCACGATCTGCGTCAGCTTTCGCCAAAATGGTGAAGTGCTTCAGCAAGACGAGACGGTCATTCCTCCGGGGATGGACCGCAAGGATGTTAAGAACGAGCTGAAACGGCTGCTGTACCGCATGCTGAGCGAGCAGACCGGACGGACACTTCCGTGGGGGACATTGACCGGCATTCGTCCGACAAAGATCCCGATGAGCCTGCTGGAACAGGGCTGGAGAAATGCTCAGATCGCACAGTACATGCGCGATACCTATTACTGCGGAAATGAAAAGACTGCCCTGGCAATTGCGATCGCGAACCGGGAACGTCATATATTGAAGGATATCGATTTCAAGAATGGATACAGTTTGTATGTCGGGATACCGTTTTGCCCGAGCATTTGCCTGTACTGCTCGTTCAGTTCGAATCCGCTGCATCTGTGGAAGGATCAGGTGGATGCGTATCTGGACGCGCTCTGCCATGAGATCGATTTTGTATCGAAGGAACTTTCTGGCCGGGTGCTGAATACTGTATATATCGGAGGCGGTACGCCGACAACACTGGAGCCTCATCAGATGGACCGACTGCTTACGAAACTGGAGCAGAGCTTTGATTTCGGGAAGCTCAGGGAGTACACAGTCGAGGCTGGCCGCCCGGACAGCATCACGCGGGAGAAGCTGCAGGTGTTGAAAGATCATGGAATCACGCGCATCTCTGTCAATCCGCAGACGATGAATCAGGCGACGCTGGATCTCATCGGACGGAAACACACGGTGGAGGAGACGGTCACGGCTTTTGGTCTGGCAAGAGATATGGGCTTCGATGACATCAACATGGATCTGATCGTCGGACTGCCCGGCGAGGGGATGGCTGAGGTTGAACACACGATGCAAGAGCTTGCAAAGCTTGCTCCGGACAGCGTCACGGTGCACTCGCTCGCGGTCAAGCGTGCATCACGTCTAAACCAGATCCTCAGAGAGGGCGTAAACAGTATTCTCACGATGACAAACAGCCGGGAGATTATGGAGATGACTGCCCGCTATGCGCGGGAGTCCGGACTGTTCCCGTATTATCTGTATCGTCAGAAGAACATGGCCGGCAATTTTGAGAATGTGGGTTACGCCCGGGAAGGCAAGGAAGGCATTTACAATATCCTGATCATGGAAGAGATGCAGAGCATCCTGGCGCTCGGCGCGGGTGCGGCGACAAAGCTGGTTTTCGAAAAGAACAGGATTGAGCGCATTGAGAATGTGAAGGATATCAGGAATTATATTGATCGAATTGACGAGATGATAGCGCGGAAGCGGGCGCGCATAATGGTTTAGAAAGAGAGAAAGAGGTCTGTACTGTATGAATAGGACCGGTCAGGAATATAGAAAGAAATACCCGATCATTCGGCCGACGATCGTCAAGGAGCTGGCGCATGGAATTGCGGTGAGCAGACTGGCGCGCGGCGTGGGCGAGCGCATGGAGCTGCCGAAGGATGAGTGCTATGAGCTGTCGCTTGCCGGACTTCTGCACGATATCGGGAAACTGGAGCTGGCGAAATATGTCTACGGAAAAGAAAATGAGACCTTGATCATCGAGGAAATGCGCTATGTCCGGAGACATTCGGAGCTTGGCGCGAATATTCTTCAGAAAAAAGGGTATTCTCAGAAGATCGTGGATATGGTAAGATTTCATCACGAAAACTGCGACGGCTCCGGATATCCGAGAAATCTGACACGCGAGGAAATTCCGCTTGGGGCTCGGATCCTGCGGGTTTGCGATGTCTTCGCGGCGCTGACGGCCGACCGCCCATACCGCAAGGCATTTGACGTGAAGACGGCGCTCGAGACGATGATCGATGAGGCAAAGTATTACGATGTGGGTGTGTTCATGGCGTTCATGAATTTCGTGAACGAGGAGAAGCTGGAGACGATTTTGGACACGGATGAGCTGGAGCATTCACTGAGCGAGCTCGTGAGAAAGGGACAGATCACGATCGCGGAGTTTCTCGGGGAGAGAGAGGCGCCCGAGGAGCGGGAATAAGATCGAAACAGGATTGAGATAAGAGCAGGACAAGAGCGGAATAAGATTGAGATGAGATCCAGGAAAGTGAGGAGAGATTATGATTACACAGGCGCCAAGAGGGGTGCAGGACTGGTACGGCGAGCAGATGCGCAGGCGCGCAATCGTCGAGAAGATTGCCCGGGAGATTGCCCGGACCTATCACATGAGCGAGATCATCACGCCGATGTTTGAGCATACGGTGCTGTTTCAGCGGGGCGTTGGGGAGACAACGGACGTGGTGCAGAAGGAAATGTATACGTTCGAAGACAAGGGCGGACGGAGTATCACCCTGAAGCCGGAGGGAACGGCCGGTGTGATGCGCGCTTACCTTGAGCACAATATGTACGCGCAGCCGGCGCCGACAAAGCTGTACTATGTGACGCAGGCGTTTCGCTACGAGAAGCCGCAGAGCGGCAGACTCAGACAGCATCACCAGTTCGGCGTTGAGTTCGTCGGCTCGGCAAGTCCGCTTGCAGAGGTGGAGCTGATCACTCTGATCACGGAGCTGATCGGGAAGCTCGGGCTGAAGGATGCGAAGCTGCACATCAACAGCATCGGCTGCAAGAACTGTCGGAAAACCTACAACGACGCTTTGCTTGCGTATCTGGAGGAGCATGAGGACAAGCTCTGCCCGACCTGCCGTGAGCGTATGCAGAAAAACCCGCTGCGTGTCATCGACTGCAAGGTGGAGGGCTGCAAGGAGATCGTCGCGCATGCGCCGCGCACGATTGAGTACCTGGACGACGATTGTCGTGAACATTTTGAGGAGCTGAAAAGCCTGCTCGACGAGATGGGGATTGAGTATGTGGTTGACACGGGCATTGTTCGCGGGCTGGACTATTACACGAAGACGGTGTTCGAGTTTGTGGACTCCGAAGGGTTTACGCTCTGCGGGGGTGGCCGCTACGACGGCCTGATCCACGAGATCGATGAGAAGCAGGATATCCCGTCCGTCGGTTTCGGCATGGGGATCGAGCGCATCCTGTATTTCATGGAAAAGGAAGGCGTGGAATTCCCGTCGGAGGAGCCTGTCGCGCTGTATGTCGGCATTCTGGGCAAGGAAGCGCGTGGGCGTGCCTACCGCATTGTAGATGAACTGCGCAGAAAAGGGATTGTCGTGGAGACGGATTACATGGACCGCAGCGTCAAAGCGCAGATGAAGTATGCGAATAAGCTGGGAGCGAAGAAGACCGTGATCATTGGGACGCAGGAGCTTGCCGACAACCGGGCCAGCGTCAAGGATATGGAGACGGGGGAGCAGGTTGAGGTGGCGCTTGACCAGATTGCGGAGTTTATTTTGCAGAACTAGAGTGGAACAAAAAAATAATGGGCAGAAAGAGGGGCGGATACGCCCCTTTTTCAGTCCACGGGCGCGACGATCACGGTTTCGCTTTCGGAGTCGTGCGTGACAGAATTGAACTGATCGATCGCGTCGGACATATTTCCCATCAGCGCATTCGTGAACTCTTGGTCGAAAGAAATATCCCAGATGGAACCATTATTGCGAAAAGATATATTTATATCTGTCGATGCGATATCGGTGTTCTCCTGAAGCGATTGAAGAAGAAGACGGGCAGTTTCATTGGAGAACTGGACACTGTCATCACGCAGGGATTTTGTGGTGGCCGCATAGGAAAGCAGATGGCGTTTATATATATCAAGCACATTTTTCATATCGATACTTGTAATTCTGACGACGGCACTTGCATGGTCGCCGTTTTCTGTGCATCGAAGGATCTCATAGTTGAAGGCCTCCGCAAGCTGACGGATGTACTCTGCATCGATGGCCGGATAATAATCCGCGTTGTAAGTGGCAAAGATATCGTCGACAGAGAGGTATTCCGCCCATTGCTCGGCGGTCAGGGCCTTCAGCGCGTCAAGCTGAATCGAGAGAGCAGTGGAGGCGGACAGAATGTAGGGGTCGTTCATATAAGAGATAAAGTCGCTTGTGAGCTCGTCCTCCAGAGTATTGCCTGTCAGGAGTACCCATTTGGAATGCTCTTTTTGCAGGTGAAAGGTGGCTGTAGTCGTGCTGAGATCGTATGTATTTTCAGCCAGGGTATCCCCCAGAAGCCGGTAATAATCTTCTGTTGAGGCGCCTTTGACATCAGAGTAGATGGAGACGGAACTGCGCAGGATTTTTGCACAGAGATCCTGTGCAAGTGCGTGCATGTCGATGTTTGTAATGCTGACATGGACGGTTGCCTGATCCTTTTCGATCTTTTCATCTAAAATCTTATATTCGAATTTTTGGAAGAAACGCGCGATGACATCAGCGTCTGCATTGCTGATATTTGCAGAGACGGGCTGTAATTCCCCGGAGCCGGCGGAAGAGATAATGGACTGAATTGCTTCGGTGTCCAGCTCCTTGATTTGCTTTAGCTCACGTCTGACCGTCTGTGTCGGGCCATTTGTATATCTGTAATATTGGAAGCCAATCACCAGGATAAGGATAAGCTGCAGAGCCAGGATGATCGGCAGGCCAATGCGAAAAGACGAATGCCGCGTCTTGTGGTGAAAAACATGCATGCCAATCTGTACGCCGACGCAGCCGAACAGGAGCGCGACCAGAAACAGCGTTCGCTCAGAAATACGCCAACGGTTATGTATTGCCCGGCGCTTGTCGATTCCCATTAGAATGAATCCGATCAGGTTTATCACAATGATGTACGTAATAAGAACGGTTCTCATATGTCCTCCATCAATAAGTGCCTCTTCATAGCAATTTTATACGAAAAATGGTATATTGTCAAATCATATATGTAATTCTTCTATTATTTTATGTGATGAAATTCCGGAATATGACATAAATCAGTGAAAACATGTTACTGGATGACGATTCTTGCTGGATAACATGGACTGTGATAAAATGAAAGCAGTAGAATATTTTGGTACGCAAAGGAGGAATCAGAATGGATAAGGTACTGGTGATCGGGATCGCGGGAGGATCGGGGAGCGGAAAGACGACGCTGACGAACCAGATCGCTTCGCAGTTTCATGACGGTGTGACGATCATAAAGCATGACGATTATTATAAGGCGCACGACGATATGAGCTACGAGGAGCGCAGCCGGCTGAATTACGATCATCCGAATGCATTTGATACGGAGCTGCTGGTGCAGCATTTGAAGGATCTGAAGCAGGGACTTTCCGTGGAATGTCCGGTCTATGATTACACAGTGCACAATCGAAGCAAGGACACGGTTATCATTAAGCCGGGCAAGGTAATTATTGTAGAAGGCATTCTCATTTTTGAGAACAAAGAATTGTGTGATCTGATGGATATTCGAATTTTTGTGGACACAGACGCTGACCTGCGTATCATCCGCCGGATCCAGAGAGATGTGCTGGAGCGTGCGCGCAGCCTGGAGTCTGTGATCAGTCAGTACCTGAACACGGTCAAGCCGATGCACGAGCAGTTTGTCGAGCCGAGCAAAAGGAACGCGAATATCATTGTGCCGGAGGGCGGATACAATCAGCCGGCGATGGAGATGATACGCAATCAGATCTGGAGACATCTGAGATTATTTGAAAATAATAGTTGACAAGTAAGCGACAGCGACGTATAATGTCCTCAACTAAAAAACATAGTAAACAGATAGGAAATATAGGAGGGAAATGGAATGGCTAAGATTTATCAGGGAGCGCTGGGGCTGATCGGCAACACACCGCTGGTTGAGATCGCCAACGTGGAGAGAAAGCTGGATTTGGAGGCGAGGCTTCTGGTAAAGCTGGAGTATTTCAACCCGGCCGGAAGTGTGAAGGACCGTATCGCGAAAGCGATGATTGAGGACGCAGAGGAGAAGGGATTGCTGAAAAAAGGCTCCGTTATCATAGAGCCGACCTCGGGCAACACGGGAATCGGCCTTGCCTCGATCGCGGCGGTGAAGGGGTATCGCATGATCCTGACAATGCCGGAGACGATGAGCGTAGAGCGGAGAAATATACTGAAGGCGTACGGCGCGGAGATCGTCCTGACAGACGGCGCCAAGGGAATGACCGGGGCGATTGCGAAGGCGGAGGAGCTTGCGAAGGAGATTCCGGACAGCTTTATCCCGGGGCAGTTCTCGAATCCGGCGAACCCTGAGGTGCACAGGCGGACGACAGGTCCGGAGATCTGGAACGATACAGACGGAGCCGTAGATCTCTTTGTGGCGGGAGTCGGCACCGGCGGCACGCTGACAGGTGTGGGCGAGTATCTGAAGGAAAAGAAGCCGGAGGTAAAGATTGTGGCGGTAGAGCCGGCAAGCTCGCCCGTGCTGTCTGAGGGCAAGTCCGGTCCGCACAAGATTCAGGGAATCGGAGCAGGATTTGTGCCGGAGGTGCTCAATACCTCTGTCTACGACGAGATCATTCCGGTAGAGAATGAGGACGCGTTTGCGGCAGGGAAGCTCCTCGCGAAGCAGGAGGGCGTCCTGGTCGGCATCTCGTCAGGCGCAGCGCTTCATGCCGCGATTCAGCTTGCGAAGCGGCCGGAGAACAAAGGCAAAACAATCGTGGCGCTTCTGCCGGACTCTGGCGACCGGTATTATTCCACGCCTCTGTTTGCGGAGTAGAGGAGCAGATTTTTTTTGGCAGTGCAGTTGGACATTGAATTTTGGCAGACCTGGTGGTATGATAGCGGGGTGAGCGGCCCCGGAGCTAGGGCTGTTCGAAAGAACCACAGTTATCAGATGGATAGCTGCGGAAGAAAAAGGAGGAGAGCATTATGAAAAAGAATTTATCAAGAGTATTGGCAGTGACCCTTGCGGCTTCTACAGTCGCAGCGTTTGGCATGGCAGGTGCCGTGAGCGCGGATGAGGACAAGACGATCACGGTAGCGGCGTCGCCGACCCCGCATGCGGAG
Source organism: uncultured Lachnospiraceae bacterium (assembly GCA_947629385.1). Lineage (GTDB taxonomy): Bacteria > Bacillota > Clostridia > Lachnospirales > Lachnospiraceae > Choladousia. The sequence goes on from CANRDO010000001.1 coordinate 93,073, forward strand.
ATTCTCGCTGAGGCAGCGAAGATTCTAGAGGAGCAGGGATGGACGCTAGAGGTAGAGGAGTTTGACGACTACATCCAGCCGAACGAGGTGGTGGAGAGCGGAGACATGGACGCGAACTATTTCCAGCACATTCCGTATCTGGAGAGCTTCAACGAGGAGAAGGGCACGCATCTTGTGAACGCGGGCGGCATCCACTATGAGCCGTTTGGCATTTATCCGGGAACGAAGTCCAGCCTTGACGAGCTGGAGGCGGGCGATGTGATCGCGGTCCCGAACGACACGACAAACGAGGCGAGAGCGCTGCTGCTTCTGCAGGACAACGGCGTGATCACGATGGCAGAGGGCGCGGGCCTGACCGCTACCGTAAATGATATCGAGGAGAATCCTTATGATGTCGAGATCCTTGAGCTCGAGGCCGCGCAGGTTCCGCGTGTGGTCGACGAGGTTGCGTTTGCAGTCATGAACGGCAACTATGCGCTGGATGCAGGCTTCTCAGTCTCAAAGGACTCCATCGCGTATGAATCCTCGGATTCCGAGGCAGCGAAGACCTACGTGAACGTGATCGCCGTGAAGGAAGGCAACGAGAATAATGAGGGAATCCAGGCGCTGGTGTCTGTGCTGAAGTCCGATGAGATCAAGAACTTCATCAACGAGACCTATGACGGAGCAGTGATCCCGTTCGAGGACGAGGCAGAGGCAGAGGCCGAGACCGAAGCCGAGACGACGGCAGCCGAGGCGGCGGAGTGAGTGAATGCGTGCAGGGATACGCGATGAGGCAGAGCGAAGTGAAGCCAGAATTTCCTGAGATGCATGCAGGGACAGCCGGCGGGAACAGCCGGAGAAAATGATGGATGACGACCGTACCCCGGTCGTTGAATGCCGGGGAGCCGTTGTAAGTTCGTTCTTGCAACGGCTCTCTTTTTATATTATACTCTTGAAGGTGGAAAATCTGTGCGCCGAAAGAGCCACTTTTGACAGGGCTCGATGGAAAACGGCGATAAGATCTCGCGGCAGCCCTTGCTGCGCACCACAGGTTTTTATAACTGTGAATGCTTCAGCGCGGGACGGATTGTGGAGGAATATATGGAACCGATTATCAGAATCGAGCATCTGGATAAAACATTTCAATCGAAAGAGGGGGAAGTGCATGCGCTGAACGACGTCAGCCTTGATATTTTCAAGGGTGATATTTACGGGATCATCGGGATGTCCGGCGCGGGCAAAAGCACGCTGGTGCGTTGTCTGAACTTTCTGGAGCGCCCAACGGCCGGAAATGTGACGGTGAATGCTCAGGAGCTTGCGTCGCTTTCGGAGAGGGAGCTGCGCGAGGCACGCAAGGACATCGGCATGATCTTCCAGCATTTCAATCTGTTGATGCAGCGTAGCGTGATCGACAATGTCTGTTTTCCGATGGAGATCGCGGGGCTCAAAAAGCGAGAGGCGCGCGAGAAGGCGATGGAGTATCTGAAGGTCGTCGGCCTCGAGGAGAAGGCGCGGGCTTATCCGGCGCAGCTCTCCGGTGGACAAAAGCAGCGTGTGGCGATCGCGAGGGTTCTCGCCTCAGATCCGAAGATCCTGTTGTGCGACGAGGCGACGAGCGCGCTTGACCCGCAGACGACGAAGTCCATCCTGCAGCTTTTGCGGCAGATCAATCGGGACTACGGGATCACGATTGTGGTCATCACGCACGAGATGGCGGTGGTGCAGGAAATCTGCAGCCATGTGGCGATTATCGATCACGGCAATCTCGTGGAGCATGGCACGGTGGAGGAGATCTTCCGGGCGCCGAAGTCACGCGAAGCGAGGCGACTGATCTATCAGGGTTATGAGCGAGTCACGGAGATGAAGGGAAAGCGCTGCGTGCGCATCGTGTTCTCGGAGAATTCGTCGTTCGAGCCGGTGATCGGAAACATGGTATTGGCGTTTAAGACCCCGGTGAATATTCTCTACGCGAACACAAGGGATCTGGACGGCGTGGCCAAGGGCGAGATGGTTTTGCAGCTTCCGGAGGACGAGATCCTGGGAGACAAGATGATCGCGTACCTGACCGGGGCAAAACTTGCAGTGGAGGAGTTGAAGGATTATGTTTGATGAGAAAGTGATTCAGATGATCATAGAGGGCATCGGCGAGACGTTGTACATGACGCTGCTGCCGACGTTTCTGGGCTATGTGATCGGCATGCCGCTCGGCATTCTGTTGACGGTGACGGACAAGGACGGCATACGGCCGAACGCGGCCGTCTACAAGGTACTTGATTTTATCTCGAATATTTTCCGGAGCATTCCGTTCCTGATTTTGCTGATCCTGCTGATTCCCCTGACGAGGCTGATCGTCGGGCGAAGCTACGGTTCGAACGCGATGGTCGTTCCGCTGACGATCGCGGCGGCTCCGTACATCGGGCGAATGGTGGAGTCCTCTCTGAAGGAGGTTGACCACGGTGTGATCGAGGCGGCACAGAGTATGGGCGCGAGCACATGGACGATCGTTTTCAAGGTGCTTCTGACGGAGGCACGCACGTCCCTGATTGTCAACGCGACGATTGTGACGGCGACGATTCTCGGCTACTCCGCGATGGCGGGTACTGTGGGCGCGAACGGTCTGGGCGCGATTGCGGTGCGCTATGGTTACAACCGCTATCAGGCAGATATCATGATTGTGACGGTGGTGCTGCTGGTGGTTCTGGTGCAGATCCTCCAGGGCATCGGGATGATGCTCTCGCGGAAATTTGACCGCAGGCGGACCTGACGGGCGGCAGGCCATTTGGATCAAAGCGCGTTGAACAGGATGGGTGCGGACATTCGTAACAGAGCACATAGGAAATCGGACGAGCACAGGACGTATCAGAGCTCTGTGAAGACACGACGGATGATGCTGCACAAAATAGTGGCAGAGACATAAAAATACAGCAGAGATGAGAATGAGGGATGAGATATGCAGGCAAGACAGGAAATGACACAATATGAAAAGATGACGGGCACGCCGATCCCCCGGCTGATCCTGACGTTGTCGGTTCCGAGCGTTATCTCCATGCTGATCAACAACATCTACAATCTGGTGGACACGGCGTTTGTCGGCAGGCTCGGCACGAGCGCGAGCGGCGCGGTGGGCGTCGTGTTCGGCTTCATGGCGATCATCCAGGCGTTCGGCTTTATGTTCGGGCAGGGCTCGGGCAGCATCTTGTCGCGGGCGCTTGGGCATCAGGACAGGGAGTCGGCTTCGCTGCATGCCTCTGCCGGATTTTTCGGGGCGCTGCTGGGAGGGCTGCTGATCACGGTGATCGGTTTCCTGTGGCTGGACGACATCGTCATGCTGCTCGGCAGCACCGAGACGATCGCGCCGTACGCCAAAACCTACATCACATACATACTGATCGCCTCGGCGTTCATGAGCAGCAGCCTTACGCTGAACAACATCCTCCGCTACGAGGGGAAGGCGGCGCTCGGCATGATCGGGCTGATGACCGGAGCGATCCTCAACATGATCGGCGACCCGATCCTGATGTTCGGGCTGAACATGGGGATCGCGGGCGCGGGGCTTTCCACGGCGGCGAGCCAGATCATCAGCTGGTTTATTCTTCTGTTTATGTTCCTGTCGGGGAAAACGGAGTCGAAGCTGAGCCTTAAGCGGGCGCTGCACGCGGGGCCGGCCATTTACGGAAATATTATGGCGACAGGATTCCCGAGTCTGCTGCGCCAGGGGCTGAACAGCCTGAATACGGTGCTTCTGAACGCGCAGTGCGCGCTCTACGGGGACGCTGCGGTCGCGGGCATGAGCATTGTCGCGCGGATCATTTTCTTTGCGTTTTCCGTCGCGCTCGGAGTCGGGCAGGGTTTCCAGCCGGTGTCGGCGTTCAACTACGGCGCCGGGAGATATTCCCGTGTCCGCAAGGGCTATCGCGTTACCGTGCTGATCTCGGAGGGGATCATTGCGGTCGGCTGTGCGCTCCTGCTGATCTTTTCAGGACACCTGATCGGCCTGTTCCGGGATGATCCGGAGGTCATCGCGGTGGGGACGCGGGCGCTGCGGCTGCAGGCGCTGGCCAATCTGGTTCTGCCGATCTGTATGATGACGGAGATGCTGTTCCAGAGTACGGGAAAGAGGCTCGGAGCCTCGTTCCTCTCGGCGCTGCGCAATGGTCTGTTTTTCATCCCGCTGCTGCTGATCCTCTCGCATTTCCGCGGTCTTGCAGGGATTCAGGAGACGCAGCCGCTCGCGATCCTGCTGTCGGTGCCGGTGACGCTTCCGTTTGCCGTGGCGTTTTTCCGGAAGCTGCCGAAGGAGGACAGCGCGGCGCAGACGGTTTCGCGGTGATTCAGGACAGACCTGCCCGGCGCAGCACTGCGTTTACGAAGCGCTCGCTTCGCGGCAGGAAGAAGTCTGCGACCGGGCCGACGAGGAACGCGCAGATGACCGTGCCGATGCCGAGCGTGCCGCCGAGCAGGAAGCCGACAGCGACGAATGAGACGTCCACGATGATACGGATGAGGCCGAATCGGCGGTGCGTTTTGTCGCTGATGACGAGAGCCACAAGATCATTTGGGCCGGTGCCGGCGTCGGATTTGATGACGATCGTCATGCCGAGCGCGAGGATAACGCAGCCGAGCGCCAGTACGAGCAGGTTCAGCCAGAGCGGGTTGCCCTTCTCGAACAGGAAGGAGAGCAGCCGTGTAAAAAAGTCGATGATGGGACCGCCGAATGCCATGCAAAGGACGGTTCCTATTTTTATGTAGCTTTTGTCCACGATCAGCAGGATCAGTATGATCAGAAAGCAGATCACGATGTGGACGTTTCCGTGCGACAGGAAACTCCAGTCCACAAATCGGTCAAGCGTCCGGAAGATGCCCTGCACGAGCACGTTGAACGGGTCCGCCCCGAGGTTCGCGAGAAGAAAGAGCGTCACTCCGAGATGGGCGACAGTGAGCCCGAACAGCAGGATGACGACGCGGATGCACAGTTCCCTTACACTTCGTTTCATAAAAACCTCCATTTCTCTTCCTTCCATAAATAATATTTCCTGTTCTTTTACAGTATCACATTACGGCGGAAAGTCAATTACTCTATACTTTTTTTCACTATTGTGATAAAATGTTCGAAAAAGGTTTTCATGCAGGCAAGGGACAAGGCGACTGAAGAAGGGAAAACCGGAGGTCAGGGAGGATGACAGAATGAACAGAAACGATTTGCCGGAGCTGGCGATGGAGATGGGCTTCGCGGCCGCGGCGCTGATCGAGACGAAAGATATTGAGTTTATACCGGCGTTCCGGCCTCTGTGCGAGGAGAACCTGTGCGGAAAGTACGGAGTGAACTACGCGTGCCCGCCGGACTGCGGGACGGTGGACCAGATGAAGGCCCGCGTTCAGAAGTGGCCGATGGCGGTGGTGCTCCAGACAGTCTGGGATGTGGACGACCCGATGGACGGCAAGGAGACAAAGCCGGCCAAGGGGAAGCACAACAAGCTCACGCGGGAATTTATTGACCGGACGGGGCTTGAGGGACTGATGGTCGGGGCGAGCGGCTGCAATCTCTGCGAGACTTGCGCGATCGTGGAGGGGAAGCCCTGCCGTTTCCCGGATCTGATGTTTTCCTGCATGTCCGCGTACTGTATCTTCGTGAAAGACATGGCGGACAAGTGCGGCATGGAGTATGACTACGGACCGAATACGGTGGCGCTGTTCAGTATGTTCTGTTTCGACGGAGAAAAGCAGGCGTAGGGCGTTGTCTTATCTGAGAAGAAGCAGACAGGAACTGTAAAATGAGAAAAGAAGACGGGCTTGAAAAAGGAAGACAGGAACGAGAGACGAAACCGAAAAAAGGAGACAGGAACGAGAAGAAAACGATAAGGGAAGGAGATCACAGGATGGAAAGAAACGCAAACACCAGAATTTACTATGTCGATGCGAACGCAACCTGCGTCGGAGACGGAAGCCGGGAGCGGCCGTTCCGGCACATTGATGACGCTGCCCGCGTGGCGCTCCCCGGAGACGAGGTGCTGGTGGCGCCGGGCGTTTACCGGGAGTACGTAAATCCGAGACACGCGGGGACACAGGAGCAGCGGATCACCTACCGCTCTGAGGTGCCTCTCGGAGCGGTGATCACCGGCGCGGAGGAGCTCTCGGGCTGGACGCCTTATCAGGGGACAGTGTGGACCGCGCGCGTGGACAACGGGGTATTCGGCTCCTACAATCCGTACATCACTTATGTCTGTGGAGACTGGTACTTCGCGCCGAAGGTGCGGCACACCGGCTCGGTCTACCTGAACGACCGGATGATGTACGAGACGGTGACGCTGGAGGAGTGCGTCGCGGGTGAGGCGGATCCCTGCGCGTGGTCGGCGGAGGAGTCCCGTTACAAATGGTACAGCGAGCAGGACGGGAATACGACGGTGCTGTACGCGAATTTCCGTGGGCTGGATCCGAATAAGGAGAAGGTGGAGATCAGCGTCCGCCGCAATTGCTTCATGCCGGACAAGACCGGGGTGGGCTACATCACGGTGAGCGGCTTCGATATCAACAAAGCGGCCACGACCTGGGCGCCGCCGGCTGCGTACCAGGACGGAATGATCGGCCCGCACTGGAGCAAGGGCTGGATTATCGAGGACTGTGAGATCAGCAACAGCAGGTGCTGCGGCATTTCATTGGGAAAATACCGGGATCCGGAGAATGACATGTACTTCTATACGCGTCATGTCAAGAGCCCGACGCAGATGGAGCGCGACGCCGTCTGCCGCGGGCAGTACCATGGTTGGCTGAAGGAGAACGTAGGCAGCCATATCATTCGCAGGTGCAACATCCATCACTGTGAGCAGACCGGCATTGTCGGTCGAATGGGCGGCGTCTTCTCCACAATCGAGGATTGCCACATCCACCATATCTGCAATTCCCAGCAGCTGGGCGGCGCGGAGACGGCGGGCATCAAGCTTCACGCGGCAATCGACGTCACGATCCGCAGGAACCATATCCACAACTGCATCATGGGAATCTGGTGCGACTGGGAGGCGCAGGGCGCGCGGATCACGCAGAACCTTCTGCACGACAACCAGCGTCCGGAGGGAACTCCGCAGGCGCAGGGCGCGATGTTCAGCACCGACGTGTTCATCGAGGTGGGACATGGGCCGACGCTGATCGACAACAACCTGCTGCTCTCGAAGGTGTCCGTGACGATCCCGAGCGAGGGGATCGCCTGCGTACACAACCTCTGCCTCGGCAGCTTCAGCCTGATCAACTCCGGCGTGGACAGCATCGTGAACGGGCAGAGGGAGCCGCGCTACACGCCTTACCATATCCGCCACAGGACCGAGGTGGCCGGGTTCATGACAATCCTGCACGGCGATGACCGGATTTACAACAATATTTTCGTTCAGCAGTATCCGGTAGAGCATCCGGAGCGCACGGCGGAGGACGCAGATTATGAACAGGTCGGGACGGCGTCGTTCGATATTTTCCCGTCCTATGAGGAATGGGTCGCGCCCTTTATCGCAGAGGGCGAGCCGGACATGGGGGCCCTTGGTACATATCACTTCGGCCATCTTCCGGCGTGGGTCGACGGCAACGCTTATTTCAACGGTGCTTCTGTCAGTAAGCATGAGAAGCATTTCTGCGAGGAAAGTGCGCAGAAAGTGTATGTGGAGCTGAGCGAGAAGGAGGATGGCTGTTATCTGAAAACGAATGTCTATGAGTTCCTCGGAGAGTTCCGGGACGGCGTGATCTGCAGTGACATATTGGGGCTCGCATTCGAACCGGAGCAGCGCTTTGAGAATCCGGACGGCTCCGACATCATCTTTGATCGGGATTACTTTGGCGGGCATCGGGGCTTGCACACGCTGCCGGGACCTTTTGCCGAAGCGTCGGACGCCCTTAAAAAGCTGTGGTCCGTATAAGCTGTCAGATACAATATTGCAGAATATGTCTTGCTCATATTTGGGCAGGACATATTTTTTTCACAAATTCATCACGGATTGAACACAGAATTAACAAAGACGGGACACAAAACGAGACTATCTTTGCACTGTAAAATGATTCGTGAAAGGAGCACATGAACTATGAGACACGAAAAGCTTGTAAGCAGGGGAAAAGGCACAGCCGCGGCAATACTGATGGCGGCGGTGATGATTCTCGGGAGCACGGCGGCGTATGCGGAGGGGCCATCGGACAAAGATGCGGCCTCGGATTCTGTAACCACGGAAGCGGATGCAGACACTCAGGCCGCTGAGACGGAGGCGGACAAGAAAGCAGCGAAGAGCGGTACGGACGCGAAGGCCTCCGGAATCGATATGAGTACGGCTTACCCGGGCGTCACGGTGAAGGCAGGGGATACGGTGAACTTCCCGCTTGACTTCGCGAGCCTGGATGGAGAAGGCCACGACGTCGCGTTGTCCGCGACCTCCCTGCCGGAGGGCTGGAGCGGATATTTCCGGGGCGACAACAAGGAGATCACGAAGATCCATGTGAAAGGCGACGCGGCGTCTGACGACGAGAGTACGGACGCGCAGTTCAGTCTGAGCGTGCCGGCGGAGATGGAAGAAGGTACATATGAGCTGGAGCTTGAGGCGGACGCGGGCGACGGAAAAGCTGACACGCTGGAGCTTGAGGTGACGGTCAGCCAGGAGGAGAGCGGCCAGAGCGATTTCACTTCGGAATACCCTCAGCAGCAGGGGATGTCCGGGACTTCGTTCAGCTTCGAGACGACGATTGTAAACAATCGCAGCACAAACCAGACGTACAGCCTTTCGGCAGAGGCGCCGGCCGGGTGGCAGGTGAGCTTCACTCCGTCCGGGGAGAGCGCGAATGTGGCGAGTCTTTCGGTGGACGCAGGCGGCAGCCAGGGGATGACGGTCGGCGTCGTCCCGCCGGAAAATGTGGAGAAGGGTGAATACACGATCCCATGCACGGCGGTCTCTGCGAATGATACGCTGTCCCTGGATCTGATCGTGGAGGTCACGGGTACCTACGCGCTGACTCTTTCCACGCCGGACGGAAGACTGAGCTTTGACGCTTACGAGAATAAGGAGTCTTCCGTGACGCTGAGTATCACGAATACCGGAAACGTCGACCTGACGAATTTGAATTTGACGTCTCAGGCTCCGACAGACTGGGAGGTGAGCTTCAGCGAGTCGACGATCGACACGCTGGAGGCAGGAGCAACAAAGGAAGTGACCGCCTACGTGACGCCGTGCGAGAACGCGGTTACGGGCGATTACGCGACATCGATCGGCATCAGCAATAGCGAGACGTCCGCGAGCGCGGACTTCCGTGTGTCCGTGAAGACCTCGACGACCTGGGGGCTTGCGGCAGTCGGCGTCATCGTGGTGCTGGTACTCGGCCTCGCTTTCATCTTTAAGAAATACGGGAGACGGTAGGTATGAAAGAGACATATCAAAATGCCTGTGCCGACTCACCGGAAGGCGTATATGAGACGACTGACGGAGGGGCAGGCATGTCAGAGAATAACAGAAATGTGATCGAGATCGCACATCTGACGAAGCAGTACGGCGACAAGAGAGCGGTCGACGACCTGAATCTCTCGATCCGCAAAGGCGAGGTCTTCGGACTGCTCGGCCCGAACGGCGCGGGCAAAACGACGACGATCCTGATGCTGCTCGGACTCACGGAGCCGACAGCTGGAACAGCCCTGATTGAGGGCCTGGACTGCGCGCGGCATCCGCTCGAAGTAAAGAGTATCGTCGGCTACCTGCCGGACAACGTCGGCTTTTATCCGGATATGACCGGACGGCAGAACCTGCGTTTCACCGGCCAGTTGAACGGTCTTTCCGGGCAGGAGCTGGAGGACCGCATCGACGCTCTGCTTGAGCGGGTAGGGATGAGCGAGGCGGCGGACCGCCGGGCAGGGACATATTCCAAAGGAATGCGGCAGAGGCTCGGGATTGCGGACGTGCTGATCAAGGATCCGGAGATCATCATCATGGACGAGCCGACGCTCGGCATCGACCCGGAGGGCATGCGTGAGCTCTTAAATCTGATCCGCGAGCTGTCGGTCGAGGACGGGAGAACGATACTGATCTCCTCCCACCAGCTGCACCAGATCCAGAAGGTCTGCGACCGGGTCGGAATTTTCGTGGAGGGCAGGCTGATCGCGAGCGGCACGCTGTCCGAGCTGGAGGAGCAGATGCTTCGGGACGGGAGCTATCTGCTGGAGGTGAACGTCCATCCTTGCGACGATAAGCTGCTCGGGATGCTGTCCCGGCAGGAAGGGATCGAGAAGATCCAGAAGGAAGGAAACACGCTTATGATCACGTCAAAGCAGGATATCCGCGGACAGCTGACGAAGTTCCTCGGAGAGAAAGAATACACGATCCTGCATCTCCACCAGAGGGGCGGCGATCTTGACGAGATCTACAGACGTTATTTTGAAAAGGCAGGGCAAAGCGATGAGAGAAATAGTTATGAAGAAAAGAAAAAGCACGGCTGGAGACACAGAGGGAAGGACGCGAGTCAGGGGGCTGACAGGGCTTAAGGCGCTGTTCCGCAAGGAGTTTGCCGACCACCTGAGGAGCAGGCGTTTCCTGATCCTCCTGCTGCTGATCGGCGGCACCGGCTTCGCCAGCCTGTACGGGGCGATCTCCGGGCTCGGCGACGTCCAGGACAGCAATTACCTGTTTCTGAGTCTGTACACGACGAGCGGAAACTCGATTCCGTCTTTTATGTCCTTCATCGCGCTGCTCGGGCCGATCATCGGTCTGGCGCTCGGCTTTGACGCGGTGAACAGCGAGCGTGCGGGAGGCACGCTGAACCGGCTTGTGTCGCAGCCGATCTACCGGGACTCCATCATCATCGGAAAATTTCTGGCCGGTACCGCGGTGATCGCGGCGATCATCTACACAATGGGGATCGCGATCGGAGCAGTCGGAGTGATCGTTGCGGGCGTGAAGCCGTCCGGGGAAGAGGTATGGAGAATTCTGGTTTTCCTGACATTCACGGTCGTCTATGTGGCGTTCTGGCTTGCATTGTCGATCTGGTTTTCCGTGGTATGCCGGCACGCCGCAACGTCGGCGCTCGCGTCGATTGCGCTCTGGGTATTCTTTGCGATCTTCATGAGCCTTGTGTCGAGTATCATTGCGAACGCAGTGTATCCGGTCGGAGACGATTACCACGCGATGATCAATTCATACAACAACTATACGCTGAATCTCAGCCTGAACCGGATCTCGCCGTACTACCTTTACAGTGAGGCCGTATCCACGATCATGAATCCGACAGTCCGCTCGGTCAACATCGTGACGATGGATCAGCTCGTCGGGGCGGTCAGCGGATACTTAAGCCTCGGGCAGAGCCTGCTGCTCGTCTGGCCGCATCTGACCGGACTGGCGGCGCTGATGCTGATCGCGTTCGGCGGCTCGTATATCGGGTTTATGCGGCAGGAGGTGCGGGCAAACTGATGTGAGATCCGCAGCGATATGAGTGGAAGAGCATCGCCGGGAGGAGAAGCAGAAAGACGACGGGACAATGTATGCATAATATTTACGAAAATGCAGATACTACCTCCGATTAAATATTATAATTCAGGAGGTATAGATATGCCGGCATTAGTTTGTTCCGCACAGAAATGCATTTACAACAACGCGATGTACTGCGGCAAGGGAGACATCAAGGTCGGAGGTGAGGACGCGAAGGTCTGTCAGGATACCTGCTGCTCGAGCTTCGAGGAGCGCAGGACAGAGAGCGCAAAGAGCTCCGTCGGCAGCCCGTCCGCGAACATTGAGATCAAGTGCGAGGCGGAAAGCTGCAAGTACAACGACGACTGCATCTGCAGAGCGAATCACGTGGACATTGCGGGCGCAGCGGCGTGCGAATGCAGTGAGACCGAATGCGTGACGTTCGACGACGCAGATTACTGAGTTATTTTCCAAAAACTGTTTGACAATCCGCCGCGCCTGTGTTATGCTTACCAAGGTTATAGATAACAGGAAAGCAGAGTATCCACTCTCACCTCGGCGCAGAGGGCGACCGGCGGTTCATATCGATTACAGAGGCAGATCCTTTCCGGGATGTTATTTTGTGATGGTTTTGAGTGGATAAATTTGTTATCCACTCTTTTTTATTTCAATGTGATGGAGGTGCAGTACCATTAGCGAATTAATGATCAACGAACAAATCAGAGACCGTGAAGTACGTCTGATCGGCGAGAACGGCGAACAGCTGGGTATCATGTCGGCGAAGGACGCGATGAAGCTTGCGAGGGAGGCAGAGCTTGATCTGGTGAAGATCGCGCCGATGGCAAAGCCGCCGGTCTGCAAGATCATCGATTACGGGAAATATCGTTATGAGCTGGCCCGCAAGGAGAAGGAGGCCAGAAAGAAACAGAAGACGATTGAGATCAAAGAGGTCCGGTTATCTCCCAACATTGATGTGAATGATTTGAACACGAAGATTAATAACGCTAAGAAGTTCATTTCAAAGGGTAACAAAGTAAAGATCACTCTGCGTTTCCGGGGCAGGGAGATGGCGCGTATGCAGGACAACCGCTACATTCTTGAGGATTTTGCGGAGAAGCTTGCCGATATCGCGGTCATCGATAAGCCGATCAAGCAAGAGGGCAGAAGCCTTACCATGTTCCTGGCGGAGAAGAAGTGACGCCGGACGGTTACAGGCAATGCGGCAATATGGTAATACAGCAATTCAAATACAAGGAGGAACGATGAAATGCCGAAAATGAAGACAAGCAGGGCAGCTGCAAAGCGTTTTAAGAAGACGGGAACAGGTTTGTTGAAGAGAAACAAAGCTTACAAGAGCCATATCTTAACCAAGAAGTCTACCAAGAGAAAGAGAAATCTGAGACACGCGACGATCACAGATTCGACGAACGCTCAGAACATGAAGAAGATCTTACCGTATTTATAAGAAGAGGCGAAGGAGGAAATAAGACATGGCAAGAATCAAAGGCGGTTTGAACGCCAAGAAAAAGCATAATCGAGTATTAAAGCTGGCGAAGGGTTACAGAGGAGCCAGATCAAAGCAGTACAGGATCGCGAAGCAGTCTGTGATGCGTGCTCTGACGAGCGCGTATGCGGGACGTAAGCAGAGAAAGCGTCAGTTCAGACAGCTCTGGATCGCGCGTATCAATGCGGGCGCTCGGCTGAACGGCCTTTCCTACAGCCGTTTCATGTACGGTCTGAAACTTGCGGGCGTTGAGCTGAACAGAAAGGTTCTGGCTGATATGGCTGTGAACGATGCCGAGGGTTTTGCGACTCTCGTTGAGCTTGCGAAGAGCAAGGTGGCATAAAAATAGAAGAAAGCACAAAAGGATGTCGCGTACACAGCGGCATCTTTTTTTATGCGGTGCGCCCGCGAGAGGAAAAATTTGCTGCTGTCGCAGCACACGGGTCGCGCAGCGAGTAGGGAAATCCGCCCTGCTCGATTGCATATTTCTGCGGGACTCCGCATATATATGAAATAGCGCCCGCATAATTGGCTGGCGTAGGTCACGCGCAGAGTTCGAGGGGAGGGAAAGAACAAAAAGCCCCCGAGGACGAGGCAGAGGAATATGGCGCGCGGTGCGGGAGGCGGCGTATGAGGGGGACAAGCAGACTGCAGAAGATTCTTTATCTGATCATGCTCGTGTTGGGCGTGTATATCTTCTATAAGGCCGGCCGGATCCTCCTGGAGAGTGCGGCGGCACAGAGAATGCTGGATTCCGGAGAGGTGCAGAGAAATCTGGAGGATGCGGCGGTGCGAACCTATGCGCCAGGTTATGCGGCGGCGGTAGAAGGACAGGGCATGCCGAACTGGCTGGCGAAGTGGATGCGGCAGGCTGTGCCGGTCTACAGTTATCTTGCTGAGGGGCAGGAGGAGGACGGGGAGGAAGCAGCGCAGGAAGAATCAGAGAACACAGGAACTGCGGCGAGAAAGAGCCAGACAGGTGAAGCTGAAAAGACAACGCAGGAAAAACCGGAGGGAACGGGAACAGAAACAGAAATCGAAACCGTATCGGCAGGGATGCAGCAGGCATCCTCCCCAAGAGTCGTCTCGGAGCAGCTTCTGGCCAGGCTCGGGGATTTTGATTATCTGCTGTCGCATTATTATACAGTAGATGAGGGGACAATGGCCGACGCGCAGCTTCTGGATGCGGACGTCTTGCTGCAGAAGGATTTAAGGCTTGTGCGGGATCCTTCCGTGCCTCAGATTTTGATCTACCATACACATTCGCAGGAAGCGTTTGCGGATTCAGAGGAAGGGAAGGTTGAGGATACGATTGTCGGGATGGGTGAGATCCTTGCGGAGGAATTGCGTGATACATACGGTTACAATGTGATCCATGATACGGGGATCTATGATCTGGTGGATGGGGTGCTGGACCGCAGCGCCGCGTACGATTATGCCCGTGAGGCGGTGGAACGGATCTTGCAGGAATACCCGTCGGTCGAGGTGATTATTGATCTGCATCGCGACGGGGTGGAGGGAGAAAAATTCGTGACGGAGATCGACGGAGAGCCGACCTCGAAGATCATGTTTTTCAACGGAATCTCTCGGGACAGCGCGGATCAGCCCCTTTCGTGGCTCGAGAATCCTTACACGCAGGACAATCTCGCGTTTTCCCTGCAGCTGCAGCTTGCGGCTGAGGAGCTCTATCCAGGATTTACGAGAAATATCTACCTGAAGGCGGAACGCTTCAACCTTCACTTGCGGCCGCGTTCGTTGTTGATCGAGGCGGGCACACAGCTGAACACGGTGGAAGAAGAGCAGAATGCGATGCGGCCGATCGCGAAGCTGCTGCATCGGGTGCTGGACGCCACGCCAACCTCTGGGTGACTGCGCTGCCTGTCCTCCTCAGACAGGAGTCTTCATATAGCTCCGGGCGTCGCGCCCGGTATTGAAGATCAGATCCAGAATGGAGACGGCGTGCTCGAACGCCCCGAAGAGCTGTGGGTATTCCGGATAGCCGTCGTAGTTCATGTAGGTGAGCTTGATGCCCGCGTCCGCAAACAGGTTGTCCTCAATATAATCCTGCGCGGCCGGGCCGGACAGATACTCCGTCCCTCCGCTGTCCTTTACGAGGCTTACCAGGCGCTCTGTCTTGCCGTCTGCCAGCGTGTAATCGGACGACCAGGAGATTTTTGTATTGATGTCGAGAATGTCGCAGATCTCTGTGATGAAGAGATGGTTGATCTTGCTCAAATAGTCTTCTTCCTTGCATCTTTGGTAGAGATCGTGGATCCGCTCCGCGTATTCCTTATAATGCGGCGCGTGCGCGTAATTGACCGAGATTGCCTTCCAGTGGGAGTCGCACCACTCGTGGTCGGAAACGCGGGTCTCGTTGATCTTCTGATAGTATTTCCCTTTCGAATCGACCGGGATCGTCAGCCACTGGGTGCCCGCCTGTGTCTTGATCTTGTTCCGGTTGCGCCAGTCGCGGCGCGTGTACTGCATATCATCGTATAATATGAATTCATCGACCAGTCCGATCAAGTCAAAATAACCCTTCCACGGAATATAGTTCGACTGTAATATGGCGACCTTCTTCAAAAGAGACTCCTCCTATCCCTTGATTTCTCCGCTATTATATACTAGCCAGCCACAAAAGAAAAGCATTGAGTTTTCAAAGTAATAATGATATAATCGCGAAAGAGATTATATAGATGATATATCGGCGCCGGTTCGGTGCCGTCGCGGCTTATAAAAGAAGGACAAGAGTGGAACGCCATGCATAAGATCATGATTCTTGGAGCCTCGTACTCGCTGGTTCCGCTTATCCAGGCGGCCAGGCGTCTTGGCTGTTATACGATCGCAACCAGTATTCCCGGTGATTATCCGGGATTTTCTGTAGCGGATGAAAGCTGCTTCTGCGACATCACGAAGCCGGAGGAGATCCTGGAGGCGGCGCGAAACAATCAGATCGACGGTATCGCGACCTGCTGCATGGATGTAGGGCTTCGCAGCCAGGGCTACGTCGCGTCGATGCTCGGCTTGCCGGGGCCGACGTGGGAGGGCGTGCAGATCTGCACGGACAAATCACGTATGAAGGAAGCCTTCCGGAAGGGGCAGGTGAACACTGCGGCTTATCTGAAGGTTCGCAGCCGGGAGGAGCTGGAGAAGGCCTGCGAGACGCTTCGTTTTCCCGTGATGATCAAGGCGGTCGACCAGATGGGCGGGCGCGGGATGTCCCGCTGTGATACGAAAGAGGCTCTTTTAAAGGCGTATCAGTCGACGATGGCTGCGACCGGCAAGGACTATTGCATCGTGGAGGAATTTCTGAACGGCACGGTGTTCGGCGTGGAGGCTTTGGTGGAGCAGGGAGAGCTGGCCTGCTTCCTGCCGGTTGGAAATGACCCGAACCGACGGAATCCGTTTTTCCATATGGGGCATTGGGCGCCCTGCGTGGAGCTGCAGCCGTATGAGGACAAGATACGGGAGCAGGTTGAGCGTGTGATCCGCGTTTACGGCGCAGTCAGCAATCCCATGGATTTCGATATGATGCTGATGGACGGAGAGGTCTATGTGATCGAGGCGACGATGCGCGCCGGGGCGTCCTGCCTTCCGGAGCTTATGGGCATTCATTTTGGCGTCAATTATTATGAGATGCTGATCCGCCTGTGCCTGGGGGAGAGCGTGAGCCCTTACTTTCAGCGGTCTCGCGAAGAGCGCACCCCTGTGATCGTAAGGCAGCTGGAGGCGAAAAAAGCCGGGATCGTTGAAGAGGTGATACCGGGGACAAAGGTGGGCGGCAATCTGACCGATCTGTCGTTTAACATCCACAAGGGGGACAGGGTTCGCCCGATGGAGAGCGGCAGGGACAGGATCGGTCAGGCGATTGTGAAGGGCGATACCATGGAGAGCTGCGAGGCGCTTCTGGCGGAGGTGCTGGAAAGGATTCAGGTAAAGGTAAAAGATGGAGACTGAGAAGAGACGGAAGCTGCCCTTGATCTTTCTGCTGCTTCACGCCAGCCTGCTGTTCAATTCCTTAAGCGGCGTGACCTCCAAGATGGCGGCAAATGAATATGTGCTGTCCGGCCCCTGGCTCTTTTTTTTCGGGCTGACGCTGCTGATCATGTTTATCTATGCGATCGTATGGCAGCAGATCCTGAAGCGTCTGCCGCTGTCGGTGGCCTATGCGAATAAGCCGGTCGGGCTGGTCTGGGCGATGGTCTGGGGTGCGTTTATCTTCGGGGAAAGGATTACCTGGAAAATGATCGTGGGAGCAGCGATCATATTTGTCGGGATCTGTGTGGTGGTGACGGCGGATGAATAGTGTGTGGCTGTATGTGGGGATCTATCTTTGTTCCGTGTTTGTCGCGTCCTTGTCGCAAATCCTTCTGAAGACGGCGGCGAATCGGGATTATCCGAATAAAATAAAGGAATACCTGAACCGCTATGTACTCGCGGGCTACGCGCTGCTGTTCGTGTCTATGCTGCTCACCATGACGGCGCTGAAAAAGGTGCCGCTCTCGTGGTCGAACGTGATTGAGTCAACGGGATATTTCTTTGTGTTTGTGATGGGCTATCTGATCCTCAAAGAGCGCTTTTCCAAGCGGAAGATCGTGGGGATCCTGATCATTTTTGCCGGGATTGCGGTATTCATATGGTAGAAAGGGAAAAATATGCTTTTGTCTATTGTGATTCCTTGCTACAACTCCGAAAAGACAATACGCAAGGTCGTGGAGCTGTGCATGGAAGTGGTCGGTAAAATCGAAGATCTGGACTGCGAGTTCGTGCTCGTCAATGATTTCTCGCGCGATGGCACGCGCGACGCGATCTGGCGGCTCGCGAAGGACTATCCGAACGTGAAGGGGATCAGCCTTGCGAAAAATTTCGGACAGCACAACGCGATCATGGCGGGGCTGCACGAGGCGGGCGGAGATTATGTCATGGGGATGGACGACGATCTGCAGACGCATCCGTCGCAGATTCCGGTTTTCATCGAGAAGATGCGTGAGGGCTATGACGTTGTCTTTGGCGTTTTCAAAAAGAGAAAATTCAATTTTGTGAAAAATCTGATGAGCAAGATCGCGTCGTTCATCATGTGGCATATGGTAGACCGCCCGAAGGGGCTGGAGGCGAGCAATTTCTGGTGTTGCAGCAAATATGTCCGGGACGAGCTTGTGAAGTACGACGGCTACAATCTGTATCTGCAGATCTTGTTCTACCGCACGACGGGAAATATCGCGAACATAGAGATCGAGCATTTTTCGCGCGAGGAAGGGACGTCGAACTACAATTTCAGGAAATCACTCAAGCTGTTCATGACGTTTCTGAACTATACGGTGGTTCCGCTGCGCATGGCGACGATCATGGGATCGCTGCTCTCGGCGACAGGCTTCATCGCGACGGTGGTCGTGTTCATCCGGAAGCTTCTGGATCCGGAGATCACGATCGGATGGTCGTCTCTCATGTGTGTGATCATGCTGTTGTTCGGCTTCGCCTTTTTGATCCTGGGCATCATAGGAGAATACATTGGGAAGCTGATTCTGAATATCAATAAGACGCCTCAGTACGTGGTCAGGGAAAAGATCAATACATAAGCTGCATGGCACAGAGAGGCGGCTGACAGGAGGAACACAGGTGGCTATCAGTCAGGATAAGATCAGAAATTTTTGTATCATCGCGCACATCGATCACGGCAAGTCGACGCTGGCAGACCGCATCATCGAGATGACGGGACTTTTGACGAGCCGCGAGATGCAGAATCAGGTGCTCGACAACATGGATCTGGAGCGTGAGCGCGGCATCACGATCAAGTCGCAGGCGGTGCGGCTGATCTACAAGGCGGACGACGGGGAGGAGTACATCTTCAACCTGATCGATACGCCGGGCCATGTCGATTTCAATTACGAGGTGTCGAGAAGCCTGGCGGCCTGCGACGGGGCGGTGCTCGTCGTGGACGCGGCGCAGGGCATCGAGGCGCAGACGCTCGCGAACGTCTATCTGGCGCTCGACCACGATCTGGACGTCATGCCGGTCATCAACAAGATCGACCTGCCGAGCGCGGACCCGGAGCGCGTGGTCCACGAAATCGAGGACGTCATTGGCATCGAGGCGGAGGACGCCCCGAGGATCTCCGCGAAGACCGGGCAGAACGTCGAGGATGTACTGCGCAAGATTGTCGAGAAGATCCCGGCTCCTCAGGGGGATCCGGATGCGCCGCTGCAGGCGCTGATCTTTGATTCGGTCTACGATTCTTATAAGGGCGTGATCATCTTCGTGCGCATCATGCACGGCACGGTCCGGAAAGGCACGCCGATCCGCATGATGGCGACGGGCGCGCAGGCCGAGGTCGTCGAGGCGGGCTATTTCGGCGCGGGGCAGTTTATTCCCTGCGAGGAGCTGAGCGCGGGCATGGTCGGCTACCTGACCGCCAGCTTGAAGAATGTGAAGGACACGCGCGTCGGCGACACGGTGACGAACGCGGAGAACCCCTGCGCCGAGCCGCTGCCGGGCTACAAGAAGGTGAACCCGATGGTGTTCTGCGGCATGTATCCGGCAGACGGGGCAAAGTACCCGGATCTGCGGGACGCGCTGGAGAAGCTGCAGCTCAACGACGCTTCTTTGCAGTTCGAGCCGGAGACCTCCGTGGCGCTGGGCTTCGGTTTCCGCTGCGGCTTCCTGGGGCTTTTGCATCTGGAGATCATTCAGGAGCGGCTGGAGCGGGAGTACAATCTCGACCTCGTGACGACGGCGCCGAGCGTAATCTATAAGGTACACAAGACGAACGGAGAGGTCGTCGACCTGACGAACCCGACGAACCTGCCGGATCCGTCCGAGATTGAATACATGGAGGAGCCGGTGGTGGCGGCCGAGGTCATGGTGACGACCGAGTACATCGGTCCGATCATGGAGCTCTGCCAGGAGCGGCGCGGCATCTACGAGGGTATGGAGTACATCGAGGAGACGAGGGCGCTTTTGAAATACACGCTTCCGCTCAACGAGATCATCTACGATTTCTTCGACGCGCTGAAGTCGCGCTCGCGCGGGTACGCGTCGTTCGACTACGATATGAAGGGCTACATGCGCTCCGAGCTCGTGAAGCTTGACATTCTCGTAAACCACGAGGAGGTCGACGCGCTCTCGTTCATCGTGCACGGCGAGACGGCCTACGAGAGAGGGCGGAAGATGTGCGAGAAGCTGAAGCAGGAGATTCCGCGCCAGCTTTTCGAGATCCCGATCCAGGCCGCGATCGGCAGCAAGATCATCGCGCGCGAGACCGTCAAGGCGATGCGCAAGGATGTGCTCGCGAAGTGCTATGGCGGCGACATCACGCGGAAGAAAAAGCTGCTGGAGAAGCAGAAGGAAGGCAAGAAGCGCATGCGCCAGGTAGGCAATGTGGAAATCCCGCAGAAGGCGTTCATGAGCGTGCTGAAGCTGGACGACAAGTGAGAAGAATGAGCAGAAAGATGAAAGGCTGGATCGGACAAAACAGATAAGCAAGACGGATAGAACAAACCGGAGAAAACAAGACGGATCAGACAAGACAGGGACTGTTGCGAAGGATACTTAAACGTGTGCTTTGCGGCGGTCCTTTTTTGCTTGAAAGAAAATTCTGCCCGAAATAAGAAGCAGAATTTTCTTTTGTGCATAATGCACATAAAAAACCTGAGAAAACGATCTGGCAGGGCGAAATACAAATAATTTAAGTTAAAGCTACTGAAAACGGAAAATTTAATCTAACTTTATTGACTGAATAAAGTAACGATGATATATTGATATAGACCAATTTTAATAAAAAAGAATGGAGGTACCACTATGAAACTGAAAAAGATGTTGGCGTTGGGCCTGGCTGCATCGATGGTTCTTTCCCTTCCGGTGGCAGTATCTGCCGATGAGGGCGGCGTACCGGGATATGTGGACATCACGCTGGGCGAGGATTACACGGATCTGACCGCTACGATCAAATTTATCCATCATAAGACCGACCGTGAAGAGGACGGCACGATGGCTTCTCTGATCGCTGCGTTCAACGAAGTGTATCCGAACATTACGGTTGAGACCGAGGGCGTTACGGACTACGCTGAGGATTCCCTGCTTCGTCTTTCCACAGGCGACTGGGGCGACATCATGTTCATCCCGGCGGTCGACAAGGCTGATCTTCCGACCTACTTTGTACCGTACGGCACGGTGGAAGAGATGAACGAGGTTGTGAACTTCGCGGATGCATGGGCTTGCGACGGCAACTGCTACGGCATCGGCTACATGGCAAATGCGCAGGGTCTCGTTTACAACAAGAAGGTATTCGCGGATGCAGGCATCACCGAGCTTCCGAAGACTCCGGACGAGTTCATCGCGGCTCTTCAGGCGATCAAGGACAACACGGACGCGATCCCGCTTTACACGAACTATGCGGCAGGATGGACCATGGGTGCATGGGACGCTTACATAGGCATCGTGTCGAACGGCGACGACACCTACATGAACCAGAAGTTCGTGCATGATCCGGCTCCGTTTGAGGATCACGGCGACGGCACAGGCGCGTACGCAGTTTACAAGATTCTCTACGACGCAGTCGCGAACGGCCTCATCGAGGACGACTACACCACGACTGACTGGGAAGGCTGCAAGGGCATGATCAACCGCGGTGAGATCGGCTGCATGGCTCTCGGCTCCTGGGCGTACATCCAGATGGTACAGGCCGGTGAGAACGGCGACGACATCGCTTACATGCCGTTCCCGATCACGGTAGACGGCACGCAGTATGCTTCCGTAGGCCCTGACTACAACTTCGCGATCAATGTGAACAGCTCCGACGACAACAAGACGGCTGCCATGGTATTCATTAAGTGGATGACCGAGGAGTCCGGATGGTGCTGTGACATTGAGGGCGGTTACCCGGTATCCAAGACGCAGGATACGCCGGCTTCGTACGAAGCGTTCAACGGCTGCACGCTGTTGTCTGACGTCGCTGCGATCGAAGGCGAGGAGAGCTTCCTGAACGACATGAACAGTGAGTCTGAGCTTTCCTTCAACGCAGGCGGAAACGCGAAGGTTCAGCAGATCGTAGAGGCTGCGTTCACGGGCAGCGAGAGCTTTGACGATATCATGGCAGACTGGACGACTGCATGGAACGACGCGCAGGAGAGCCTTGGTATTGAAGTAGCAGAATAAGATTTGCATACGCGGCAACGCGGCATAATTTGACGGAGGGGCTGGAGCAGATTCAGCCCCTTTGTTTATAGAAAGAGGGGGATTCGGATGAACACAAAAGCAGCGAAAAAGAGACGGCCGTTCAGCGTGTGGATCAAAAGCAGGGACGGTCAGAAGGTTCTGGTGATGCTCTCGTTTATGATCATTCCGCTTTTGTTGCTGTTTGTCTTTACCTATCTTCCGTTCGGGGAGATGTTCGGCTTTAGCTTTTACAAGATGAAATACACCGGCACGCGCAAATTTGTGGGCTGGGACAATTACCTGAAGGTATTTGAGCGCAAGGACTGTTTCGGCGCGCTGAAGCTGAGCCTGTACTACATGCTCGGCTCGATCATACAGCTTGTGCTCGCGCTGTATCTTGCCACGATCTTAAGCTTCAAGGTAAAGGGAGGAAAGATCTTCAAGGGATTCATGTTCTTCCCGTATCTGATCAATGGTATCGCCATCGGTTTTATCTTTAAATTCTTCTACACCAGAGGTTTCGTTTTTGATACCGTGCTTCAGTGGTGCGGTTTTAATCTGGATAACCTTCCGTACTGGCTGCGAGACCAGAGGATCAACAACTTCTCGCTGGTGGGAACCTCCATCTGGCGCTATTTCGGACAGAACATGGTGCTTTTCATCGGCGCGATCATGTCGGTGGATTCCAGCCTGTACGAGTCGGCGATGCTCGACGGGGCGAATAAGTTCCAGCAGTTTATGTACATTATCCTTCCGAGCATCCGTACGATCGTCATGCTGAACGTGATCCTGTCGATCACCGGTTCTCTGAGCGCTTTCGAACCGCCATACGTCATCACGAGCGGCGCGAACGGGACGGGTACGTACTTCGTGGTCATGCATGAGATCGCGCACACGCAGCAGAAGGTAGGTCTTGCCTCGGCGATGGCGATTGTGCTGCTGATCATTATCATTATCGCGACCGTGCTTCAGAAGCTGTTCTTCAAGTATGTGTTCCGGGATGCCGAGGACGACGATCCGAAGGCAGGCATCCGCAGGGAAAAGAAACTTGCAAGACTGGCAAAGAGAACGGCCAGAGCAGCGGAAGGACGGTGACAGATTATGAGAACGATCGATTATGTAAAAAGAGGATTTCTTGCTTTTCTGAAATATTTGTCGCTGGCGTTCTTCGCGTTCGTCGCGGTGATTCCGGTCGTATCCTGCGTGATCACGGCGTTTAAGACCGACACGGAGTACCAGCAGACAAACGTGATGACGCTCCCGAAGAACTGGCTGAATTTTGACAATTTCATCCAGGCGTTCCAGAAAGCGAACATGAGCAGGGCGTTTTTCAACTCGACGCTCATCCTGATCTGCGTGCTGATCGCGTCGGTATTTATCGGTACGCAGCTGGCCTATGTGCTGAATCGTTTCAAGTTCCCGGGAAACAACCTGATCCGCAATCTCTTCCTGTTCGCGTCGCTGCTTCCGGGCGTCGCCATGCAGGTATCGTTGTATGAGATTATGTACAATTTGGGCTTTATCAATTCCCTGATCGGGTATATAATCGTCATGTGCGGGACGGACGTCATATCGATCTATATCTACATACAGTTCTTTGAGAACATCGATATCTCGCTGGACGAGTCGGCGATCGTGGACGGCGCGAATTATTTCACGATCTTTTACAAGATTCATCTGCCGCTCTTAAAACCGGCGATCGTGACTTCCTGTATTTTGAAGGGCGTCGGTACCTACAACGAATACTACATGGCGAATCTGTATCTGCAGGATAAGAAGCTGTATCCGACGGTGGCTACATCGCTGTACACCTTTGTCGGCCCGTTGGGCAGCAAGTACAATCTGATCTGTGCGGGCGTGATCATCTCTCTGCTTCCGGCGCTGATCCTGTTCATTCTGTGTCAGGATCAGATCTACAGCGGACTGACGGCGGGAGCTGTGAAGGGCTGAGTATATCATATTGTCCGGCCGGTTTGCATATCGGCCGGGCAGGACGATGAGACGGGAGGAATACCATGGAATACATCAAGGGAGTCACCTTTGCGGCGTTTGCGCCGCGGGGCGCGCTTTCAAAGGCCTGCGCCGGAGAAAGCCTGGAAGATCTTGCGAGGCGCACCGGGGCGAACATGATCATGCTGGTTCCGGCTGCCATGCAGGAGACGGCGCAGTCGGAAAAGATCGATTTTCATTCGGACGCCACAATGTCGGACGACGAGCTGAAAAGAACTATCGACCACGCGCAAAGACTTGGGCTTTGGGTGGCGCTGAAGCCCACCGTGAACTGCATCAACGGAACCTGGCGGGCGCATATCAATTTCTTTGATGAGGATGTCCCGTGCGAGCCGAAGTGGAGCAACTGGTTTGCTTCCTATACGGATTTCCAGCTCCATTTCGCGAAGATCGCGCAGGAGAGCGGCTGCAAAATGTTCCTGCCAGGATGCGAGATGGTTCAGAGCCAGCGCAGGGAAAAGGAATGGCGCGCTCTGCTGGGCGAGCTGCGGGGCGTATTCCACGGCTTGCTGTCCTACAATACGGATAAGTATCAGGAGCATAACGTCAGCTGGTGGGACGCGGTGGACGTGATCTCCTCCAGCGGCTATTATCCGCTCGAGGACTGGGAAAGGCAGCTGGATCGGATTGAGCCGGTGGTGAAAAAGTACGGAAAACCCTTCTTTTTCGCGGAGTGCGGCTGTATGTCTGTGGAGGGTTCCTCGCGGGTGCCGAACGACTGGGGCTTTGCGGGCGGCGTCTCTTTGGAGGAGCAGGCGAACTGGTATAGGGCTATGTTCACCGCCTGCAAAAAGCGCGACTGGGTAGAAGGCTTTGCGCTCTGGGACTGGAGCTGGCAGCTGTATCCGCTCGCGGACGCTCTGAACAATAAAGGATATGACATATACGGAAAGCCGGCGGAGCAGGTGGTGGCGCAATTTTATCAGAATCCGGATTCTTTCTGCTGAACGGTTCACTTTTAAAATTTTAAGCTTGGAATGGCATACGAAAGATGTTAATATTACAGAAAATGCCAGAAAGAGAGGTAAGCTTAAGTTATGTTGGTTCAGGAAGTAAAAGAACATTTGACACAAAAACTCATTCCGTTCTGGAAGGGCATGAGGGACGACGAACAAGGCGGATATTACGGCTATATGGGCTATGACCGGGCGATCGACAAAAAGGCCGTCAAGGGCTGTATCCTGAATAGCAGGATCCTGTGGTTTTTCTCGAACGCGGCGCTGCTTCTGAAGGATGATTCGGTGAAGGCTGAGGCGGATCACGCGTACGCTTTTCTGCGCGATTCTTTTGTGGACCGGGAGAACGGCGGCGTGTACTGGTCCGTCACCTATGACGGGAAAGTGGAAGAAGGGATGAAGCACACCTACTGTCAGGCGTTCGCGATCTACGGGCTCTCCTCCTACTACAGACTCACGAAAAACGAGGAAGCTCTCTCGCTGGCGAAAGAGCTTTTTGCGGTGATCGAGGAGAAATGTACGGATCCGCTCGGTTATCTGGAGGCGTTCTCGCAGGATTTTCAGCCGGTGGACAATGAGAAGCTTTCCGAGAACGGCGTGATGGCGGAGAAGACGATGAACACGCTTTTGCATGTGTTCGAGGCCTACACGGAGCTCTACGACGTCTCGCGCGACGAGGCGGTGGGGGAGCGGCTGCGCCATATCCTGCGCCTGTTCGCTGACCGGGTCTACAATCCGTCGAAGCGCCGTCTGGAGGTGTTCTTTGACAAGGAGTGGAACACGCTGATCGACCTTCACTCCTTCGGACACGACGTCGAGTCGGCGTGGCTGATCGACCGGGGCTGCGATGTGCTGGGCGATGAGGCGCTTTCCGAGGAGATGCGGAAGATCACAAGAACGCTGACGGAATGTGTTTACGAGGAGGCGTACCGCAGCCATTCGCTCGCGAACGAGTGCGAGAACGGCAAGGTCGATACCACCCGCGTCTGGTGGGTGCAGGCGGAGGCGATCGTCGGATTCACGAACGCGTGGCAGCAGGACCCGTCCGGGCTGAAGTACATGCAGGCGGCCGAGGACATCTGGGGATTTGTGAAGGAGTACTTTGTGGACAAGAGAGAAGGCTCCGAGTGGTTCCGCGATCTGAAGGAGAACGGAGAGATCACGGAGGAGGAGCCGATCGTGGATCCGTGGAAGTGCCCGTACCACAACGGCCGTATGTGCATGGAGGTCATCAAAAGACTGTCCAGATAACGTTTGACCGGGATGCTGACATCGAAGGTATTTAAGCTGCAGAGCGGACGGAATTTGCCTGCGAGCGGTGAGAAGAATAAAATAAATTCAGATGCGAGGTAGAAAAAATGCTGGTAAGACCTGATCATGAATACCTGCAGTACAGCGGCAGGATCGACGACACGAACCCCGGCGCGTACATGTTCATTTATCCGGCGACGCTGGTGAACATCCGCTTTCGGGGCACAAAGATCAGCGTGTATCTGGAAAATCAAAGGCAATACTGGGGTAATTACATGGGAGTTCTTCTGGACGGCGTGCAGAGTACGCTTTGTCTCTCGAAAGGAGAGGACGACGTGCAGGGCGATCCGGTCGAGGCTTCACCGGAGATGGCGGCCTGCCTTTTGGGAGGTGCGGCCTGCGGGTGCTCGGGTGTGAGACGCTTCGTGCTGGCGGAGGATCTGGAAGATACCGAGCACAGCCTGACATTTTTCAAGCGGCAGGACTCCTGCAACATGGTACTCTTTCATGGTTTTGAACTGCCGGAGGGATCGGAGGTTCTGCCTCCGGTGCCGAAGCCGGAGCGCAGGATCGAGGTCTACGGTGATTCCGTGTCTGCGGGCGAGGTGTCCGAAGCGGTGGAGTACACCGGGAAGCCGGATCCGGAACACAACGGCGAGTATTCCAATGTCTGGTATTCTTATGCGTGGATGACTGCGCGCAAGCTGAACGCTGAGCTTCACGACATCGCGCAGGGCGGGATCGCGCTGCTCGATCGGACGGGGTATTTCAACGCGCCGGAGCTTACCGGTATGGAGCATGTGTGGGACAAGATGCAGTTCAATCCTGCGTTCGGCGAGGTGACGGACTGGGATTTCAGCCGCTATACGCCGCAGGTGGTCGTCGTCGCGATCGGGCAGAACGACAATCACCCGGAGGATTACATGAAGGATGATTTCCAGGGGGAAAAAGCAGCTGTCTGGAAAAGGCACTACAAAATGCTGATTGAAAATATCCGAGGGAAGTACCCGCAGGCGCTGATCGTCCTCGCCACGACCATTCTGGAGCACGACAGGGGTTGGGACGACGCCATCGACGAAGTCTGCGAGGCGCTCGGCGACGACAGGATCGTGCATTTCCTCTATAAGAGAAACGGCTGCGGGACGCCGGGACATATCCGCATCGGCGAGGCGGAGGAGATGTCGGACGAGCTGGCGGCGTTTATCGAGGAGCAGGCGAAGCGCAAGGGCTGCTTTGCCTGACAGATACGCAGTACGGAGGGAGTATGGGAGAGGAGAGAAAACAGCGCGCGGTGACGCAGACGGATATTGCCCGCGAGCTGAACGTCAGTGTGGTGAGCGTGTCCATCGCCCTGAACGGACGAAAAGGCGTCAGCGCGGAGCTTCGCCAGAAAATCCTCGACGCTGCGGAGGAGATGGGATACGAGGGGGCGGTGGGACAGCCTCAGAAGAAGGACGCCATGATCCGGATCGGGGTGCTGATCTCCAGGCGATATCTGAGGTATACGCCGTCCTTTTACATGAACGTCTACCAGGAGATCGTGATCGCGGCGCTGGAAAAGAAGAGCATGACATTTCTGGAAATATTGGATCCGGAGGACGAGGAGAGCCTGAAGCTGCCGAAGCTGCTGGACGACCAGGTGAACGGAATTCTGGTGCTCGGGGAGCTGAGTCACGCCTATACGGAGGCGATACAGAACGAAAGCAGGGTTCCGGTTATTTTTGTGGACTACTACCAGCCGATTGGGGATGCCGATTTTATCATCAGCGACGGTTATGCGGGGGCATATCGGCTGACGAGGATGATGCTGGAGGCCGGTTATCGGAAGATTGCTTTTGTGGGAACACTCCAGGCGACGTCCAGCATCCGGGATCGTTTTTTCGGATATCGGAAAGCGCTGATGGAAAACCGGAGCGAACCCCGGCCGGATTGGATCATTCCGGATCGGATCGCGTTCGACGCGGATATTTTTATGAATCTGCCGGAGGAGATGCCGGAGGCGTTTTTCTGCAACTGCGATGTGACGGCGGCTTTTCTCATCGAGAAGCTTCGTCAGAACGGTTATCGGGTGCCGGAGGACGTTGGCGTGGCGGGCTTCGACCATTTCTATATGAATAAGATCGATGGCATTGAGCTGACTACGTACGACGTCAATATAGAAGCGATGGCCAGGATCAGTGTGAATATGCTTCTGCGGAAGATCAACCAGACGCATTTCGTGTCCCGCATGAGCGTCGTCACCGGAAAGATCATACGAGGGAACAGCTTCTAGGAGAAAAGGAAACAAAATGGAGAACAGCACGGAAAAGAACGTTACCTTGAAAGATATCGCAGAGGCGATGCAGGTCAGCATCGTGACGGTGTCGAACGCGCTGGCCGGCCGCAGCGGAGTGGGCGAAGGGCTGCGCATGGAGATCGAGAAAAAGGCGCAGGAGATGGGTTACCGCAGGAAAACGCGCAGGGAAAAAAGACCTTCTTCCAAAAGCAGGGTATACCGGGCGGGGATGAGGATCGGCGTGACTGTGGAGGGCAAAATTCTAAAGAAATACACGTCCTTCTACTGGGAAATGTACCAGCGGGTCGTCGTGGCCGCGTCCGCGCTGGGCTGCTTTGTCTCGCTCGAGGTTCTGACGGACGAGCAGGAGCGGCGGCAGGAAATGCCCCTGTTGGTGGGCGACGAGGGGATAGGCGGACTGATCATCCTTGGAATGCCGGAAAAGGCGTATCTGAGAAAGTTGTGCCAGACGGCAGTATGCCCGGTTCTTTTTCTTGATTTCGTTGACGACGAGCTGCCGTGCGACGCGGTTATCTCAAATGGCTTTCACGGAATGTATCAGATGACAAATTATCTGATCGATCTGGGCCATACCGAGATTGGATTCATCGGAAACTATCTTGCGACGGGCAGCATCATGGATCGCTATCAGGGATTCTGCAAATCCCTATTGGAGCATGGGATCAGCGAGAACAGGGAATGGATCCTGTCGGATCGGGATCCGGCGACGGGAAAGGTAGGGATTCGGCTTCCGGATCGCCTGCCGACCGCTTTTGTCTGCAACTGTGATTTTACCGCAGGAATGGCAGCGGAACTTCTTGCCGAGGCAGGATATCGGATTCCGGAGGACATTTCGCTTGTCGGGTTCGACGATTTCCTGGTGGGCGGGAGCCTGCAGGGAAAGCTGACGACCTACGCCGTGGACATGGACGCGATGGCGCACCAGGGGTTGAAGCTGCTGCTCAGAAGGATCAATGAAGGGGCGCAGGAACGGACGGTACGCATGGTCGATGGTAAAATGGTGATCCGGCAGAGCGCGAGACGGCTTGAGAAATGATAGAGATCAAAAAGGAGAACATTATGCAGACTACAGTAAATCCAAACGCGACAAAAGAAGCCAGAGAGCTTCTGAATTATCTCTCGGACATAGCAGGGAAGAAGATCATCACGGGACAGCACACGCAGACGAACCCGATGGAGGAAGCGCGGTACATTCTCGAAAAGACGGGAAAGCTGCCGAAGCTGTTCGGCTTTGAGCTGCTGGCCTATTCTCCGAACATCAACTACGACGACGCGTCCGAGGAATGCCTGACAGAGATTTATGAGGACAGAGGCACGCTGGACACGGCCATGAAGCTGGCGAAAAATTCCGACGTGATCCTCACGTTCACCTTCCACTGGTACTCGCCGCTCGGGGGCAGGGACAAGAGCTTCTATGCCGAGCACACGGATTTTGACGCGTCGAAGGTCCTCGTTGAGGGAACCCCGGAGCGGGCCGCCTTTTATCACGACATGGACGCCATCGCGGAGCACCTGAAGAAATTCCGGGATGAGAAGATTCCGATTCTCTGGAGACCGTTCCACGAGTCGGACGGACAGTGGTTCTGGTGGGGCGCGAAGGGACCGGAGGTCGCGCGGGAACTCTATAAGCTGATGTTCCAATATTATACGGAGCACCATCATCTCGACAATCTGCTCTGGGTGTGGAACTGCCCGCTCGCCGAGGGCTATCCGGGGGACGAGTATGTCGATGTGATATCGATGGACATCTATCTGACCGAATACGCGCCGACGGATTATTCGAAGGAGTATGAAAGGTTGATCGCGCAGACCACAGACAAGAAAGTCGCAGCGCTCGCGGAGATCGGCTACCTTCCGGATATCAGGATGCTGGAGCAGTCGCACACGCCTTGGGCGTACTACATGACCTGGTCCCACGAGTTCTGCATCGGGGAGAAGTTCAACAAGACCGACGCGCTGAAGGCGATCTACGAGAGCGAGTATGCGGTCACGTCGGACCTGGAGCGGCTGCCGTAAGCTGTTATGGAGTGGTTGCCGCAGATTGCGGAGTGACCGCCGCAGGCTATGGAGCGGCTGTATGCCACGCAAACAAATTTCAGAAAGAAGTCAAGATGACTATTTTGCGAGACAGGCTCTTAAAGTATGGATTCCATATTTTTGGGAGTCTGTTTTTTGAAAAAACGCTTAAAAGGAAATACGTATGGCTTGTCTTGTTTTATGACGTATGATATGATGTGATAAGAATTAAGGTAGAGAGAGGAAAAAAAGTTGAATAATAAATCTCAGTTAAAAGAAATAAAGATTTGCGGATATAAATCTTTAGGGACGGATATACGGCCAATCGAATTGGAGCTGAATGATTTAAATATTGTAATAGGAGCAAATGGCGCCGGAAAAAGTAATTTTATCTCTTTTTTTAGGATGCTTTCAAATATAATGACAGGTGCACTGCAAGTCTATGTTGGAAAAAACGGATCGGCGGAGTCTTTGTTGCAGTTTGGGTCAAAAAAAACGAAGATGATTTCCGCAAGTTTGAAGTTTAGAAACAAGAAATTTACTGATACCTACGAGTTTTCTCTGGTGAAAGCAGTCAATGATACACTGATTTTTGCGGAGGAAACGATCATTACCGATAAGCAAAAATTTGAACTGCACAGCGGGCAAAAGGAAAGCTTTTTACTGACAGAAGAAGCATCTCATAAAAGTGAGCGTGCTGTTCGTGCGATACTTTCCGGCTGCAAGACGTTTCAATTTCATGACACATCACCAGAAGCGCACATTAGAAATGCCGCGTATCTGGACAATAATCGCTTTTTGATGAGTGACGGTGGGAACGTTGCGGCATATTTATATATGCTCAAACTGAAATATGGGCAATACTATGATCGGATTGTGGAACATGTTCGATATGTAATGCCGACTTTTCAGGATTTCTTGCTCGAGCCGCAAACTTTGAATCCCCAATGGATCAAACTTCAATGGTTCGAAAAAGGAAACAGTGAATATGTGTTTGGACCAGAGCACTTTTCAGATGGCACGCTGCGGTTTATTGCCTTAGCAACGTTGCTTTTGCAGCCTCCGGATCTTTTGCCACAGGTGATATTTATAGATGAGCCGGAATTGGGACTTCATCCGCAGGCGGTAGACGTATTGGCATCTATGGTACAAAAGGCAAGAGAATATACACAGGTGATTATGGCAACACAGTCCCCAAGACTAGTGGATAATTTTGAGTGCAGGGATATTATTGTAGCAGAAAGGGACAGGGAGACGGGAAACACAACATTAAAACGTTTGGAGGAAGATGATTTGAAGATTTGGCTTGAAGATTACAGCCTTTCTCAGATTTGGGAGAAGAATATACTCTAATTCCTAACACGGTTATTACAAGTACTGACAGAAAGCATGGAAGGATATATAAAGGTGGAGTGGTAAATTATGAGCAAATTAGAAATACGATGCTGAAAACATTGGCTGTTGCATCAAAAAATAGAGATTCTTATGTGACGACGATGTTTGATTTTTATAAGTTGCCGGCAGATGTACCCGGAGTTGCTGATATTGAAAAAATAAATGATCCGTATGAAAAAGTGAGACATATAGAGAGACAAATACAGAAAGCAGAGGAATACGGGGAAGGTTTCTTTTTTCCATACATTGAATTGCATGAGTTTGAAGCAATGATTTTCTCTGATTTATCAAAACTGAAGGAGACATATTTTGAATATGATCTTGAAGCGTTGGAAGAATGTGTTAAAGAGCAAAATAATCCGGAATTAATTAACAGCGGAATAGAAACTGCACCTTCAAAACGGATCATTAATTGTATTGACTGTTATGATAAGGCAAATGTAGGAGTAGATGTGCTTGCAAAAATCGGAGTCCAAAACATAGCAGAAAAATGTCATCATTTTTCAGAATGGCTAAAGCGTATTGAAGGGAAACTTTGACTTCTCCGTCGGAAAGCATATGAAAGCTATGATATACTATTAATCATACTGACAACTGCTTCGCAGCAACGCTCATTTACTGTACAAGTATGCCGCGAACGGGGGAATACAGATTGCCTGAGTTTTTCGTGACAGATGAAATTTTGTCGCTAATTAGGAGTAGGAGAGGGCATTGTGCGTGACACCCTCTCTTTTTTTTGCTGTGTTATAGGTGATGAGAATAAGTGCCTATCGTAACAGCTCATCAACAGTAATATCCAGTACTTGGGAAATAATCTTCAATTCGATATCTGTGACAAATCTTTTGCCGGCTTCAATCCGTTGCACAGCGTTCTTGTCGATGTCAAGGCCGGCAATCTGGAGACGGTCGGCAAGCGCGCGTTGCGATATTTTCAGATTGGATCGTAAAACAGCGATTTTTTCGCCGCATAAATTGTTTTTTCCATCACTCGTCTTATTTATGAACATAAAATAACCCCCTTGGTAATTATCTGCATAAACAGTATAAAAAGTATATTGCAAAGGTTGTGTAGTTGCAAAACATATAGTAAAATTATAAAAAAATTCGTAGCTGAGTTGTTAAAAAGTTGAAGCCCGGACTTGCAGTATATTTTTATCGGTCAGATGAAAAAGCCGATAAAAGTACGGATAAAGTATGGATAATAATTCTGAAGGACGGTATACCGTGCCATTCGGAAGCAGTTGAACTCGGGAGATACGAAGTAGTGGAAAGGGCTTTTGAAACATATGATAAAAGGCTGGAGAGATTTATTCAGAACACATATATTGGAACGCGGGTTGGATTATTATGAGAGCCGTGCCATTAAGTCGCTGAAACAGACGGAAAAGGGATATGAGGCGACGGTGGAGGGAACGGAAGAATATCATGTTGAGATAGAAATCAGTGACAATAGAATATATGATATGTTCTGCGACTGTCCATACGCGGAGGATGGAAATTACTGTAAGCATATGGCGGCTGTTCTTTATGAGATTACGGAAGGACAAGCTGAATCGACAGAAAGTACGTTGGATAAGCATTGAAGATTTTCTTCTAAACGAGTTTCAAGATTCGGATCTGCTAAAGCAAAGATTGAAAATGCTGGATAAGCTGATAGAGAAAGCTGGAAACGATACGGATGTCGGCAGCTGGTATTCTGCGTATTACGGCTATGAGGATATCGTCCTGAAGCGTCTGCAGATCATGCAAAAGCTTGGATGCAGTGAACAGGAGATTTGGGAGTACAGGCAGAAATTCAGACACTTTTCTGCTATCCGTAAGATGGAGATCGAGGAATATCTGGATAGGAATGACTATGAGAAAGCAATAGAAGTATTGCAGGAGAGCAAGAAGCTGGACCAGAAATATCCGGGGCTGGTCGCGGAATACAGCCGCCGATTGATAGAAATTTATAAGGGGATCGGACGGACTGACGCATATAAAACGGAGTAGGTATAAAGGCAGGAGGTGAGGGGATTGAAGGGAAATCTAAGCTCTGCGGATTATGAAATCATGCATGGGTCTGACATGGTGGCCAGAATAAGTCGCACAGGCAAAGCAATCGTGTATAAAGAAAAATTTCTGCCCTATGATCTTTATCTGGAGGAAAGACAGGACATTGATGATCTGGTCAATAATCTGCTCAACTTCTATCAATCATGACTTGAATACAGTGGACGAGTGCATACGGATCGACAAAAAGACGTATTACGGGATGAATATCATTGACTATCTGGTCGGAAATACAGACAGACATCCGGAAAACTGGGGATTCCTGGTCGACAATAGGACAAATGACTATATCTCCCTTTATCCGTTGATGGATTTTAATCAGAGTTTTTACAGCTATGAGACGATTGATGGCGCGAATTGCCAGACGGTCTATCCCAAAAGAATGACACAGAGAGAAGCGGCGGAAGAGGCAGTCAGACAGATCGGGCTGAATCAGATACAGGAAGTGGATCCGGCGATTTTCGGAAATGAAGATGAGTGGAGAGAAATGTTCTCTAAAAGGCTTGATGTGCTGAGGCAAGCTGTTTAATTTTAT
The DNA here is from genome assembly GCA_947629385.1 of uncultured Lachnospiraceae bacterium. GTDB lineage: Bacteria > Bacillota > Clostridia > Lachnospirales > Lachnospiraceae > Choladousia. Next base: position 127,628 of record CANRDO010000001.1, read on the forward strand.
ATCCGGCTTGACATCAGGATAAGTTTATGATATATTCTCAGCACACACTGTGCTGAAAGGGAGTGAAGACATGCCGGAGAGCGAACCGCTTATTCACGATGAGATGAGCGGCAGGATCGTGGACGAGGCGGCCAGGCTCGCCATGAGCGAAGGGGCAGGGGATGTCACAGTGCGGAAGATCATCCGGGCGCTGAATGTGACGAACAGAGTTTTTTACAACCGCTTTCACAATGTGGAGGAGGTACTTGCTCTCGTCTATCGGGATATGGCTGTCAGAATGCGCCAGAGCATTGTGGACCGTTTTGATCCGGAGGGGGATTTTTTCGGGCAGATCACGGACATTGCCGCAGGAACGCTGACGCTCTCGTATAAGTTGAAGTCCGGCATGAACCAGTATGTCTTTGCTCAGGACAGTACGTCGCAGGAGAATTACCGCTGGTGGCAGGAGCGGATCTGCGGGCTTATCGAACTTGGCAAGAGCCGCGGCATTGCCAGAGCGGATCTGGATTCCGAAACGATGAGCTATGCCATCTGGTGCTTTATCCGGGGCTACAATGCGGATGCGCTCGCAAGGGAATTGCCTGAGGAGGAAGCCGTGCGCGGTTTCCGCTATGCCTTTGGCATATTTCTGGACGGAATGAAGATAAAATAAATGCAGGCAGCGTCGCTGTGCGGCGCCTTGTTTTAGCCATTCTCAGCACACAGTGTGCTGAGAGAGATAATGAAGAAAGCATGATAATAATAGTTTCACCATAATTTGTGCCGCTGCCTGAAGAGCGGAGGAATATGGAAGTCAGATGGGTAATTCCTTACTTTATGAAGGAATATTAGCCATAAATTATTATTGCGGAAAAGAGGAGAACATTATGTTGGAGAAATTGGTTTCAATCGTAGCGGAGCAGCTGCATGTGGAGGAAAGCCGGGTGGTTCCGGAGGCAGATTTTAAGGCGGATTTGGGCGCGGATTCCCTTGATCTGTTTGAGCTTGTGAGTGCGTTGGAGGAAGAGTACGACATTGAGATTCCGGCGGAGGAGCTGGAGAACCTGACGACGGTTCAGTCTGTTGTGGATTATCTGGCCGGAAAGGGGATCGACGAATGATCAGGACGGCGTTGACAGAGCTGCTCGGCATCCGGCATCCGATCATTCAGGGCGGGATGGCCTGGGTGGCGGAGAGCAGCCTGGCCTCCGCGGTGTCGAACGCCGGAGGGCTTGGGATCATCGCGGCGGCGAATGCGCCGGCGGACTATGTCAGAGCGGAGGTCCGGAAAACCAGAGAAAAGACAGATCGGCCTTTTGGCGTCAATGTGATGCTGCTGAGTCCGTACGCGGAGGAGGTCGCGGCGATCGCAGCGGAGGAAAGGGTTCCGGTCGTGACGACCGGCGCGGGAAATCCGGGTCCCTATATGGCACAGTGGAAGGAAGCGGGGATTAAGGTGCTTCCGGTGGTAGCGTCCGTGGCGCTGGCCAAGATGATGCAGCGCGCGGGAGCGGACGCAGTGATTGCAGAGGGCTGCGAGTCCGGCGGACATATCGGCGAGGCGACGACGATGGCGTTGGTTCCGCAGGTTGCGGATGCGGTGCAGATACCGGTAGTGGCGGCAGGCGGCATCGGGGACGGGCGCGGTCTTGCCGCGGCGCTGATGCTCGGCGCGGACGGCGTGCAGATGGGGACGCGCTTTCTTGTGGCGGAGGAATGTGTGATCCATCCAAATTACAAGGAAAGCGTGCTGAAGGCGAAGGATATCGGTACGGCTGTGACAGGCCGGTCGACCGGACATCCGGTGCGCACCCTGCGCAATCAGATGACAAAGGAATACCTGAAGCGTGAAAAGGAAGGCTGCAGCTTCGAGGAGCTTGAGGAGATGACGATCGGTTCCCTGCGCCGCGCGGTGCAGGAGGGCGATACGAAGAACGGTTCCTTGATGGCCGGACAGATTGCGGGTCTGATATCCAGAAAGCAGACCTGCGGGGAAATGGTTCAGGAGATCGCGCAGCAGGCGGAGGAACTGTTATCCCATGCCGGTCGGTTCATGTAAGAGGAAAATGGTATGTGTAAAACAGTGTTTTTGTTCCCGGGTCAGGGAGCGCAATATGCCGGCATGGCCCGGAAATTTTACGATTCGTATGGGGTCAGCCGCGCGGTGTTTGAAAAGGCGTCAAAGTTGAGCGGATATTCCATGGAAAAGCTATGTTTTACCGAGAATTCCCGTCTGGATGAGACGAGGTACACGCAGCCCGCGCTTCTGACGGCGTGCTGTGCGATCCTGGCGGCGGTGCGCAGCGAAGGGATACAGGCGGAAGCCACAGCAGGGCTGAGCCTGGGTGAATACTGTGCGCTGACAGCGGCAGGCACTTTTGAATTTGAAGATGCGCTGCGCACGGTGTGCGAAAGAGGTTCCTACATGCAGGAGGCTGTCCCGGAAGGTCAGGGAATGATGGCTGCCGTGCTGAGCCGCAGACCGGTTCCTGTGGAGGAGATCTGCGAAAGCGTCCCCGGGATCGTCGCGGTCGCAAACGATAACTGTCCGGGGCAGAAGGTAATCTCCGGTGAGACGGAGGCGGTGAAAACAGCGGCGCAGAAGCTGCTGGAAGCGGGCGCGGCCCGCGTGGTCCCGCTGAAGGTGAGCGGCCCGTTCCATTCTCCCATGCTGAAAGAAGCAGGGGAAAAGCTGAAAGGGGTTCTGGAGCAGGTTCCGCTGAAAATGCCGGAGCTGACCTTCGTATCGAACGTGACGGCCCGTGCGGAGAGGGATCCGGAACACATAAAGGGACTTCTGGCCCGACAGGTCTGCTCTTCCGTGCTGTGGAGGCAGAGTATGGAATATCTGATCTCTGAGGGCGCGGATACGTTTATCGAGATCGGACCGGGAAAGACGCTGTGCGGTTTCCTGAAAAAGATCAACCGCACGGCGCGGTCGTTTTCCGTGGAGACGCCGGAGGATCTGGCGCAGGTAAAGCAGATGCTGTGAAGCAGGATCTCATGCCGGAAACTTGCGGGAAGCACTCCGCTAGACCTCGGAAAGACAGGAAAGAGGTGCTGGAAGGAAAGATAATGGAAGGAAAGATAATGGAAGGAAAGATAATGGAAGGAAAGATAGTGGAAGGAAAGATGCCGGAAGGAAGGATATCGGAAGAAAAGATGCTGGAAGGAAAAATAGCGCTTGTTACCGGCGGAGGACGCGGAATCGGGCGGGAGGTCGCGCTGACGCTGGCACGTCTGGGCGCGGATGTGGCGGTAAATTACAGCGGTTCGGAAGATGCGGCCAGGAGAACAGCACAGGAGATCCGTGATCTGGGAAGACAGGCTATCGCGGTTCGCGCGGATGTATCAGATGCGGCGCAGTGCGAAGCGATGTTCCGGGACATGGAGCGGCAGCTCGGGAGCATCGACATTCTGGTCAACAATGCGGGCATCACCAGAGATAATCTGGCTGTGCGCATGAGCGAGGAAGAATTTGACCGGGTGATCGAGACGAACCTGAAGGGAGCGTTTCTGTGCATGAAGCTGGCGGGAAAACGCATGATCAAAAAACGTTCCGGCAGGATCGTCAGCATCTCGTCGATCTCGGGGGTGCATGGGAATCCCGGACAGATCAATTACTGCGCGTCAAAGGCAGGCGTGATCGGTATGACAAAGTGTCTGGCGAAGGAACTGGCCGGCCGCAATGTTACAGTGAACGCGGTCGCGCCCGGCTATATCGACACAGACATGACGGCGGTCTTGTCGGACAGTGTAAAGGATGCCATACTTGCGCAGATTCCATTGAAACGGATGGGGAACCCGCAGGATGTAGCGCGGACGGTTGCTTTTCTTGCCTCGGACTACGCGGGCTACATCACGGGGCAGACGATTCTGGTAGATGGAGGAATGGGAATTTGAGAAAGCGGGTAGTTGTGACAGGAATGGGAATCATCTCTCCTGTCGGAAATACAGTTCAGACATTCTGGGACAGTCTGAGAGCGTCGAGAGTGGGGGTCGGGAAACTGACCAGATTTGATACCTCGGACTACCGGGTAAAGCTGGCGGCCGAAGTCCATGATTTTGATCCGGAAGCCTACATGGATTTCAAGGAAGCGAAAAAGATGGAGCTGTTCAGCCAGTACGCGGTCGCTGCGGCGTCGGACGCGATCCGGGATGCGGCTCTCGCGACGGAGAACGAGGACCGCACCAGAATTGGCGTGTCGGTCGGCTGCGGCATCGGAAGCTTGCAGATATTGGAACAGGCGGCGGACAAATTGAAAAGCAAGGGTCCAAAGGCGGTCCCGCCGCTGATGGTTCCGCGCATGATCACCAATATGGCGGCGGGAAATGTGGCGATCCATTTCGGGCTGAAAGGAAAATGCATAAATGTCGTCACAGCCTGCGCGACGGGAACCCATTCCATTGGAGAGGCGTACCGCTGCATCCAGTACGGAGACGCGGACGTTATGCTTGCGGGAGGGACGGAAGCTGCTATCACGCCGCTGGGGATCAGCGGTTTTGCGGCGCTGACCGCTCTGTCCGTGAGTGAGGATCCGCTGCGCGCCTCCATTCCGTTTGACAGAGAGCGCGGAGGTTTCGTGATGGGAGAAGGCGCGGCGGTGCTTGTGCTGGAATCACTGGAGCACGCGCGGGAGAGAGGAGCGCGTATCCTGGCGGAGATCGGCGGATACGGAGCCACCTGCGACGCGTACCATATGACTTCCCCGGAGGAGACAGGGGACGGCGCGGCGCGCGCGATGACGCTGGCGATGCAGGAGGCGGGGATCGCCCCGGCGGAAGTCCAGTACGTCAACGCGCACGGAACAGGAACTTACCATAACGATCTGTGCGAGACACGCGCGATCAAAAAGGCGTTCGGAGAAGACGCGTATTCCCTGAATGTGAATTCAACCAAGTCGATGACAGGGCATATGCTCGGCGCGGCGGGTGCGGCGGAGTGCATCGTCTGCGTAAAGAGCGTGATGGAGGACTATATCCACGCCACGGCGGGTTTCCGAGAGGCGGAGGAGGAAATGGATCTAAACTACACGAAAGAAGGCGTTTCCCGGATCGTCGATGCGGCGATCAGCAATTCGCTTGGGTTCGGCGGGCACAACGGCAGCCTGCTGATCAGAAAGTTTGTGGGGTGAAAGGATGAAACTGGAACTGGATGAGATTTTTAACGTGATCGATAAGGTAAACGAGGCGGAGCTGGATTCCTTTGCATACAAAGATGCGGATATCAAACTGTCGATCAAGAGAAAAGGCGGCGGTGAGGAAGAGGCTGTACACTCGCCGATTCCCCAAAAAGTGAATCCTGCGTCGCAGATCGTGCAGGCTGCTGACGGCGGAGACGGGCCGGGCAAAGCGGCAGGAGGAGCAAAGGCTGAAAAGGCAGGAAATGCAGAAAACGCGGAGAACGCAGCAGGAGTTACGATTGACTGTCCGATGGTGGGCACCTTTTACGCTGCGCCGGCGGAGGACAAGGAACCGTTTGTCACCGAAGGAGACACAGTGAAAAAGGGACAGGTCGTAGGGATCGTGGAGGCCATGAAACTGATGAACGAGATCGAGTCGGAGTACGACGGTATCGTGGAGAAGGTTCTGGTCGAAAATGAACAGCTCGTGGAATACGGACAGCCGCTGATGCGGATCAGGGAGGTATAAATGAGATTAAATACAAAACAGATCATGGAAATTCTGCCGCACCGCGCGCCGTTTCTGCTGGTGGATTGCATCGATGAGCTGGAACCTGGAAAGAGGGCAGTCGGGCGCAAGGCGGTCACTTACAATGAGCCGTTTTTCGCCGGGCATTTCCCGGCTGAGCCGGTGATGCCGGGCGTGCTGATCTGCGAGGCGCTGGCACAGGTGGGCGCTGTGGCGCTGTTGTCCTGCGAGCAGTACAAAGGCAGGATCGCCTTTTTCGGAGGGATCAAAAACGCACGTTTCCGGCAAAAGGTCGTGCCGGGGGACGTGCTTACGCTCGAGACCGAGTTGGTGAAGATCAAGGGACCGGTAGGGGTCGGGCAGGCGAAGGCCTACGTGCAGGGACGGCTCTGCGCGGAGGCGGAGCTGACCTTTGCGATACAATGAGCCATACAGGACCGAGGGTTACTGTTCAGACCATGCCGAAGCGTTTGCTGCTGGGGTTGTAAGAAAGTAGGAAGCAGTTTGGGCTTCGCGTCGCTGGGCGCGGAATGAACAGTGATGATCAAAGAATTTCAGAAAGGATTTTCTGGGGAGATGCGGCTCATGGTATTGCCGCGAAACAGACATGAGAAAGAAGGGAATGGCATGTACCACAAGATCCTGATCGCAAACCGCGGAGAGATCGCCGTGCGCATTATCCGCGCATGCAGGGAGATGGACATACGGACGGTTGCCGTGTGCTCGGAAGCGGATCGGGAGGCGCTGCACGCCCAGCTTGCTGACGAGTGTATCTGCATCGGAGGACCGCGTCCCGCGGACAGCTATCTGAATATAGAGAGTGTCCTGAGCGCGGCGCTTGCTTCGGGAGCTCAGGCCATCCATCCCGGTTATGGTTTCCTCTCAGAGAACACGAAGTTTGCACGGATGTGCAGGCAGTGCGGGATCGATTTTATCGGGCCTTCCCCGGAGATCATGGAGCAGATGGGGGACAAGGCCGCGGCCCGCAGAGCTATGAAAAAGGCGGGCGTGCCGGTCATACCGGGCACGGATGAGGCGGTGAGCGACGTGAATGAGGCAAAAAAGTTGGCGTCCGCGGTCGGTTACCCGCTCATCGTCAAGGCGTCGGCCGGGGGCGGCGGCAAGGGGATGCGCGTCGCAGAACGGGAAAAGGATTTTGAAAAACTGTTCGAGATGGCTCAGCAGGAGACGATACAGGCGTTCGGGGACGATCGGATGTATCTGGAAAAGTACCTCCCGCATGCGCGCCATATCGAAATCCAGATCCTCGCGGACCGGTACGGAAACAGCGTCCATCTGGGGGAACGGGACTGCAGCATCCAGAGAAGACATCAGAAGCTGATCGAAGAGACGCCGGCAGTTTTTCTGCCGGACGATATGCTTGTCCGGATGGGAGACGCGGCTGTGCGCGCGGCGCGCTCGGTTGGGTACGACAGCGCGGGGACGGTCGAGTTTCTGGCGGAGGATGACGGGCAGTTCTATTTTATGGAGATGAATACCCGGATCCAGGTAGAACATCCGGTGACGGAGATGGTGACAGGGATTGATCTGGTGAAGGAAATGATCCGTATCAGCGCCGGGGAGAGGCTTGCGTTTGAGCAGAAGGACATCGTCCGCCGCGGCCATGCGATCGAGTGCAGGATCTGCGCGGAAGACCCCAAGAGAGGTTTTCTGCCCGGCACGGGAACCGTCAGGGAGCTTTATCTGCCGGGCGGCAACGGCGTGCGCGTGGACACGATGCTCTATCAGGGGTACGCCGTCCCTCCGTTCTATGACTCGATGCTTGCGAAGGTGATTGTCTGCGGCGGCGACAGACAGGAGGCGATCCACAAAATGAGAGGAGCGCTGGGAGAGCTGGTAATAGAAGGAATCGCTACAAATCTGGATTTCCAGTACGAACTCGTCAGCAGTCGGGAATTTGCCTCAGGCGACGTGCGGGCGGTCAATCAGAGAATAGAACTTGACATGGAAGAAAGATAGATGAAAAGGTGACGCTGTATGCTGAAAGAGCATTTCAAAAAGCCCGCCGGGGAGGCGGAGGCAGAAATATCCTATGAAAAACCGCAGGCGCCGGACGGATTCTTTCAAAAGTGCGACGGGTGCGGGAAGATCGTGCTCGAGGAGGACATAGAAAATAACTGGTACAGCTGCCCGAAATGCGGCAGATATTACCGCATCGGAGCGCGGGAGCGCATCCCGATGATAGCAGATGAGAATACCTTTCAGGAATGGGACAGCGGACTGACGGGAGAAAATCCTCTGCAGTTTGAGGGCTATGAGGAAAAGCTGGAAACGCTTCAGAAAAGCACGGGCTATACAGAGGCGGTCGTGACGGGAGAAGCGCGCATTTGCGGGATACAGACGGCGCTGGGCGTGATGTCCGCAGATTTCCTGATGGGAAGCATGGGGACGGCTGTGGGAGAGAAGATCACGCGGATGATCGGACGGGCGACAGCAAAACGGCTCCCGGTCGTCTTGTTCTGCTGCTCCGGAGGCGCCCGCATGCAGGAGGGGATCTTCTCCCTGATGCAGATGGCCAGGACGGCGCAGGCGATCAAGGAACATGACGAGGCAGGCCTTCTGTATATTCCGGTGCTGACAGACCCGACGACCGGCGGTGTGACGGCGAGCTTTGCCATGCTCGGGGATGTAATCCTTGCGGAGCCGGGAGCGCTGATCGGGTTCGCGGGACCGCGCGTGATCCGGCAGACGATCGGACAAAAGCTGCCTCAGGGTTTCCAGAGCGCGGAATACCTGCTGAAGCATGGGTTTGTGGATCGGATCGTGAGACGCGAGCGGCTGCGCAGCACGCTTGGAATTTTGTTGAGGAGCAGTGGATATGGAAGAAAAGAATCATGAGAGCGCTGTGAGCGCGTGGGACCGGGTTCAGATCGCCCGCAGCGCTGAAAGGCCTTATATAAAAGATTATATTTCCAGGATATTTGACGGTTTTCTCGAGCTGCACGGAGACCGTCTTTTTGGCGACGACAGGGCGGTGATCGGCGGAATCGCGGCAATCGACAGGCAGTATGTCACGGTCATCGGTCAGCAAAAGGGACGGAACGCGAAAGAGAATAAGCGCCGCAATTTCGGAATGCCGAATCCCGAGGGATATCGGAAAGCGCTGCGTCTCGCGAAGCAGGCAGAGAAATTTTCCCGCCCTGTCATCTTTTTTGTCGACACGCCGGGGGCGTTCTGCGGGATGGAGGCGGAGGAGCGCGGGCAGGGGGAGGCGATCGCCCGGAACCTGTTTGAGCTGTCAGATCTGAGCGTGCCGGTTTTGTCGATCATCACAGGGGAAGGAGGCTCCGGGGGAGCGCTGGCTTTCGCCGTGGCGAACGAGGTATGGATGCTGGAAAACGCAGTGTATTCGGTGCTCTCTCCGGAAGGTTTCGCCGCCATCCTGTGGAAAGACAAAAAGCGGGCGGAAGAGGCGGCTGAGATCATGAAAATGACAGCGGCCGAACTGAAGGGTATGGGAATCATCGAAAAAGTGATCCCGGAACCACAGCCGGCAAATACAGCGGATATGGATGAGCTTGCGCTGTCCATGAGACGTGAGATTCTGACGTTTTTAAAAGCTTATCAGGAAGTGCCTGCGGAGGAGATCTTGAAGCGCAGGAAGGAGCGGTTCCGCGGTTATGGAGTTTTCGACTGATTTTTGCTCCGGCGTCGCTTGCGGACGCATTCGGTCAGCAGGTACTCGATCTGTCCGTTGACGGAGCGGAAGTCGTCCTCCGCCCACGCCGCGAGTTCATCGTAGAGAGAGGAGGACAGCCGCAGAGGAATCTGTTTTTTGGCGTTCTCTTTTTTCTTGTCCATGCGCTGTCCTCCTTTCTGCTATGAATATGTCAATCAATTCTGTTTTGATATCAGACCAGTATATCAGACTGGTTTTTGCTGCAACTTACTTTTTCGAGAGTTTTTTTCACATTGGTTTCCGGCCGAACAGCTTTTGATTAAGCAAATAGATCAATAGATTGATCCGCTGTTTACGATCGGCTGCGCGTCCTTGTTGCCGCAGAGCACGACGAGCAGATTGCTCACCATCGCGGCCTTGCGCTCTTCGTCCAGTTCCACAATATCATTTTCATTCAATTTTTGCAATGCCATATCTACCATTGACACCGCGCCCTCCACGATCTTCTGGCGCGCGTCGATGATCGCGGCGGCCTGCTGGCGCTGCAGCATCGCGGAGGCAATCTCCGGCGCGTAGGCGAGGCGGGAAATACGCACCTCCAGGACCGTGATGCCCGCGTTCTCTACTTTCTCCTGAAGCTCTTTTTTCAGAATCTCCGCGACCTCCTGCGTGCTGCTGCGCAGGGTCTTCTCATCGTCGTCGTTCGTGTCGTAGGGGTAGCAGCGGGCGATGTTGCGCGTGATCGCGTCGCACTGGATCGAGAGATAGCTCTTGTAATTCTCAACGTTCAGCACAGCCTTCGTCGGATTCGTGACTTGCCAGATGACAATCGTCCCGATCTCAATCGGATTGCCGAGCTGGTCGTTGACCTTCTGCTGTTCGTTGTTCAGCGTCAGGATCTTGGTGGAGATCTTTTTGCTGAGCGAGGTGTAGGTGATGCCACCGCTTCCGGCGGAGACCACGCCGGGCTTGACCGTCGGATTCAGCGCGCCGCAGAACGGGTTGATCCAGTAAAATCCCGGCTTCTTCATGGTACCGTAATACTGGCCGAAAAGGGCGAAGACCAGGGCTTCGTTCGGATTGATGACGTGCAGACCGCACAGGATGAGAATACCGCCGATCACGAGGACTGCGCCGAGAACGGCGCCCAGGACGATGACGGGCACAGGCAGGCCGAGCACCGCCGGTGCGATAAAGCAGGGCAGGGAGAGCAGAATGCCGACGATGCCCACAAGCAGCATCAGGAAGCCGGATTTTCCGGCAATTTCTTTCTCTTCTACGTTGATCAGTTTTTCTTTCATAGCTATCCTCCGTTCTTGGAAAGTGATATTAAAATGATATCAAAATTATATATAATAATATATAGGTTGTCAAGGAAAAGATAAATTGGTTTGCATTGCAATTTGTTAACAGTTTGTTTATAATGTGAACTGTAGAATTGAACTGCGCAGAAGCACATCGGAAGGGAGTCTTGACGGAATGGATACAAATGAACAGAGCAGCGGACTGAGTCTGCTGAAAAAGGGACAGAAGGGAATCATGCACGCGCTGTTCAGCCGTGTGGGGATCATGCTGGTACTTCTGGTGCTGCAGGCGCTGATGTTGTTCAGCCTGTTTCGGTGGTTTCAGCAGTTTCTGCCGCATGTGTTGGGCGGGACGGTGCTCTTTATGGTGGTTATGGTGCTCTACCTGATCAACAGCACGCTGGATCCAACGGCAAAGATTACCTGGCTGATTGTGATCATGCTGGTGCCGGTGTTCGGGGCGTTATTGTTCTGGTATACGCAGAGTGAGACCGGGCACCGCGCGGAGAAAAAGAGGCTCGAAAACATTCTAGCGGCTACAAAAGACAAGCTCTCACAGGATGAGAAAGTGATTGAGGCGTTGGAGCAGGAAGATCCGCACGAAGCGGCGCTGGCGCGCTATTTTCGCAGGAGCGGCTGCTTTCCGGTTTACGCGAATACGCAGACGACATTTTTCTCGCTGGGCGAGGACAAATTCGCGGAGATGCTGCGGCAGCTCGAACAGGCGAAGAAGTATATTTTTATAGAATATTTTATCGTGGACGAGGGCCTGATGTGGGGCAGGATCCTGGAGATCCTCGCGAAGAAGGTCAAGGAGGGCGTGGAGGTTCGCGTCATGTATGACGGTACTTGCGAGTTTTCCACGCTTCCGCATGATTACCCGAAGAAGCTGCAGGCGCTCGGGATACAGTGCAAGGCATTCTCGCCGATGTCGCCGTTTTTGTCGACGCATTACAACTACCGCGACCACCGCAAGATCCTCGTGATCGACGGGCATACGGCGTTCACGGGCGGCGTAAACCTGGCGGACGAGTACATCAATCATATCGTGAAGTTTGGGCATTGGAAAGATACCGCGGTCATGTTGAGAGGTGAGGCGGCGAAGAGCTTCGCACTCATGTTTCTGCAGATGTGGAATATCACCGAGCGGCATGAGGAGTACGACAAGTATCTGAATGAGGAGACTGTTCCGACGACACGGCAACTGGATGGCTACGTCATTCCTTACGGCGACTGCCCGCTCGACGCGGACAAGGTGGGCGAGCGCGTCTACATGGACATCCTGAACCGCGCGATCCGCTATGTGCATATCATGTCGCCGTATCTGATCCTGGACGGCGAGATGGAGACCGCGCTGAAATTCGCGGCGGAGCGTGGCGTGGACGTCCGGCTGATCCTGCCGGGGATCCCGGACAAGACCGCGCCTTATTCGCTCGCGAAGACGCATTACAAGTCTCTGCTGGCGTCCGGGGTGAAGATTTACGAGTACACGCCGGGCTTTGTGCACGCAAAGCTGTTTGTCAGTGACGATTGCAGGGCCGTGGTCGGCACGATCAATCTGGACTATCGCAGTCTGTATCATCATTTTGAGTGCGCCACCTACATGTATCAGACATCCTGTATCCCGGAGATAGAGGCAGACTTCCACAAGACGCTGGAGAAGTGCCGCGTTGTCACAAATGAGACGATCCGCCAGGAGAAGCGCTCTCTGAAGATCGAGGGCGCGCTGCTGAAGGCAATCTCGCCGCTGCTGTAGGAGAGCGGGTTTTGCTCTGTTCTTTTTCATGTCATGTAGGAGACGTTTCGTGAGAAGCTATTGACAAAAAGCCAAATTCTCCATTAAATAAGAGCAAAAGAGCGATGTCTGACCAAAGGAGGACTGGTGTATGAAGAGAAAGAGAAGTCAAATCCGTGCTTTTCGATCAGGGCTATATCGCGGAAAAATCCGGACACAGCCGGGGCAGCACCTTGGATCTGACCCTTTTTGATATGGATGCGGGGAAAGAACTGGACATGGGCGGCACGTTCGACTATTTCGGCGAACTCTCGCATCCGGATTACACCGGCGAGCTGACCGAGGAGCAGATCGGGAACAGAAATATACTGCGGGATATCATGGTTGGGAATGGTTTCAAGCCGCTGGATACGGAGTGGTGGCATTTCACGCTGGAGGATGAGCCATACCCGGATACTTACTTTGCATTTCCGGTGAGGGAAGAATCCGTCCCGGCGCCTGAGGCAGACGATGCAGAGCCGCAGACATAGAAGGATCCAGCCAAACAGACGATTGAGGGGAAAAAAGAAGAGCGTAGAGCTTTTCGGAAATCTTGGAGGACGGGATCATGGATATCCAATATTTACTATTGCTGCAAAATCTGCGCGAGGCTACGGGTGGGGTACTGAACGGCGCGTTCGAGCTGATCACAAAGCTCGGCGAGGCGTCTGTTGTCACGCTTCTCGTGGCGTTTGTCTACTGGTGTGTCGATAAGCGCGAAGGTATCTTTTTGATGCTCACGTTTTATTATAATCGCGTGATCAATGGTTTCCTGAAGATCACGGCTTGTGTGTATCGCCCGTGGATCCGGGACGCGCGTGTGCTGCCGGTTCCGGAGGCGATGGCGGACGCCACAGGTTACTCTTTCCCGAGCGGCCATTCTGCGAATGCCACCAGCTTTTTCGGCGGGCTTGCGATCAATAAAAAATATCCCAAAATCTTTCGCGGAGTTATGGCTGCCCTGGTACTGCTGGTCGGATTTTCGCGCAACTACCTGGGTGTGCACACGCCGCAGGACGTTATCGTTTCTATTGTTCTGGCGATTGTGCTGCTGTTTGCGTTTCGCAGGCTGCTCGACTGGGTGGATCAGAATCCGGAAAAGGATTGGATCGTCCTGCTGGCAGGCGCGGCGCTTTGCATTCTGCTCGTCGTCTACGCCTCTCTGAAAGGCTATCCGATAGACTACGACGCGGCTGGAGAGGTGATCGTGGATCCGGCCAAGATGTCGATCGATTCATTCAAAAACGCGGGCATGGGGCTCGGCTTCATCGTAGGCTGGTTTCTGGAGCGAAGATTCATAAAATTTGAGACGGACGGTAAATGGTATTTTCGCGTACTCCGCTATGCCGTCTGCATCGCGGTCTATGAGCTTCTGAAGACCTATGCCGCGCCGCTGATCACAGGCGCGATCGCGGGTGGGGTCGGCAAGGCGGTGGAGCAGTTCGTGCTGATCCTCTATATCACGGCGGGAGCGCCTGTGATCATAAAGCTTCTGGGAATCGTGCAGAAACGTGCAGAATGAATTAAGCAATCAATCGTGCTTTGTTTGAGACAGGCGCTCATGCTCTCCGGACAGCTATGCTACCGGGCAGTCATGTTCCCGGACAGGCGATCTCCATGACCTGTTCGATCATTTCGTGGAGCAGCCTGGCTTGCGGAGTGTCGGCCGCGCGGTAGTAGACTTCTTTTCCTTCGCGGCGGCTGATGATCAGCCCGCTGTTTTTCAGCGGACGCAGGTGGTGGGAGACGGCGGGGCTTGACATTTCCAGCATGGCGGAGATGTTGATCACACACTCCTCACAGTGACAGAGAAGCCAGAAGATGCGGATTCTGGTAGTATCGCCGAGCATCTTGAAAATGTCCGCCACGATCTGAAAATGTTCCGTGCGGTCGATCTGATTCTGAATCATCTCGATCTCCTGCGGTTCGCTGTGGTGGTGGGGTAATTCGATTTTATGCATGGAGTCTCTCCTTTCTTTTTGCTATTTCTATTTCCTGCTTTCGGGACTGCTGCAGATATCACGACGATATTTTGCAACAGTCTCATTTTTTGTATTGACGTTTCTTCTTTTCTGTATTATACTACAAACATAAAGATTAAACAAGTGCTTAATCGTAAAATTATAAAATCGGGAGGATTCTATCATGAAAAAGACGTACAAGATCGAAGTTGACTGCGCCAACTGCGCGAATCTGATGGAGGAGGCGACACGCAAGACCGCAGGTGTAGCCTCCGCCACGGTAAATTTTATGACACAGAAGATGATCGTGGAATTTGAGGACGGACAGGATCCGAAGAGTGTGATGAAGGATGTGCTGAAGGCCTGCAAAAAGGTCGAGCCGGACTGCGAGATCGAGTTTTGAAACAATTAAGTATAGCTTGAAAGGAAATGTATCATGCAGGATATTATCATAGACATATTGCTTGCAATCGTGGTGCTGACAGCGGCCGGGCTTCTTCTATTTATCGGCAGGCGTGAGGGCGGTATGACGAAAAAACAGCGGAAGATGATGGTTCGTATTTTCATATCTGCCGCGATCCTTCTGGCGCTTCAGTTTGCCCCGGCAAAGCTGTTTGATCAGCTCGACCGCTATCTGTTCCCGACGGCGGGGCGCTGGATCCGTTTTGCCTGCTATCTGATCGATTACTTCATCATCGGATATGACATCTTGAGAAAGGCGTTGCAGGGGATCCGGAACGGACGCGTGTTTGATGAGAATTTCCTGATGGCGGTCGCGACGATCGGCGCGATGGCGCTTGCGATCTACGAGAACGGAGAGTATCTGGAGGCAATCGCCGTCATGCTGTTTTACCAGATCGGTGAATGGTTTCAGAGCTATGCTGTGGGCAAAAGCCGCCGCAACATCAGCAATCTGATGGACATCCGTCCGGACTACGCGAATATCGAGAGAGACGGCAAGCTGGAGCAGGTCGATCCGGACGAGGTGGAGACCGGCAGCGTGATCGTCGTACAACCGGGAGAAAAAGTGCCGATCGACGGCGTGATCATCGAGGGCAGCTCCAGCCTGAACACGAGCGCGCTGACCGGGGAGAGCCTTCCAAGAGAAGCGAAGGCGGGGGACGAGGTGATCAGCGGCTGCATCAGCATGACCGGCGTATTGAAGATACAGACCACGAAGGAATTCGGGGAATCGACCGTATCGAAGATCCTCGATCTGGTAGAGAACGCCAGTTCCCGCAAGTCGAGATCCGAGGATTTCATCTCGAAATTCGCGAAGGTCTACACTCCGGCGGTCTGCTGCAGCGCGCTGGCGCTGGCAATTCTTCCGCCGCTTGTCCGTATGCTGTTTATGGGACTTTCCGCAAACTGGAGTGTGTGGATCTATCGCGCGCTCACATTCCTTGTCATCAGCTGTCCGTGTGCGCTCGTCATCAGCATCCCGCTGAGCTTCTTCGCCGGGATCGGCGGCGCGAGCCAGCAGGGCGTCCTGGTGAAAGGCTCCAATTTTCTGGAACTGCTCTCAAAGACGAAAGTGGTGGTGTTTGACAAGACCGGCACGCTGACGCAAGGCGTGTTTGAAGTGGACGGGATCCATCACAATGAGATGGAGGACGCGAAGCTGATCGAGTATGCGGCGCTGGCGGAGAGCGCGTCGTCCCATCCGATCAGCAAGAGCCTGCAGCGCGCTTATGGAAAAGAACCGGACCGCAGCCGCGTGAGCGACATTCAGGAGATCAGCGGCAACGGCGTGATCGCGAAGGTAGACGGCGTGGAGGTCGCGGCAGGGAACGACAAGCTGATGAAGCATCTGGGCGTTTCCTATATCGAATGCCACTCGGCCGGGACGATCATCCATGTCGCCGTCGATGGGGCTTACGCCGGACATATTGTTATTTCCGACATCGTGAAGCCTCACTCGAAGGACGCCATCGCCTCGCTCAGATCGTCGGGCATCGAAAAGACGGTGATGCTGACTGGCGACGCGAAAAAAGTAGCGGATCAGGTGGCGGTCTCTCTCGGGATCGACGAAGTTTACAGTGAGCTTCTTCCGGCCGACAAGGTGGAGAAGGTCGAAGAGTTGCTGCGCGTGAAATCTGAAAAGGCTAAGCTTGCCTTTGTCGGAGACGGCATCAACGACGCGCCCGTGCTGTCGCGGGCAGACATCGGCATCGCGATGGGCGCGATGGGTTCGGACGCGGCAATCGAGGCGGCGGATATCGTATTGATGGACGACGATCCGCTGAAGATCTCCAAGGCAATCCGAATCTCCCGCAAGTGCTTGCGCATTGTCTATCAGAACATCGTCTTCGCGCTGGCTGTCAAGTTTGCCTGCCTCGCGCTGGGAGCTATTGGCATCGCGAATATGTATCTGGCGATTTTTGCGGACGTGGGCGTCATGGTTCTGGCGGTGCTCAACGCGATCCGCTGCCTGTTTGTAAAGAAGCTGTGATATCATTATCTGATGATTGAAGATGCGGTGAGTGTAGGGCAGATCATCATGGAGGCGTTGGTGGGGATATTCTGAAGAATACTGCTTTTATTTGCAGATATATTACAGTTGAATCAAGGACATAATTATGGTATAATTCGACCATATTAAGGAGGTGAAAAAATGCCACAGATTATTCCTATTAAAGATTTGAAAAATACATCGGAGATTTCTGAATGGTGTCATAAGTCGGCTGAACCAATTTACATCACAAAAAACGGATATGGAGATATGGTTATTATGAGTATGGAAACCTATGAAAATACTATGCGGCGGCTTTCTGTATACAAGGATATCGAATTGTCAGAAAAGCAAGCCCAAAATGGTCAGGTTAAGGAGGCCAGATCGGCTTTAGCGGGGATAAGAACAAAATATGGTATATAAATTGATAATTACAGAGCATGCAAATGAACTGCTGGATTCTGCTTTGCGATATTTGATATATCAACTGAAAAATGAACAAGCGACCGTGCATTTATTAGATGAAGTGGAAAAGGTATATGATCGTTTGGAAGAAAACCCAATGCAATTTCCGCTTAGCAGGGATGCCTATTTGGCAGGAAAAGGATACCATGAGGCCGTTGTTGGACAAATGAATTATATCATACTGTTTCGTATAGAAACAGATTTTGTATTGATAGCAGGGATTTTTCATCAGTTGGAAAATTATTGGAAGAAATTATAACGGCTGCATGCTTTTAGATGTCGGAGGTAATCAAATGCGCTTGGAGAAATTGCAGGATTATTTGAGAGGGAAAGGCTGGAAGTATTCCTATGCGGAGGAGGACGGCTGCGGAAGCATCGACTGGGAGCACAGAGGCCTTACGTATCATGTATGGGAATTCCCGGAGAACGGCGCGGAGAGCAATGTGAAAAACGTGGGAAAGATGGAAGACTATATCGGAGATTATGAGACGGAGATCCTGAGAATCATAGAAAGCTGGGGTTGATGCTTGCCCCGCAAACGGATTTATGCTAAGATAGAACAGTAGTTATTTCGTTATTATTTGTCTGGAAAATGACAGTTCGGCTGTCAGGGAAGGAATTACAGAGGTGCTGTTAATCATTGCTTACACTCCATGCAAGGTTTGAGGACACTGCATGGAGGATGACAAGACGGATATTTCGGAGGGAGATTCTGAAATCTGTTCCGCAGCTGTCCTCGGACTTTGCATCTTGATTTGTAGCTGAAAAAGGAAATATGATATCAAATCAAAGGAGCAAAGTCAAAAATGAAAAAAGAAAATAGAGGGAAAAATGTTGTCTCAAAAGACAAAGCAGGAAAGGGAGGAACAAGGAAAACCGGAGTTGAGAGCCTCAGGCCGTATCTGCTGCTCTGGAGCACACAGTCGCTCTCGGGGCTCGGCAGCGGCATGACAAGCTACGCGCTGGTGCTGTGGCTGTATCTGCGTACCGGTTCCGCGCTCGGGACCGCGCTTTTGTCGGTTTGCTCATACGCGCCATATGTAGCGATGAGTATTTTTGCGGGCGCCTTGAGTGACCGTTGGAACAAAAAGCGCACGATGCTGGTCTGCGATCTGATCGCGGCGCTTAGCACGGTGGTTGTGTTCGGGCTGATCCGGACGGATTTGCTTGTCGCGGGGCATTTATATGTGTTGAATGCGCTGAACGGTTTGATGAACACGATCCAGCAGCCTGCGGGCGAGGTGGCGGCGACGCTTTTGATCCCGAAGGAGTATTATCAAAAGACGAGCGGTCTGCGATCCTTTTCGCAGTCGCTGACCTCGATCCTGACGCCGATCCTGGCGACGGCGTTTTTCGCGTTCGGAGGGATCGAAGTGGTGATTGTCTTCGATCTGTTTACGTTTGCGCTTGCGTTTCTGACACTTCTGCTGTTCATCGAGGTGCCGGAGGACAAGACGGCAAAGCAGGCGGAGGAGAAGCTGCTCACATCCGCGAAAGCAGGGCTTGCGTGGCTGAGGCACAATCCGCTGATCACGAATCTGATCCTGTTCCTCGCGGCGATCAATCTGGTAGCGTCGATGTACGACGCGGCGCTTCCGGCGATGCTTCTGTCGAAGTCGAACGGTGGAGAGACAGTGCTCGGGATCGTCAATACGAGCGTCGGTATCGCGACGCTTCTGGGCAGCGTGTTTGTCACGATGCTTCCGGCGCCGAAAAATCGGGTGCGTGTGATCTGCCTTACGCTTTTTCTCTCAATGAGCACGGAGAATTTTCTGCTCGCATTCGGGCGCACGCCGCTTGTCTGGTGTATCGGAGCGGTGCTCGGCTGGGTGGTGATCCCGTTGATGAACGCGAATATGGACGTGATCTTTCGCAGTTCGATACCGGTCGATATGCAGGGACGTGTCTACTCCTGCCGTAATACGCTGCAGTTTTTCACGATACCGGCAGGCTTCCTTGCGGGCGGTTTCTTCGTTGACAAGGTTTTTGAGCCTTTTATGGCGTCACAGACAGATGGCCTTTGGATGACCCTTTTCGGGTCGGGAAAGGGCTCCGGCGCGGCCTTTCTGTTTTTCGTGATCGGCGTCGCTGGGGTGCTGATCTGCATGTTCTTTGGCGCGAAGCTCTGGAACTATGAATGGCGGGAGCCGGAAAGCGATGAATTGAAAAAGTAGGCAAAATGATCTATACCGGGGGAGAACTCAGGTTCTTTCCCGGTCTTTTGGATATTCAGGTGTTCAGGATCGATTGCGGATCAAAAACAGCATGAAAGAAAAGGAGACAGTATGGCGTCAGAAAGCAACAATGTTCAAAGAGATGAAATGTCAGCGATTGACATGAACGGGCAGGCTGCGAAGCCGGGCAAAGAGCAGGCCAGGTTTCCGCTCTGCGCTGTGATGAGTTTGGAGAAATTCCGGGAATGCAGGGATCAGTTCGCGCATTATGGAGAGTTGATGCACAGTCTCAGCAGGGCGATCCGCTACTGCAAGGCGGAGGCATATAAGGACTGTGTGATCGGTACAATCCGGGTTCCGCAGAAGAAGGAAGGAAAAGAACCTGCCTTCACATTTGCGTATTATCTGACCGAACAGGCTGTCGTTTTTATTGAGAGTGAGGGAAAACTCAAGACATGGCTTTCCAAGCACGCGGCGACGCTTCCGCAGTCGGGCACGCCCGCACAAATTCTTGTGTCGATTTTGAAGCAGATGACAGACGACGATCTGCTGTACCTTCTTCACATTGAAACTGAGATCGAGCAGATGGAAGAGGAGGTCGAGACAGGTATCGCGAAGGAATTTTTTGCGACATTGACACAGCGCAGGCACAAGCTGTCTGAGCTGAATGCCTACTATATGCAACTGGGGGAGATCGGGGAGTTTTTCCAGTCCGAGGTTTGCCGGCCGATCGTCCAAAACGAGCAGGAGTGGGATCGTTTTGCCCACCGTGCGGAGCGGCTGCAGGGCCATGTACAGCTATTGCGCGAGAATATGACACAGCTGCGCGAACTCTTCCAGTCGGTGCAGGACGCGCGGCAGAACCGGATCATGGGGATCATTACGATCATCACCACAGTGTTCTTCCCGCTGTCACTGCTGACCGGCTGGTACGGCATGAACTTCGTCAACATGCCGGAGCTGCAGTGGGAGTACAGCTATTTTGTCATGATCTTTGTGGTCGTCGTGATCGTGACGGCGGAGATCATTTACTTTAAGAAAAAGAAATTCTTTTGATTCCGGCTGCTTCAGTGACGGAAAAGCTGATAGCAAGGGTATTATTATATTTAGGATACGTGGGAAAAAGGAAGTTGTGAGATCATTGGAGGCTGCGGTCAGATGAGAAATCTGGAGCTTTATCTGCATATTCCGTTTTGCGTCAGGAAATGCGCGTATTGTGATTTTCTGTCCGCTCCGGCTGAACGAGAGCAACAGGAGGTTTATCTTCGCGCGCTGAAAAGAGAGATTGAAGCGTTTCCGGATAAGGAGACATATCAGGTCAGCTCGGTCTTTTTCGGCGGCGGGACGCCGTCGATCCTGCCTGCAGAGCGGATCGCGGAGCTGATGGAGCTTTTATACCGGAAGTTTCGGATTGGGCAGGACGCGGAAGTGACGATCGAGTGCAATCCGGGAACGGCGGACGCAGAGAAGCTGCGGATTTATCGGGAGGCCGGGATTAACCGGCTCAGTCTGGGCCTGCAGTCGGCGGATGACCGAGAGCTTGCCCTGCTCGGGCGCATCCATACGTGGGAGGATTTTCTGCGCACGTATGAGGAGGCGCGGGAGGCGGGTTTTGCGAATCTCAATGTCGACCTGATGTCGGCGCTGCCGGGGCAGACGCTGCGGTCGTGGGAGCGGACGCTGGAGCAGGTGCTTGCTCTTGCGCCGGAGCATGTTTCCGCGTACAGCCTGATCATAGAAGAGGGAACGCCTTTTTACGAACGGTATCATGAGGACGCTGAAAGGCGGGAGCGCGGGGAGCAGACGCGGGAACTGCCCTCCGAGGATGAGGAGCGGGAAATGTACCGGCTCACGGAGCAGATGCTTTTAGAGACCGGGATGCGGCGGTATGAGATCTCCAACTATGCGATTCCCGGATATGAGTGCCGGCATAATATCGGTTACTGGACCGGCGTGGAGTATGTGGGTTTCGGGCTCGGGGCGGCGTCGTATTTAAAATTTACCCGGTATCGCAATCCGGAGAATATGCAGGCGTACCTAGCTGGAGATTTTTCCGGACGGGAGATCACGCCGCTCTCTGAAAACGAGCGGATGGAGGAATTCATGTTCCTCGGACTGCGCATGACGCGGGGCATATCGGAACGAGAATTTCGGGAGAAATTCGGGAGAACAGTCGAGAAGGTATACGGTCCGGTGCTGAGGAAGCATTGCGCCGACGGCTTGCTGCGTCGGGAGGGCGGAAGGATTGCCCTGACCGCGCGCGGAATGGATCTGAGCAATGTAGTGATGGCGGATTTTCTGCTGGAATGAAAACGTAGTATTTAGAATATTCTTTATTCGAATCATATAGAAGAAAAATAAAAGCAAAAAAACGGGAATAGAAACAGAACGATAATAGAAAACGAATCGACAGGAGGCAGAGAAGATGAAGGTATTACAAGGGTTGGAGCCGCAGAGCGTTTTTGATTTTTTTGAGCAGATCTGCGCGATCCCGCACACCTCGCGCCATGAGAAGGCGCTGAGCGATTTCTGCGTGGAATTTGCGAGGGAGCGCTCTCTGGAGCACATGCAGGACGAGATGGGAAATGTGATCATCGTCAAGGAGGCGACGTCCGGCTATGAGGAGGTGGAGCCGCTGATCATTCAGGGACATCTCGACATGGTGGGTGACAAGACGGCTGAGTGTGATCTGGATCTGGAGAAGGACGGACTGCGCCTGAGAGTGGATGGCGATTTTATCAGCGCGGAGGGCACGACGCTGGGCGGAGACGACGGGATCGCGATCGCCTACGCGCTGGCGATCCTGGACGCGCAGGATATCCCGCATCCACGCATTGAGGCGGTGATGACAGTGGACGAGGAGATCGGGCTGCTTGGAGCGACAGAGATCGATCTGTCGATGTGCCGTGGAAGGCGCCTGCTGAACCTCGACTCGGAGGAGGAAGGAGTCCTGACGACAGGTTGCGCCGGAGGAAGAAGAGCGCACTGCCGGATTCCGGTGAAGCGTGTGAAGCAGCAGGGGATCAGCGTGCAGCTGAGGCTGGAAGGACTGCTGGGCGGGCATTCCGGGACGGAGATCAACAAAGGGCGCGTGAACGCATGCGTGGAGATGGGCAGATTCTTTGCGCTCCTGCGGGAGAAAACAGAGTACGGTCTGGCTGAATTCTCCGGGGGCGTCAAGGACAATGTGATCCCCAAGAGCGCCGACGCCAGGATTGTGATCGGACAGAAGGAGATCGATACTCTCCGGGCGGTCGTGGCGGAGTTTGAGAGGCAGATGCGCGCGGAGTACGGCACAGCGGATCCGGAGCTTCGTCTCACCACGGATGAGCGGGGGCAATGCGAACTGCCGGTTCTGGATAGGGACTCGCTCGGTCTTGTCCTGGACGCGCTGAATCTGATGCCGAACGGCGTCCAGTCCATGAGCGCGGATCTGCCGGGGCTTGTGGAGACTTCTATGAACATGGGAGTGGCAGAGCTCGGGGAGGACGCGCTGATGCTGGACGAGTCGATCCGAAGCTCCGTGACGTCCGCGAAGGAGCAGATGGCGCGCAAGGTGCAGACGCTTGTCAGACGGCTCGGCGGAAGCGTGGAATTTTCCGGCGATTATCCGGCCTGGCCGTACGCGAAGGATTCGAAGCTGCGTGAGATCTGCGTGGAGCTTTTTGAGAAGCTCTACCACAGGAAGCCGGAGGTTCTGGTAATCCATGCGGGCCTGGAATGCGGCATCCTCTCCGACAAGCTTCCGGGGCTGGACTGCATCTCCATGGGTCCGAATCTTCTGGATATCCACACTCCTCAGGAGCGCATGTCGATCTCATCAGTCGAACGGACGTGGGAATATCTGAAGGCGATTCTTGCCTACAAGGAAGAGTAACACGGAGGCCGTTCAGGATTTGGAGGATATAGACAAATGAAGAATCCCCTGTTTGATACGACACTTTCCGTCGAGGAGCGCCTGGACTGGCTGCTCGCTGAGCTGACAATGGATGAGAAGCTGCGCTGCTTCGCGACGACCGCGCCCGCGATTGAGCGGCTTGGGATCGCAGGCTTCGCCCTGGGCGGCGAGGCGGCCCATGGTGTAGTGAATCGCAACGACCAGAACGGCCGGGGCGGGCCGGATGTGACGACCTCGTTCGTACAGCCGATCGGTATGAGCGCCACCTGGGATCCGGAGGTGATCCGCGAGGCCGGCGTGGTGACAGGAACGGAAGCAAGGGTCGTTTTTCACCGCCATCCGCGAGGAGGCTTAAGCCGCTGGGCGCCCACGGTAGATCTGGAGCGCGACCCTCGCTGGGGCCGCACCGAGGAGGGCTACGGGGAAGATCCGCTGCTGACCGGGGTCATGGCCTCGGCCTACATACAGGGCATGCAGGGCGACGATCCGGAGCATCTGCGCATCGCCGCTACCTTGAAGCATTTTTACGCGAACAACACAGAGGATGGCCGCTGCAGCAAGTCGGCGTCCGTCGACCCGCGCAACCGCTATGAGCTGTACCTGGAGCCGTTCCGCAGATGTATCCGCGACGGTCATGCCGAGGCGGTGATGACCGCTTACAACAAGATCAACGGAACTCCCGGGATGCTGAACCCGGAGGTTCGCGATATCCTGAAAAAACAGTACGGCCTTCATCACGCGGTCTGTGACGGCGGAGCGATGGATCTGTGTACAAACAGACATCACTATTTCGGCACGAACGCCGAGACCTTCGCATACGCTTTGAAAGCCGGCGTCGACGCCATACCGGACAGGCCGGATGCTGTTGAAGCGGCGGCCAGGGAAGCGTATGAGCTGGGCCTTGTGACCCGCGAGGAACTCGACAACGCCCTTCGCAATGTATTCCGCACGCGGATCCGTCTCGGTCTTTTTGACGACGAAAATCCTTATGACAATGTGAGCGAGGCGGATATCGGCAATTCTGAACACCGCGCGCTCAGCCGCAAGGTCGCGCAGGAATCCATTGTTCTGCTTAAAAATGAAAACAGAACCCTTCCGATCTCAAAATCTTCCGTCGGTTCAATCGCGCTGATCGGGCCGCTCGCGGACGCATGGGATCCGGACTGGTACGGAGGCATACCGCCCTATCGAACTACGCTGCGCGAGGGTATAGAGCGTGAGCTTGGCGGCAAGGACGCACTGGAGGCCTCCGGGCAACTGCTATACTGCGACGGCTACAACCGCGTCCGATTCCTGCTCGGGAACGAGGAAGGCAGCGGCGGTAGGGGCATCACAGTCTCTGATGACGGCTCCCTTTTGATCACGGAGCATCCCGATCTCTTTGTCCTGCAAGACTGGGGAGAGGGGAGCTTTCTGATCCGCTGCGAGCGCACCGGAAAATATCTGAACCTTGATCTGCCGCCGGATCAGGAGGCCCGAGGGCAGGATTCGTTCCTGGTGAAAGCAGATTCCGACAGCCCGTTCGGCTGGCTTGTGACAGAGCTCATGCACCTGCATGAAGCGGGAAACGGTCGGATTACGCTGACGACGCGCTTGGAACTGCCGCTGGTCGTGGGCGAGGATGGCGTGCTCGTCTCATGTCAGGGTGGGGTGGCCGCAGAGTTCCTGATGGATGTCGTGGTATCCGGCACAGAGCAGGCATGCGCGCTTGCCGAAAGCTGCGACACGGTTATTCTCGCGCTTGGCTGCAATCCTGTTATCAACGCCAAGGAGGAGATCGACCGCTCGACGATCGCACTTCCTTTGGCGCAGGAGAGACTGATGAAGCAGGTATTTGAGACAAACTCAAACGTGATCCTGACCTTGTTCTCCAACTATCCTTACTCAATCTGCTGGGCCGGCGAGCATATTCCCGCGATCCTCTGGAGCGCGACCGGCAGCCAGGATATGGGATCGGCCATGTCGGATATCCTTTTCGGAAAAGCGGCTCCTGCCGGGCGTCTGAACATGAGCTGGTACCGTTCTGACGATCAGCTTCCGGACATCGACGACTACGACATTATCAAGGGTGGCCGTACCTACCGATATTTTGAGGGCGAGGTTCTGTATCCGTTCGGACACGGCCTGACCTATACGGATTTTGCATATTCCGAACTTTGCGCGAAGCTTTCGGATACACCCGATGGCAGAGCGGACTCGATCGGTCAGGCATCAGACTCTGCAGGTCGGTCGCCAGGCGGCTGCATTTGCGTATCCTTCCGCGTGACCAACACAGGCGACGCGGCGAGCGACGAGGTGGCGCAGGTCTACGGAAAGGCTCCGCGCTCCCGCGTGAAAAAACCGCTGCGCCAGCTGCTCGCATTCCGGCGCATAAAAAATGTCCTGCCCGGAGAGACAAGGCAGGTAGAGTTTTGGATCCCGGTGGAGGAGCTGCGCTTCTATGACACCGTCAGCGGCACCTTGATGGTCGAGGAGGGAGAATATCAGATTTTCGCGGGACGATCCAGCGCGGACCTGCCGTTGCAGACCTCCGTCCGGATTCCGGGTGAGCATCCCGGGCACAGGATGCTGGGCGCAGGCCGCCACAAAGCCGATCACTATGATGACTACGAGAATATCTTGCTCACCGAGGGACATTTCGGATACACGGCAGTCGCCCCGAAGGCTGATTCTGCCGCGGACGCCGTTGCAACAGTCGTTCAGACGACAGGCACGCTCATCTACCGGGACTGTGAGTTCCCACCGAATGCGCGCGTGCTCTGGCTCCATCTGAAAAGTCAAAACGGCTGCTCTGTGGAGATCCTGATCGACGGAAGACCGGCCGGAAGCTGGTCAGGCGACACCAGGGCCTACACAACTGAACCGAGATTTCTGCCGGACGAGCGGGCGCGCCGCGAGGAAGCTGCCATTCAGGCGAACCCTCGCGCGGTCTACACTGACGTCCGGCTCGAGCTGAGATTGTCGCCGGATCGTCCCTGCACGCTTGAGATCAGAATAAGCGGCGACGTCAATCTCTGCTATTTCAGGGCAGAGTAAATGGAATACAGATCGGTGAGAAAAAGGAGGACAGTTATGTATAACATGCAGCCATACCTGGAAGAGATCGAGCGCGTGATCGCGCGCGGCCCGTACCGCGACGACTGGCAGTCGCTTGCCGCCTACCGTGTGCCGGAGTGGTACAGGGAACTGAAATTCGGCATTTTCATTCACTGGGGCGTGTTCAGCGTCCCGGCGTTCGCCAACGAATGGTACCCGAGGTGCATGTACATCAAGGACAGCCCGGAGTACGAGCACCACAGGAAAACCTACGGGCCGCACACGCAGTTCGGCTACAAGGATTTCATCCCGATGTTCCGCGCGGAAAAGTTCGACCCGGAGGCATGGATCGAGCTGCTTGAGCGCTCCGGCGCGCAGTATGTGGTGCCGGTGGCAGAGCATCACGACGGATTCCAGATGTATAAGAGCGAGATCTCCAGGTGGAATGCGGCGGAGATGGGGCCGAAGCGCGATGTGCTCGGAGAGCTTTCGGAGACGGCCCGCGCGCACGGACTGGTTGCCGGGGCGTCGTCGCACCGGATCGAGCACTGGTTTTTCCTCGGGCGCGGGAAGGAATTTGACAGCGATATCCGCGGGGAACTGGAGCGGGGAGACCTGTACTGGCCGTCGATGCCGGAGGCGGATTTCTTTGATCTGTACAGCGAGCCTGTCCCGACGGAGGAATTCCTGCAGGACTGGCTGGTGCGCAGCTGTGAGATCATCGACCGCTATCATCCGCGCATCCTGTACTTCGACTGGTGGATCCAGCACTCGGCGGCAAAGCCGTATCTTCGGAAGCTGACGGCTTACTACTACAACCGCGCGGCCGAGTGGGGGACGCCCGTCGTCATCAACTACAAGCACGACGCGTTTCCGTTTGGGACGGCGGTGCCTGATGTGGAGCGCGGGCAGTTTTCGCAGGCGCAGACCTTCGACTGGCAGGCGGACACGTCGATCGCGCTGAACTCCTGGTGCTACACCGAGAACAATCAGTTCCGGCGCGCGGGGGAGCTTCTGCAGGTGCTCGTGGATGTCGTGAGCAAGAACGGACGTCTGCTTCTGAACGTGGGGCCGAAGTCAGACGGGACGATCTGTGAGACAGAGCAGAACGTGCTCCGGGAGATCGGCGAGTGGATGGATATAAATAAAGAAGCGATCTACAGCTCGCGCCCCTGGAAGATCTGGGGCGAGGGCGAGGCGAAGACAGAGGATCGGAAATTTTCCGAGGGCACCGATCCCGGCTACACGAGCAGGGATTTTCGTTTCACGGTGGCGAACGGCAGCATATACGCGATTGCGATGGTGTGCAGCGGCGACGGAAAATATTGCGTCAGATCCCTGAGAAGGTCGGGAGACGAGAACGCGAACCTGAGCTTTCAGGGCATTATAAAGCGCATCCGGGTACTCGGATGCGCGCAGGAGCCTGTGTGGAAGCAGACGGAGGAGGGACTCATGATCGAGACCAGCTTCCGCAGCGATAAGCCGGTGGTGTTCCGGATCGAAGCGGAATAAGCGATGCTCTGCCTCTTTTGCGGTCGTTTACCAGATTTTGTTATTTGAATTGAAATAAGGCATTTGAATCAGATTACGTTTACGGTTCGGCCGGCCAAGCTTCCTCGATCCGCGCGATCTGACCGACCGCGTAATCGTAGATGAAGCGGTAGTCGTCCTGCGAGTAGTGGATGCCGTCGATCGTTTCGATCTCTGCAGACTTGATCTGCGTGTAGCTGTCCAGATAGGTGTCCGGTGAGAGCTCCTTCAGATGCGCGTTGAAATCCGCGATGTCTTCGTTCGTGATGTTGTGGCATTCCTCCGGGTCGATGGGATTCACCGACAGGAAATAGAAATGCGTGTCCGGATACTCCGCGAACAGCTGTCCGTACAGATCGATATATCTGTCCAGGTTATCGTAATCGTTGACGCCTAAATTGAATACGACCACGGATTCCGGATGCGCCTTGATCGCGTCGCGCATTTCGTCCAGTCCGGTCTCGGTAAACCATTTGTAGCCTTCGCCGGCAGCGCCTATATAGACATCGCTGTTGGCGACGGCTTTTTGCATGCCGAGCGTACGGGAATCGCCGACCCAGATCACGGAGGGAGCCTGAGCGGACAAGGATGTATCCGATGAGGCCTTGCCGGAGGAAGTCACAGCGCCAGGCTCTGGCGATTCGGAGCCTTCTGCTTCTGATTGTTTTTCCGCCGCAGTCTCCTGCAGCGCCTGGATGACGGCGTCCGCGTCAGATTCCACGCTCTCGCCCAGGGCGGGGAGCAGCTGGTCGCGAAACTGCCAGGTCAGAAATCCGGCGAGCAGACCAAGCGCTGCGATCGCCAGAACTGACAGGACAATGCCGACAATAGTTTCTTTTTTCATATAATATGTCCTCTTGTAAAAATCAAACAGTTAAATTCTGCTGACATCTACTATACCATACAAATCAGAAATGTCAAACAATATCATATGTGTGATTTCGACATGAGACGGAATAAAAAGACTAAATCTGAGAACAAATAAATGAAAAAAACTATTGACAAAAGAGAGAAGCGGTATTATATTATCAGCGTAGATGTTAGCACTCGATTAAGAGGAGTGCTAACAGAGCGGGAAAGGAGGAGCTCAGATGCAGTTGGATGACCGGAAGTGGACGATCCTGAAAGCGATCATCAAGACCTATCTGGAGACGGGCGAGCCGGTTGGATCCAGGACGATATCGAAATATGCGGATCTGAATTTGAGCTCTGCCACCATACGAAATGAGATGTCAGATCTCGAGGAGATGGGATTGATCCTTCAGCCGCACACCTCGGCGGGGCGTATTCCCTCTGACGCGGGCTATCGACTCTATGTGGATTACATGCTGGAGGAGAAGGACCGCGAGGTCACGGAGATGAAGGAGCTTGTGTTGCAGAGGCAGGACAAGATGGAGCTTCTGCTCAAGCAGATGGCGAAGCTGCTCGCGGCGAACACGAACTATGCGGCGATGATTTCCGGGCCGCAGTACCACAGGACGAAGCTGAAGTTCATTCAGCTCTCGATCGTCAGCGAGACGCAGATCCTCGCGGTGATCGTCGCCGAGGGGAATATCGTCAAGAACAAGATGCTCGAGCTTGAGCACGGACTGGATCAGAAGACGATTCTGGAGCTGAATATTCTGCTTAACACCGCGCTGAACGGACTGACGCTCGAGGAGATCAATCTCGGGACGATCGCGAAGCTCAAGGAGCAGGCGGGTATCCACAGCGAAGTGGTCAACCGGGTGCTGGATGCGGTCGCGGAGTCGATCCAGAAGGAAGAAGAGGTCGAGATCTACACGAGCGGCGCGACCAACATTTTCAAATATCCGGAGCTGAGCAGCAGCGAGAAGGCAAGCGAGCTGATCAGCGCGTTCGAGGAGAAGAAGGATCTGGTCGATATGATCAGCCAGGACGCTCAGACGGACGAGACCGGGATCCAGGTATATATCGGGCAGGAGGCGCCGCTTGCGACCATGCAGGACTGCAGCGTGGTCACGGCCACATACGAGCTCGGTGAAGGAATGTATGGAAGGATCGGCGTGATCGGGCCGAAGCGTATGGACTACGATAAAGTGGTCAACACGTTGCGGACGCTGATGGCGCAGCTTGATCAGATATTCAAAAAAGAATAGTAAAGAGGTGAAGGACCGGTGGAAGAGAACAGGAACGAAGAAGTTCGGGAAGAGACGTCGGAGGAGACCATGAAGGAAGCCCCGGCAGGAACCGGCGAGACATCGGCGGGAACCGGGAGAGAGGATTCGGATACAGAGACGTCAAAGGAAGCAGGGCAGCAGGAATCTCCACAGGAGACGCCGGAGGAAGCTTCCGCAGAGGCGGCGAAGTCCGACGAGGCCGGACAGGGCGATGACGATGAGGAAGGAGCCGGGCCAGACGGGGACGACAGTTCCCCGGAGGAGGAAGCCGAGCAGAATGGCGAGGCGTCGGGCGATGGAAATACAGAAGAGCCAGGACAGGATGGAAATGTTCGCAGAGGTCTGTTTGGAAAGAAAAAGAAGGACAAGAGAGATCAGCAGATCGAGGAACTGACCGACCGGGTGCAGCGGCAGATGGCCGAGTTTGACAACTTCCGCAAGCGCTCCGAGAAGGAGAAGTCGGCGATGTACGAGGTCGGCGCAAAGAGCGTGATCGAGAAGATCCTGCCGACGATTGACAATTTCGAGCGAGGGTTTGCGGGGCTTTCCGACGAGCAGAAGGAGGATCCGTTCGTGCAAGGCATGGAGAAGGTCTACCGACAGATGCTTACGACGCTTGAGAGTATCGGAGTCACTCCGATTGAGGCGGTCGGCAAGCCGTTTGATCCGAACTTCCACAATGCGGTAATGCATGTGGAGGACGAGGAGGCGGAGGAGAATGTCGTCGTCGAAGAATTTCAAAAGGGCTATCTCTACCGCGACGCGGTGGTCCGGCACAGCATGGTGAAGGTCGCGAATTAAATGGAAGCTTAGACAATGCGCCTGTTGCAGGGCGGCGGAGCAGCAGAACAGAGATTACAACGATTTACAGACAACCAAGTTCAAGGAGGAATTTATTATGAGTAAAATTATCGGCATTGATCTGGGAACCACAAACAGCTGTGTGGCAGTAATGGAGGGCGGCAAGCCCGTTGTCATCACGAACACGGAAGGGTCGAGAACGACTCCGTCCATCGTAGCATTTTCCAAGAACGGCGAGCGTCTTGTCGGTGAGTCCGCGAAGCGTCAGGCCGTCACGAACGCAGACCGCACGATCTCTTCGATCAAGAGACATATGGGCAGCGACTACCGCGTAGAGATCGACGGCAAGAAATATTCTCCGCAGGAGATCTCCGCGATGATCCTTCAGAAGCTGAAGGCGGACGCTGAGAACTACCTCGGCGAGAAGGTGACGGAGGCTGTCATCACCGTTCCGGCTTACTTCAACGACGCTCAGCGTCAGGCGACGAAGGACGCGGGCAAGATCGCAGGCCTCGACGTGAAGCGTATCATCAACGAGCCGACGGCTGCGGCGCTTGCTTACGGCCTCGACAATGAGAAAGAGCAGAAGATCATGGTCTACGACCTTGGCGGCGGTACCTTCGATGTGTCCATCATCGAGATCGGCGAGGGCGTCATCGAGGTGCTCGCGACGAACGGCAACAACCGTCTCGGCGGCGATGATTTCGACCAGAAGATCACGGACTACATGATTCAGGATTTCAAGAATAAGGAAGGCATCGATCTCTCCAACGACAAGATGGCGCTGCAGAGACTGAAGGAGGCGGCCGAGAAGGCGAAGAAGGAGCTTTCCTCCTCCACCACGACCAACATCAACCTTCCGTTCATCACGGCGAACGAGACCGGTCCGAAGCACTTTGAGATGGATCTGAGCAGGGCAAAGTTCGACGAGCTGACGCACGATCTCGTAGAGCTGACCGTCATTCCGGTACAGAACGCGCTGAAGGATGCCGGCCTTTCCGCGAGCGAGCTCTCCAAGGTGCTCCTCGTGGGTGGTTCCACACGTATCCCGGCTGTGCAGGATAAGGTGAAGCAGCTGACCGGCCATGAGCCGAACAAGAGCCTGAACCCGGATGAGTGCGTAGCGCTGGGCGCTTCCATTCAGGGCGGTAAGCTCGCGGGCGACGCGGGCGCAGGCGATATCCTTCTTCTGGACGTCACTCCGCTGTCGCTGTCGATCGAGACGCTCGGCGGCGTCGCGACGAAGCTCATCGAGCGCAACACGACGATCCCGACCAAGAAGAGCCAGGTGTTCTCGACCGCGGCCGACAACCAGACCGCAGTGGACATCCACGTCGTGCAGGGCGAGCGTCAGTTCGCGAAGGACAATAAGTCTCTCGGCCAGTTCCGTCTGGACGGGATCCCGCCGGCAAGAAGAGGCGTGCCGCAGATCGAGGTTACGTTTGATATCGATGCGAACGGTATCGTGAATGTGTCCGCGAAGGATCTCGGCACCGGCAAGGAGCAGCACATCACGATCACGTCCGGCTCCAACATGTCCGACGCAGAGATCGACAAGGCGGTCAAGGAAGCTGCCGAGTACGAGGCGCAGGATAAGAAGAAGAAGGAAGCGATTGACACGAGAAACGACGCTGACGCGATGGTATTCCAGACCGAGAAGGCTCTCGAGGAAGTGGGCGACAAGATCGACGCATCCGACAAGGCTTCTGTCGAGGCTGACCTGAACGCCCTCAAGGAGCTCGTCGAGAAGACGAACCCGGAGGAGATGACGGACGCGCAGATCGCGGACCTCAAGGCCGGCAAGGAGAAGCTGATGGAGAGCGCGCAGAAGCTCTTCGCGAAGGTCTATGAGCAGGCGCAGGGCGCGGCAGGAGCAGCAGGCGCAGGTTCGGATCCGAACATGGGCGGCGCGGCAGGCGGCAGCGCTCCGCAGGATGACGACGTCGTGGACGGAGATTACAGAGAGGTATAAGCGGCGGAACTGACGAGTCAGACGTGAGAACCGTGCGCAAAGCGAAATAAAAGGCATGCGATACCCCTGGAGCGGTAAACTTCAGGGGCATCGTTGAGTAAGCAGGCGGAGGTTAGTGGAGTATGGCGGAGAGCAAACGTGATTATTACGAGGTCCTCGGCGTGGACAAAAACGCGGACGACGCGGCTCTGAAAAAAGCATACCGCGCTCTGGCAAAGAAATATCATCCGGACATGAATCCGGGGGACGCTGAGGCGGAGAAAAAATTTAAGGAAGCGTCGGAGGCGTATGCGGTCTTAAGCGACCCTGAGAAGCGCAGACAGTACGACCAGTTTGGTCACGCGGCGTTCGAGCAGGGCGGTCCTGGCGGCTTCGGCGGCTTTGACGGATTCAATTTCAGCGGGGATATGGGCGATATCTTTGGCGATATTTTCGGTGATCTCTTCGGAGGCGGGAGACGTCGGGGCGGTTCGAACGGCCCGATGCAGGGCGCGAACCTGCGGACGAGCGTGCGTGTCACCTTCGAGGAGGCGGTCTTCGGCTGTGAGAAGGAGATCGAGCTGACGCTGAAGGATGAGTGTACGAATTGCCACGGCACCGGCGCAAAGCCCGGGACCTCGCCGGAGACCTGCCCGAAGTGCGGCGGCAGGGGTCAGGTTGTCTTCACGCAGCAGTCGCTGTTCGGCACAGTGCAGAACGTGCAGACCTGCCCGGATTGTCACGGCAGCGGAAAGATCGTAAAGGAAAAATGCCCGCATTGCTCCGGCACAGGCTACACCTCCAGCAGGAAGAAGATCAAGGTGACGGTTCCGGCCGGCATCGACAACGGGCAGAGCATCCGCATCCGAGAGAAGGGCGAGCCGGGTACGAACGGCGGCCCGAGGGGCGATCTGCTCGTGGAGGTGATCGTTGGCAGACATCCGACGTTCGAGCGCCAGGATATGGACATCTACTCGACAGTGCCGATGACGTTTGCGCAGGCGGCGCTCGGCGGAGACATCCGCATCAGCACGGTGGACGGCGATATCATGTATACGATCAAGCCTGGGACACAGACCGACACAAGAGTGCGCTTCAAGGGCAAGGGCGTTCCGTCTCTGCGCAACAAGAACGTGCGAGGCGATCATTACGTGACGCTCGTGATTCAGGTGCCGACGAAGCTGAACGAGACCGCGAAGCAGGCGCTGCGCGAGTTCGACCAGGCGACGGGCAACAGCCTGAATCAGGCTGCGAATACGGAGAAGAAGGGCGAAAAAGGAAAAAAGAAAAGCTTTGTGGATAAGCTGAAGGAAACGTTTGAGGACTGATGAGGAAACTATGCGCTGGAATAAATTTACACTGAAGACACTGACCGAGGCCGAGGATATCGTGATCTCTTCCCTGGCGGATGCCGGAGTGGAGGGCGTCGAGATCGAGGACAAGGTGCCGCTCTCGGAGTCAGACAAGAAGCAGATGTTCGTGGATATTCTGCCGGACGGACCGGAGGACGACGGGATCGCGTACCTGAGTTTCTATCTGGAGGAGGATGCGGACTGTGACGCGATTCTCGCCCGCGTGCAGGAAGAGCTGGATTCGCTGCGGATGTTTATGGACATCGGCGAAGGGACGATCATGCGAAGCCAGACCGAGGATAAGGACTGGGTCAACAATTGGAAGGAGTATTTTCATCAGTTCTACGTGGACGACATCCTGATCATTCCCTCATGGGAGGAGATGAAGGCGGAAGACCGCGACAAGATGGTGATCCATATCGACCCGGGCACCGCGTTCGGGACCGGCATGCACGAGACGACGCAGCTGTGTATGCGGCAGCTGAAGAAATATGTGACGCCCGAGACAGAGCTTCTGGACGTGGGGACGGGCAGCGGTATCTTGTCGATTGCCGCGCTGAAGCTCGGCGCGAAGCACGCAGTTGGGACGGATCTCGACCCTTGCGCGATCACAGCGACGAAAGAGAATCTCGAGGCGAACGGCATCCCGGAGGGCGCGATGGACGTTATGATCGGGAATATCATCGACGATAAGCAGGTGCAGGACGCGGTTGGTTACGGAAAGTATGACATCGTGGTGGCGAACATCCTGGCGGAGGTGCTGTTGCCGCTCACGCCTGTCATCCTGAACCAGCTGAAGCCGGGCGGGATCTATATCACGTCGGGGATTATCGATGAGAAAGAGGAGACGGTTGTCGCGGCCGTGAAGGCGGCCGGACTCGAGGTGCTTGAAGTCACGCACCAGAATGATTGGGTGTCGGTGACGGCGCGGAAATTATAAATTTTGGAGAATACCATGCATCATTTTTTCGTAGCGTCCGAACAGATAGGTGAGAAGTTCGTCCGCATCACAGGCGGGGATGTGAATCATATCCGAAATGTCCTGCGCATGCAGCCGGGAGAGCAGATCACGGTGAGCGACGGCGGGGACGGGAAGGAATACCGCTGTGAGATCGCGCAGATTGAAGAGGATTATGTCGCCGCGAAAATCATGTGGGTGGAGGAGTCCGGCGCGGAGCTTCCTTCGCGGATCTGTCTGTTTCAGGGATTACCGAAGGGCGATAAGATGGAGCTGATCATTCAGAAGGCGGTGGAGCTTGGGGCGGCACAGATCGTTCCGATGGCGACGAAGCGCGCGGTTGTTCGTCTGGACGCGAAGAAGGAGGAGGCGAAGCGGAAACGCTGGAACGCGATCTCCGCGAGCGCGGCCAAGCAGTCGAAGCGAGGGATTGTGCCTGAGGTGACGCGTGTCATGACGTTCGCCGAGGCGGTTAAATACGCGGGGCAGTTTGACAAAAAGCTGATTCCGTATGAACTTGCGGAGGGGATGGAGCGGACGCGCAAGCTGATCGATGAGATCAAACCGGGCGAGTCCGTGGCGGTCTTTATCGGGCCGGAGGGTGGATTCGACGAGCAGGAGATTGAGCTTGCGCGAACGGCGGGTGTAGAACCGCTCACGCTCGGCCGAAGGATTCTGCGCACAGAGACCGCCGGAATGGCGGTGCTGTCCGTGCTGATGTTTCAGCTGGAGGCAGGGAAATGTTCGTAGCAGATACGAAGCTTCCTTGCCGTTTTTGCATTCTGTGAAACAGAACGGATCTAAGCCGGAGCAGTTGTCGTGCCGTGTACGGCAAATATGCACAAATGTATTAGAGCGAAAGACAGAAAATTTGGTTCGGAAAGCTCTTGACATCTTAGTCGAAGCAAAGTAAGATGAAAACACTACTGTGTTTACGGCGCAGAAAGGGCTGCGCCACGTAAACGGAAAAATGCGTCGCCGGATGGGACGCATCTTTTGTGCTGATACGAGATGGTGTGACAAAACACAACAGGAGGACGAAGAAATGTATTCACTTGAGGAGGTCAGGCGCGTGGACCCGGAGGTGGCCGACGCGATTGTGGCAGAGCAGGAGCGGCAGAACAGCCATATCGAGCTGATCGCTTCCGAGAACTGGGTGTCGAAGGCTGTGATGGCGGCGATGGGAAGCCCGCTGACGAACAAGTACGCGGAGGGGTATCCGGGCAAGCGTTACTATGGCGGCTGTGAATGTGTGGATGTGGTTGAGGATCTGGCGAGAGACCGCGCGATGAAGCTGTTTGGTTGTACGTACGCGAATGTGCAGCCGCATTCCGGTGCGCAGGCGAACATGGCGGTGTTCTTTGCGCTGCTGAAGCCGGGCGACACGGTGATGGGGATGAACCTCGCGCACGGCGGACACTTGAGCCACGGGAGCCCGGCGAATTTCTCAGGCGCGTATTTCAATATCGTGCCGTACGGCGTGAACGACGACGGTGTGATCGACTATGAGAACGTGCGAAAGATCGCGTTGGAATGCCGTCCGAAGATGATTGTGGCGGGCGCGAGCGCCTACGCGCGTATCATAGATTTCAAGAAATTCCGTGAGATCGCCGACGAGGTCGGCGCGTATCTGATGGTGGACATTGCGCATATCGCCGGACTTGTGGCAGCCGGGATCCACCCGAGCCCGATTCCGTATGCGCATGTGACGACCACGACAACGCACAAGACGCTGCGTGGGCCGCGCGGAGGCATGATTCTCTCGAGCGCGGAGTTCGCGAAGGAAGCGAACTTCAACAAGGCGATTTTCCCGGGTACGCAGGGCGGCCCGCTGATGCATGTGATTGCGGCGAAGGCCGTCTGCCTGCAGGAGGCGCTGCAGCCGGAATTTAAGACCTATCAGCAGAACGTGGCGAAGAACGCGAAGGCGCTCTGCGCGGGTCTGATGAACCGCGGTGTGAAGATCGTCTCCGGCGGTACGGACAACCACCTGATGCTCGTGGATCTCACGAGTGTGGGCCGCACCGGCAAGGAGACCGAGCACCTGCTCGACAGCGTCAACATCACCTGCAACAAGAACACGATCCCGAACGATCCGCAGTCCGCGTTTGTGACGAGCGGCATCCGTCTTGGGACGCCGGCGGTCACCTCGCGCGGCATGAACGAGGCAGACATGGATCAGATCGCCGAGGCGATTGCGTGTATGCTGAAGAATGAGGACGGCTGTGAGGAGAGAGCGAAGGCAATCGTGAAGGGGTTGACGGAGAAATATCCGTTAATCTGACCTGCCACAGCATGCTGCAGGCAATTATCGGCGGCGATGAGCATGAAAAGTCAAGCATGGTTGCCGGCTGAAGATCCGAAGCATAAAAAGGCATATTGGTAACAGAAGAATATATCAGACGAACAGGCTGCCGCAGAACGGGTTTTCCATTCGACGGATGGGAAAAGATACCGGGACGCGGCGGCCCTTTTCTGTGGTATACTTGCGGAAATATAGGCTGTCGGATGCTTGAGCATGGTCGCGAGAATTCAATAAGAGACGAGGTGCTCATCGTGAGCGCAACTTTGAATAGAACACAAGTATTTGTGCCTCGATGTGTCCAAAATGTGAAAATTTAGTGTTTTTAAGAAGTCTTAAGAAAAAATCACTTTTTTTTCGGATAAGTTGTGGTATAGTGTTATAGGAAATGAATCTATCCGAAGGGAAGTATATATAATGAAGAAGTTTATCATTGTCGTACTGATCCTCGCAATTCTGGGCGGAGGCGGATATGCGGCTTATCATTTTTACTTTGAGGAGAAGCTCGGTTCGGAGGAGAGAGTCTCCTCGGACGCAGAGAATGCGGTGTACGTGGATCAGGTGTCTGTGATCACGGGATATGGCACCGGTACGGGTCTGATCGAGCGTTTCGGCGGCGAGGTCAGTCCGCAGGCGACGCTTGAGGTGAAGCTTGACGGCGACCGCAAGGTAAAGCAGTGTTATGTCAAGGAGGGCGACGAGGTCAAGGAGGGGCAGCGGCTCTTCACTTACGACACGCGGGAGGATGAGGATAAGCTCGCACAGGCCGAGATCGATATCGACAAGGCGAAGTCGGATATTGAGCTTGCCGAGCAGAGCATTGCACGGCTTGAAAAGGACAAGAAAGAGGCGAGCGCGGACGATCAGCTCATGATCACGACAGATATCCTGTCGGCGCAGAATGAGATCAAGCAGCATGAA
The DNA here is from genome assembly GCA_947629385.1 of uncultured Lachnospiraceae bacterium. GTDB lineage: Bacteria > Bacillota > Clostridia > Lachnospirales > Lachnospiraceae > Choladousia. The sequence goes on from CANRDO010000001.1 coordinate 165,916, forward strand.
TATGACATCCAGAGCAAGGAGCTCGAGATGGAGCAGCTCAAGGAGACGATCGACAACGCGACCGTGACAGCCGAGATGGAAGGTATTGTACAGAAGATCAATGATTCTACCGACAGCGGACAGGATTATTATGGTTCCAGCGACAGTTCTGCATATATCACGATCCTTGCAGTCGGGGATTTTCGCATCAAGGGTTCGGTGAATGAGCAGAATCTCAGCCAGATTCAGGAGGGCATGACAATGCTCGTGCACTCCCGAGTAGACGAGACGCAGACGTGGACGGGCGTGGTGTCTGAGATTTCCACGGACAACAAGGAAGAAGAGGAGAATACTTACTATTATTCCGGGATGGACAACGATTCGGGTTCGTCCAACTATAAGTTCTACGTGGAGCTGGATGATTCGACCGGACTGATTCTTGGACAGCATGTGTATATGGAGGAGGATCGCGGGCAGACCGAGGAGAAGACCGGCATGTGGCTGGAGGAGTATTACATCATGCAGGAGGACGACGCGGCTTATGTATGGCTGGCAAATTCTTCCAATGTGCTTGAAAAGCATGAGATCACGCTCGGGGAGTATGACGAAGAGCTCATGAAATATGAGATCCTTGACGGGCTTAAGCCGGAGGATTACATTGCATATCCGATTGATACGGTGTCCGAGGGCGACCCGGTTATCTACAATGACGTTGAGTCCGGCGCCGAGGGCGGCATGGATGACATGAGTTACGATGAAAGCGGCATGGATGATATGGGCTACGACGAAGGCATGGACGACATGAGCTACTATGAGGGCGACATGGACGGCATGAGCTACGACGAAAGCATGGATGATATGAGCTACGATGAGGACAGCATGGACGACATGAGTTACGACGAAGGCATGGACGACATGAGTTACGATGAGGACAGCATGGACGATATGAGCTACGACGAGGGCGACATGAGCTATGACGAGGAGGCCGGACTCGGCTGATTTGCGGGAATGAATATTTGACATAGAGGAGGGGTTTTTTTGATCCTCAAGCTAGAGCATATATACAAGGACTATATTCAAGGCAAGCTGACGGTTCCTGTGTTGAAGGATGTCTGCCTGAATGTGGATAAAGGAGAATATGTGGCGATCATGGGACCTTCCGGCTCCGGAAAATCTACGCTGATGAACATCATCGGCTGTCTGGATCGCCCGACGTCGGGCAGCTATGAGCTGACGGGAAAGAATGTCCTTTCGTTGAACGAACGGCAACTGGCGGACGTACGTCTGCACAACATTGGATTTGTATTTCAGAACTTTCAGCTGCTTCCGCGCATGACGGCGCTGGACAATGTAGCGCTCCCGCTGATCTATGCGGGGGTTCGCAAGCGTGCGCGCCGGGCGAAGGCAAGGGAAGCGCTCATACGCGTAGGCCTGGAGGACCGTGTCACATTCAAGCCGACGCAGCTGTCCGGAGGACAGAAGCAGAGGGTGGCGATTGCGCGCGCGATGGTGAACAAGCCAGATATTTTGCTGGCGGATGAGCCGACTGGCGCGCTTGACTCCAAGTCGAGTAAGCAGGTCATGGAATTGTTCCAGAAGCTGAACGACGAGGGAGTTACTGTGATCATGATCACGCATGACAGCGGGATCGCCGGTTATGCCAAGCGTGTAGTTACCATCTTTGACGGTGAGCTTGCGGAGCAGAAAGGAGAGAACGAGCAATGAAGCTGAGAACTGTGTTGATCAGTGTCGTGGTGTCCGCCGCGCTGATAGGCGGTGCCGGCTATGGCGCGTACTATGCCACACAGAGTCAGAAATCTCCGATCGAGGTCGTGCCTGTAGCAAATGTCAGGGGCTATTCCTGGATGGACGAGCGACAGACTATCTACGGTTCTGTCACGTCTCAGGTGGCACAGACCGTTCAGTTGAATGAAGAATACGGAATTGACAAGATATACGTGGAAGTCGGGGACGAGGTCAAGGAAGGCACGCCTCTTTTTTCCTATGACATGACGCTCCAGGAGCTTGAGCTCGAGATGCAGCAGCTGGAGCTTCAGACGAATGAGCTGACACTGACGCGTCTGGAAAAAGAGCTGGAGAAGCTGAAAAAGACTCCGGCGACAGCGGCGTTGGAGCGTGATTTCCTTACAATGACTGCGTCGGCTGAGGAGAGCATGGAATCGGGCGAATCGGAAAAGATCGAAGAATCGGAAGAATTGAAGGAGCCGGACGACTCGGATGAGCCGGATGAGGTCGTGCCGGATGAAACTGAGGATCCGGAGCCGGCTCCTGATTCAGACGGAGCGGATACCGACAGGCAAGCCGCGGACGGGCAGGACGGCGTAGCGGTTGACGACGTGGAGAATGTAGGCGGAAGCAAGGAAGGCTCTGAGCTTTCTACGGTCGAGAACAGTGTGCTCAGCTTTGAGGCGTTGGTGCTCGAACTGCAGATGACCTTCCTTACCTGTGGCGATGATCTCAAGGCAAGCGATGTAGGCGAGGCAATCGAACAGGCTGTATTGTATTATAGAAGAAATTTAGCGGATGAGAAGAAGACGGAGGAAGAGCAGGAGGATGGATCGGTAAGAGAAGTCTGCTCTCATGTACTCAAGGATTCCGTCAAGGCAGCCCTGGATAAGGAAGAGACGGAGACGCTTAGAAAGAGATGCAGGACGCTGGAGGAGTATCAGGTTGCATATGTAGAGATGCTGATCGCGGAGGCGCAGGAGCTGGAAGCGTCCGCGCTTTCTGAGGCAGTTTCGCAGATCGGAGAAGCGTATGAGCTGCTGGATACGGCCCAGCGGGATAGTGTAGAGAATATTGACCGTCTGGAGGAGCTGAAGACGCTGGCTGAAGCGGCGCAGGGTCAGGATGGTGCCAATGAGGCGGGCGAGACCAGTGGAACGGATGAGACGGATGGAGCTGCTGAGACGGACGGCTCTGCCGAGAGCGGGCAGCCGCAGGACGGCGATTCGCAGACAGACGCGGATCAGTCTGCGGACGGCGTGCGTCGGAATACGGTTACATTTGACGTGTCGGACGGAGCTGCGGCGACAGTGAACGGCGAGGACGTCACAAACTCGATTGCGATGGCAGAGAACGGCAGGATTGTATTTGGGCTAAGTCTGGAGGACGGCTACGAGCTTACCGAGGTTCTGGTTGACGGATCAATCCCGGCGAGAAAAAATGAAGAAAGCGACGACCCGGACGATTACATAATCGAAGGAATACAGACGAACGAGACGATTGTGTCCGTGCGGACGCAGCTTGATCCGGACGTGGAGCCGCAGAGTGGCGATGTGGCGTCGGCGATTGCGGAGGATGAGGCAGCGGGCGGCGCTGCGAACATAAGTGAGCCTGCCGGCGCAGACGGTACGGGCGACGGAGCGACCAACGGAGACGGACAGAACGGCGAGACTGGCGGAGACGCGCAGAATGGCGAGACCGGCGGAGACGGACAGAATGACGAGACCGGCGGAAATGGTACGGGCAGCGGGGATACAGGTGAGGGATCGACGAACGGAGAAGGCTCGGGCGGATCGACCGCTGAGGATAGCCAGAGCGGCGAGCCGACGAAGGGAAAGGAATTCACGGTTACGATCAATCCGGGCAATAGGACGGAGAAGCACGAAGTCGGAAGACTGGTTCCTCTGCAGGCGGATCTGAGCGATGTGACACTTGTGTTTATGGGATGGAGCGTTGTGCCGACCACAGCAGCTTCCGGAGAAGGCGGACAGGCGAGTGCACCGACGGCTGACGGAAACGGACAGACGGGTACACCGACAGCCGGAAATGACGCTCGTACGGTTGAGCTGACTTCTGAGGATGTCGCGGGCGGCTATGCGAGCTTTACGATGCCGGAGTTTGATGTGACGGCGACCGCAAAATATGAGAATGCGCCGGATGCGATTGAGAGCTATGTGACGACATTCCTTGCGGAGGCGGAAAAGCTTCTGGCGGAGAATGCGGCACAGACTTATTCCGATCAGGGAAAGGACTTCCTGACAGAGCTGGAGAGCGCCATCGTATTTTATCAGCAGTGGCTCTCAAATCCTATGGAGGAGATTCTGGAAGAGTCGGAGACGACGGCTCCCGATATGGAGAAATATCAGCTTCTTGGCAATGTGAGCGATTACCTGACGGCGCATGGCAAGGAATTCCAGGTCAAGCAGCTTAAGGAGCGCTACAGGGAGCTCTGCTTGTTATACGCAAAATCCCTGTTCGAGGCGATCAATCCTGCGGCTATCGATAAGGACCTGCTCGAGAAGGCGTTGGATACTTACGAGCAGCTTGGCGAGAATTGGAGAAAGAAGCTGGAGAACCGCTGGAAGGAGGAGCAGGCAGATCTGGCGGAGCAGAACGGGCAGCCCTGGGAGGAGAACAAGAAGGGCAAGAAAATTCCTCCGGAGAGCTTTCTGGGGATCGGGGATACTCTGAAGGCATACTCTGTCTTGCAGATGTTCCAGGAGTTTTTGAATCTTCCGCCGGACACGCCGGAGGAAGAACGATATGATATGATTCTGGACATTTGGGCCGGCTATCTGGATCTCAGCGAAGCACAGAAGCTTGTGGTGGGCAGTGATCCATCCTTTGCCGAGACGTTTCGGCAGTATGGGCTTTGGGAGGATGAGCCGGAGACAGAGTTCCCGGATTATGGCGGCGATGACTATGGCGATTACGGCGGAGACGAGCCGATGTACACGGCCGCCGAGCTCGCGGAGATGATCAAGGATAAGGAACAGGAAATCAAGTCCTGCACGCTCGACGTCAGACAGAGTGAGCTCGATCTGAGGCAGAAGCAGCGGATCATCGACGGAAAGGTCGTCAAGAGTACGATGGAAGGCACTGTAGTCAGCGTAGGCAATCTGAATGGAGAGTCGGATGAGGATTACTTTGTAAAGGTTGCAAACGAGGCAGGGCTGTACGCGAAGGGTTCGATGAGCGAGCTGGCGCTGGAGAAGCTCAATGTCGGAGATACGATCACTGGGATGCTGACGACAAACGGAACGGAATTCAGTGCGGTGATCAAGGAAGTATCCGAGTACCCGGACGGGAGCAACGACGCTTACTATTACGGGCAGGAGAACACAAACGCTTCCTATTATCCGTTCTATGCGCTGATCGAGGATACGGAAGGCCTGGAAGAGGGAGAAGCAGAAATCTACCTTGCCGGGGGAAGCGGCGGGCAGGACGACGCGATTTACCTGGACAATTATTTTATTCGTTCCGAGTCGGACGGAAGGACCTACGTCTACAAGAAGGGCGACGATGGCAAGCTGACGAAGCAGTACGTTAAGATAGGCAAAAAGACAGGTTACTCGCAGGAGATCAAGGAAGGTCTCAGCCTTGAGGACATGATTGCGTTCCCATATGGCAAGAATGTCAAGGAGGGCGCGAAGACGAAAGACGTAGATATGCTGCAGGATGCCTTTATGTAGCGGGAGGTATGGGATGAAGGACGAAACGGTTACGGCAGGGGGTGTTGAGACTTGCTTGAGAATATAAGACTGTCGTTTCAGGGGATATGGTCGCACAAGATGCGTTCTTTCCTGACGATGCTCGGTATCATCATCGGTATCGCCTCCATTATTTCAATCGCGTCGACGATCAAGGGCACAAACGAGCAGATCAAGAATAACCTGATCGGATCCGGCAACAACACGCTGTCGATCATGATCTACCAGCAGGGTTATCCCTACATTATCGATTCCTGGTCGCAGCCGCCGGCGGGGTTCCGCGAGGTGACGGACGAGGTGTGCGACCAGATCCGCGCGCTCGATTCGGTGGAGAGCGTCACGCGCTACAATGAGCGGCAGTATTCGGAAAGTATCTTCTATAAGAATACGGCACTGACGAACACAAGCGTGCGAAGCATCGACGGCGATTATTTTGAGACGGTGGGCTATACGATCCGCACGGGCAGAAACTTCATCGAGAGCGACTTTAAAAATTTCCGCAAGGTACTGATCGTGGACCAGACGGCCGCGGACAATATTTTCGGCAATGAAGATCCGATCGGGAAGACAATCGAGATCAGCAAGATGCCGTTCACGGTGGTCGGCGTCGTCGAGCAGAGTCGGAAATTTACGCCGAATATCAACAACCTCGAAGACTATTACACATACGCAAATGCCGATACGACCGGTTATATCTTTATGCCGAAGGCTTCCTGGCCGATCGTGTACCAGTATGACGAGCCGGAAAATGTCATCGTGAAAGCAGTCAGTGTGGATGACATGGAGGCCGCCGGAAAGGGCGCGGAGGATATCCTGAACGCGACCGTGTCCTCTTCGCAGACGGAATTCAAATACAAGGCGGACGATGTGCTCGAGCGCGCCCAGAAGCTGCAGGATATGAGCGCCGCCACGAACAGTCAGCTGATCTGGATCGCAAGTATTTCACTTCTGGTGGGCGGCATCGGCGTTATGAACATCATGCTCGTGTCGGTGACGGAGCGCACGAATGAGATCGGCCTGAAGAAGGCGATTGGTGCCCGAAAGGGATCGATCCTCGGACAGTTTCTGACAGAGGCGGCTGTGCTGACAAGCATCGGCGGAATCATCGGCGTCGCGAGCGGCATCGGCATGGCGCAGGTGATCAACAAGGTCTCGGGCGTCGCAGTGTCTATCGATGTGATGATCTCCGGCATCGCCGTGGTGTTCTCCATGCTGATCGGTATCGTTTTCGGGCTTCTGCCCTCCGTGAAGGCGGCGAATCTCGACCCGATCGAGGCGTTGAGGAGAGAATAATTTTAGGACTTGCGCGGCGAAGAACCTTATGCTATAATACAAAAGCTGCAAATCAAGCACGTATGTGGACTCCGGGGACGGTGTCGGCGATGTGTGACCGTGATCTGTGATTCATGACTCGCGATACGCGATTCAGGATCTGTGACGCGCGGCGGCAGGTCGGTCTCCCTGCGAGTGTGAGACATGCGGAAGAATCTAACCAAAAAAGGAGAAGAGACATGAGTGTAATTTCAATGAAGCAGTTACTCGAGGCAGGCGTCCATTTCGGACACCAGACCAGAAGATGGAATCCGAAGATGGCAGAGTACATCTACACGGAGCGCAACGGCATCTACATCATCGACCTTCAGAAGTCTGTGGGTAAGGTGGACGAGGCTTGCAGGGCGGTTGCAGACATCGCGGCGAACGGCGGCAGCATTCTTTTCGTCGGCACGAAGAAGCAGGCGCAGGATGCGGTCAAGACTGAGGCTGAGCGCTGCGGCATGTTCTATGTGAACGAGAGATGGCTCGGCGGCATGCTGACGAACTTCAAGACGATCCAGAGCAGGATTAAGCGCCTGAAGGACATCGAGCGCATGGCTGAGGACGGCACATTCGACGTGCTGCCGAAGAAGGAAGTTATCGCGCTTCGCAAGGAGCAGGAGAAGCTGGAGAGAAACCTGGGCGGCATCAAGGAGATGCGCAGGATCCCGGACGCGATCTTCGTAGTGGACCCGAAGAAGGAGCACATCTGCGTGCAGGAGGCTCACGCTCTGGGCGTGACGCTGATCGGCATCTGCGATACAAACTGCGATCCGGAGGAGCTGGATTATGTGATCCCGGGCAACGACGACGCGATCCGCGCGGTCAAGCTGATCGTATCCAAGATGGCGGACGCTATCGTTGAGGCAAAGCAGGGCGCTGAGGAAGTTCCGGCTGACGCAGAAGGATATTATGAGGAAGAGGCTTACACGGAGGAAGCTCCGGTAGACGCGATTGCAGAGTAAGCAGAGATTTGACGGATAACAGAAAATAACAGCGCGGCGAATGCAGCAGGCGGACTACCTGTTGCATTCGTGCGAGTATAAGAAAATATGGAGGAAAACAGAATGGCAATCACAGCAGGAATGGTGAAAGAGTTGAGAGAGATGACCGGCGCCGGCATGATGGACTGCAAGAAAGCCCTGACGGCGACCGATGGCGATATGGACAAGGCGATTGAGTTCCTGAGAGAGAAAGGACTCGCTACGGCACAGAAGAAGGCTGGCAGAATCGCTGCTGAGGGTCTCGTGAAGGTGATCGTGACCGACGACGGCAAGAAGGCCGTTGCGGTAGAGGTCAACGCGGAGACCGACTTTGTCGCGAAGAACGAGAAGTTCCAGGGTTACGTGGCGCAGGTCGCGGAGCAGGCGATGGAGACCACCGCCGCTGACATCGAGGCGTTCCTCGCGGAGCCGTGGAAATTTGATACCACAAAGACCGTGAACGAGGCGCTCGCCGGCCAGATCGCAGTGATCGGCGAGAACATGAACATCCGCAGATTCACGCAGGTGACCGAGGACGCAGGCTTCGTCGCTTCCTATACACATATGGGCGGCAAGATCGGCGTGCTGGTAGACGTGGTGACCGACGTGATCAACGACGACATCAAGGAGATGGCGAAGAACGTGGCGATGCAGGTGGCAGCGCTCCGCCCGCAGTACACGAACAGAAGCGAGATCAGCGAGGACTATATCGCGCATGAGAAGGAGATCCTTCTGGCTCAGATCAAGAACGATCCGAAGGAGGCTGCGAAGCCGGAGAAGGTGATCGAGGGCATGATCAACGGCCGCATCAACAAAGAGCTCAAGGAGATCTGCCTGCTCGACCAGGTATACGTGAAGGCTGAGGACGGCAAGCAGTCCGTGCAGCAGTATGTGGATTCCGTCGCGAAGGCGAACGGCGCGAAGATTACGATTAAGGGCTTCGTTCGCTGGGAGACCGGTGAGGGCATCGAGAAGAAGCAGGAGGACTTCGCCGCTGAGGTAGCGAAGCAAATGGCTGGAAACTAGGTGAATCAAGCCCGCAGGGTGCAGATGAACCGTATGTTGGAAGCTATGCAGCGTTGCTTAGCGAAGGCGAGGCGAGGCCGACACCTGAGGTTAGCAACAGTCGCTTGGCCGGAAACTAAGCGTTTAGCACAAGCACAGTAACAGACCCCTGAGATCCCGCAATGGGTATCTCGGGGGTTTTCTGCGTCCTGCGGCGATTGAAATCAGCGCCATATTATGGCTGGATTATGGCATAAATTCTTTCGTGGGAAGCCTTGACTGGACGGAAACGAAAAAAAGTGAAATTATGATTGAAAAATGTATGGACTTTCGACGAATTGTCGTATAAAATAAAGTAGTAAGAGTCTGTCAAATTTTGGCCTTGCATGCTTTGGGAGGGTTTTGCGATGAGAAGAAACAATACATATAAAAAGGAAAGGACTGCCGGTTTTACGTTAGTGGAGCTGATTGTGGTGCTGGTCATGCTGTCGATCCTGACGGCCGTCGCAGTGCCGACTTATCTGGGCTTTGTAGACGATAATAAGGTGAAGCAGTGCGAGACTCATCGCAAGGCAATTGCGTCTCATCTGGAGAAGATGCAGTCTGCGCAGGTGACGGGTACCGTTGCCGCGGAGGACTACGCGGCGTACGTCGAGTCGCAGGAGTGCCCGGCGGGCGGAGTATATTCGCTGGAGGGAACAGAGCATAATACAGTTCACTGCTCTGTCCATGGCGATACGACGGTTGTGCTGAAGAACATAAACACGGTGAACGCAAAGGCGAGCGAGAAGAAGGAACCAACACCTACGCCGACACCTACGCCGACACCGACGCCGACACCTACGCCGACTCCGACGCCAACTCCAACTCCGACCCCAACCCCAACTCCGACACCTGTGATTCCGGAGTTTGTGATTTCGATCGATCCAGCTTCTGTAAAGCTTGCGTTGGAGGGGACAGAGACTTTAAATGCGTCGATAGTGACTGAAAATGCATGTACGGCAAATGAGGACAGTTATGTATGGAACGTATCTCCAGCAGGTGTCGTCAGCATAGAGGACAGTGGACAGAGCACAGTCATAAAGGCAATAAAGGCTGGTTCTTGTACGGTTACATGCATGGCGACGGCGACAACGGATGACGGAGTCACTCCGCCGACTTTGACTTCGAAAGCAACTGTTGACGTAAAGGTAGAGAGCGTTTCTCTTTCGTTGCCGCCAGAGATTCTGATTCCTGCGTGGGAGGATGATGCAAACGGGATAAGTTCAAACTTATATGGGACAACTCCGGGTGTTGCTTCAATATATGATCCGGTGCCATTGATAAGCGTACCCGAGGGCGGCTTTTGGAGCAGTTCAGATTATAGGGTAACATGTACTGGAAATAATGGCAGCGGACAGGTCAGCTATGACTCTTCAACCGGATTGTATAAAGGTGAATACGGACATATAAAAATTCTGGATCGACGTCAGGGAAATTCTTATCCGCTCACATACAATTATAAGGGTGAATCTGCTACGACAATGGCCCGGGTAGTTTATCCGATAAAAGGGTTATTCAGTGAAAGAAGCAGTAATTTTAATCTACAGGTTGGAGCGGAATGTCAGTTTAGTGTAAATTGTGATCCTTTGCATACGACAGACGGAGATGTAGAGTGGTCATGTATGGATGATAGTGTTATTAATTATTCAACCGGAGGAATTAAGAACAGCATTGTTTCGGTGAAAGCTGTTTCTGTTGGAACGGCGGTTCTTACCGCGTCCGTGCAAAGTGAATATGAGACGCGGAGCGAGGGAAGGCCTGTCTATAAGGATTTCACATGGACCATTACTGTGCAGGAGGAATCAACGCATACTACAGAAAACGGATCCGGGATCCGTATTGAGCCAACGCTCCTTGAACTTGGGGAGGGAGAGACGGCTCAGATTGTTATTTCTCCAGCTGAAACAGAGAAAGGATTTACAATTTATCCGTTGGATGAGACGACTGATTTGTCAGGATTCCAGTGGACATACAAGGCCTTGCACGATACAATTGTGGGAGTCGATGAGAGCGGGCTGATTACAGCAAAAGGCGAGGGGCTCGCTTTGGTGGAAATAAGTGCTCGAAGCGGTGGTGTGTCATATAAGCAGACGGTTGCCGTGCACGTTACTCCACCGGCCGACAAGCTACAGGGGATTCGTGTTGTGCCTGCAGCCATAACGCTGCCGGAGGGTCATGAGGCGACGATTACTGTTTATCCGGTGACGACAGGCGACGTGGTAGTTTACCCGACTCCGCTTGAGGCTGGTCTGGAGGATACTTCGATTTGTTATTCGGTCGAGAAGAATTACAATAATAATATTGTTTTTGAAAATGGGAAGATTACTGCTCAGAGTCCGACAAACGGATCCATATTGATTTATGTGAAGGCGGCAAAAGATGGTGCGGAGTATAGCGGATATGTCGGTGTAAACGTAAAGGCGAATCCGGCGCTGATGAAGATAACAAACGAAGATGGTATAGAGTGCGCATCGTGGGATGAGTTGAAAGACTATATCAGAGGGGGAGGAGGTACTGCGTCGACGGTATACTATGACACAGTGTATGGTGCGGACGGGAAACTGACAGCAACGTACTACTTGCTCCGCCCGGGCGAAGATATCACATGGGACGACGCTTATGATGATATGACTTTTGGCAGCTTCCTGAGTGCGAATCCAGGTAAATTTATTCCTCTTTCGGTAAACATTCATAATCAGCTCAAATGGGAGAATAGCCCGTGGGTAGGTCAGGGCGCGGTGTTCTCCAGAGAAGGGCACTATTATGTTTATGTCGGCAGCGAGAGTTGCCAGTTGGGAAGTTCCTCTATAGGTTTGGAAAATATGGAAGCGAACGGCTTTGTAATGATATCCTGAAACAAAGGGTGTATCTAATGTAGAAGCTTCATATAGGAAGAAATTGGGGTGAGCGATATGAGAGAAAAGAGAGTTGCAAGTCAGAGAAAAAACAGGAAAAGAGCCTGCAATGGTTTTACGCTTGTGGAGATGATCGTCGTGCTGGTGATTTTGTCGATTGTGTCCGCAGTCGCCGTGCCGTCTGTGCTTGGCTATATCGATGACGGAAAGGCGAAAAAGTGTAATTCGCAAGTCAGCGCGCTTGCCGCTGATATTGCCACGGAGAAATTATCTTTTGAGGTGAACGGAAGCGGCGATGACGATGGCGCAGAATTTGGTGTGGCAGAGATTAACCAGTATATTGCCAACGACGCCGGCGACCTTGGAAAATGTCCTGCAGGAGGAGTATACCAGGCAAAACTGGATGCGGAGACCTCACAGATAGAAATCAGCTGTTCTGTCCACGGAAACGGTACTAAAATTCCGAATTCCGGGAAGTTTACTGTCGCTGTGGCAGCGGCTTCACCTACGCCGACGCCGGATTCGGGTACGACAACACCGGATTCAGACACGACGCCGGATACTTCGGCGACGCCAAAAGAACATAGCTATACAGTGACGATAGAACCGAATTCCTTGGATGTGGAAGTAGATGAGTCGCAGGAATTGCATGTCACAGTCAGGGATGAGGACAATAATATTATTGATCCGAGTCGTTATACAGTGCAATGGTCATATTCTGGCGGAGGTAACCTGGATGTACCGCAAGGCTCTCAAACTGGATCGAGTGCATTTGTAACGGGTAAAGAAGAAGGCAGAGGCCAGGTTTCCTGTACGGTTACAATTACGGAAGACGGCAACACAAAGCAGGCCAGCGCTTCTGCAGAGGCTAATGTTTTCAAGCATCAATTGAATCTGGAGATAACTCCTCCGGAGATACAGGCAGGCGAAACAGGGAAGAAACTGGGTATACAGGCGTCATATGATAATGGAGAGCAATATACCGGAGGATATACCTTTGAATGCGATCCTGATTCCGGCATTACGATAGATCCGGACGGCACGATTCATGCTGATGCGCCCGGCACATACAATGTGACAGTCAGCGCAACCGATAAGTATGGCGACACAGTAAAAGAGACGGTTACGGTTACAGTGACGCCGAAAGAGACAGAGCCGGAAGTATCGAAGGAGCACAGTATCTTCAATCCGGATACGTTGAGGATTTGGATAGATGATGTTGGCGATTCGTTCAATGTTAGTCTTAATGAGCACTTGAGTAATTTGCCTAAAGGAAAATGGTATTATGAGGGGAGCGAAAGAGTAGAAATTCATAATGAAAATGGCAATCAGGACATGCAGATCTGGGACTCGAAGCATTCAGGCGTATTCAGATTCAGGTTTGAAGCAGATGACAGAAGAACGGATTGGCTTACAGTGTATTTCGGTTATCCTTTGGCCAGCATTTCACAGTTCAGTATACATCAGGCGGGTACGGAGGCAGAGGCAAACTCGGTTATCAAGATAAATGACAGATTAGATTGCAAGGCGAAACTTAATCCCGACTGGACTTCGGATGTGACACCAGATAAGCCGTTGAACTGGGAGATTCGGCCAGAGAATGCGCCGGTCAGGATAGATAGATTCAACGATGATAGGCATACGAGCGCTACACTGACAGCTACAGGCGAAGGAAAATTTTCGATCAGAGTTTATGCAACGCGTGAAAAAGACGGTGAAATAAGAGAGGCAGTTTCACGTGAGATAACAATTGGAGAAGGCAATGGCGGCGGACAGCCGCAAACGGAGAATCAGAATCAGAGCCAGAGTGAGAGCCAAAGCAAAATTACTGGCATAACATTAAATCCGTCTTCGATGACTTTGAAAGTGGGTCAGTCGCAACAGCTTACAGTAGAGCTTCAGACAGACGGTGGCGAAATAGATATGGACAAAGTGACATATAAGTTTGAGCCATGGGGGAATATCATAGAAGTGACGCAGCAAGAAAGCAAAAATGCGGTGAATGTTACCGGAGTAAGCGCAGGTACAACCGGAATGAACGTCACTGTATTCTATGATGGTCAACAGGTGGCATTTGCGCAGTGTAACAATTCGATAACTGTTGAGTCAAGTCAGGGTAAAATTACCGGCGCAACTTTGAATCCGTCTTCGATGACTTTGAAAGTGGGTCAGTCGCAACAGCTTACAGTAGAGCTTCAGATAGATGGTGGCGAAATAGATATGGACAAAGTGACATACAAGTTTGAGCCATGGGGGAATATCATAGAAGTGACGCAGCAAGAAAGCAAAAATGCGGTGAATGTTACCGGAGTAAGCGCAGGTACAACCGGAATGAACGTCACTGTATTCTATGATGGTCAACAGGTGGCATTTGCGCAGTGTAACAATTCGATAATTGTCGAGTCAAGTCAAGGTAAAATTACCGGCGTAACACTGAACCTATCTTCGATGACGTTGAAAGTGGGGCAGTCGAAACAGCTCGAAGCAGTACTCCAGATAGACGGCGGCGATATAGACATGAGCAAAGTGACATATAGTTTTCAACCGTGGTGGGATATCATAGATGTGAATCCGCAGGAAAGAAAAAATGTAGTGACTGTGACCGGAATGAGGGCGGATACGCAGACAACAGGGATAGGTGTTACTGTAAACTACGATGGTCAATGGGCGGCATCTGCGCAATGTAATCCGATAGCTGTTGAACCGCTTCCGGCCAACGAGGTTGTGATTGATGGCAACTGTTTCGGTGCTACGAGCTGGGAAGAATTTAAGAAGAATGTGGAGGCGACTGCAGATAATGAGAGAGACTATAAAGTCAATGATGGCCGTGATACTGAAAATGAAGATGAGACGGTTTTATTTTATGATGAGATAGAAGAAGATGGAATAAAGAAAAGGATTTATTATATGGCACCTGGAAATTTTGCCAATTTTAGTGCATCAAAAACACCAGTAGAAGGACTGGAATCGTTTCGTGATTTTTTGAATACTGAAGGGGGAGATAATAAACTCTTTATAGTTGATTTTGAACATGTGATAGATATAAATGAAGAGGAACTTGAAAATGCTCCTATTAAAAAGAACGGTTATCCGAATGGAACGGTTGCTAGAATTAAAAAGGCTTCAGGAGAATATGAGTATTACGTAGTTTATGATAAGGGAGCTGACAAAACTCAGTTAAATAGGATTGGAAAGACGAAAGCTGAAGGTAGTAACTGGTGGAAATTAAAAATATTTCCATAGGACTTTCGAAAGTCGGCTAAATAGTAACATAACACGGCAACATTTTGTCGCAAATGTAAAGCTATATTTGACAAACGAGATGACCTGTTCTATTATGGGTACATAAGATTTTTACAGAAGAGAAAACATATAAGGATGGCCTGTATATCCGGTATGTCAACATGAAGATGGAGACGGTACGGATATGCGGGCTTGCCTTATTTTATGGCAGCTTTTGAGTATACCTGCAATTGAGTACAAAAGACATGCGTCGGGGAGAGAACTATGATGAGGCTGCATGACGGAGGAAAAAAGAGAAGCGGGAATTATCCGGTCGGATAGCATTATCACGACTAGAGAGCAGAAGATTGCAGCGATCCAGAAATTTACACTGTTCAGCGATACGTTTGCGAGGGTAGTGTTTGAGGATGCTGCGGCATGTCAATATGTGCTTCGGATTCTGACAGGAGACAGGAAACTGCAGTTGAGATGGGTGAAGACCCAGTTCGTGTTGTCGAAGCTTGCTTCGCATGATGCTTGGCTGGATGTGCTGGCAGAGTGCACGAGCGGAGAAATCTATGCGATGGAGATTCAGAGTTGGGACGATGTGGACCATCCGCATCGCGTGCGTTTTTATGAGTCCATGATAGACAGTCATTTTCTGGAGAAGGGGAGAGCGTATGATGCGCTTCCAGATGTAACTCTGATCTATGTGTGCAGGGAGGATTTTCTGAAAGGCGGAGTACCATCGTGGAGCGTGGAGAAATATCGGAACATGAAAGAGAAAAGCACGCGCCAGAAGGACGCGAAAAAATTGAGCGTGGGGAGCGATTGCGCAGAGTATATGAAAGAAAGGCGATATGAGGATGGCCTACACACCCGTTATGTCAATGCGGAGATTGACGACGGGTCGGAGACTGCAAGGCTAATGAAGTATTTTCTGACAGCTGATCCGGAGGACAGGAGTCATGGAGCTTTGTCGGAGAGAGTGCGATTTTTGAAATGTACAGAGAAAGGACTGGATCGTATGTGTGAAGTATCAGATTTGTTTTGGAAATCAGGATATGCTGCAGGGCGGGAAGAAGGCTGGAAAAATGGTGAGAGAAAGGGCGAACGTCGCGGAAAGCAAATTGGTAGAGAACAAGGAATTCGTCTTACGAAGCAGGCATTGATGTTTCAGGCACAGGGGAAAACGCAGCAGGAGATCGCAAAAACACTGAAAATCCCACTGAAAGAAGTTTTGCTGATGCTTGAGTAGGCAATTTCAGGCAAAAGGCAGTTATAATTTATGCAGTATTTAAAATTGCCATATTATAATATTGTATTAAAAACGCAAAAAATTGCAGATTTTTGTCGCAGAAAGGGAAGATGTTTTGAACAGCAGGCCCTTTTTTTGCCCCTTTTTCCTTGTAGTTTTCCTGAAAATGTGATATTGTAATAAAAACTGGGGTATTATACCCATTCATATAATCGTATGACCTATGTGGGGAAAAGGGGAACTGAAGTGAAAAAGCAAGGTAAGGGATGTGTTCTGGAAAAACTGAAGAAAAGGAGTGCTGCAAGAGCGCGAAGCGGCTTCACCCTGGTGGAGTTGATTGTTGTGCTTGCGCTGATCGGTATTCTGATCGCGTTTTCGGCCGGCGGAATGCTTGGATATACGATGTATTCGACCTATAAGCGCAACAATGACAATGCGAAGACGATCTTCAGCGCGGCGCAGTCCGCGATTACATACTACAAGGCCAGCGGCAAATTGGATAGTCTCCGCAGGAAGACAGAGAATCTGTCGAATCACAATCCGGCGTTTGTGCCGAAGGAAGCGTTCGCGGATACGGAGGCCGGGGAAAGCTCCCGCAGCCTGGACGACACGGTTTCCTACCTGAAAATGTCGAATAAGGATTATGATGCGATTAAAAGCGCGGTCGAGGCCGGAAATTTTGACCTGACAGACACGGGGATCGACGAAGAGACAAAGCTTCTGTTCGACCTGTTGAGCGATTATGTGACCGATGTGAGCATTTACAACGCTTCCATCTGCGTGGAATTTGACGCGACGGACGGCGTGGTTTCCGGCGTGCTTTACAGCGATAAGGATCAGGAATTTTCCTACGGCGACGGTGATGATACGATCAATATTATGAAGCGCGACGAGTCTTACCGCAGAAGAGTAGGACTCGGCTATTACAGCACAGAGCTTTCTGAGCGCGCGCCGGAAAAAGTGGAAGACCTGAAGATCAAGGGCGCTGCGATGGTGAATGCCGAGTCGCTGGACGTTCAGTGGTTCCTTGAGAAAAAATATCAGTATCTGAAGAGCGCGCAGAATTATGTGATCGAGCTGTATGAGGCCGATCCGGACGCTTCCGGCGCGGTTTCTGACGACGATAAACTGGTTGAGATTGTTCTGGACAAAGACGATATCCTTTCCGTTACGCGAGAGGAGGGCAATCATCCGTTCGTGAAGGCAAAGAGCGTGACGCTCTATGCGCAGGACGGTTCCGGCAAGTCGCGTGTTCTGACGGAAACTGGGGCTGTGGAGTCCGCCGAGGGAGAAGAGGAGAGCGGCGTCAGCTTCCATGCTTATCTGGCGCAGGATGCGTCCGATAAGGATTATGGGAGCGGTATTGCGCTTTCGCTCGACGTGATGGACTCCGGCGCTGTGGAGGCGATGGAGGAGACGGACGCCGGGAGCCGACTGACGAAGCTTTTGTCTACCTACAGTGCGCGGAGGCTTGGCTATGACGAGGGCGGCGTTCATTACGGACTGACGATGGACGGGACCAGGAAAGTCTGTGCGAAAGTGTCTGTCGCGTCCGGTTCGGACAGCGGACAGACCACCGGAAATTCTGAGAATCTGTTCTTTGCCACGAAGAAGGCGGATGAAGAAGCGGGTGCAGCCGATGCGGCGACGTTTGAGATTGCGAATGCACGCCATCTGTACAATGTCGGACTGCGCGAGCAGGCGGCCGATGACGGCGACGCGGAACCGGCCGCTGCGACATATCAGCTCACGCAGAGCTTTGCGTGGGGCGGCCCGGACGGATTCCTTTCCTTCACGGGTTCCGAAGAGGATTCGGAAATGTCCGGGGCAGAAGACGAGAGCGCGGAGCTTTCCACGACTTCCGGCGCGCGGACGACTACGAAATATTATGTAAATCAGCACGCGTATCATTATACATTGGCTCCGGAGGGCGAGCTTACACGGTATCCGGCTTTCCCGGCGATTGCGGTTTTGAATAAGAACAGCACGCTGACCGGAAAGGAACTGGAGGCTGCCGGAGAGGATGAGGCGGAAAAATCGGATGAAGACGAAGCAGCGGCCGATGAGGACGCAGAGGACGGCGCGGCGGAGGCTTCGAAATGGACCTCGGTCGATTATCTGACGCTGGAGCCGCGGAAGAAGGACGACGGCACGGAAACGGCGACCGGTCTGGTGCAGGAGAACAAGGGAACGATTCGCGAGCTTGGACTTTGCAATGCGAGCGTATACGGCATCGGCGTCAGGGACGGGGGACTGGTATGCGGCGCGAACGTCGGCGCGTTCTGCGGCCTGAACAATGGTACGCTGGAAAGCCTGGAGACCGTTGGCGGCTGTGTGACGGGCGGAGAGAATGTCGGCGGTATCTTTGGAAGCTTCGGGGACGGGGCGACCGTGGCGGTCGCCGCGCTGGAGAACGGAGCGGAAGTGAGCGGCTGTAAGAACGTCGGCGGTATTGTCGGCAGGCTTGAGAATGGAATGACGCTTTCTGACGCGGTGAACACCGGTATCGTGTATGGCCTGAACGCGGAGGAGGTTTTGCCGGAACACCCGGAGCTGGCGGAAGCGCTTCCGGCGCCGCAGTACATTGGCGGCATTGCAGGGTATGTGAACAGCGGCGCGAAGATTTCGGGCTGCGTCAGCAATCCGGCGCCGCAGAGCGCGGACGGAAGCGCGGCGGCCTTGCTGACGGCGGAGGAAGCGCGGCAGAGGCTGTACGGGAATTATGTGGGCGGCATCGCCGGTTATCTGACCGGCGGCGCGATCGTTGAGAACTGCGCGACTGGCACAGCAGGAGATTCTTCTTATATATTAGGAGAAAATTTTGTCGGCGGTATTGTCGGCATGAACGCGGGCGGAAGTCTGACGCCCGGCGAGACCGGTACCAACGGCGCGACGGTGATCGGCAGACGCTTTGTGGGAGGTATTGCGGGTGTGAACGGCTCGTCCGTGAACGTGGCGGATTCCGATTTTGGGAGGGCATCCCATACGGCTATCTCGGGCGGCTCGGAACTGATCTCCGGGTGGACGAACAACGGTATTGTGATCGGAGCGGGAGCCGAGGACAGCATGGAAGCTCCGGCTTATATAGGCGGCGTTGTGGGCCTGAACGCAGGACAGATCATTGACTGCGGTTCCAACATGCCCAATCCGGAGGAGAGCGTGCAGAGCAGTCTGTATGCGGGGCTTGGCGGCGCGTCCGCGGACTTTACAGGCGGCATTGCCGGCTGCAACAAGGGCAGTCTGACGACGACTTCCGCGGCGCCGGTTTCCGGGACGGTGAAAGGCCGCAACTTCGTAGGGGGTATTGCGGGGTACAACGACGGCACAACCGGAGCTGTCGGAGAGATCAACGGATACACGGAGGAGAGCGTTTACGTCGAGGGAAACAATTTCGTAGGCGGTGTGACCGGTCTGAATACATCCGTGATGCTTCTGCAGGGGACGCTTTCCCCGAACGCGGCGGGCGTTAAGGGAAACAGTTATGTGGGCGGCTATGCAGGCGCCAATATCATTACAGGCACGGCGACGATCTCGTTGTCCGGCGGGACGGCGGCAGTGGAAGCCGCGGGGGCGTTTGCAGGCGGCCTGTTTGGCTACAATCGTATCGTGACGGCGGACAGACTCGGCAACCTCTTCGAGGCCGCCGGCGCGGATGCAGGAGCGGGCGGCGGAGACGTGAGCAGGATGCTTGAGGCAGCCTGGACGGGCGACAGCCAGAGTGCCGGTGGAAGCGGGCCGGATCTGTCGATTCTGACGTCCCAGATTCTTGCGATAGACAATGAAGACGACACGGCCGGATCCATGACGATTCAGAGTGGAAGCATCGGAGGTTCGGTGCAGGCAGGCGTTTTTGCGGGCGGTCTGCTGGGCTACAATGCGGCGCGAACCAATCTGACGATAAGCGGATATACGGGCGGAGCCTCCGTGACAGCGACGAGTGCGGTTACGGATGTGGGAAGCTTCCCGTCGAAGTACGGCTCCGGCAGATCTTACAGCTTCAGCGGAGGCATTCTCGGTTATGTGACGGAGAATACGACGCTCCAGAGCTGCCAGGCAGGCGGTACGGTCACGGCGTCCGGCGCGACGTATCTCGGCGGCCTCGCGGAGGTCAATGAGGGCAGGATCTTTGATTGTTCGGTTTCGGGCGTCGGCGGGGATACGCCGCGCGCCTATGTCGGCGGTATCGTCGGCCTCAACGGGTTTGCGGCAAATCCGGCCGAAATCAGCGGCAGTACGTGTTCGGCTGTCAGCGGCAGCGATGTTGTGGGAGGAACTGCGGCGGAGAATTACGGAACCATCTATGTCGGCGGTGCGGCGGGGACCACGGTCACCGGAGCCGGACGAACGGGCGGCGTCGCGGGCACGAACCGCGGGAAGATTTTTGTGAGCAGCGTGTCTGATGACATGAGCGTCCGGGTCTCTCAGGCCGCGGTCGCGAACAAGGCTTATGTAGGCGGCATTGCCGGTGAAAACTATGGGACGATCACTGCGGATGCAAGCATGAGCAGTTACGCGCAGATTTCACTCGGCATGACCGGGAGCGCGGATGCGATGGGCGGCGTGGCCGGCTGGAACGAGGGTACAATCGATCATGTGACATATATGGGCAGCATAGGAAGCGGAGAAGGGATTACCTCGAAGAACGCCTCTGCATACGGCGGCATTGCAGGGATCAATGTCGGAGTGATCGACAGCTGCAAGCTCGGCACGGACGGGAACAGCGTGAACATCGACGTAAGCGGAAACAGCTACGTGGGCGGCGTTGCAGGGCGCAACAGCGGCAGCGCGCTGATCCGCAATATATTGCCGTACGAGGACGGCAATCCGGATAACCATATTTCAGCGGTACATATCAATACCCTCGGCGCTTCCGCGACGGGTGGTATTGCAGGCGTCAATGAAGAGAAGGCTACCGTGAAGGAGGCGTACAGCGGAAGAAGCTGGACGATTCGCGCCGAAGGAACGACGACGGGGCCGACAGGCGGCATTATCGGTCTGCATACCTCGTCGCAGGGACTGTACGGATTGATGAATTACGCGGGGACGGTCGGCGTAAGCGGCGACGGCTCTGAGGGAGGAATCGTCACGGAGGGCGATGGCTCCTCAGGAAGCTCGCAGACAGGCGTCGTCAGCGAAGGTGAAGCGGCGGGCGGCATTGTCGGCCGCGTTGAACAGGGCAGTACGAATCCGGGAGCGGCAGTGACGATGCAGGGCTGCATAAACTACGGGCCGGTATCCGCAGCAGGCGCGGCGGGCGGTATACTGGGCGAGTGGAAATCCGAAGCGGGCGGAAGCATTCGCGGATGTGAGAACGGCGTGTCTTCGCCGGAGCAGAAAGAGGCGACGGCCGATCAGGGCGATACGCAGGCAAGGATTACGTCGGCGAGGAAGTCAAGCGCGGCGGGTATTGTCGGCAGCTTCATAAATATCAAGGAAAAAGTGACGATTCTGTCCTGTAAGAATTTCGGCGTGGTCAACAATTCGCTTGGCGCCGGTATTGCGGCGCTGGCCGGAGACCAGGCTCAGCAGGCGGACGCGACGGCGAAAGCGGTTGTGGAGATCAAGGACTGCGCCAACGCCGGACGGCTTACGGACGGCGGCGCCGGTATTGCGGTATATGACGGCCGGAAATCCGGAGGAATTACTTTGAGGCTGAATCGCTGCCGCAATTACGGGAGACCGGAAAACGACAGCACTGAGAGTCAGTTTGCAGGTCTTGTGGCGGACGTTGCCGACGGGACGTTTGATGTGAGCGGCGAAAAGCTGTCGAAGGAGCAGGTCGTTATCGAGAACAGTATCGGAGTGGCGAACGTCATGTACCCGACGGTTCCGATGAAGGAATGCACCGACGAGGAATACGCAGGCGTTTTTGAGACAGTGTCGGAACTCTATGGAAGCAGAGAGGTTTACTATTATTCGCAGGAGCAGTCGGATGAACTTGCAGTGCCGAGCCTGAATCGGAGAGCGGGCGCCGGCTATGCGGTCAGTTATGCGACCGGAGCGTATAAGACTCCGGCGGGAGAGTCGGGGGAGGAGAAGGCATACCTTAAGGTTGTCTACCATCCGGCTTCCGGCGAGGCGCTTGTATTTGATCCAAACGCCGATGCCTATAAGCAGGATTGCAGAGGCAATTACAACCGTCTGGAGGTTACGCTGGCGGAGGCCTGCCTGAGACTTGAGAAAAACGATACGGTCGACGTGGAGAAGACGCCGTCTGTGGAGAAAGTGAGCGTGGAAAATAACGGCGGTTTCCTGGAGATTAAGTGGAAGAACGAGGACGCAAGTACAGCGACGGATCCGTCAGGAGAAGAAGGGGCGGAGAAAAAGCCGGGCGCGGTCTACAAGACTGTGCTGGAGCTGCGCCTGTATGATAGCAGAGCGGATGCAAAAAAACCGGATGCAGACGACGTGGAACCGGTGTATCAGGCTACGCTTTACGGGGAAGTGACCAGCCATACCGTGCGTGTTCCGCTGACATGGAACCACAAGTGGGCTAAGGTATCCGTGATGAATTATTCCTACAGCGGTCCGCAGGAGAAGGAAGCAAAAACGTGCATCAAGCAAATCCTTCCGACGCTGGCCGAGCCGAAGGCGGAAATACGTCTGGCGGCGGACGAGAGCGGGACCCCGGGTTATGTCCTGTGGCTGGACAATGAAAACAACAAATATGACTCTGCGAATCTGCTTCAGTTTGAGGCAAGCTCCAGAGAACTGAAAGAAGAGGAGGAAGGGGCCAGGACGAGCGGGCCGGTTCTGCGGCGAATCGGTCTGATGAGCATGCAGCAGGACGCGACGGGAGGATACGTGTATCCGCTGAAGGAGATGCAGGACGCGGACGCGGAAACAGGTTTCCTGGTGACGAGCGACAACTTCGACGTGAATCTGAATTTCTCGGAAATCCAGGTGATTCCGGCGCACATGGCTCCATCCGAGGACGGAGAGACGGAAGAGGGCGAAAGCGCTCAGCCGTCTGTGGAGGCGGTGGTGGATCCGTCCGCCAAGAAGTCTCTGGAGGCGCGCGTGCCGTCTTCGCAGAAGCTGACCAACGGTTTTGTCGATCCGGAGAAGTCCAAGATAGAGAAAGAGGGCTATGAAGTCCGGTATACGATTGCCGGAGCGCCGGCGACGTATCGCACGGAGCTGCTGCTGGATATAGAAGAGGGCGACTGCCTGCTGAAGGATATCGTCATTGCTTCCGATCAGAAGCAGATATCCGAGGCCTCGGGTGGATTCTTCGTACAGTCGGTGATACCTCCGGAGCTGGCGGAGGGCACGGTTTCTGCACGCGTTTATCCGATTGAAATGTTTGGCGGAACCGACGGAATGGCGAAGCTGGGCTATCTGATAAAAGAAGGTCTTACATTAGAAGAATTGAAAGAATACGGGTATCTTGTGCCCGACACTGCGGCGGTACAGACGTCGGCAGCGAACGGGTCGCCGGCGGAAACACTTGCCTCGCAGCTCGAAGAGATCGGAGGATCTCAGGCCGCGGCTATGGCTGAGCTGCTGCAGGGACAGACGCAGGAGAACGGCGGTTCCCAGGGAGAGACCGCGCAGTCTGAGACAGGGGATAATCCGGAGCCGCAGAAGATACTGACGGCGCTGTCGCCGGCGGACGGCTACAGCATTGAGAAATATGCGGACAATACATACCGTGTATATTACAGCGTGCTGCTGCAGAAGACGTCTCCGTACGCGGGAAGCGTGATGATCCAGAGATTTGAGGAAGCGGCGAAGAACGAGACAATGCCGACGAATGCGGGCGGCCTTGATTCGGGATCGCAGGTTGCGCCCATAAGCGGCGGAGGATCGTCCGATGGCGAGAAGGAGACCGAATCGGAGACGGAGGAAGAGACGCAAGAGGAGACGGAAGAGGAGACGGCACCTCAGAACCTTCAGACAGAGCAGCCGTCGACCAATCCGCAGAGCGATACGGAAAACACAACGCTTCTGCCGCCGGAGACGTATTTTCTGAATCCGAGCTATGATACGCCGCCGCTCAGCGAACTGATGAATATGGAAGAGGGCGACATCGTTGCGACTTCAGAAGAGTATTATCTGCAGGAAGGCCTTATGATTATGGTTCGATCGATAGAAAACGCGGGAAGCTACAGAATGCGCGCCGCTTTCTATGATTCGAGGCCTTCCACGGGTGAGCCGGACGCAAGTCTGCTCCTGACAGAGATCCCGATGTATGATGGCGAGACGGAATTTGAGATGAACGATCCGGATGTCGGTGAATATATATTCCGCGGCTTACCGCTCAGTTACGCAGGCAAATGGTTGTGCGTACAGTTCTGTTCCATATCCGAGGATGGGCAGCGCAGATCCGAGTGGTCCGGTTACAAGTGGATCCAGTTGCCGCGGGTTAAGCTGAAGGCGCCGGAGCTGGTGTCGGATGCCGTCACGGAAGACCATACGGTGGAGAAATATGCCCCGGGCACAGGCTCCGAGACGACGGAGACCGAATCGGTCGCGCTACAGCATCAGGCCTACCTGTGGACGCAGACTGTACCGGAAGCGGGAGGGGAACTTGCCGCCGGAGAGAGCGCGAAGGGTTACCAGATCGAGCTTTACCGTATGCAGGATGCACAGGATGAAAGCCTGACGGAGGATGATTACAAGAATCCGACGGCTACGGTAAATCTGATGCGCGGAAGCAAGAGCGGAGAGTATTATCTTGAGCGCAGATATACGGCTGAGGAAATAGAAGAATGGCCGGATAAATATCCGGACACGCCTGTTCCGAAGGATACGGACGTCTGCAGAATCGCGGCTGATCAGATTACTGTGGATACTGCACGGGATAACCGTCTCAAGGCGGAGCTCATCAATAACAAGGATCTGAGCATATACGAAATCACGCTGGATAAGGCTGCGCTCGGATATGAGAGCTGCAAAGTTGACTATGATCAGGCCATTGGGAACGATGGCAGGAGATTATCCGGCGTCTATCCCAGAATTCAGATTCGCGAATATCTGGAGGCCGGCAAGGTCAGCAGCATCGAGTACCGCCTGATTCTGCCGGATATCAGAGGCGTGGAGGAAGAGAGCGGCATATTCCTGCACAGTTACACAGGCGTTTACAGTACGCACAGTGTGATTGTGGGTCAGCTTTTGCAGAGTGTGTTTGAGGAGGATACCACGGAAGAGCCGGTGTTCGTCGCAGAGCGCACGCAGGCGACGTATCTGGTGAAGGAGGATACCTTATATCAGGGAGACGGTAAGGAGGAGATTTCGTCCGATATCCGTACGCTGAAACCGGGCAAGAAGTTCGACGAACCGTTCGACGCCAGAAAAGAAAGGCCGCAGAATGATCCAAGCGCATATACGGGTCTGCAGCTCCTGCCCCGGATATACAAAGCGCAGCTGGTACGTTATGACGGAGACAGTCCGGCGGCAGCCGCGATACAGGAGGCTTTGCAGACGGACGATCCGACAACCATGAACATAGACAACGAGATGAGTTTCTCGTTTGACGGCGACGGAAATATGGTAGTCGACATAGATGATACGATGCCGGGCGATACGGCGCCGGGGTCGGGCGATCAGAATGTTCTGCCGGACGACGAAGCGATTCTTGAGGATGGAGAAGTCCTTGTCGAGCCGCAGACGCAGGTCTCGACGGAGCCACAGATTCAGACGGTCGTGGAACCGGCGCAGGACTGGACGGAAGCTCAGCCTTCTACGGCTTCGGCTGAGACTGCCATGAATCTCGAAACGCCTGCCGGGGAGGACGGGCAATGAGCAGGAAGGATAGAAACAGCGGCGCCGCGATGGTGATCGTACTCTGCGTGATGGTAGTATTTCTCGCGCTGTCGACCACCGTCCTTCTGGCAGGCTCCGTGACACTGAACACCGCCAGAAACAACGTCCTATATGAGCGTGGAAAGGTGCAGGCCACCTCCCTGAGCGAGCTGTTCGTGAAGGACCTCAGGAAGGGTGACGTTACAAAGAGTAACTCGGTGGCAAAATATGTGCACGACGAGATTCTGGGCGGCTGGCTGCCTTGCGATGAGGAGACCTACGACCAGGAGGCCGACAAAGCAGACTCGTCTATCGTGAGAACCTTCAATATGGACGAGGCAGATTCGGAACACCAGATCAGGATACAGATGTACTGGAATACAGAAGAAGCGGTGACTGCTCCCGTTACGGAGGAGCAGCTGGCGGGCAGCGGCAAAAATAAGCTCCATTTGTATGTGGATGTGATCAGCACGCTGAACAGTTCCGAATACCATGTGAACCGGGAATTCACGATGTCTCTGGGAGAAGAGGAGAACTCGGACGGATCAAAAAGCTACACGTGGGGAAGCTGGAACGCGGAAGGAAGGAGCGATGACCGGAAATGAGGCTGAGGAAACAACTGTTAAATACGGACGGTTCCTCGATGATATCCGTCCTGGTTGCCTTCATCATACTGCTGATCGGGATCGCGGGATTTTCGAAGGCAATCACGACCGCGAACGACATGGTTCGCCGCGCGGAAATGCTGAACGCTGCTACCGGAAAAGTGCTTGCGGATAATTTCTATCCGAATGACTATGCGGTGGAGTCGGCGCACGAGGATGTTCTTCTTGACGTTTACGAAGGCAAAGGGCCGGGAGGAACCCCGGCGTTTCAGCTGCACGGACAGCTTATTCAAAAGGACTATCCGGTGACAATCACACAGCCCGGGACGACGGAAACGGAGAGTATGACCTACTCGATGTATTTCTATAAGTAGAAGAGGCGGGAGGAAGCATGAAGAGATTATGGAAAAACCGCGGGGGCTTTACCCTCGTGGAGATCATAGTGACATTTACGCTCACCGCGATCTTCATGAGCTCCGCTGCGATGGTACTGAGTACATTCATGAGAAGCCACGCGGTGGCGAGCGCAGT
This sequence comes from uncultured Lachnospiraceae bacterium, assembly GCA_947629385.1. GTDB lineage: Bacteria > Bacillota > Clostridia > Lachnospirales > Lachnospiraceae > Choladousia. The sequence goes on from CANRDO010000001.1 coordinate 192,913, forward strand.
CGCCACGGAGCAGGACGTGGCCGCGATCGTAATGGACACGATCACGGGCAGTCTGGACGGTGCGTTGTACAGCGGGTATTTTCAGTCGGCAGACGGGTTTAACCCCGAAGGCGAGACGAAGCCGGCGCTGTCCGGCGAAGCAGGAAAAAAGCCTGCGCTTCTGATCAGGAATGAGGGCGGCAATTCCGTCGTCTGGTATTTTGACGAAGAGAGCGGCAATGCCGTAAAAATGTACCTCAAGCAAGAGGACGGGAAGGGCTGTCTGGCAATGGACTATTTTGTAAATCCGGGGGCCGAAGCTGAGACAGGGGCGGCATGGGAGAAGGTTCCCTGGCAGCTCGGGACGGGCGTTTACCAGAATTGCAGCCTTGAGAAATTCACGGTCAGTCAGGTTAATAATACCAGCTGTCTCAAGATTGAAGTGATTATTAAGAATCCGCTGGCAGGCGATGAGCATCTTTTCACGATGCAGCGCGCGGTAGACTGCTATAACCTGGCTCCGGACAATATTGACGAGAGCTGATTTGACGTGTTAAACGATTTCAAAAAGAAATTTTGACATTTCTTTGGAAAAATGTACAAAAACACTTGCATTTTTGAATTGTTTCTTATATACTATAAAAGAGCAATAACAAACTTGCAACGAAATAAATTAGATGGGAGGAAAAAATATGAGTTTGTTTGAGAAGGCAAAAAAGGCCAGAGAGAATAAGAAAGGTTTTACTCTGGTTGAGTTGATCGTAGTACTGGTTATCCTGGCAATCTTGGCGGCTATGCTGGTACCGGCGCTGCTTGGCTGGATCGATGAGGCGAAGAAGAAGAATTATGAGTTAGAGGCGAGAAGCGTCTATATGGCGGCACAGGCTGTGGCGGATGAATTGTACGCGACTGATACGGCAATGCCAGCTTCATTCGTTGATAGTGCTACAGAAAAGAATTTGAGCAGAGTTAAAGAATTGGCAACGGATGTTGATGTTAGGAGCGTTTCTGGTATTAGCGCTCCTACAGGCGCCACTGGCAGAGATTTATATAAAATTGCAGGAATGACAACACAGTTCAAATCAGGCAATGGTAAACTTGTAACAATGCAGCTGAAAGATAACAAATGGACAAAAACGGCAGAGACAGATGATTTATGATTTGACATTATGAGTTTTAATGTTTTAGAACAGTGTAGGCGGAAAATCGAAAGATTTTCCGCCTGTAATTGTTTTAACTATAATGCTCAAATTATGAATAGTTACTCTGAAGCTGCATCCTTTTCACCAGTCTTGCTCCACTTGCCATCCGCTAATTTCATTGTAACTGTTTTACTGCCTGATGTAAATGTAGTTGACATTCCTGTGATTTTAAAGCAGTTCTTAGTACCATCATTTTCATTTGAAGCAAGGACGAGATCAGTTGTCAAAATTGAAGGATCCGTAACATCTGTTGCTAACTCTTTCAGTCTTGTTTCTACATCTTCAGCTGACGGATTGAATTGCTTTTCTTTCCCTGCAGCAAACTGCTCATCTGCGATGGCCTGCGCTGCCATATAAACACTTCTTGCTTCTAATTCATACTGTTTCTTCTTCGCCTCATCGATCCAGCCAAGCAACGCCGGTACCAGCATAGCCGCCAGAATCGCCAGGATAACCAATACTACGATCAACTCAACCAGAATTATGCGCGAGCGGCAATACAATCCAGTATCTGGCCGTATTTCTTTTTCTGCGCTTCCGTTTTGCATACAGATTTCTGACGGATGAAAAAATGCGACGAACCGTTCTTGACGCCCCGGATTCCCGGGCCGATTCCATTTTGCATGCAATTAGCAGGCGTTCGCTGCAAGACCTGCGTCAGAAGCGGCAGACCTACACTACATGGCCTGCGCCAAAAGCTCCAGCCTTTCGGCCACTTCCTGCTGCTTTCCGGGATAGAGATGACTGTATACGTTCATGGTGGTCTCCACTTTTTCGTGGCCGAGACGTTCGGCGATCAGGAGCGGGGTAAAGCCTAGCTCGATCAGCAGCGAGGCGTGAGAGTGCCTAAGGTCATGCAGACGGATGCGCTTGAGACCGAGCCGGACGCAGACGCTTTCCAGTTCTTTGGTCAGCCTGTATTTGTGAAATGGGAAGAGCAGAGTTTCATCGCCGGGAGGAAGCGCGTCGGTGTAGCGGGCTAAAAGATCGGCAAGGAAACCTGGAATGCTTATGGTGCGGTTGCTTCGGGGAGTTTTGGGAGGTGTGACGACGTCGCCTTTGCGGGAGCGCTGACAGGACTTGTTGATGCGGATCGTGCGTGCGGCCGGATCCAGGTCGCCGCGCGTCAGAGCCAGCAGCTCGCCTACGCGCATGCCGGTAAAATAGAGCGTCTGGAAGGCCAGTGTGGTCGGAGCATCCGGCGGGAGAGCCTGCAGAAAACGGCGGTATTCCGCCAGCGTCCAGAACTGCATTTCCCCGGCCTGTCCGGAGCCGATGCTTCCGGCTTTGCGGCAGGGATTTTCGCACAGTTCGTAATACTTCACCGCATAATTGAAAATAGCGTTCAGCTGGTTGTAGATCGTTTTCAGGTATGTGGGAGAATAAGGGCGGCCGTCTGCTTTACCTTCCCGCAAAAGCGCGGCTTCCCAGCTGCGCACGTCGCTGGGACGGATTCGATTGATGGGTTGATTCCCGAACCAGGGCAGAATTTTTTCGCGGATCACATAGCGCTTGCCGCGCACGGTAGAGGCGCGCAGGCGGTGCGACATATCCTGAAGGTAAATTTCGGTAAAAGAGGAAAAAAGCATCATCGGATCGCGGCGGGCGACCAGGAGAAATTCCCGCTCCCAGGCGAGCGCCTCCCTTTTTGTGGCGAATCCACGCCGGAACTTTTTGCGGGTTTGGCCGGCGCTGTTTTTGTAGCGGAACTGACAGATCCATTTTCCGGTTTTCTTGTCTTTGCTTGCTGACATCGTACAACCTCCTTCTTTGGTAAAATCCGGGGAGATCCCCGCGTTTCCGGCGCAGTTTCATGCCGGTAAATGAAATTATAGCGCGCTTTGGACGAATCCTTTCCGTTTTGCAAAAATTTCTTGAGTAATGTGACATTTTAAGGTATACTTACAATATACTTTTTGATTTTAACGTGGGGGTATATGACCTGTCGGCGCGGAAGAGCGCTGCGGATCGAAATACAGGAGTGTGGGACGATGAAGAAACAGGACGTCAGGATGGTAAACGGATGGAGGCTTACGGCGGTTATTCTCGCGATGCTGATCGCGGTCGGGGCGGCCACGCTTGTAGGTATGTATTTTGTCTGGCGTTCGGAGGCTCACCTCGCCCTGAGACAGGCGCGGAATGTCTGGACTGCGCTGCATCTGACCAGCATTGAATATTACGGGCTGGGACAGGACATCTACGACGACAGGACGGCGAGCGGCCTCAAGGAGGAAGTGGAGGAGCAGGTGCGCGACGTCTCGGAATGCGAGGGCAGCATCGTTGTCCTCGGCAGCGACAAGGACCACCTGGAGCCCACCCGTATGCTCTACCGCGAGGGAAATTATCTGGTTTACTTTTACCTCGATGAAAATGAGGACCGCCAGTGGCAGGTGTACCGTGCGCAGAGCATGTTCGCCCTGGACGGTTCCGAGATGAAGAATTTTGGATAGCAGATATTCTGGAGAAAAAGGATGATATACATAGCGCAGTTCTTTTTGTATTTTCTGGTTTTTATGGCCGGAGCGGGGATTTTTTCCTTTCTAAACGTGGTGGTCTACCGACTGCCGAGAAAGATTTCGTTCGTGACGGGCAGAAGCCATTGCCCATCCTGCGGCGCGACGCTTCGGTGGTATGACATGGTGCCGGTGTTCAACTGGTTTTATCTGCGCGGGAAGTGCAGGGACTGCAGGGCGCGCATTTCGTTTCGCTATCCGGCGGTGGAGATGCTCGGCGGCGTGCTGGCGCTTCTGTGTATGCATTATTTTGATGAGAGTGCCGCAGCGGTCGCGGCGTTCGCGTTTCTCGCCGTGCTCACGGTAGTGGCGCTGATCGATGCGGACACGATGGAGATCCCAAATGGTCTGGTGATCGGATTGCTGATCATCGCGGCTGTGGCCTGGGCTTGCGGGGTGGAGCCGGCGTGGAAGGATCGGCTGATCGGTCTGGTATGCGTCAGCGTGCCGATGCTGCTGCTCGCTCTCGCGATTCCGGGAGCGTTCGGCGGAGGAGACATCAAGCTAATGGCGGCCGCGGGGCTGTTCCTCGGCTGGAAGCTGTGTCTGACGGCGATGTTTCTTGCTATCGTGACAGGCGGGATTTACGGGATATATCTGCTGGCGACACGAAGGAAGGGAAAGAAGGAGCATTTCGCGTTCGGACCTTTTTTGTGCGTTGGCATGGCGGCGGCGCTCTTTTGGGGAGAGCAGCTTTTGGAGTGGTATCTGGGCTTGTATCATTTTTGAATATGCCGGCGCGGCTCTGACAGCCTGCGAACCGGGAAAAATACGGAAAGAAATGGAAAGAAGCGAGGTGGAATCTATTGCCGAAATATCAATATACAGCGCAGGGCGAGGACGGAAAGCGCGTAAAGGGCGTTCTGGAGGCGGCGGACGAGACCGCTTTGTACCAGCGCCTTCGCCAGGACGGACTGTTTCTGCTCACGCACAAGGAGCAGTCGGACATACGAACCAGAAAAAAGATCAAGACAAAGGATCTGGCGGATTTCTGCCGGGAGCTCGCCACGCTTCTTGAGGCGGGCGTTTCGCTTGTCCGCGCGCTGGGCATCATTTCAGAGGAAGAAAACCTGAAGCCGAATCACAGGATCATCTATGCGGACCTGCAGAAGCTGATCCGACAGGGCGTCGCGCTCTCGGACGCGATGGAGCAGCAGGGCGACGCGTTCCCGGAACTCATGATCCACATGTTCCGTTCCGCGGAGGCGAGCGGCAAGATGGATCAGACGGCCTTCCGCATGGCGATTCACTATGAGAAGGAAAGCAAGATGAAATCCAAGGTGACGAGCGCGATGGTATATCCGTGTATCCTGCTTGTGCTGATCGTGGTGGTCGTACTTGTTATTTTTACGTTCGTGCTGCCGCAGTTCGGGGATCTTTTCTCGCAGATGGAATCTCTTCCGCCGAGCACGGAATTTCTAATGTGGCTCAGCGATCAGCTCGTGACGAACTGGCTGCAGATCGGGATCGGTTTTTTCATCCTTGTGATGGTGATCATTATGATCTTCCGCATTTACGCAGTGCGTCTGGCGCGGGATAAGCTGCTGATCCATATGCCGGTCATCGGAAAGCTCCTGAAGACGATCTATACGGCGCGTTTCGCGCGGACGCTCAGTTCGCTTTACTCGTCCGGACTTCCGATCGTGACGGCGCTCCAGACCGGGCGCAAGACGGTGGGAAATCTCTACATAGACGAACAGTTTGACCAGGCGATCGCCAGCGTGCGCGCAGGCGAGAACCTGTCCGCGGCGGTAGGCAGCATCAATGGCTTCGTGAAAAAATTTTCCTCGACGATCATGATCGGTGAGGAGACCGGCAGCCTGGACGCGATGCTTGATTCGAGCGCTGAGAACCTGGAATACGAATCCGAGATGGCGATCGGCAAGCTGGTGTCGCTGCTCGAACCGCTGATGATTGTTATCATGGCTCTGATCGTCGGCGTCATCATCGTCTCCGTCATCACGCCGATCTACGGTTCGTACGACGCGATCGGCGCGGGCTATTGATTACAAAGCCAGAAGAAATAACTGGAAAAGAGGTTGGGGGTACCTATGACAACTTCAGTTTATCTGTCAAACAATAATATCAATGCGGTCGTGGGAAGCGGAGGGAAGAGGATCCATGTCCGGCGCGTCTGTTCCGTGGAGATTCCCGAGGGAAGTCTGATCAACGGCATCATCACAAACGAGACCGACCTTGCGGATCAGCTCCGGGAATTCTGGACGCAGAATAAGCTTCCGAAAAAGAACGTGGCTCTGGTGATCAACAGCTCTCAGCTTGTCCTGAAAACGCTGACGCTGCCGAAGACGAACGACAGGAAGATCCGCGAGGTTCTGCCGATGGAGTTCGGCGACGTGTCGGATCAGAAGGATCCGATTCTCGATTACATGCTGGAGTCTGCAGATAAGAAAACGCTTTCGGTTCACGCGGTCATGACGGACCGCAGCTTCGTGCAGGGCTACCTGAATCTGTTCAAAGGGCTGGGCATCAAGGTCTCTTCCATCAGCGTCGCCCGAACGTGCCGGAACAAGCTTCTTGGCACGCTCAAACAGGTGCGGGGCAAGGTCTGCGTGGTACATATGATCGACGGCACCAGCATCAGCAGTATGCTCTGGGTGGACGGGAAATCCGTCTACGCCACGCAGAGACGTGTGTTCTGTGAGCCGGGTACGACACAGTTCGGCATGGAGCTTGCGAGACTGGTAAACAATATCCAGCAGTTCGCGATCACACAGCAGATCCAGGAGAAGATCGAGACAGTCTATCTGGCGGGCACGCAGGGGGACGAGTTCGAGACTTACCGCGCGGCGATGACGGAGGCCGGCATTGAGGGAAACTGCGAGCTTTTGCAGCCTGAGAAGCATATCCGCATGCCGAAGGGCATGGCGCAGGAGTACGGCAAATACCTGGCTGAGCTCGGAAATATGATCCGTGTGAAGCAGGATATCAATCTTGTGCTTCCCGCCAGAAAGAAGGTCAAAAACAAAGAAGCCGGGCCGAAGGTCTGGAAGCGTTACGTGATACCGCCGGCAATTTTTCTGGTCGCCTGCGGAAGCGTGGCCGGCGTCCTTCTGATTCAGGAGCATCAGAAAAAAGCGGAACTGCAGGAGCTCAAGGACTACATCAACGATCCGGCGAACATCGAGCAGTGCACGCAGATCGATATTCTGCAGCAGCAGATTGCGGAGTTGTCGGGCAAGATTTCCCAGATTCAGTGGGTGGAGGGCTGTATTCTGTCCTACCCGTATATGAACAGCAGCGTGGTGCAGGAGCTGCAGGGCTATGCGCAGGCGCAGTCCGTGGAGCTGGAGATCCAGTCCTACAATGCGGACGACGGAAACCTCAGCGTGGACGCGCGGGCGGAAGAGGTGACGCTGATCAATCAGTTCATCGACATGCTGGAAGCTTCCGGAATTTTTGACAGCGTACAGTATTCCGGATATTCCTACGACGACGGGAAGCTGCTGTATACGATCAACGTGAACTGTTATCTGTCAGAGAACGCGGGAAGGTAGGGTGACGGAAAGATGCAGATGAAACTGACAAGTAAAGACAAATTATTGCTTTCCCTCATGGCGTTTCTGCTGATTGCGGTAGTTTTTATTTACTACATTATCATGCCGACGATGACTCGGCTGGACGATCTGGATCTGGAGATTACCGACGCCCAAATGGAGCAGCAGGAGATGAAGCTGAAGATTGCGATGTATCCGGATTATCAGCAGAATTTCAGGGATCTGCAGCAGGAGGCGGCAGACAGAACCGCGCAGTACTATGATCTCATGACGAGCCAGGAGGTAGACCGGGAGATCACAAGCATCGTGCTTGCGCACGGCCTGGAGAGCGTCGGGCTGAACATTCAGCCGGCCGATTTCACGGTGGCGGAGCCATACAGCCGTTCGGAGCTGGCCCGTGCGGAAGAGCTGCAGGAGGCGGCAGATGCGGCTGCGGCGGCTGTCGGGGAGACAGCTGATGACGGCACGGTGACAGACGCGATCGATGAGGGAATGCAGAATCAGCGTGACGCGTATCAGGCGGCTGCGGCTGCTTATGAGGGTTCCTCGCACCCTGTCCGGGTAGACGTGCAGGATCAGATCTACACATGCACGATCCGTCTTGCCGTGGAGGGTGAAGAGGCGAACTATCAGCAGCTGATTGACACTTTGGTGAACGGATATCCGTCGATACGAGTGACCGGCATCTCCTATCAGGATGGAGTTGCTCGTATGGTGGTGCGCGAGGACGGCAGCATGGAGTTTGAGGAAGGGCCGCGCCAGCTTGTCCTCAATATGGAGATGTATATGTGTGACAAGAGTCTGTATGCGAACGTCGCGGCAGGCGGGGACGCTGCATCCGGCACGGACGTGGCGGGCCAGCTTTTGGATGCTGTGGGCGGTTTGCTCGCGGGGACGCAGCAGACAGAGCTGAACTGAGGAGATAAAATAGCTTCAAATGGTAAAACAGGAGGTAGAAACGCATGAGCCAGATCAAAAATATCCGAATCGGTGAGGTGCTCAAGGAGTACGGCTATGTCACCGACGAACAGCTTGAGCAGGCGCTGGCTTATCAGAAGGAGCACCGGGACAGCGGCAAGCGCCTCGGCACGGTGCTGATTGAGCAGGGATACATTTCGGAGCAGCAGATGCTGGAGGCGCTCGCGAGCCGTCTGAATCTGGAGCGGGTGGATCTCACCAACCGGCAGATCGACGTGCAGGCGGTGTCGAAGATACCGCAGCAGCTTGCTGAAAAGTACGATATTCTGGCGCTTTCCGTGCAGGAGAATCACATGGTCGTGGCGACGAACGATCCGCTGAACTTCTACGCGATGGAGGACATCCGTCAGATCACGGGCATGGATCTGGAGGTTCAGCTCGCGGAGAAGGCGCCGCTGGAGAAGGCGATTTCCTACTATTATTCCGAGGTTTCCGCGCACCGCGCGGCGAGCACCGCGAACGAGGTGTTCCAGGACGATGAGATGGAGGAGCTGGAGCTTGAGGACGGCGACGGCGAGGTGCCGATCATCAAGCTGCTCAACAGTCTCGTCCAGCGCGCGTACACGACCAACACGAGTGATATTCACATCGAGCCCTTCGAGGATAAGACGCTCGTGCGTATGAGGATCGACGGTACGATCGTCGACTATGTGACGCTGCAGAAGGGACTGCACAGCTCTCTGATCGCGCGTATCAAGATCATCTCCGGTATGGATATCGCGGAGCGGCGTATTCCGCAGGACGGTCACTGCAAGGTGCGTGTGAACGGCCAGATGATCAATATCCGTGTATCCGTCATCCCGACGGTGTTCGGCGAGAAGGCGGTTCTGCGTCTGCTGGCGAGCAACGCCACCATCGACCACAACCGCAGCTACGGCATGACGGACAGCGACTATGAGAAATTTTCGCGTATGCTGCGCTCTCCGAACGGGATCATCTATATCACGGGGCCGACCGGCTCCGGCAAGTCGACGACGCTCTACATGGTGCTTGAGGATATGTCGCACCGGCAGGTGAATATTTCAACGATCGAGGATCCGGTCGAGAAGAACGTCGCGAAGATCAATCAGATGCAGGTGAACAATCAGGCGGGACTTACGTTTGAAATCGGGCTGCGCGCCCTGCTGCGTCAGGACCCTGACGTCATCATGGTCGGTGAGACGCGTGACGCTGAGACGGCGAGTATCTCGATCCGTGCGGCTATCACGGGCCATCTGGTGCTTTCCACGCTGCATACAAACAGTGCGGTCTCCTCGATCGTCCGTCTTATCGATATGGGCATGGAGCCGTACATGATCGCGAACTCTCTCGTGGGCGTTGTGGCGCAGCGTCTGATGAGGAAGGTCTGCCCGTACTGCGCGAAGGACGACGTGCCAAACGAGATGGAGAAGGAGCTTCTGGGCGAGGACGTTCCACTGATCAAGCGGCCGCAGGGCTGCAACCGCTGCAATAATACCGGCTACGCCGGACGTACCGCGATCCACGAGATCGTGCTGATCGACCATACGATCCGCAAGATGATCACGGACGGCGCGACGGTGGACCAGATCGAGGAGTACGCGATCAAGGAGCAGGGCATGCGCACGCTGCGCACGCTCGGTACCGAGCTCGTCAAGAAGGGCGTCAGTACGGTGGAGGAGCTGCAGAAGGTGGCATACTACTCTTGATTTGCGTTTAGTGCACAAAAACCGGACGACCTGCAAGGGCTGTGCGTTAAACAAGAATTCAAATTAATGACAGGAGGAGACGAAAATGACAATAGACCAGATCGTGCTGCAGGCACGGAGCAGAAGCTGCTCGGATGTACATATTTCGGAGGGGATGGACCTGATCTTCCGTATTCACGGCTCGATGACGGGCGCGGGGATTCCGATGAGCGCGCAGGAGACGCGGGCTGTGATCATGTCGATGCTGAACGAGAAGCAGAAGGCGAAGCTGGCCGAGGGCGAGGACATCGACTTCTCGCTGACGACCTCGGACGGCAACCGTCAGAGGGTCAATGTGTTTATGCAGCAGGGCAAGGCGGCGGCTACGATCCGTCTGCTGAACAACACGATCCCGACGCTCGAGGAGCTGAAGCTGCCGGATGTGCTGCGTGAGATGGCGGAGAAGCCGAGGGGGCTGATCCTTGTGACCGGACCGACCGGAAGCGGCAAGTCCACGACGCTGGCGGCGATGGTGGACCACATCAACGAGATGGAGGCGCGCCACATCATCACGATCGAGGACCCGATCGAGTATGTCTACGAGACGAAGCGCTCTCTGATCCATCAAAGAGAGGTCGGGCACGACACGGTATCGTTCGCGTCCGCGCTGCGTTCCGCCCTGCGTGAAGATCCGGATGTGATCCTCGTGGGCGAGATGCGTGACTATGAGACGATCTCCGCGGCGCTGACGGCGGCTGAGACGGGCCATCTGGTGCTGTCTACCCTGCATACGACCGGCGCGGCGCAGACCGTGGACCGTATCATAGACGCCTGTCCGTCCGAGACGCAGAACCAGGTGCGCACGCAGCTTTCCGGCGTTCTGAACGGCGTTGTGACACAGTGTCTGATTCCGATCGCTTCCGGCGGTGGACGTATCGCGGCGACCGAGATCCTTGTGGGCACGGACGCGGTGCTGAATCTGGTCCGCGAGGCGAAGGCGCACCAGATGGGGACGGCGATGCAGTCCGGGGCGGCTTTCGGCATGCACACGCTGAACAGTGAGCTGTGCCGTCTGGTCCGCCAGGGAACGATCACGCCGCAGGCGGCGTACCAGTTCTCGAACGACCGCAAGGATCTGGAGCAGTATTTATAGGTTACATCTTAAGAATTGATAAAATCCTTTGAGCCGCTTGATTTTGGCTCCTTTTTGAGTATTATAAAAGCAGAAAGCGTGAATTTTGCTTTGGAGGGAGGTAACGATATGGCTACGTCAAGCATTTTTCATAAGGTGAAGATCAGTGACCCGAAGCAGGCGGAAGCATTTGTTGCCGCTTTGGAAACATCAGGAAGCGATTCGCGGGCTTGGAAGGATAATCCCTCTCACGTGGTGACTGCTGATCCGGCGGTAATCAGAAGACTTCATGAAATGAATGAGAAAATTAGAGAAAGGAAAAAATGAACGTACTGACGGTAAATATTCTTGACATGATAGCAGAGAATGGAGAGATCGGGACGTCAAATGATCTCTCCACTTTTTCTTGCCGGACAAATGATGAAATCAATGATTTTATAAAGAACAAAGCAATTGATTTTGCCAGGAGGAAATTATCTGTTACCTATCTTGTGTTTGATCCGACAGACGGCCAATTATTAGGTTATTTTACACTTGCACACAAAGCGATAGATATTGATGGAAAGAATCTGAGCAATACGATAAAGAGGAAACTGGTGCGGTACTCCAGGCAGGATGATGAGACGGATACATATACGATATCTGCCTTTTTGTTGGCACAGTTTGGGAAGAATTATGCGGTGGATGATGGAAAACGTATACGTGGTTCGGAGCTTATGGACTGCGCGCTGGACATTCTTCTCGATATTCAGCATCGCATCGGTGGAAGCGTGGTATATCTGGATGCCGAAGATAGACCAAAGCTTACATCATTTTACGAAAAAGAAGTGAGGTTCAAACGTTTTGGGGAGCGCTATTCCGATGGTGATGGCGTAAAATATCTGCAGTATATGCGCATGTTGTGATGAACAGGCATTACGGGAAATTTTCTCTTGAATTTTTCTGTTCCTGCGCTATAATTTAGCGGGAATCATCGAAAAGGGAAAGAGGAGACGTATTATGGAACAATTATTCAGCCTGAGTGTCGCGATGATGGCGGGACTTCTGATGTCGCGTGTGGCGAAGCTTTTGAAGCTCCCGGCCGTGACTGCGTATCTTGTGGCGGGCATACTGGTGGGACCTTATGTGCTGGGACAGCTCGGCATTGCGGGTCTCGGTTTTCTGAGCGCTGCAAACGTGAAGGAGTATTCGGTCTTCTGCGATGTGGCGCTCGGTTTTATCGCGTTTGATATCGGGAACGAGTTTCGCGTTCCGCAACTGAAAAAGATCGGGCGGCAGGCGACCGTGATTGCGTTCACGCAGGCGCTGGCCGCGACCGTTCTGGTCGACCTTGCGATGATAGTGCTGCATGTTCTGATGCCCGATGTGATCAGCGTGTCGATGGCGCTGGTGCTCGGCGCGATCGCGACGGCGACGGCTCCGGCCGCGACGCTGATGGTCGTGCGGCAGTACAAGGCAGACGGGCCTCTGACGAGGATTCTGCTCCCGATTGTCGCATTGGACGACGCGATTGGACTAGTTGTGTTCGCAGTGTCGACCGGTGTTGCGTCCGCATTGGAGAGCGGGACGATCAGCGTGGTGTCGGTGCTTGTGGAGCCGCTGCTCGAGGTGATCCTGTCGCTGTTGCTGGGCGCCGTGATGGGCGCGCTTCTGACTGTGGCGGAGCGCTATTTCGAGTCGAACAGCCGCCGTCTGTCGATCATCATCACGTTTGTGCTGTTCACGGTGGCGCTGTCTATGGCGAAATTTGAGGTCGGCGGGCTGAAGATCGGCTTCTCTTCGCTGCTTGTGTGTATGATGCTCGGAACCGTGTTCTGCAATATCTGTGATTTCTCGGAGGATATGATGGCGAGGGCGGACAAGTGGACGGCTCCGCTGTTCGTATTGTTTTTCGTGCTGAGCGGTGCGGAGCTGGAGCTCGGCGTGTTCGCGAATGTAGCAATTGTCGGCATCGGCGTGACCTATATCGTGTTCCGCTCTTTCGGCAAATACATCGGCGCGTTCTTTGGCGCGCGCTGGATGAAGTGCAGCGATGAGATCCGCAAATATCTCGGCATCACGCTGCTTCCGCAGGCGGGCGTGGCGCTCGGCATGTCGATGACCGTAACTGAGACGATGGGCGAGGCCGGGCGGCTGATCCGCAACATCACGCTGTTCTCCGTGCTGATCTATGAGCTGGCAGGACCGCTGATGACGAAGATCGCGCTGACGAAGGCCGGAGAGATCTCGCCGAGGCCGGAGATCGTCAAGCAGCCGAACCGCAAGGAAGCATAGGGGGCTCGGTTGCCGGGCGGTCAGGTCGAAATGTCTGTCGACGAAGCTGTAAGAGACATGATTCAAGAGGCTGTCCGGAGACGCAAAGTCGATAAAACAAGATCGAAGAAGATGTAAGCAGAAATAAAAGAATTGGATAAGAAAAAAAGAGAAAAGAGGGCTGTTCCCGAAGCATACCGGAAATTCAGACGGTTTGCTCCGTGGACAGTCCTTTTTTGCGGGAGACAGCAGCTTACTCTTGGACAGTCCTTTTTTGACGGAAGGCCGCGGCCTATCCGGGGTGAATGCTTTGTGCTACTATGGCAGGAAAGACAATTACATTTGTGTGCGCTGGTATGTCCGGATAAGACGCTTTGTGCTGTTATGGAAAAAGAGTATCTAAATTAGTATTTGAAGTGCTCGGACTGAAACAAAAAGAGTCAGGGGTATGAGAAGGAGGAATAGACATATGAGAGACAAGAAGAGATGGCTTGTGGATCTTCTGGTGGACATCTGCAGTGGAGTGCTGCTGGCGGCGGCGATTTACGGCTTTGCGATACCGGCCGGATTTCCGATGTCGGGGGTATCCGGCGTGGCGCTGATCCTGTATCGACTGTTCGGCATTCCGGTCGGTATAATGACCGTGTTTCTGAACATTCCGATCGCGATTGCCTGCTACCGTACGCTGGGGCGGCATTTTTATCTGCGCTCTCTGAAGACCGTGGCGATCACCTCCGTGATCATGGACGTGCTGGGACCGCGGCTTCCGGTCTATCACGGGGAACTGCTGCTTGCCGCGATCTGCGCGGGCGTGCTCTGCGGCATCGGCTACGGCATTGTGTTCATGCGCGGCTCGTCGACGGGCGGCTTTGACTTCATCATCATGACGGTTCGGCATTATGAGCCCCAGCTTTCGGCCGGCAGGATCGCGTTTGTGCAGGACGCGGCCGTGATCGGAGCGGGTGCCGCCCTGCTTGGCAGCGTGGATGCGGCGATCTACGGCTGGATCCTGTCGTATCTGTATTCGCGTGTCATGGATCGGGTGCTCTACGGCGGCGGAGGCAAGCTGACGATGATCATCACGGATTATCCGCGGGAGATGGTGCGCGCGGTGGATGAGATTGCCGGGCGCGGCGCCACGATCCTCAAGGCGACGGGCGGCTACTCCGGGGAGGACAAGCAGGTGGTGCTCTGCGCGAGCAGCAACAAGGAGATGTACGCGATCCGCAGGCGCGCGCACGAGGTCGATCCCGGCGCGTTCGTGATCATCGTGGATTCGAACGAGGTGATCGGGGAGGGTTTCCAAGAGCCGGAGCAAGTGTAAACTTCGTGTTTAATTCACATATTGGCTACCCGGACGCCCTGCACGGGCTTGCAATGTCAGGGCAGACCCGCTCGCGCTT
>CANRDO010000002.1 GCA_947629385.1 uncultured Lachnospiraceae bacterium
TGTTTACAAAACAGGAATCTCATTTACAAAGCGGGACTCTTGGATTACAAACGGGACTCTCGGCTTACTATTTACCATCAGTCTCGCCTCCTCATCTTCTAGACAATTACATTATAGTCATTTGTGCACACATTGTCAACCATTTGTATACATTTCATTAGTGGTGGAACAGCCGGATCCCCGTGAACACCATCACCATGCCATACTTGTCGCAGGTCGCGATGACGTCCTCGTCGCGCACCGAACCGCCCGGCTGCGCGATATACTCGACGCCGGATTTGTGCGCGCGCTCGATATTGTCGCTAAACGGGAAGAACGCGTCGGAGCCGAGCGTCACGCCCTTCATCTGATCCAGCCACGCCCGCTTCTCCTGCTCGGTGAAGACCTCCGGCTTCTCCGTGAAGACCTTCTGCCACGCGCCGTCTGCGAGCACGTCCATGTACTCCGGCCCGATGTAGACGTCGATCGCGTTGTCGCGCTCCGCCCTCGTGATGTTGCCAGCGAACGGAAGATTCAGCACCTTCGGGCACTGGCGCAAGAACCAGTTGTCCGCCTTCTGCCCGGCCAGTCTCGTGCAGTGCACGCGGGACTGCTGCCCGGCGCCGATGCCGATCGCCTGTCCGTCCTTCACAAAGCAGACGGAATTCGACTGCGTGTACTTCAGCGTGATCAGCGCGATCTTCAGATCCGTCTTCGCGCTCTCCGGCAGCTCCTTCTGCTTCGTCACACAGTTGGAGATCAGCGCGTCGTCGATCGGGAGCTCCTGCCGTCCTTGCTCGAACGTCACGCCGTACACCTGCTTGCGCTCAATCGGATTCGGACGGTAATTCTCGTCGATCCGGATCACGTTGTAATTGCCCTTTTTCTTCTGGCCGAGTATCTCCAGCGCCTCGTCCGTGTAGCCCGGCGCGATCACGCCGTCAGACACCTCTCGCTTGATCAGCGTCGCCGTGTCCCTGTCGCAGACGTCGGACAGCGCGATGAAGTCGCCGAACGAAGACATCCGGTCCGCGCCTCTCGCCCTGGCGTACGCACAGGCGAGCGGAGAGAGAGGACCACAGTCGTCCACCCAGTAGATCTTCGCGAGCGTCTCGCTAAGCGGAAGCCCCACCGCCGCGCCGGCCGGGGACACATGCTTAAACGAGGTCGCCGCCGGAAGCCCGGTCGCCTGCTTCAGCTCTCTTACGAGCTGCCAGCCGTTGAACGCATCGAGAAAATTGATGTAGCCCGGCTTGCCCGAGAGCACCTTGATCGGGAGTTCGCCGCCGTCCTCCATAAAAATGCGGGAAGGCTTCTGGTTCGGGTTGCAGCCATATTTCAAAGCAAGTTCATTCATATTGTCGTCCTCCTACTGATTCTTGTTTATGATCTTCGACTCGTATTTTCCGCTCGCGATATCGATATATCGCACGAACAGCGACACCTTGTTGTCCTCGTTCAGGCTTGTCCAGAGCATCTGCGCGAACTCCTCCATATCGTCCGGGATCGCCACGAGCTTCGGCTCGCCCTCAAAGCTCGGGAGCGGATCGCCGTCGCACTTGTAAGTGTGGATGAAATGCCCCTCGCCCGCGACGCAGTTCTCGTACGCGAAGGTGAAGCGGTTGCAGGCCGACGGGTCGCCGTTGCTGCTCTTCAAAATGGAGAGCGCGTAGCTGTATTTTCCACCCTCAACATGTATGATACCGGAAATCCTCGGCGTGTAGTTCGGAGCGTCCGGCTCAAACTCGCGGCTGCGTAGCGACTGCTCGAACGTCAGCTGTCGGTCCATGCCCTCGTAGATCGTGTCCGTCTGGTCGCCGTTCGTCACGATCGTCTTGTTTCCGAGCACGCGCACCGGCGCGTAGATGATCAGGCTCGGATCGCTCAGCTTTGACGGATCAAACGCCTGCGTGCGGATCCCCTCGCCGTCCTCGACGAACACGCGGTTCCTGCTGTTGACGCTGCGCCCCATGATAAAGTACGCCGTCACCGCCTTCGTCCCATCCGCGGATCTGCCGATGATAATTCCTCTTCCCGGGTAGCTGTTTTCCCTCAGTTCCTTTTCCAAAGAAATCATTTCCATAACGTCTCCTCTCCTTTCAATAAAAAAAGCCAAGCGCCGGACATTCACATGCCCAGACGGTCGGCTCCCCTTGGCTCATACTCCCTGTGGGTTCTCCCACTTCCGTCAGTCATATGAGCAGATTCAACATAACATTAACCTGCAAAAAAAGCAAGCAGTATTTTGAAATTCCCGGAAGATTATTTCAAACACGGCCGTACGCAGACACACGGTCGCCGGAAATTTTCAGCGTTTACAGTTACAGCAGCCGATACCTTGTAAGCGCCGCCAGGATTTCCTGCACGCGCACCATCGCGGCCGGACCCGCCCCGTAATTTCTCGGTGTGACGCTCAGGATGCCCTCACGCGCGAGCTTCTGCGCCGCCTCCTGCGCAAGCTGCGCCGCGCTCTTCCGTCCGTCCGCCATACGGCTGAGTATGTATTGAAGCGTGTAGCCAAGCGCCGCCGTCTGCGTCTCATCCACGATCTGCTCCAGATAACGCAGATCGATCTCCGCCTTGTCAAGGCTCAGCGTGTCCCAGCCGTGCACGCGCATCTTCTCGATCTCCTTTTTCCGAACTGTCTTCTTCAGCCAGACACGCTTCTCGGCCGCTTCCTCCGTCAGGCTCACCGCGAGCTCCTTCGCGCGCTCTGTCACGTCCTTCGCCACATAGCAGTCCATCTGCAGCACCGTATCCGCTACCGAGAGATAATCGCCCGAGCTTCCCGCCACGAGCACCGTTGACACGCCGAGATCGCTGTACAGGCTGCGGATCTTGCGGATGAACGGCGTGATCGGCTCCTTCTCATCCGACACGAGCTGCGCCATCCGGTCGTCGCGCACCATGAAATTGGTCGCAGACGTATCCTCATCGATCAAAAGCACCGTACTGCCGCAGGCCAGCGCCTCGACCGTGTTCGCCGCCTGGGACGTGCTGCCGCTCGCGTTCTCCGTCGAGAAGCAAGTCGTATCCGTCTTTGTCGGAAGATTGCTGATAAACATCGAGATATCCGTCTCATGGACGCAGCGTCCTTCCTCGGCGCGCAGCTTGAACGCGCTCTCATCCGTCAGGACGTACTCTCTCCCGTCGCCCGCGATGTGGTTGTACACGCCGCGCTCCAGCGCCTTCAAAAGCGTCGACTTTCCGTGGAAGCCGCCGCCCGCGATCACCGTGATCCCTCTGCGGATCCCCATGCCGCGAAGCGCCCCTCTGTGCGGCAGCGTAAGCGTCACGGCAAGGCTCTCCGGACTCTCAAACTTCACCGCTTCCTTCATCGGCCGCTGCGACACGCCGCTCTCACGCGGGAGCACCGACCCATCCCCGACAAACGCCACCAGCCCCAGCCGCTTTAGCTCGCCGCGGATAAAATGCTGATCGTCCGCCAGAAATACCACCTGCTGCAACTCCCGCTGCATTGCGGGCTGCATGCGAAACGCCTTCTCCGACACCTCCGGCAGCAGGTCAAACAGGATCTTCTCCAGCTCGCCCGCCGCGATCGTCCGCCCGTAAGCCGGGAAGCCGACCTCGATGCGCGCCGTCACCGCCTCCGCGGAAATCTGCATCGCCGTGCGCTCCAGAATCTCCTGTCCCGCGTAGCACGCCGTCACAAGCCCGCTCTTGCCGGAACCCTTGCGCTCGCGGTCCATGCACATCCGCAGGCTGCGGTGCAATCGCCTCAGCAGATAATCCTCCACGGCAGTTCTCCGATGCTTCTGCGCGAAATATTCCCCGGGAATATTGCTTCGGTTGCCATATACGATCCGTACCCGCGAGGGCGTCGCGAACGGGTCCCCTTGCACATGATCAATGCACAGGCGGTACGCCCCGAAATCGTACTCTCCTTCCAGTACCTTATATGCCTTGTATCCCTTATGGTCAATCTGGCGCAGCTGCGCCCTGAGTTCATTCTGTGTTTTCATATCGTCACCTCATATAGATTTCTTATATCCTGTCACTTACCTCGACCGCTTAGATCCCTCCGGCATTTCTTTTCCTGCCGTCCTCCCAAATAATCCTTGTCTGCAACGGCCCATTTTAAGTCAGATGCAGCCCCTCCACGTGCTTCGAAAATCCCCGGAACCGCCACAAAAACACGATCATCCGGAAGATCCAGTCGATGAACATCGCGTACCACACATACTCGACGCCGTGATGGAGACCTGCGATAAACAGGTAGGCGCAGCCCACCCGGAACGCCCACATGGAAAAGATCGCGACAATCATGGTGAACTTCGCGTCGTTCGCCGCGCGCAGCGCGTTCGGCAGCAGAAAGGCGAACGGCCAGATCAGCATCGCAAAGCAGTGAGCCAGCGTCATCCTCGCGGCGATGCGGGATGCCTCGCCGGACAGATTGTAAATATTTACCCAAAGTCCTCTCCCGGCGCCCAGCACGACCGCCAGAACAGCCAGCATAGCGTAATTAATGACGAGCAGCTTTTTGACGTAATACTTTGCCTGGTCTGCCTCCTGCGCGCCCACGCACTGCCCCACGATCGTCGTCATGCCGAGCCCCAGTGCGTTCCCTGGCAGATAGAGGAACATCACCAGATTGCAGGCCACCGCGTAGCCCGCAATGGACGAGGTTCCAAGCGCAGACACCAGACTCTGCAGCGTCAGCTTTCCGAACTGGAACATGCCGTTTTCCACGCCGCCCGGTATGCCGATTGAGAGAATCCGGTGGATCATTCTTCCATCTGGCTTCAAATCCGAAATATGATGGATGCGAATCTCGTTCCCCGGTCTCTGGAGCAGGAAAAAGATCAGCACGGCCGCCGCCATTCTGGAGATCAGCGTCGGAATCGCCACACCCGAGACGTCCATATGCAGCCCGAAAATGCAGATCGCGTTCCCGACGATATTCAGCCCGTTCATGAAAAGAGAGACATTCATGGACACCCTGGAATTACCCGTAGAGCGGAACAGCGCCGCCCCGGAATTGTAGATCGCCAGAAACGGAAACGATAATGTAGTAATCAGAAAATATGTATAGGCGTTGCTCATGACGTCTGCTTCCACGCGGCCAAAAATCAGCGACAGCAAGTGTCTGCCGCTTAGCAGGAAAACCGCTGTCACCACGGCCGAGCCACACAGCGTGATCGTAAACAGCTGCCCCGCCGACCGGTTGGCCATCTTTCCATTCTTCATCCCGATAAACTGAGAGCACACCACCGTCCCGCCGGCAGTCAGCGCCGCGAGAAACTGAATTACCAGCTGATTCAGCGAATCCACAAGCGAGACGCCGGACACGGCCGCCTCTCCGAGGGACGCCACCATCACCACATCCACCATGCCCACGAGCACATTCAAAAGCTGCTCAACAATCAGCGGCCAGAGAAGCCGATAGAGCTGACGGTTGCTGAACAGATAATCTGATCTCTTCACACAAGAAGACCTCTTTTCCTTTGTATAAACGATATCATTTTTTTCGTATTATTCTCAGCCTTTGCCCCAGCGCATATAAAATCCCAGCAGGCTTCCGCTCACCTTCCCGGCCGCCATCGTAATCACGATCCAGCTCAGGCCCTTCGTGATGCCAAGCCGCCTGCAGTAGACCGGAAACACATTGACGACCTCCGCGAGCGCCAGGATCCAGCCACCCACAAAGATTCCGATAAACAATCCGCCGAATCCCAGGATCCACGCGCCAACGGGCAAGCGCAGATCGTAGACTGTCAGCAGCGTACCGGCCACCGCCCCGAGAAGGATCGCGTCCTCATAGCAGAAAATCCGCTTCGCCGTGCGCGTGATGCCGATATACCGTGTGATGATCCCGAGCCCGACCATCAGCGCCACAACACCCCCGGCCACGATAAAACCGGAAGAAAATCCGATCAGTGTGATCAGTGCCTGTCCCATCGCCTTTTCCTCCTATGATATGCGCTCTTTCCGTTTGCCGGACTCGATCAGCGTCGTGTCGACGTCGTCCTCGTACGTGCGCATCTCAACCTCCAGAGGCGTCGGATCCGAGAGGTTCTTTTTGCGCGCAAAGTGATGGAAGAAAATCAGTATGCCGAGCCCCACCCCGACCGAGTAAGACAATTCGAGCAGCGTGAAGCCGTCCGAGGTCTCGCCCGTGAAGGTCTCATAGAGCTGAGAAAACAGCGTGGTGATCCCGACGTCGTTGTTGAACGCCATGATGGAAAAGGCCGCCCCGAAGAAGGCCAGCACGCACACGAAAGCCGTCTTTCCCCAGCTCAGCGCGTCGGACAGCTTGTCCTTCTTTTCCACCGTTATGATAAAATCGGCCTCGCCCAGATTGTTGATCTCCAGATTCGGGAATTCCTTCTGAATAACCTCGATCACGTCGAACACCGAAAACACATAGCGCCCAGGTCCCTTAATAATCTCCGTCGGCAGGCGCAGCACCTTGACCTTGTTTTCAGTAGCCTTGTCACTGCAGCTGATCGAAGCGATGTCTTTCAACATGACATGCTCATGGTCCGCCTGCACGTTCTTGTCAATCTTCAGGTACAGCGTGTCACAGCTCATGGAGGGCCTCCTCCCAGAGCGGCCGCTGCGCCCCCTGCGGCTGCACCTCTGTCGGCCGCATTTTCGACATCCGCAGCTGCATCTCTGTTAACTGCATTTCCGGTATCCGCGGCTGCACCTCTGCCAGCTGCATTTCCGGCATCTGCGTCTCCAGCCCGGCAAGCACCGCGCCTGCCTGCGGCGTGCCGGAGTCCTGCGTGAAATACCACGCCGCGCCCGCAAAGATCGTCAGCGCAATAATCAGAATCAGATAGCGCGTCAACATTTTCCGTTCCATACAATCTCTACCTCTCAATCCGCCTTGGCCGCCGTCTGATCCCTTCCGTTCGGAACAACGGCCTTATTCACGCCCGCCGGCCTCAGAAAATTCGGACCATGATTTCTCAAGCAAGCTTAGATGATTGATGATAGTATTCCCGGATCACATGGAATTATCCGCACAGCGCCTGGTTTTCTTTGTGCCGGCCCGAAGTTTCTCTGTTCAGACCCGGAGTTTCTCTGTTCAGACCCGGAGTTTCTCTGCGCAGACCCGGAATTTCTCTGCGCTGCCGCAGAAAGCTCCGCCCGGACCTGCCGTCTTTATTTTTCTCCATGCTGCTGCAGGTACGCCGCGCGGCCGGTCTGATAGAGATCGTTTCCCTCGCAGTCGATGATCACAACGAGCGGCATCTCCTCCACATACAGTCGGCGCAGCGCCTCCGCGCCGAGATCCTCATAAGCGATCAGCTCCGCCTTTTTGATGCACTTTGCAAGCAAGGCGCCCGCGCCCCCGATCGCGCCGAAATACACGCCGCTGTATTTTTTCATGGCCTCGACTACCTCCGGCAGCCTTGCGCCTTTTCCAATCATGCCGCGTGCGCCCACGCACATCATCGTCGGAGCGTAGGCGTCCATGCGCCCGCTCGTCGTCGGTCCGGCGGAACCGATCACCTGACCAGGCTTCGCCGGAGCCGGCCCGACGTAGTAGATCGTCGCATCCTTCGGATCAAACGGAAGCTCTTCCCCGCGCGCGAGCGCCTCACACATACGCTTGTGCCCGGCATCCCTGGAGGTATAAATCGTCCCGGTCAGATACACTGTGTCGCCTGCGTGAAGCGACCGTGCCAGCTCCTCGGTGAGCGGCAGCGTAATATGTCTCTCCATCTCAGATCACCTCCGTTCTGTGCCTTGTCACATGACAGCTGATGTTGATTGCGCAGGGCATGCCCGCGATGTGCGTCGGCATCGTCTCGATGTTGAGTCCGAGCGCCGTCGTCCTGCCGCCGAAGCCCTGCGGACCGATGCCGAGCCGGTTGATTCTTTCCAGCATTTCATCCTCGAGCTTTGCATAGAACGGATCCGGGTTTCTCGAATCCAGCGGACGCAGCAGCGCCTTCTTCGCAAGAAGCGCCGCCTTGTCAAACGTTCCCCCGATGCCGACGCCGACCACCATCGGCGGGCAGGGATTCGGCCCCGCCGTCTCCACCGTCTCCAGAATAAAGTCCTTGATCCCCTGCAGTCCGGCGGACGGCTTGAACATGCGGATCGCACTCATATTTTCGCTGCCGAAGCCCTTCGGGGCAACCGTCACTTTGATCTGATCACCCGGCACAATCTCCGTATAGAGCATCGCCGGCGTGTTATCGCCCGTGTTCCCGCGGCGCACCGGATCCCGCACGACCGACTTTCGCAGATAACCCTTGTCGTAGCCGCGGCGCACGCCCTCATCCACCGCCTCACGCAGATCGCCGCCCGCGATATGCACCTCCTGACCGATTTCAAGAAACACACAGGCCATACCGGTATCCTGGCAGATCGGCACCTCCTGCTGCTCTGCGATCTCGTAATTCTCGATGATCTTGTCCAGAACATCCTGCGCAGTCGCCCAATCCTCGCATGCCCGACAATCCCTGAGCGCGCACTTCACATCCTCCGGAAGATATTCGTTCGCCTCGATGCACAGCCGTTCCACAACGTCCGTGATCGTCCCTGCCTGAATCTCTCTCACCGTCATTCCTCCTCTTTTGCAGCTATTTCTTAATCACAGGCCTCTGCCTGAACATTTATTCACTTTCTTTTTCTGCGATGCATCTTATCATACCAAGTACCCGGAGCTCCCGCAAGTGCTAATTGTATTTTCTCTCCATATTCTTTCAGGGAGAACAGTTTCTTCGAATATCAGCTTCATGGCCTTAGCGACAAGCATTCCGGCCTACTCCGAGCAATAGCCGCGCAGCTTTTTCAGTATCCTCTTCTCGGCGCGCGACACCTGCACCTGCGTCATCCCGAGCCGTTCAGCCACCTGCACCTGAGTGCAGTCCTCAAAATATCGCAGCCGGATAATCTCCTGCTCGTCTCCCGACAGAAGCTCTAAAAGTTCCCGAAGCAGCAGCCGGTTCAGCAGTTCCTCATTGCGGTCCTTCCGATCCGGCAGCCGGTCGCTTAAAAGCACCGGCGTCCCGTCTCCGCTGTAAATCGTCTGACTCAAGGATTCCACATCGGACATCGCATCCATCGCAAGCACGAGATCCTCCGCGCTGATTCCGGTCTCCTGCGCGATCTCCTCCATCGTCGGCTCCTTTCCGCTGCGTTTCTCCAAAGTATCCCTCGCCCGGTATGCTTTGACCGCTGCCTCCTTCAGAATCCGGCTCACCTTGATCATGCCGTCGTCGCGCAGAAAGCGCTTGATCTCCCCGGTGATCATCGGAACTGCATACGTCGAGAAACGCACCTCGTAGGAGCAATCGAAATTGTCGATTGCCTTCAAAAGTCCGATGCATCCGATCTGCACCAGATCCTCCTGCTCACAGCCTCGCCCCTGAAAACGGTGTACCACCGTAAACACAAGGCCCATGTTTTCCTCTACCAATTGTTCTCTGGCTTCTTTATCCCCCTCGTGAACCCGTTTGATCAACGCAAGGGTATGCTCCATCCGCCAGATCACGACCTTTCCTGTCTGTTTCCGAATCCTTCATCCGGCCGCAACGTCGACTGCGCGGCGTAGCCAGCGACCGTGCCGGACCGTTCTTCTTCCTCCGCAACCGAGCACTCCCGTTTTTCCCGCGAGATCCGCTTGCGCATCTTCACACAGGTTCCACGCCCCGGCTCTGATTCCACCTCAAGCGAATCCATAAACGCCTCCATGAACGCGAAACCCATCCCGGCCCGGTCGCACTCCTCCTTCGTCGTGTAGAGCGGCTCCATCGCGAGCGCAACATCCGCAATGCCTTTTCCTTCGTCGCGCACCTCTACATACAGCTCCTGACCTTCAAGTCTGCACAGGATCGTGACCTTCTCCACCCGCCCCTCATAGCCGTGTATGATTGCGTTCGTGACCGCCTCGGACACAGCAGTCTTGACGTCCGCAACCTCCTCCAGCGTCGGGTTGAGCTGCGTCAGGAATGCGGCCACCGCCACACGTGCAAAGCCCTCGTTGCACGAACGGCTGTCAAACTCCAGTCTCATCTCATTTTGATGCATATCATGCTCCCCTTTCTCACATACAATTCAATGCGCCGTCAATACAGCTCCGACTGCTGCGGCAGCCCCTCATAGATATCGATCACCTTGTAGATTCCAGACAAGGTCAAAAGCCTGCGCATCTGCTCTCCGACGCGGATCGCCAGGACATTGCCACCCATAAAGCGCATCATCTTGTACCGCCCTATGATCATTCCTATCCCGGAGCTGTCCATAAAGCTTGTCCCTCCAAAGTCAAACAACAGGCTGCGGATGTTTCGCGTGCGAATCAAGCGATCCGCCTCCGCCCTGATCTGCTCCGAGCTGTGGTGATCCAGCTCCGCCGGCAAATGAATCGTCATCACGGTCCCTGCAATTGTAAATATCTGGTTCATGTTATTACCTCCTCGCTTCTCTCTATACTCCCCGTCCTTTTATCTGTCCGTATCCCTCCCTGGTATTCTCCCTTGTATCAAAGAAATCCCCACGCAAAAAAGAGACTGCCGCAGAAGCTTCTGCCGCTGTCCACCTTGCGTATGACAGCACATTTTCTCTTCTGTAACAGTCTCTTATTTATGATTCTTTGTATTTTCTACATCTGCCCCGGAAGCGGGTTGCCGTAGACGTCATACTGAATTCCGGTATTCGGATCCGTCCATGCGGGATAAATACCGCTCGCATAGTCATAGTTCGTCGTACCGCCCGTGTCCTGATCCTGATATATCGTGATATCGCCGTCCCCGGCTGTGCCGGCGTTCTGCCCCGTCGTCGCGTCCCCGAGACCGCTCAGATCCTGCGCTCCCGTGTCCTGTCCGCCCGTATAGCCGCCCGTCGACATGTAGGCGGAGAGTCCATACTGCTGTGCGATGTTGGGATAATACTGCTGGATCTGACCGAAGACACTGTCTGCTTTCGCGGAATCTCCGAGATAATAATAGGACATCCCGAGATACAGCAGCGCATCCCCGTGGTTCGCCTGTTTGCGATCCGGGTCAGAGTCGACCGCTTTCTGCAGCTGCTCCGCCGCGGTCTGATAATTCGGCAGCACATACGCCGACGTCCCGGCATTGTAATACTGTGTGAAGAGGCTGCCCTGGGCTGCGCCCGAGAGCGTATCATACAGCGACTTTGCATTGCCCTCCAGGCTCGAAGCATCCAGATTCGTAATCATGTTGGCGGCTGTGGAAGCGTCGCCTCCCACATACACCTGCGCGATCGCAAGCAGTTCATCGTAGCTATCCGCCTTCGCAAGCGCGTCCTCGCGGTCCTTCTGCGCGTCCTCTACCTGCGAGACATATCCGTCAATCTCGTCCTGAAGCTCCTGCACCTTGACCGACTCCGTGGCCAGCTTCGTGTTCGCGTCCGTCACCTGCCGATTCGCCTCGTCGTTCACCGACTGCCGATTCGCCGGAACGA
The DNA here is from genome assembly GCA_947629385.1 of uncultured Lachnospiraceae bacterium. Classification (GTDB taxonomy): domain Bacteria; phylum Bacillota; class Clostridia; order Lachnospirales; family Lachnospiraceae; genus Choladousia. The sequence continues at coordinate 11,386 of CANRDO010000002.1, forward strand.
CAAGAAACCACACGATTGCACCGCCGAGCAAAATACCAAGCGCGATATTGATAAACGTCGCAATCCCCGAGCTGTCGCGGAAGGTCGTCGGCTGTATGATCGTCTCCGTGCCGCTCATATAGCGAAGCGTCCCTGACACATCCTGCTCCGCTTCCTTTTCCTGACGCTTGTGCTTCCACGCGAGATTCGTGCCTCTGCCTGTCGCGTCCTCGATCTCCTGAAGATACCGCAGCGTCGTCGTGTTCGTTGTGTCAATGTTCGCCGCCTTGCGAAGCAGCCTCCTCGCCCGCTCATACTCCTGGCGCTTCATGTACAGAAGCGCGAGCAGCTGGTATGCCTTGACAAATTTCGGATTCTGGCTGAGCACCTTCTTGAGCTGGATGATCGCCATATCCTCGTTATCTTCCCTGCAGTATGTAATACACTGATTGTACTTACGGATCGTCTGATTGATCGTGTCGAGGCGGTTTTTGTTCGTCTGAAGCTCGTTGAGATAATAATCTGCAAGATTTTCCGACTGCTGAAGGTTCTTGCTGACTACCCACTCACAGAGAGCCGAGACCGCCTCGCCCGTCTCATAATAGCAAAGACCCAGGAGATTCCTGGCGTCCGTATTTTCTTTGTTGAATTTCAAGCTGCGCTGCAGACAGGAGATCGCTCCCTTCATATCCCTGACCCGCGCCTTCTCGAGCCCCTCGTTGTACAAAAGATTGGAAATCCGGACGATGCGCTTCTGGATCGTGATATCCGCGCCACAGCCCGTGCAGTAATCGATCGCCGCCAGAGGGGTATTGCAGTAAATACACCTCATGGATCAATTCCCCTGCTTTCTGTTCTTCTTTTCTTCCCTGAGCATCTCCTTCAGGATATCCGTAACGTCGGTCAGATCGCGGCTGTAGATCGCGTCCTCAGCCTCGTTGACGTCCATGCTGGGATGAAATTTTTTCAGTTCCTCTTCGTAATTAATCATCTGTTCCTCTCCTCATCATAAGCGCTTCCCGCGCGATACCATTTGCGCCCCTGCCCTGTCTGTTTACGCCTCCTGCCCTGTCTGTTTACGCTTCCTGCTCTGTCTGTCCTTCCGACACGAGCAGCTTCTTCAGCTCCCCCACCAGATACAGGGAGCCCACGCAGAACAGCATGCTGTCCCCCCTGCGAGCAAGTGCCTCCGCGAACGCCTCCCCCACGTCCGCCTTCGCGACGACCGGAACCTTCGTATACCTGCAAAACACCTCCGCAAGCGTCTTTGCCGGCACGACACGCGCGCCGCCTACCTGCGTCACCACGACAAACTCCGGCCGCATGTCCTCGCAGATCTCCCGGATCATCTTCTCATATTCCTTCTCGACAACCGCCGAAAACAGCAGCGACACCGGCCTCCGCCCACGGACGTCAGCGGCTGTGCGGATAAATTCGCGGATCCCATCCGCATTGTGCGCCCCGTCCAACACCACACCCGGCAGCACCGTCTCCATCCGGCCCGGCCAGCGCGCCGTGCGTATCCCCTCCGCGATCGTCTCGTCGGTGATCGTACCGCTTCCCTCTTGGCGGCCGGTCCCGCCGTTTTTCTCTCTCTCCGCAACAACCCGCGCTGCCATAGCTGCAAGCGAGCTGTTCACGACCTGGTACTCGGCGAGAAACGGGACTGTGATCCGCAGCCTTTTCGCCATATCAGTTTTATCATAACTGCAATCCAGCATAAAATCAATGCTTTTCTCTGTTTTTGCCAGTATTTCACACATGGAGTCATCATATCGGTACGTCGGCGCATGCATCTTCTCCGCCTGGGCGAGAATCACCTGCTCCGACTCCGGATTTCTTCCGTCGTAGACGACGGGAACTCCCTCCTTGATGATCCCGGCCTTTTCCGCCGCGATCTTCGCCACAGTGTCGCCCAGATATTCCATGTGATCGAGACTGATGCTCGTGAGCACGCAGACAACCGGATGCTCGACAAGATTCGTCGCGTCCAGCCGACCGCCCAGCCCGGTCTCCAGCACGAGATATTCTACTCCAGCCTCCTCGAACATGAGAAGCCCAGCCGCAAACAAAAGCTCAAAATACGCCGGGTGCGCGAAGCCGTCTTTGATCATCGCGTCAATCTCGCGCTTTACACGCACGAACGCGTCCGTGAATGTCTCATGCGACACGGGAACCTGATCCACCTGAAAACGCTCCGTGATCTCGACGAGATGAGGCGAGGTGAACAGCCCCGTTCTCTTCCCCGCCTTCTGCAGAATCGAGGCGAGAAACGCGCAGACAGAGCCCTTGCCGTTCGTCCCTGCCACATGGATCACTTTCATCCTCCGCTCCGGATGTCCAAGCCTGCGAATCAGCTCCGCTGTGTTCTCCGGCTTGTTTTTTTTCGTAAACTTCGGCGTGCTTTCTATGTATTCAACCGCTTCCGTATAGTTCATGGTATCATCCCCTGCTTTATCCTTTCAATACGCTACCAATATACCACAATCACCCTGTTATTCAAGAAATTTTTTTCGCACAATTCGCTAAAAAGCATATTTTTTCTTAATTTTTCATACTTCCAGACATTGCTCTATAGACACTCAAAATAATCGGTGCTATAATAACGACATCTTGTTAAATACTTATCTACATAAGGGAAAGGAAGGATTTAAACTTATGAAAAAACAGTTTCTTATGGGTCTCGCAGTCGTGGCGGCAGCTTCCATGCTCTGCGGATTCGACAGCGCCGAAACACTCGATTCGCTCAGCGAGAAGATGGCTGCTGCAGACGTGGATCTGAAGAGCATGTCCATGAATATGGATCTCAACCTGGACGCAGCGCTCAACATGTCAGACGGCACGAACACGACCAATATGCCAATCACCACTGCAGGTTCCATGCAGATAGACTACACGCTGGATCCGATCGCGATGAAGATGGACGGTTCCTTCGACGTAGCCGCTCTGTCCGAGGGTCAGACGACGCCGGTCGAGTCCTACATGACGACAGGCGAGGACGGCACCATGACGATATACGTGAAGGATCCGACAAGTGGCGCCTGGGCCGCACAGTCCGACAGCAGCGGCATCAATATAAAGGAGCTTATGGATTCTGCTACCGGCCAAGCTTTATCCTTCAGCGAGTTGGCTGAATGGGGGCTGAATTTCGAGCTCGCTCCCGAGGCAGCCGACGTAGACGGCACCGAGTGCTACCTGCTCAGCGGCAAGATCGATTCCACCACACTGAATACAATCCTGCAGAAGGCCTCTGAGACGACAGGGCAGGACCTCACCGCGGATGAGAATGTCAGCATGGTTCTTTCCCTGCTGGACGGCATCGTGCTGAACATCGAATATTATATCGACGCTTCTACCTATCTTCCGGCCAAGATGCATATGGATCTCAACGGCAGCGATCTGGGCATGATCAGCTCGCTCGTCAACCAGATGGTGGCCGGCGCCTCTGCAGAGGGTGCAGCCTCTACTACCGTGGAGCTTGTCCTGAACGACTGCACCATCGATACAACGATGGCCTACAACGGCGTAGACGAGATTGTCATTCCTGATGAGGTGCTCGCAGCGCCGAACGCGGATGTCGACGTTTCCTCAATAGCAGACGTTGCTGTGGAAGCCGAGTAAAGGATATCATCTCTGAAATGACCAAGGCGCCGACAGGGGTTCATGCCTCTGCGGCGCCTTCTTTACGTAATGTCTTATCAGATTACATACCATTTATATTTTTCTGATCATCTGAACCATTGGCTGTTCGTTATCAGGAATCCGCGCAATCTCATCAAACCCATTTTTTCGATAAAAATCAATGAGTTTGTCGTTATCCCTACATTCAATCATCATATACCTGCCTCCTACCGCTTCTACCGCCGTAGAAATAACATCCTGCGCAAAACCAATCAACTGTTCACCCTTGAGAACGGTACGTTCGACACTGGAATTGCGCGAAAGCTGACCGATCAGGTAACATGGAAAATCTTTTATTTGCTCCCCATGAATTTTCGCGCTGAATCCGTCTATTTCTTTTCTCATATGGTTTGATATAGTTTCGGGTACTGTGAGTATTTTAAGAGCAAGAGAGATATATCCGTATATAATTACTTCCGAAATCCTCTTCGTCAGCAGTTCATCCTGATTGCATACCAGATAAGTCCTTGATTTTGAAAGCTTCTCAAATTCTATCGCCCTATTATGTAAAAAGCTCTCGATGTCCTCGTCCTGCACGCAGGAAAAAGAAGACAGGAATGGCCTAAGCTCCCTGTCTTCTTCCATTTCATTTATCAACGTCTTGAGCGAGATAAGCACTGCCTTAATAATTGATCACTCCTCTCACGCTCAGCTGCCGTATACGGATGTTCGGAGAGCGGCCTGCCCGACGTCTTTTTCGCCATTACATCTGCAAGCTTCTTAATCGACTCAGGATCCGAAATCTCAATCTTACGCTCAAATGTATTTGTTGCCATAACCAGCTCCTCCCTCCTTCAGCCTGCTAAAAACACGTTTTTGTTTTATTATACGCAATATTTCTTTAAAAATCAATTGAATTTCTTGTCAAATGCAATTTGAATGTAGTAGAATAACTATCAATAGTGTCCTTTTATCATTTAGATTTCCGCAAAAAGATGCAGAGAAACTGGAGAACGATATGAACGAAAAAGCATTGCGGGTTTTGGAATACCCGAAGATCATAGAAAAACTGACGCAGTACGCCGGATCGCAGCCCGGCAAGGAGCTGTGCCGCCGTCTTGCGCCATCTTCTGACCTCGCAGAGATCCGGCGCATGCAGCGCGAAACGACCGACGCCGTCAGCAGACTCTTCCGCCGCGGGAACATATCGTTCTCCGGGCTGAGCGACATCCGCGGCTCGCTGAAGCGCCTGGAGATCGGCAGCTCGCTGAACATCGAAGAGCTTCTGAGAGTCTGCCGCCTTTTGGAAACCACCGCGCGGGTAAAGGCATGGTCACGCAGCGAAAACCGCGAGGACATGCCCCAGGATTCGCTCGAGGAAATGTTCTCCGGTCTGCAGCCGCTCACCCCGCTTAGCACGGAAATCCGCCACTGCATCATCTCCGAGGAAGAGATCAGCGACGACGCGAGCCCCGGACTGCGGCAGGTGCGCCGTCAGATCCGGCAGGCCAACGAAAAGATCCGCGCGCAGCTCGCCTCCATGGTAAACGGCTCCGCGCGAACCTATCTGCAGGACGCCGTCATCACACAGCGGAACGGGCGCTTCTGTCTTCCGGTCAAGGCGGAGTACCGCGGACAGGTGCCCGGCATGATCCACGACCAGTCGTCGAGCGGCTCCACTCTTTTTGTCGAGCCAATGGCGGTCGTCAAGCTGAACAACGATCTGCGTGAGCTCGAAATCCGCGAAGAGAAGGAAATCGAGATCGTCCTCGCGAACCTCAGCGCCCAGGTTGCGGAGCAGAGCGAACCCCTAAACTGCAATGTCCTGCTCCTTACAGAGCTTGACTTTATTTTCGCGCGCGCGCTCCTCTCCCGCTCTTACAACGGGACGGAGCCGGACTTTAACGAGGACGGCCGCGTGCGCATCAAGAAGGGCCGTCACCCGCTGCTCGATCCGAAAAAGGTCGTACCGGTCGACATTCACATCGGGGACGACTTTACACTGCTCGTGATCTCCGGCCCGAACACCGGCGGCAAGACCGTCTCGCTCAAGACCGTGGGGCTTTTTACGCTGATGGGACAGGCCGGACTGCACATCCCGGCGTCCGATCACTCAGAGCTGGCGGTATTCGACGAGGTATACGCGGACATCGGCGACGAGCAGAGCATCGAGCAGAGCCTGAGCACGTTCTCCTCCCACATGACGAACATCGTCTCCTTCTGGGAAAAGGCGGACGAGCGCTCTCTTGTCCTCTTCGACGAACTCGGCGCCGGCACGGATCCGACCGAGGGCGCGGCGCTTGCGATCGCCATCCTCTCCAGCCTGCACCGGCGCGGCATCCGGACGATCGCGACGACGCATTACAGTGAGCTGAAGGTGTTCGCCCTGTCGACGCCCGGTGTAGAGAACGGCTGCTGTGAATTTAATGTAGAGACGCTTCGCCCGACCTACCGCCTGCTGATCGGCATCCCCGGCAAGAGCAACGCGTTCGCGATCTCTGAGAAGCTCGGGCTTCCGGACTACGTGATCGAGGAGGCAAAGGGGCATCTGCGCCAGCAGGACGAGGATTTCGAGGATGTGATCGCGGATCTTGAATCAAACCGGGAAAAGCTTGAACGCGAGCAGGAAGAAGTCGCCCGCTATCGTCGGGAGATCGAAGAATTAAAAGACAGGCTCGCCCGCAAGGAGGAGAAGCTCGAATCCAGCCGCGACGCGATCCTGCAGAAGGCGCGCGAGGAAGCCCAGGCCATCCTCCGCGACGCCAAGACGTACGCGGACGAATCGATCCGCCGCTTTAACAAGATGGGCGGGAGCTCCCGCGAAATGGAACAGGAGCGCACGAAGCTGCGCGAACACATGTCCGAGCTCGAGAAAAACATGTCCGCAAAGACAGAGAAAAAACCGAAGAAGGAGCTTTCCGCCGCCGACCTGCGCATCGGCGACAGCGTCAAGGTGCTCAGCATGAACCTGAAAGGCACCGTGAGCACGAAACCGGACGCAAAGGGCAATCTCTTCGTCCAGATGGGCATCCTGCGCTCCCAGGTCAACATCCGCGATCTGGAAAAGCTTGCCGACGACTCCTACGACAACTACGCCCCCTCGAAGGCGCGCAGCGGAAGCAGCAAGCTCAAGATGTCCAAGTCCTACTCAGTCAGCGCGGAGATCAATCTGATCGGCAAGACCGCAGACGAAGCGCTCACAGAGCTCGACAAGTACCTCGACGACGCCTATCTGGCGCATCTTCCGCAGGTGCGCGTCGTGCACGGCAAGGGCAGCGGCATCCTGCGCAAGGCCGTCCACCAGTACCTGCGCCGCCAGAAGCACGTCGCTTCCTACCGCCTCGGCGAGTATGGGGAGGGCGACTCCGGTGTGACGATCGTGGAATTCAAATAAAAACGTTGATTCTCAGTCTGCTATTCAAATGCGTGCTTTTATTTGATGATGTATTGATTTTTAAAAGAAGAATGTGTATAAATGATGAACATTCTGGACTCCGCAGAAACGAATTCAAAAGAATTCTGCGGCAAGGAGGCATGATGGCTACACAACAGAAAATTTTGATCGTAGACGACGACAAGGCAGCAGCAGAGCTGCTCGCCCAATATCTGTCCGGAGAATTGTATGATACTAAAATTACATATGACGGGGAGACCGCTCTTGACGCGCTCTCGGAATTCGGGCCGGATCTTGTCCTGCTCGACCTTGTGTTGCCCGGCATCGACGGCTTTCAGGTCTGCCGGGAGATCCGCCGTTTCTCCGGCGTCCCGATCATCATCACTTCTGCCAAATCAGACATCTTCGACAAAATGCTCGGTCTTGAGCTCGGCGCCGACGACTACCTTGTGAAGCCCTTCGACAATCGCGAGCTGGGCGCCCGGATCAAAGCTGTCCTGCGCCGCTATCGCCCTCTCGGCATGGCGCTCCGCCCGTTGCCCACCGCGGCAGCAACCTCCGGGAAATACGTCGAATACCCGGACCTTGCAATCAGCCTGACGAACTACTCCGTCACCTACCGTGGGGAAAACATCGAGATGCCTCCCAAGGAGCTGGAGCTCCTGTACTTCCTTGCCTCCTCGCCCAACCAGGTCTTCACGCGCGAGCAGCTGCTCGACCAGCTCTGGGGCTACGAATACATGGGCGACACCCGCACCGTGGACGTACATATCAAACGCATTCGTGAGAAGATCAAGGATCATGAGAAATGGGCGGTCACAACCGTCTGGGGAATCGGGTATAAATTTGAAGTAAAGAAATGAAGCCATAATGAGTACATTCAGCGCGGCTGCATTCATGGGATCTTTCACATATCATGCCTGTTGCTCTCTATTCTTTCCACAGGATAAACCCTTTGCGCACTTTGATATACGCCCGCGCCGCGATTCTCGCCATAGGAAGGTCAGATTTTGAATCTGTATAAAACTCATCAATCTGTGCATCTCCAAACTCCGCGCGGAATCGCTTTTCCTTTTCCTCGCCGTGGCAATTCAGGCCCTCATATGCTCCTCCCCTGCTGTCCACATGCGACGCAATCAGGTGCCGGATCCCAAGTTCCCTGCATATCTCTTTCAGCAGAAATTCCGGCGATGCCGATATCACCACATCCCCATCTTCCTGCTTTTGCAGGTACCAGTCCGCGATTTTCCTTTTATGCAAAGCCCAAAAGGCCTTTACCTCCTCGTCTACCTGATCCAGCCCCTTCAAAAAGGAGTAAAATTTCTCTTTCATCCGCGTCTTATCACAACGGCGCAGCATGTATCGCACAACAGCAAAGCCCTGCACAGGGAGATATTTTAAAAGCGCAGGATGTCTTCTTACACAGTAAAGATAAAAATCTACCGTGCTGTCTCCATTATAAATCGTTCCGTCAAAATCATATACATTCATACCCTTATCCCTGATGCCACATCCCGATACTGCAGACAATGCCTTTCTGTCCGGACTGTTGCTGCCCATCCTCCGCCCTATCCCAGATACAGCGCGGCCGAAATGTAAAGCACATACACGATACCCAATGCCATGATCAGCTTATCGCCCAGGAGCACCTCAACCGGGTCCCCTTCCGACGCGCCTTCAACAATCAGGCTGTAGCGCATCGACAGAATCAGTACAATCGGAACCGTCCCTATCATATACCTGCTCTCCTGTTCCAGCGCCCACAGCGCATAAAACCCATTCGCAAGCCCTACGCACATATACATATTCTTGTCCAGGAATTCCCTGGTATAAGATTTCAGTACATTTCTTGTATTGCTTTCACTGTGCCGTATCATCTCGTTCCTCCTCTTGCCCAGCGCAAAGTAGAAGGAAATAGATATGACAGTCAGGTACAGCCACGCCGACACTTCAATCTGCGATACTGTGCCGCCAAACATAATACGAATCAAAAACCCGGACACCAGGATGCAGATATCCAAAAGCGCCTTATCCTTCAATCCGAAGCTGTATGCAATATTTAGCAAAAGATATGCCAGCGCAAGCCCCGCTGCAGGAAGGGAAAAGAACAGATACAGAAGGACCGGCGGGACGGCTGCAAGCAGTCCCACCAATATCCATGCCGTCCGAATGCTCACTGCCCCGCTGGCGATCGGGCGGTTCTTCTTCACCGGATGCTGGCGGTCCTTTTCCACATCGCATATATCATTGATAATATAGACCGCCGAGGTGACCATGCAGAACAACACCCCGCCTACGGCAGTCAGCGCCAGACGTTTTGCATCAAATATCTTGCCGCTGAAAAACAGCGGCACAAGAATCAGCATATTTTTTATGTAATGCTTTATCCTCAATAGTCTTACGTATTTCATGGAAGCTCCAGTCTGCCACTCCTTGTCTCGCGGCACAGGCGGCGTTGAAAACGCAGATTTTTGTCATTCTCCTCAGTGTTCTACGGTAATTAATTTGTAGGAATTGTAACTGCTGTCCGTTTTATATCCTTCTCTCGAATCAAAATACGTGTAAAGATATCTGCTGCAGTCTTTTTCAAACAGCACAAGCATCGTCTTCCGATTCTCTGCGGCTATCGTTCCTGTTTCGTCTGTCAATTCCTTCATTTCTTCAATAATCTGCTCATCCGTCTTCTGTTTCAGATAAATGATCTGCTCTTTCGGATCCACGGCGGACTGCCGAATAGGATAATACCCATCTTCTCCCCTCGTGGTGAGAACTATAGCATCTTCATCCGCAAGCCATTCTGTTATCTTCTTCGCCGCTCCCTTGTGATCATCACATGCGTAATAATAGTTCAACCGAATGTTAAGGCAAGATCCGATTATCAGAGCAAAATATAGGATAATTGCCAATTGTCCGCCCTTCGACCGCCTATATACACATGAAAAGAGATCACAGGCACAGATCATGCAAACCGGGAGCGCGGTCATGCAGTGCCGTTCCCAAAGACCCAGATCCACTATTTTCGCCGCCAGGCAAATAACGACAAAGAACACAGCCAGCGACAGCAGCATTTCCCTGTTACGCGCGAGGAAGCCCTTCAGCTCCCTGCCCGCAAGGCACAGGATCAAGACCAGCGCTATCACAAAAAGCAGCAAAAAAACAATCTGCCACATCTGCAGGTTTTGGAAATTCCCGGCGCGCAGATCATTTCTGGACAGTCCGGCTCCCTGCAGTCCCAGGAAACTGTATATAATATACAGGACACTCTTAAGCCCAAACCCGGTCTGTGTCTTGTTAAGCCGCGTCAGATACAGATACAGAAGTCCAAGATAGAACGGTGAAAAGCAGAGCATGACCCCGATATGGCGCCGCATGCTCCCTTTCTTTTCCCTGAACCGCAGGATACACCGCGTAAAATAAAACATGATGATAAAGCCAAACATGAAATGCATAAATACACCCAGCAGATAGGCTACGTTTATACATACAATATTTCGGACTGAATGGAAATCCCCCACGCAGAACACATGATAAGTAAACGCAAGCGCAAGCGCGTATACCACGATATACGGCGTCGCCTCATCCATGTAATAGATAAACATCGGATGTGCGAAAAACACCAGCGCATACCAGACCGGCCAGCCCTTCGCACTCACGACTTTCATAGCATATACAGCCGCAATCGCGGCAAATATCAGATTGCTGCATCTCAGAAGGAACTCCGTAGAGCCGATCAGGCCTGTCCACAACAGCATATACAGCATATAGCCCGGCTGTGCATATCCCAGGGCAGTATGTATAGTCGCCTTCAGGTCTCCGCTGATGGGATCGACCACACGGCAGATCTCATCGTCCCAAAGGCTGCCGTTCGTAATTGACAGCACAGCAAGCAGTAAAACCAATGCAACTATTGTTATGCGCTTTTTCATCTCTTTCTCCTTCAGTAGTAATTTCATAGCAGTTTAAAACAATATACTAATATCTTTAAATGCAACAAAAAAAAACATATCCGTGAAAACTCTATCAGTCTCCCGGAACAGTTTCTCTCCTCTCATTTCAAATAATCAATAAAATTCCTTTTATTCTCTCTTGGTGAAGTAGTAGGTCTACCTAAATCAACCCTGGCGCCTATGGAGCACTTCACCTCAATCAAACTCAATTCCTGTCTAAGTTTTGCCGCTTCCAACTCCGCATCAAGATCTTCAAAGTTATCTACACTCACCGCACTCGGATATCCGCAACCCTTTGCTATAGTGACAAAATCAATCTTTCCGGCTACCGTCGGCATACCGCCGACCGTTTCATGAGAGCCATTATTGATGACGATGTGGACGATATTTTGAGGAGCATTTGCACCGATTACTGCCATAGCACCCATGTGCATAAGTGCCGCGCCATCTCCATCAATTATCCAGATCTTCTTGTCCGGCTTCTGAACAGCAATTCCAAGTGCAATTGAGGACGCATGACCCATCGAGCCAACTGTCAGGAAATCTTTCTCGTGACCCTCGCCTCTTACTTCTCGTATCTCAAAAAGCTCACGACTTGCCTTGCCGGTAGTAGAGACAATTAAATCATCACTTGTAAACCTCACAACTTGTTTAATTATCTCCTCACGAGTCATGCAATTACTATTTATATACTTTACGTTCCCGTGATACTCAAGGATTCCTTTCCTGACTACAAAAGCTACTTGCTTGCCCAAAGCGAGTATTGTCCTGAAATCCTCCATAACGGCAGCAAGTTCATACTCTGTTGTTTCTTTGGAGATAACAAAGTATGTTATGTCCATGTCTTCAAGCAGCTTAAGCGTTACCTCGCCCTGATAGATATGCTGCGGTTCATCGTGAACGCCTGGCTCACCGCGCCAACCGACAATGAAAACACAGGGGATCGCATAAACCTTATCATTCAATAGACTTGCGACAGGGTTGATGACGTTCCCCTCGCCTGAGTTCTGCATATAGACAACCGGGATCTTACCTGTCGCCAAATGATATCCTGCGGCAAGGGCTGTGCAATTACCTTCATTTGCAGCAATAATATGATGCTTTGGATCAATACCGTATTCAGCCATCAGATAATTGCAGAGCGCTTTCAGCTGGCTGTCAGGCACACCGGTATAAAAATCTGATCCTATTATTTCAACAAGCTTCTCTACCTTCATGATATTCTCCCGTTACAGTTCATCGATCAATGTAATAATTTCCTTAATCGGCAAGAGTCGATCATCTACTTCTTTCGCTCTGTGGTATTTCAAAATATCCTCGGCCGTCTTTTGCATGGCAGGGAATGCGCTCCTTGTAAGCTGGTTTGCGTAGATGACGATATTCACGCCATGCTGTACCAACTCGGCTTCCGTGATAATATTAAAACTGCTTGGAACAACCACAATAGGTGTATTTCTGTCTTCCAGTCTGAACTTATCGCAGAATTCCAGAATCTCAGCCGGATCTTTTTTGCGGCTATGTATCATGATGCCATCGGCTCCTGCCCTCACAAAAGCCCTTGCTCTCTCAAGTGCATCGTCCATCCCCTTTTCAAGAATCAGACTCTCAATACGTGCGATGATCATAAAATCATCGGTCAGCTGTGCCCGCTTCCCAGCAGCAATCTTTTCGCTGAACTCTTCGATTGAAGCCTGCGTTTGCACGACTTCGGTACCAAAAAGGCTGTTCTTCTTCAGTCCCTTTTTGTCCTCGATAATGACTGCGGATACGCCAAGACGCTCCAGGCTCCTTACTGTATACACAAAATGCTCCGTCAATCCGCCGGTATCACCGTCAAAAATAATCGGCTTTGTCGTTACTTCCGTAATATCCTCGATTGTACGGAACCGGCTGGTCATGTCTACAAGCTCGATATCCGGCTTGCCTTTTTCCGTGCTGTCACAAAGGCTGGATATCCACATAGCATCGAACTGGTCAAGCCTGCCCTCATGTTCGATAACGGTCTTTTCAACGATAAGCCCTGTAAGCCCACTGTGGGCTTCCATTGTTTTTACTATAGGGGTCACTGAGATAAGTTGCCGCAAAGCCTTCCGCCTGTATTCCGGCATCGCAAGCTTTTCCCTGAGCTGCCGGTCAACTTTTTTTACATTCTCATTATAAGTATATGGAATGTCGATGATCTGGCCGCCGTAAGCATTCAACAACACTTCTACATGACTGCGAATTTTCGCTTTCGGACCATCTTTCCAATTATCGCCATGCACAACATAGTCAGGATGGATGAGAGCTATTACATCGTCATACAACATATCTTCTTGTATAACGACCTCTTCCACATCAGGGAGTCCGCGATACAGTTTCACTCTTTCTGCCTGACTTATAGTAGGAATTTTATTATAGCGAATCAAAGCCTTATCGGATAGAGCGCCAACGACTACTTTGCCAAGCCTATGTGCTTCATGTATAATATTCAGATGGCCCTCATGAATGATTTCTGTACAAAAGCATGTGTAAACGGTTTTCATTTTCATCCCTCTTTCAGTCATTATATTTTACCGGGATTTGTACACCGCAGACTGCCAGTGCCTCCTTAAACACCCAGAAAAAATCGACAATATCCTTTTCATCAATTGCTCCCAAAGCGCAGAGGCGGAAAGTGTTCGTTGTCGAGATCTTCCCGGGATAAATCGTGAAGCCCCGCTCGTAGCAGTAGTCATGAACCTTGTCAAAGCTCCAGTTCGGGTCATCGGGATAAATTGCGGAAGAAACAAGCCCCGCCCGCCATTCGGGTTTGATTACCTGTTTAAAACCGAGTTCATCCAAACCTTTGTTGATTGCATTGAACACTCTCGTATGACGCGCCCACTTTGCCTGTTCGCCCTCCGCCCAGTACTCTTTAAGCGCCTGCAGAGTCGCGTAAATTGTCTGAACCGGCGGGGTGAAGTGCATCTCCCCTGTCTTCTCAAAATAGTCGTATTGCAGGAAAAGATTGCAGTAATACGATCGCTTGGGGTAGTCCCTGGAAGCTTCAATTACGGCGCGGCTGCCAACCACAAAAGATAGTCCGGTAAACGCCATCAGACCTTTTTGAGCCGAAGCCATCAGGAAGTCGATGTTGTCTTTTTCAATATCTATCGGCCGCATAGCGTAGGTACTAGTGGTGTCGGTGATGAATATGGCACCATATCTGTGCGCAAGTGCGCCTATCTCCCGGATCGGGTTCAGGATTCCAGTCCCAGTTTCGTTGTGGGTAGTGTAGACTACCGCTATATCCGTATTTTCCCGAAGCGTTTTCTCGACTTCGGAAAGATCGGGACGCTCGTCCACCGGGTATTTCAACTCAATATACGGAAGTCCGTAATACTGGCAGATCTCCACCGCGCGGGTGCTGTATGCACCGTTGTTGACGACAAGGATCCGCTTATTCTCAGGCAACAGGGAGTTCAGGCAGACATCAATATTCAGAGTTCCCGAGCCGCAGAACAGGACTGATGTATATTTCTCAAGATCACCATGGACAATTCTGACTAAGTCATTCCGAAGCCCTTTCATCAGAGATGCAAACTCATTTTCACGCGGGCAAATATCAGGGACGACCTGGGCGTATTTTACTGAATCCGTCGTGGTTGACGGACCTGGGTTTAAAAGGATATTCCGTTTTACTGCTTCCATTTCTCATACCTCACTTATATTCTTTTCTGAAGTTCTTCCTTTCTTTTATATAGAAGACAAGACCAATCATAATCCAGACCGCAAGCATGACATAGCTTTCTCTCCCGAAATGAACGCCAGACAGGCCGGGAATCGGAATAAGCTGCAAAATCATAAATATAATACCGAATAGAGTTCCTGTTACCGCCATCGCTTTCAAAAAAGCTGTGCCGTCTCCGTCGCGCTTCACGGTAACAAGCGTGCTTGCGCAGGTAAAGAAATATCCGATCGATGCGCCGATCGCACTCATATCCACAAACCAGCCCAGCGCTTCTCTGCCAAGTATCGGTCCCGAAAGCGAGATAACCATGCAGAAGATGATAGCGTTCTTCGGCGTCCCGTATTTGCCGTCAACCTTGCCGAAAGACTTCGGAAGATAGCCGGCGCGGCTCATGGAATACATCAGCCTGGAAGACGCAAGATAGAATCCCATAATTCCCGAAAGAACGGCGCAGGAAACACCAACGCCTATCAAAACCTTGCCGAAAGTGCCAAGGAGTTCTTCCGCGGCAATCAGAAGCACCCAGTCCCCAGCCATTACTCGCTCCGGCCAGTTTTCAAGAGCCGCAGCAGCCACAGTGTTATTGCTTATATATACAAAACAGCCGAACACAATAGCGATTATCATTATAAACGATACTTTTTTGTAGCTGAAGTTAAATTCCTCAGCAGCTTGTGGAATGGCGTCAAAACCGACATACGCCCACGGGGCTATCGCAAAGGTTGCCAGAATTGCTGAAAAAATTCCGGCGGTACCCGTATGGGCATAGCTGCTTATTTCATATGTGACGGCATTTGCCGCTATTGCTGCTTCTTTATCAAAGCCCCAGATTGGCTGCATATTTATGCCATTTGCCTTTGCAGAAACAACTCCAGCAACACAAAGAGTAAACGCACAGATGACAAGAAGCGATGAAAGGATCGTCTGGACAAAACCCGCCTTTTTTACACCTACTATATTCAGCCAGCCGAACAGGATGAGGATCGCCATTGCCAAAAGCATTTCGCCTGCATAGATGTCGAAACCGGCTATCGTATAGTGAAATCCCCATTTCAGAACATCTGCAGGCCCATCGAGACCATCAAAAATAAGACCGATCGCAGTACTGTTCATCGGTACATTCGTCAAATATGCGACGACCAAAAACCAGCCGCAGACAAATGCGGCATCCCTGCCGAAGCACATCTTTGTGAAGGTAAATTCACCACCCGCCTTTGGATACTTTGGCACCATATAGGCATAAGAAAAGGCTATAATAATCATTACAAGCGCGCCAAGGATCATCGCCAGCGCGGTTCCGGCGACGCCTGAATTTGGCAAAAACTTTTTGCCAGGGTTGATAAAACTTCCCCAGCCTATGACGCAGCCGAAAGCGATCGCCCAAACATGCATAGGTGAAAGCGAACGCTGTAGTGCAGCCTCCGGTTTTTTTATCTGATTTCCGCTCATATTCATGCCTCACTTTACTTCTCATACATCATAGGTTGGATCAACAGCCTTCAGTTCCTTAAACGTATCGATCTCAACTATGTCGGATGCTAAACAATCACGTATTTCGACCCGATAATTGTCTTTGCAGTATTTCAGCGGAACCTGCTCCCAATATCGTTCTCTTCCACCCGGCGACTGGTAAACTTTCGCAATATCTTCCGATAGCCTCCGACCATCTTCCTCATTCCAGTAAGAGATCCCAACCATCTGCCAGATGTCGTCACCCTCGCCGCCGACTTCCTGCTCAACGATAATTCCGTCCCTGACCCTGAAGCACCAATCGTCGGAACGCTGCATTTTAATGCCAAGGAAATCAGAAGTGTAATGATACTTCTTGATAATACCTGGATTAGATAAAAGCAAATCCGCCTCGAATACATAGGCGTTCGAAAGTATGGATTTAGCTACCAAAGAAGAACTGATATTATTTGCTTCATTATAAACGGGGTTCTCCAGGAACCTGATCATCGGATACTTATAAAGGAGCTGGTCAAACTGCTCTGCCAGATATCCACGGACAATATAGATCTCATCAATTCCAACAGACAGACATGCGTCTATCAAATGGTCAATGATCCTGACTCCACGGACACGGACAAGCGGCTTAGGTGTATTAAATGTAATCGGTACAAGACGGGAACCGAAACCGGCCGCGATAAATACCGCACGCCTGACCCTATAGGGTTCCAGGGCGTTAATCCCTAGAGGAGTAATTCTAAAGTCCTTTATATAACCGAATTTAGAAAGCTCGGCTAACACCTGATCGACATTTTCAGCTGAATTCTTCAGCCAGTCTTTAATTGGAGATAAATCTGTTGATCCCATATCGCTTATTGTTGCAAATCTTTCTAAAACACCGAATTGCTCCCTAGTCAGGTCCATGTTTCTTCCTCCTACCGATATTTAATACCGTTTATACTCTGATAAATTTATACTGTGATGCAGCAAATACTGCTCCATTTTTCTTGTGTATTTCTATTGTCGCTGCATTATCGCTGCGCAATAAAGTTACTCCCATAACTCCATCTGCCGCCACAGCCTTGTGAGCAAATTTCATGATTTGTGAGCCTAACCCTCGCCTTCGGTAATCAGGATGAACAACAAGCCCACTTAGAATATACATTTTGTCACATTCACCATATGTACTATAAGCCGCAACGACTTTTCCGTCGCATCGAATAATGAAATAACGGCTGAAAGAGTCATCGAATCGGCTCAAAAGTTGGGACTCAAGAATTGTCCTGTCGTATACATCTTTAAATTCAGGATCAGTAAGCATTAAATCCGCAATATCAGCCAAATCGTTCCTGTCCGCAATCTCGACACCGTTGACACGTGGCAAAGGACGTGAAACATTTAAATCGGCAATGTAATATTCTTTTGCGATATATTTACCTGAAATTTCTGCTGCTAATCGACTTCCAAACTCGCTTGAAGTAAAAACTACTTTTGGGTTCAACTCATGAAACCAGTTCAAAAAAGCATTAACTGAATATTGCGTTTCTTTCGTGTAAAAATGCAAAGTATCATAATACAGCAGATAGACACCGCACAACTTATTCTTTTGTATGTCAGTCCAAATAAAGATGTTCGGATTAGAAACACCATACCGTTTTAGATTAACGTACAAATACGGTGCAGCAACAAAATTATCACCTATGTATTCTATAATATGGGATACGTCTTCTTTTCCCAGACATTGAAACAGCATCTTTATCTCCTTACTCACATAAAATTTCTGATATGCTATCCCCTATATGCTTCAGGATCGCCGTTTCAATAATTATCGATTCTAACAGCCATAAAGTTTGCCAAGCCGCTTCAACAGTTCATCATCAACAATGGAATAACGTTTCCCGCCGATCATTATGGAAGCCCCATGATAAGGCGGAAACCACAGCGCATGAATACGCCTGTCAATTTCATCGGTTGAATTCAAATTCGATATGTCCTTAAAGCTATCTAATTCTTTTCGACTGAAATAGTGCCCTTTTGTCAGATCCTGCTTGTTTCTTGGCAACGCTTCACCGTTCAGAATTTTAACCAGCAATTCCCGAAATAATATGAGGGATTCTTCTTGAGCAATCCTTTCTACATCAAGCGCTGTAAGTGAATACCCCCCCCTGCATGGTAAATCGAACCAACGTTCTTCTATTACATCTCCTTCGTCAAATTTAGGGGCAACATAATGAGCAGTGACTGCCCATTTGTCATGATGCTCCAATAAAGCATAACAGCAGGCCGCTACACCTTTATGCACAGAAACCGGAGCAGGGTGAAAATTGATGATTCCTTGTTGCGGATATTCAATAATAGATTCCCGCAGAAGCCTTGGATAGAGGTAAGAAATACCTATATCAAATGGTGGTAGCGTTCCAGCTTCTAATTCTTCATAGAGTTTAGTAGTAGAGAAAATTGAAACCCCAAATTCTTGACAAAGCGCCACAATTAAACCATCTTGTAGTTCATCACAAACACATCCAACAACCTCTACATTATTCTCTGTCAATATACGTAATACATCTCTAGGCCCATGTCTGTCAGGGCAAAAAAGCATCATTTTCATAGCAAATTCTCCTCATGTAACATCATATTTTGATAAAATTATTGCCTAATTGATCTTAAACCAGCATAGACAAGTTGTTTGAGCAAATGTGACATGATCGTTTCAGTTAATAAAATTTCAGCCATCTATTTCGGATGTTCCAAAGTAAGGACTCCCATACAAGATCCGAGGCCAGCATTGAGAATAAAGCTTTTCATTTTCAATGTTCTTAGTTATTATATAAACGCAATATTAGTGCTGTATTATTTTTTTTAGAAATGAAAATTTCTTTCGCACAACTCCATACAAAACATACCACCATGGGGCTTCCCTCCAGAAACTTTCGCGTATGTGTCTTAGTCTTTCTAACGCTTCTAAAGCCTCAGTTTTGTATGGATACAAGTAATGCTCTGAACAAACAAACCATTTCTTTCTGTCTTTATCATAATGATTTTCAAGAAGTATATTATTTAGTTCCCACGGATCCCAAGAAAGATCATATAATTCTTCAGAGTTATCGCTCTTATTATATATGTACTTAAAACGTTCTGTTATAATCGCAGTTTTACGACTTGGTTGAGCATAATAGGCAGTTTCAGAAACAACATAATCTCGTTTGATTATTTTGCGCTCCGTAAGTAAGTCTGGTAGATCTATGTTACATGTCAAATACTCTATTTGTTGGATATTATCAATTCTTGGAGTTATCAATGGAATATGAACTATCGGCTCATAAACATGAAAGCCGTATCCTAGTATTCCTTTATGCCAATTCATATGCCCGTGATCCGTAGTAATGAAAATACTGTCATCGCCTACCAATCCGCGTACCTTTCCTACTATATAATCAAATGCATCCATATCATCCATCCATGAGCATCTTCCCTTTAAAATATGCGGCAAATGCATCCATATAAACTGCTTTTTAGAAAAATCCACATCGTCCAATACTTGAAATATCTGTTTAAATGTTTTTTCTAGCAAGGCATCATCCCGGACAATATGTTCCCCATTTTTGTGATTATCAGTTTCTTGCGCAATATCTAAATTATGTACAATTGTTTTGTTTTCGTCTCCAAATTCCCTTGTAAAACGCCATACTGAATTCATCCATGTACGATCCCAGATCATGTGACACTCATATCCTCTTTGTTGTAAAGTGTCAAACACGCTTGAAAATTCAGAAGGCTGCACATTTATATATATCTTGCGACTATTAAACTCGTAAGGATAATGACCAGACAGCATAGCCGATAATGCCATTGCCGTAGAAGCAGCTGCTGTATAGTGGCGCTTGAACACCGTTCCCTTTGCAGCAAGCTCATCGATGTTCGAAGTTTTCCAATACCTATTTCCATAAATCGGTAAACTCTCGCATGCCATACAATCTTTTGATATCAAAAAAATTACATTTTTCATATTTGTTCTCCCCTCGTATATTACCACTGTCAATGCTATATCTTAGTCTGAGAAAAAGATTTTAATTATCTTTTAGTTTTGTCAGTTGCTTTATGCTATTAATGGCAGTTTTACGCTTTAAGAAGACAGCAAAAGAAATTATAATAATAAGCAAATATCTGATTAATGTAAATTTATATGTCACCATAAAAATAAATCCAACAACTATAAATGCTACAGATATAAGTATAATTAGTTTAGTACTATATGGCTGCTTGCATTCTGTCTGCTGCCTACAGATTTTAGCCATAAAGAAGTAATGAAAAGCAGCATATAACATATCGCAAAATAGAGTTGTATATCCGGCTGCCTGATATCCACACAATTTGATCAATATGTAATTGAGAACTATATTCATCAAAGCGCTTGTCATAGTGGAAACCATAACATATTGCGTTTTTTCATAATAGAATTCAAATACAGAGAAAAAGTAATATATAAATGTGAAATACACGCTCATCGCTACAGGAGGAACGACCCATATTGCCTGATAATACTCCGGCGGAGCAAAAATTCGGATTACTTCCGGAGCTATGGAAATAAGAATAATATTTACTCCTGCAATGATAATAAAAGCCATATATGCTATTTTGGACATTTTTTCAAATTGCTTCTCTTTTATCTTTTTGTAAAGCCAAGGTTCTATAGTTTGAAGCAACGCGGCATTAAACATTGTCATAATAAGAGAAACAGAATACGCAAGATTATATATGCCCGCCTCACTATTACCTACCATTTTACTTATCATTATCCTATCCGAGCCGCTCAGAACAGATGATGAAAGATAGTGGGGAATCAGGGGTAGATTAAATAAAATTGCATATTTCCAAAATCTGAATGAGAAAAACTTTTTTCCTTTTATTATCTGGAATATAAAAATACCTATATACGCAATTAAGTCAACCGCAACCATTCCGAGAATGCGGGCGGTAACCTTATCCTTTGCTCTATTAACGAGCAGAATTCCCAAACTCGGCCGCACTAATGAAACAATGAGCGTAAGCGCAACTAACTTTCGATAGCTCAACACCACTCTCTGCTCTGAAGCCCAAAACTGGAAAACAGTAGCAAGCCATATTATCGCTATCATAGAAATAACTTGAATAGTTGTTAGCGACAAAAGGCTGTTAAAATAATTTCTTAAAGGTATGTAAATAAGTAAGGACAAAACAGTTAAAGTAAAGCTAAGCCCCTGCATTGAGGAGATAAATTCTTTTCTATCCTCACTGTAAAGAACAAGACCTCTAGTATATGAACTTCTATCTAAATTAAGGGTTATAATAACAGCTAATAGCCCAGACCATGTATTAAAAACACTAAACTGACCATATTCGTCAGTCGTCATTAATCTGGTAAAGATTGGTGTCGTTATACTCGAAATACCCTTTTGCAAAAATGCACAGATTAAAAACCAAAATGCTGCACGAGCTTGAACAGGTAAGCCTTTGTATTTATTTATCATGTTTCTAAGAAGAAGATTCTTCATATAACTATTTCCTTAAACCCTTAGTATAAGCTTTTCTTGTACGTAACAATTCTTTTTCACGATATATATGACTTATGACCCAAGATGAGTTTATACATAATAGGAAGTATACAAACAGTAATTTTTTATTACATTGCTTGATCGATATATTCTTCTTAAGGTAATCATCATTGATAAACTCTACAAGAATCATTTTAACTGCACCCTTATGGTCAGGAGGAGAATCATTTCTAAATAAATTTGATAATCTCAAACTATACATTTCAATTTTCCTCAAGCATAGATTTGTCTTACATAAAGGCCTTAAATTATAATCATCTAAAACTTTATTCAAAGCCTGATCAACTTTTTTTAATGTATCATCGAAATCGGGCCAATAATGTTCTAACGTAGAATTACTGTGTTTCACATAATGGTATCTGACGCAATTCAAAACCAGCAAAGAGCTTAGTCTACATAACAGTTGTACACAAAAAACTAAATCTTCTTGTATGTGTAATTCCTCATCAAATAAAAGATCGGCACCAATTTCTTTTCTAAATACAAACCGCCAAGCAGAACCCATAATCAATTTATTCTGTCTGGATCCGGAGAGCATATTCGGAATAAGTTCAGATTTAATGCGCGAACTGTCAAGAACCGTTTCGTCATCCCACGGCAATAAATCAATCAGTTTTCCTTGTTCTTCACTTTCAAACTCATGTTCGATTGCATATATAGCAGCTTCTGCATTAGAGACCGCTAAACGATTTATGATTGTTTCGTAAGCATTAGGATCAATAGAGTCGTCAGCATCCACAAAAGTAATATAATCACCATGGGCAAATTTTATACCCGAATTTCTCGCCGCAGATACTCCGTGATTATTCTGATTCAGCAATATAACTCTTGAATCCTGTTGAACAATTTCTTCAATTAAGTTCGCGCTATTATCAGTGGAACCGTCGTTTACAGCAATTATTTCTACATTTGAATAAGTTTGTGCACTAAGGCACTTCAAGCACATTGCAATATATTTTTCACTATTAAATACAGGAACAATTATGCTCAATAATGGACTTTTTTCTGTATTACTCATTACTGATCCTCCTTCGAGAGCCAAAATATAAATGGAAGGGCTTCGCTTTTATACCCCTTCCTTGCAAATTTGGTTCTCTGTTCACCGCATAGATTGCAAACAATGCAAAATAGAAATTGTAATCAAATGATATTTCTACAATCGAAGCGACAATCATAGCATATAAAAGACCATATAAACCATCATATTTTTCAGATACATGTCCAGATGAACATTTATAAACTAATCCCAAAAATATAACAAGGCCTATAATTCCATAGTTAACGATAATTTGGAAAAAGCCGTTTTGAATATTACCATAACCAACTATTTTTGTTACTATAGTATTGCCATATCCATATCCTAACCACTTATTGTTAGTTATAATGGATATAGCATTTAGGTATATTTTTTCTCTACCGTTGATATTTAGTCCTTCACCAAAAATGTCAACAACAAAATGCTGTATCTGAGGAATACTCATAATTGCTTGGAAAGCTGTAATCATAGCAGTTGTAATGAAGATCGACAATAGCACAAACTTACCGTTTTGGACGAATTTTCTAAACGCACCCGGAACAAGCAAATATGCCAACATAAATATTGCTGCAATCATTGATGTAGTGCAGTATATCCATTTACTCACTAATATACACAAAACAGATATAACGATGAAAAGTGCTTTCCAAAAGATTCTTTTATTGAATTTCTCGTAATAGCGGATCCAAAACAAAGCTGCTAATTGAATAAACAAATAACCTGTGGCAAACTTGTTCCCAACAAAATAATATATAGGCAACCTGTTACTAGTACCTAGTGCAACTATAGAAATAAGCGAGGCAAGGCAATATAACGTAGTCATATAATAAAATACATTAAACAAGTTATTAATATAATCATTTTCACTGCAATAAATACATATACTGCATATGCTATATAAGCATATTGCATAGAGTATGCTGTCCAAGATGCCTCGAGAAAGAATATAGTTATTCCAATACGCATAAACGCCTGCAACTATTATAACTAAGCAAAAAGGTATTGAGATATTAAAAAGTTTTTTGAAGCTCAAATTAGTGAGCAAAAAAACAAGTATTGCTAATATAGCAATAATCTTTGTCGCTTGCTGTATCCATGTAGGAATTATGTAGATCTTAAAAAAAGCAAAATACAGCAAGACGCAAATCAAATCTATCTTTTTAACCTTCATGCAGCAATCCTCCAGGCGATATTTTATATGTTTATGCCATCCCGGCCAGCGTACATAAATACAGTAAATACGCAAGCTTATGTTTCAAAGCAAATAGGAAAAATCTTTGATTGAGTTTTAGCTTTTGAACGGGATATTCCTTAATAGTCTCTTGCAATATAGAATTTTGACAATACTGTTTTATATTTGATATTGCCTTCGACGCCTTATTAACACTCTCCCAATGAATACAACTTCTTGTATTTGAGAACAACATTTTATCCAAACGATAAATATCTTCTGATCCATAGCCTAATTCGATGAGCCTGTTTTTAACATATGTGTGAAATCTCACGCAAGCCTCAAACCTATCGGAACGGTAGCTTTTCGTGAGTGATGTTTCATTGTACCGATAATTATAGCCAATATGAGATACAGTACATGCGCCATTGGCATATTGCATATATTCGATATTAAATATAATATCTTCAGAAATAAGCACTCTCTCTGATGGGAATTTGATGTCATACTCCTTAATAGGTGATGTTTTATAAAGACTTCCCCAAACTGCGGAACCTAACATATCCTTTTTCTCTGGTGATGATCCTATAGTCCTGAGTAGAAATGTTTTTGCAGCCTGATTTCCGGGAAACACCTCATCTTGATAATGCATGTTGTAAGTAATTCTTCCGTCTCCGTAAACATTACGCCCACAGCTTTTGCTTACGTCTACACCATTCTTCTTAATCGCTGTAAACAGTATTTCAATCAAATCTGGATCAAGATAATCATCAGAATCCACAAACATTACATACGCGCCCGTCATGTATTTCATGCCAGTATTCCGTGCCATTCCAAGGCCAGCGTTTTCCTTATGGACTGCTATAAAGTTCTTATATTTTTCCGCATACTCTTCACATATCGCTCCACAATTATCAGGCGACCCGTCATCAACCAGGATAACCTCTATGTTTTTATATGTCTGTGCAAGTATGCTATCTAGGCACTGCCTCAAATATGGTTCCACTTTATATATTGGTACTATTACACTAATTAACGGTGTTTCCTGTTTCATGCTGCATATCTTCTTTCCAGTATAATCTTCTCAAACGATAAGCTGGTACCCCCCCCATACTTCAAAAGAGGGTATGTCTTTTGTTACAACTGCTCCTGCCGCAATAACCACTCCGTCTCCGATCGTGACTCCTTTTTTAACCGTGACATTTGCACCAAACCATACATTATTTCCAATATGAACCGGAGCGCATTCAAAGCCTTCTTCTACACCGCGTTTTCCGATTTTATGATCATGATCCACAAGAACAAAGTTATTTGCAAAGATACAATTGTCTCCGATACTGACGCTGTCCATACATGTTAGACTGCAATTGTGATTGAAAAAACAATGAGAACCTATTTTCAATTCTGCGTTTTCGGAGCAATGAATATACATTGGCCCACGGGTCATTAAAAAGTTTCCAATACTCAAATGACCTCCCTTTTTAACCTCTACAAACAACTTTCCCTGTATGGAATTTATAAGGCTAAGATTAATTTTACTAAAATTGATAACCTTCAATCTTACATATGTGTATATGGACATTACTGAACGTTTAATAAGTTTAAACAATTTCGTTGCACTCCTTAAAGTTAATAAAAACGATTACGGTATGCAAATAAGCACGATGGAATAGTAAACGCACTGACGGGCTTAGTTATTTTCCTATTCTTGCTTTCCGTAATTATTCCTCATCCTTTCGCAGACAAATCAATTCGTCAAAATCCTCCACATAGTTCCATAAATCACTTGAAACGTTTCTAACGCATTCTTTACAGTTTCTCGATTTTTTGAAAGATCCATATATTGTCTGCAAATATTGCTTCAAATGTCAATTTTTCCAAACTATCGTTTAAACGCACTTGACCCGTTTGCGGTTTCCGTCATGGTTTTATCCCTTTCGTCCAAAGCGTTTATATTGAACGGTAATAATCGAGCACCTTTTGACAAAAGACGCCGAAGCTAAATTCCGTCAGAAATGTCCTATACCCGTTTTTCTCCATGACATGCCTGCAGTCTGGATGCTCTAATAGATCGATTACTTTTCTTGCAATAGCCTTTGGGTTCTGCGGTGGGATCAGATACCCATTTTCACCGTCCCGGATAATTTCCACCGTGCCATCGACAGCCGTCGCCACAACGGTTTTTCCGACGGAAAACGTTTCTATCGGCGTCAGAGGCAAGCCTTCCCAAAGTGAGCTCAGAACCACCAAATCGAGTTGGGAAATAAGGTTCTGGATATCTTTGCGGTACCCTAAAAAATGCAAGTTATCTTCGATGTTCAGTCGTTTTGCTCGCTCTTTAAGGCTATTCTCTAATTCGCCGGTTCCGATTATAAGAAAATGCGTTTCGGGATGATTTTTCAGAACTTCTGGCAAAGCTTGTATGTAATACTCCATGCCCTTTTGTTCCGAAAGCCTGCCGATATTTCCTACAATAAAACAGCCCTCACTGTGAAGTCTTTCTATTGTTTCATCTTTGGTGATCTGCCCATCAAACGGCACTATTGCATTTCGTATGACCGTTACTTTTTCATCCGGTATACCGAAATAATCTACTAAATTTTTCTTTACCATTACTCCGCAGGCTACAAGTCCGGCGTGTTTGTATGCAAACTTTGTCAGGAATTTTTTATCATAAAAAGTATTGTGGCTTGTGTTTATGAAACTACATTTTTTATACAGCCTGAGTACAGCTGCATAAAACGCAGCCATACGGTGGTGAGTATGAATTACGGTGATTTTTTCCTCTCGGACAATTCTGCGGAGTTGCTTTGCTATTTTAATCATGACAAATGGCGATTTATTTTCAATGTCCGGAATAACGTAATGCCTTATAGCCATCGTTTCCAGACGTTTGATATTTTCTCCACCGCATGAACAAACAACGATATTGTTTACCAGCGGCTTGAAAATTTCACAAAGCTGCAAAACAACATTTTCAGTACCACCTGAGTCCATGGTTCTTGGGAAAAACAGAATATTCTGCTTCGATAACTCCATATAATCACCTATATTTCCACGCCAATTTCAATATCTTGCTGTCGTCAATAATATACCGCTTAAACATTCTCTTTGGACTTTGACATAGTCTGTAAAGCCATTCCATTCCGATCCTGCTTATCCATTTAGGTGCCCTTTTTTGTTCTCCAGCTATAAAATCTATTGTTCCACCGATTGAAAACGACATCGGGATCTTGTACTTATACATATTTTCATATATGAAAATATCCTGCTTCGGCACTCCCATCCCCACAAACAGCATATCCGCGTTAGAATCATATAACATCTGATTTATCTTATCTAACTCTTGCCGATCTTTTTCAAACCCTATTGGCGGAGAATATACGCCTGCTATTTTCAGGCTCGGTAGCTTTTCATTTAATTTATCAGCCGCTCTTTGCGCCACCCCCGGAGCAGCCCCTAAAAAGAATACCGAATAACCTTTTTGGGCGGCGACCTCGCAAAGCTTGGGTATGAGATCTGAGCCGC
The DNA here is from genome assembly GCA_947629385.1 of uncultured Lachnospiraceae bacterium. Lineage (GTDB taxonomy): Bacteria > Bacillota > Clostridia > Lachnospirales > Lachnospiraceae > Choladousia. Next base: position 38,814 of record CANRDO010000002.1, read on the forward strand.
ATATTTTTTCTTTGATCGGAGTTTTGTACCACTTTGCAATCCACAGGAGCGGATGCCCGTCTGTCAGAAGCAGTTCTGCATTATCACATATCTCTTTAAAATAGCTGTCAGTTTCCATTCGGACGATCTGATCGACATTCGGAGTTATTATCTGCCCGATTTTGCGTAGCCGAATACACTCTTCTATATGATCTATTGCTTCATCCATAGTAATGTTATCTATGTATGAATTCATGAACCGCATTCTGTTTTGGGGCATTTTATTCCCTCCGAATCATTTAGTTCTCCAATACTCCAACATATCTCTAACAGTCTGCTCCATCGTGATCTGCTGTTTCCAGCCTGTATCACGTTTCAGCTTCGTCACATCGCCGACGATTACCTTTTCATCAGTTGAGCGAAGAAGATTCGGATCGACGATCGTCTTAAACTTATGCCCCGTCTGCACTTCAATAATCTCCACAATATCTCTCATCCTGTAAATGTGCTCCGAGGATATGTTGTAAACTTCTCCAGGTATGCCTTTTTCGGCAAGCAACATAAGCGCGTTAATCAAATCCCGCTGATCCATTATTGCTCGCCTTGATTCGAGGTTTCCTACTCTGAACTCATAAATACCAGTCTTTTCTGCCTGAACAGCCCTGTATGTGAAATCCGAAGTAACGTCGTTTACTTTTCTCGTTCCAGTGGAATTGAAAATTCTAGCCCTAATGCAACGTATGTGATCATTCATAAAATACTGAAACGAGATCAAATCCTGCCCGACCTTGCTGACGCCATAAGGGTGTAAAGGCTTGAGCTCCGCCGTTTCCTTGACATAAACCTCATCTCCCACGAGTTCGTTGAGCGTCTCGCCATATTCGGCGCTTGAACACGCAACAACAACAATAGGATCATAGTTTCTGTCAATAAGTTTTCTTACTTTTTTGATTGTCTCATAAACTGCAATCGTTCCGTTTATGTTCGATTCTATGGTTTCGTATGGTTTATTCCACGAAACGGTAGGATAACTCTGTGCCGCAAGATGATAAATCTGCTCTGGCATATACTCAAAAATTATTCTTTCAATATTTTCAGGGTATCTTACGTCGCATTCTATCATCTTGATTGCGGGCGGCAGTTCAGTTATGTCCGTCGTGGGCTTGTAGTATGTCCCTATGACATTCTTACTCTGAGAATGCAACAACTCTACCATGTGAGAACCGACCATTCCGCCGGCACCGGTGACCATAATGTTCATGCTACTGCCTCCCCGTAAACGGAATGGCAGGAGCGTTCATAATGGTCACCTTGTAAGGAAGTAGTTTTTTCTACCTTGTAAGGTAGTACCCCCCCCGTTGATTTTTTCTCTCCAGTAGTCGAGCAGGTCGCGCATCGTCTTCTCAAATGGTATCTGCGGCTCCCAACTGGTGTGTTCCTTGAACTTGCGGCAGTCGGGGACCTGAAGGTCTGCATCAATCGGGCGCAGGCGCTCGGGGTCGGTGACTATCTCGATCTTATCCTTCATCGTCGAGTAGGAAATAAGCGTGTTCAGCGTGTCGCCAACTTCGCAGGTGTAGCTGCCGCCGATGTTGTAATACTCGCCAGCAACTGGATTGACAGTGACGAGCATATAATACGCCCTGACTGCGTCCCTGACGTCGGCATATGTACGGAGCGACTTTAGATTTCCGACCATGACTTTCGGCTCTATCATTTCTGCCTCAATCATCGCAATTTGCTTTGCAAATGTCGATTCGTGGAACACATCTCCGCGCCTCGGCCCTGTATGGGTGAACATTCTCGTCGTCATCACAGTCATACCGTAAGCCTCTGCGTAGTATCTGCCCAAAAGGTCGGTACCGACTTTGGAAATGGCATAGGGGCTTGCCGGGTGGAACGGACATTCTTCGTGAATACCTGTCTCAGGTTTTTTCACTGCAGGAATCTTACCGAAAACCTCCGAAGAAGCGCAGACATGAATAATCGGGTGGTAGTCTTTGTCCTCCGCCATTGCAAGGCGGAAAGCTTCAAGCAGACGGCAGGTGCCGAGGATATTTGTATTTAAAGTATCTATCGGGGCTGTGAAGCTCGTCAAAGGATAGCTCTGCGCAGCAAGGTGAAATACATAGTCCGGCTTAATGTTGTTTACGACCGTGATGAGGCTCATCTCGTCGTTAAGATCGGCATATTCAAAGAATACGCGGTCTTTCCTGTTCACACGGTCCAAAAGATGCGAAACATTGTCCAAAGGACTTCTCCAGCGGCATACGCCGTAAACGTCCCAATCCGTATTTTCAAACAGGAAATCCGCAAGGTGGGAGCCCACCATTCCCGTAATGCCCGTAATAAGTGCTTTTGTAGCCATTTACTTTTCCTCCAACTCTTTTTTAAGCTTTTCTGTAAAGGATTCGTCTTTCAGAATCCCGTATTTATTAAGATACAGACTTTTCATCTGTGTTATCTTCGGACGGTTTTTGTAGAAATCACCACCCGGTGAGGTGATGACATATTTTAGTCTGTTGCCATACAGCCTGTTCAGCTCGTCCGCTATCCGTACTCGGCTTACAAGCTCGTTACCTGCAACATTAAGAACTTGTGACTCAAAGTTTTCCCAATGCTTTGTAATCCAATCGACTGTATTTACAACGTCTGAAACGGTTATACAGTTTCGGTAGAACGGGTGGAAGATGTCCGCGGTCTCGTCTGTGTCAATACATTTGAGGCAGTAAGAAACAAACCTGTCGTTTTTCGAGACCACATACGAGAGCCGTATCGCCTTGAAATTCGGATCATCTTTAAAACAATCCTCAACTGCTTTTTTCATTCTGCCGTAAGGAGTATGCGCATTGGTTTCGGAGAGCTCGGTATATATATCTCGGGGGATATCCCCGAAAACCGCGTCACTTGAGAAGAATAGAACCCTACAGCCTTGTGCAATCGCATTTTTTATGAAATACTCAGTACCGGTAACGTTTATATTCCAACACTTTTCAAACTCGTTCGCACATATATCCGGACCGGAAATTGCGGCGGTGAATATCACATAATCAATGCCGTCGAGAACCGAATAATCAAACTTTTCGGCTTCCGCGAGGTTCAAATGCGCGCCCGCTATGGGGGTCTGGTCTATTTTCAGAACGTTTTCAAATCTTTTAAGCAGATACCCGGCGATGTAACCCGAGCTGCCTACAATAGCTGTTTTCATACGCCAAACTCATTCTCCTCAATTATCAAACATATTGTGTGATACACCGGCAGATGCAGCTCCTGCACCATATAGGTTTCTGTTTCCGGTACCCGTATGCACACGTCCGCCATATCGCTCAGCTTGCTCTCCTTCTGCCCCGTCAGCCCGATTACTTTCATGCCTTTTGCTTTAGCTGTGACCACGGCATAAAGCACATTTTTGCTGTTTCCCGAGGTTGAGATACCGAGAAGAACATCGCCCTCGTTACCGTAACCGTTGACCTGTTGGGCAAAGCATAAAAGTGGCTCGCAGTCATTTTGATAGGCGGTCGAGAGCGCCGGGTGCCCGTCCAAAGCTATTGCAGGAAGCGCTCCTTGCAAGTTCTCGGCAAGGGTTTTACCGAGTTCCGGGTTTACGGCTATAAGTCTGTCTGCATATTCCTTCGGAAGCTTGCGCAAATTCTTGAGGCCCTTCATCAGCTCGCCGACGATATGCTCGGCGTCGGCAGCAGATCCTCCGTTACCGGCAATAAGGAGCTTTCCGCCGTTCGCGTAGCAGGACTCAATCAGTTCGTAAGCCTTCATTATATCGTCCTTGCAGACTGCAAGCTGCGGGTATCTCTCAATCAAAAGGTCAAGCTGGGCTTTAGCTTTCTCGGTCATATCTATCCTCCAAAATCTCCTCGACCGCTTTCAGCAGATCTCCATCGGTCGGGATAATTTTCGCTTTGCAGCCTGCCGCTTCTCTTGCGCCTCTGTCATGCTCGCCGTCGCCTATCATATACGACTGCTCAAGGTTCATGTTGAAGTCTTTTGCCGCTTGAAGCAACATTCCTGGCTTCAGCTTGCGGCAGTTGCAGTCGAATTTGAGTTCTTTGACTTCTGCTGTCGGGGTGATGCGGGCAGAAGTAAATGCCGTCAAGATATGCGCCGTGCCTGCCGAGCAGAGTCTCCATTTTGTTATGTATCTCGTTAAGCTCTGCAAACGTTACCTCACCGCGCGCGATTACAGGTTGATTAGTTACTACTATTGCAAGATAGCCCGAGCGATTTATTAGCTTTATTGCCCAGAGACCATCGGCAAAAGCTCAAAGGCATCAATATTTCTCAGGAATCCGACATATTTGTTGATCGTCCCGTCGCGGTCTAAAAAGATTGCTTTTGCTTATTTCTGAGATTTCTTGCGAACACCTTGCCGCTCTCAAAATCTTTTGAGACTGCCTCAAATCTCTCCAGCATACCCATATCCTTTACGTACTCTGGGCTGTTATAGCAGAACATTTTGCTGCTGCTCGCAAGAGGCTTAAGCAAGTGCCGATCTAAATCTATTTTCGGCAGGTCAATGTCGTTTTCCAAAAGCTTCGGAGAAATGATGTGCAACCCCGCGTTAACGCAGTTTTTATAAAAATCGGGTCGTTCGTCCTCTTTGGCAAGCCATTTCTGAACGGATTTGTTCCCGTCCGTAATAATCAGTCCACTGTCATATGGGGGTCGTTCGGATGGGCAAACACCGTAACAAGGGCTTTATGTTCTCTATGAAACGCCACAAAGCGGTTGAAATCTATATTGAATACAGAGTCGGCGTTCAGAAGCAGAAAATTTTACGTCAGCTTATCTTTCAGTCTGAACAATGTACCCACATTTCCGAGCGGCTTGTCCTCAACGAAGTAATCTATATGTGCGCCAAGACGTTCTCCATCGCCGAAATATTCAATTATCTTACTCGCCATACGGCTGATGATGAGGATTATGTCGGTGAAGCCTTGTTCGCGCAAGCACTCTATTTCGTGCTCCCAAACGGGCTTTCCGCATATAGGAATTAGCGGCTTCGGAATATCCGGAAAAAATTCTGAAATTCGAGTACCCTTCCCGCCGGACATTATTACCGCCTTCACTTTTTCTTCTCCGCAGGGGTATAGCTCTCCGGCGAATAATATATGACCCTTGTTCCTCCGTTTTCAAACTCGAACGGGACGTAGAGCAGATCTTTCATCGCCTCCATAACGCTTGCGCGGTGCTCGGGCTGAACGTAGAACAGCAAGAATCCTCCGCCGCCTGCACCAAGAAGCTTGCCGCCCAAGGCTCCCGCGGCTATGCCCCTTGCATAAAGCGCATCAATGCCGTCTGTTGTAATCGCAGCGCCTGTTTGCCTTTTCAGTTTCCATGTATAATCCAAAAGTTTCCCGAAATCGTCTAGATTAGCATATTTATCTATTAAAATATTTTCAGCTTCATCAACGAGAGCGAGCATCTCCTTCAACTGTGCAGTCTTATCCCCACGCCCTTTAGCGTTAGCTTCCTGAACTTCGGATGAAAAGCGCGTAAAGCCAGTAAAAAACATGACAAGATTCTCATTAAGGTAACGCTTACGTTCAGGCGAAATAATTACTGGTCGAACTTCATATCCATCGGTATTAAAACTGATACGATTTAGTCCTCCAAACGAGGAAGCAATTTGATCCTGCCAACCACCCGCTTCGTTGCAGAGCGCACGTTCGAGATAAATTGCTTCATCAGCGAGGCGGTTTTTATCTGCATATTTCCCTTTTAAAGCATGGAAAGCATTAAGCATTCCAACTGCAAAGGATGACGATGTTCCAAGACCCGAACGCGCAGGAAGATCCGCTTCGTATGTGAGACGTATCTCATGCATATCTAACATTTTCATAGCATTTCGAATTGCAGGATGCTTAATCTGATCAACACCTGTAACACGCTCTGTCTGCGAATAACAAAGTTCGGTCGAGTAGTCGAAGAAACGTGGGAGATGACGCACATTGACATAGCAATACTTATCAAATGTTGTTGACAATACCGCACCGCCGTATTTTTCAAAAAAATCCTTCATATCTGTTCCACCGCCAAAAAAAGACATGCGGAAAGGAGTCTTTGTAATTATCATCTCTAGGTCAATTCCTTTCGACTACAAAATTCTTCCTAAACATAAAATAGCGGAGAATAGCAACGCTCTGAGCTGCCTTTCTCCGCATCGCTTGTTAAATACAACTTTATGGGTGGCCTTTCTCATCCAGCTTCAGAAATCTATTTAATCCGACAACTCCAAACTGCCGGTGTGACATTGCCTAACATGGGCATTTCTTTCCAATATCTGTCTCTTTGTAGCCGCTTTGTTTTTGTGCCTAATATTACTCCAGCACCAAGCATTGCAATTTTCAGGCGCTCGCCCCTGTCTTCCTTTTTCAATGCCCTGCACTCCCTCTTCTCGCTTCGGCCAGCCTGGCTCTGATCAGCCGTTCATTCTTCAGTTCCCTGCAGCCTTCCTCACAATCTCCAGCCCTACTTTCATCCTTGTGATCCGGCCGAAGAACTCCACCTCCAGCACGGCCTGCCTGTCGTGCCGGTCCACATATACCACCTTGCCCGTCAGATCCTTCAGCGGCCCTTCCGTGACGACCAGCGTCCTCCCGATATACTCGCCTGTGCTGACCTCAAATACCTTGTCCTTGTTGATATGTTTCTCCAGAAAATCGACCTCATCCTCGTACAACGGAATCGGTCCTTCCTTATCGCCCAGAAGCTTCGTGAACTGGGGGATGGTTTTCAGAGCCTGATACAATCTGTCCGGATCCTCCGTCACAAAGAACAGATATCCGGGAAAGAGGACTTTCTGCCTCTTAACCCATACCCCGTTTTCCTTCCAGGGCTTCTCATATTTCGGGAGGAAACATTCCTCATAGACATTCCTGCTTCCCAGCTCCCGGTCGCAGGCTATCCTGACCTGCTCCTCACGGCCGGTCTGCACCCATACCGCGTACCACATTTCTTTGCACACCCTTTTTCGTATTGAACTGCCACGCTTACGGCCTATATGCTCCTGTTTTTGCCATGCCGGTCACCGTATTTCAGGGCAGGCTTCGCCATACCGCGCATGCTTTGTACTCCGTGTGCGCGGCTTCCTTCCTCCCTATGTCAGCAGCTTCCCGCAACGTGCCCTAAGCAACGATTGTTTTCCGCTGCATCCTCCTCACATCGCACCCTCCCGCCGGAAAACAACACCTACTGTTTTCAGCAGGATCTTCAGGTCCAGCCACAGGCTCCACCCGCTTATGTACTTCCGGTCCAGCTCCACCACTTCCTCGAAGTCTGTGATGTTGCTCCTCCCGCTCACCTGCCACAGCCCCGTGATCCCCGGACGGATCGACATCCGCGCACGGTGGTGCGCTTCATACTTCTCCCACTCGTCCACCGTCGGCGGACGCGTACCCACCAGGCTCATATCGCCCTTCAGCACGTTAAAGAACTGCGGGAACTCGTCCAGGCTCAGGTCACGGATAAAGTTACCGATACCCTTCCTGTAGGTCCCGTCCGGCAGGACCCTCGATCCGATGATTCGCGGATCCTCCTCATACTTGAACATCATCTGCCCGTCCAGACCGCAGGCCGCGGCTATCTCCGCCTTGCGTGACTCCGCGTCCGGGTACATGCTGCGGAACTTGTACATCTTGAACTTCTTCCCGTTCCGCCCCACGCGCGTCTGCGCGAAAAAGATCGGGCCGGGCGAGCGGATGTAGATGAAGGGGGCGATCACGACATACAGAAGCCCGGTAAGCAGACAGCCGATCAGTCCTCCGAGGATGTCGATTGTCCGCTTCGCGAACGCCTGCCCCAGCGTGACGCTGCCCAGGCTGTAGGTCAGTACCATGTTGCCTCCCAGATATTCCACGGTCTGCGTCTGCTCCGCATACCGTCTCAGGCCTTCCAGTCTGATATGTACAATCAGTCCCATCTCAATCAGGGTCTGATATAATTCTTCTGTATTCGGCGCTGCCACCAGCACCTCGTCCACCCATTCCCTTTTGAGGTATTCGACGACGTCCTCCCGGCAGGCTGCCACCGGCACGCCGTCGATCTCCTTCCCCCGCATGTCCAGGTCGACGACTGCCATCCCCGGAATCTGGTACAGCCCGTGGCTGTTCTGCAGGACGCTCTCAACGACCTGCCGCGCGTTCTTTGACGTCACGATCAGGAAGAGGACGTTTCTGTCCCTGATCGGGTTCTTCCGCAGGACCACCTTCCATCCGAGCCGCACCGGCAGCGTCAGGCAGAAATAGACCGCGATCATCGTATAGTAGAACACGCGTGAATAGGTTTCCCCGCTTTGCACGGAAAACATGTAGAACGACACCGTGATCGCAAGCAGGACGGTATGAACCAGCGTGGTCGTGAATTCCTTCCGGAAGCCGCGCTTCAGCACGTCCGACAGGCGGCTGAAAAACACGAGGAGCAGGAGATCCGTCATCGTGAAGATGATCGCGATGGCCCGGTAGTCTTCTATGGCGTAAGGATTTTGGAAGCCGTGGCGTACCATGTAGGCAAACACGAACGCCACATGCAGGCACAGCAGGTCCAGCACGATGAAATCAATGTGCTTCAGCCAGCCCTGTGTGATCTTCCTGTACATAACCGCCTGCCCCCTAACGTGCCAACATAGCCGCATTCGCCCCGCCGGAAGGACAAATCTTTCAGCTGACTCCGAGTTCTGCCAGCTTCTTCCTGCGGTCCTCGCTCATGCCGGAACGGCACGTTTCCTTCTGTTTTCGTATCCAGCGTCCCAGATGGCAGCCGTCCTCCGTCACGTAGGCGACCGGGATATTCAGGTTGCCGTATTTCTTCCGGTAACGGCACGCCGCTAAATAAGAGCGCTCCCATACGACATTATTCTTGTTGCTCCAGATCATTCCGAGTTCGTCCAGCCTCGCGATCTGATCCTCGCTCAGCTCTGCCCGGCCGGCGCCTCCGTTTCTTCTGGCAAACCTTGTATTTGCAATCCAGACGCCAAGCTTCACGCCGTCCGGGTCTACGTAGTAGTATGGGACGTCCAGATCCCCGTATTCCCGATGGTACCGCACCGCCGCGTGGTAGTTCTGCTCCCAGAGATAGTCCGGCACGTCCCAGACCATCCCGATTTCCTCCAGAGCCGCCTCACGTTCGGGCGTCAGATAACTTGTGCGGATCCCGCTCTTCCGGTAGGTGCGCAGCTGCGCCAGCCATTTGCCCAGCTCCACGCCCTGGTATTTCCCGTCCCGCACGTTCACCAGAAGGTTCCCGTGTTCCCGGTAATACACCTGCGCCGCCGAAAAATATCGCGCCCAGTTCCGGTCAATCTTTGACTCCCAGCGCATGCCCAATCTGTCCAGTCTTGCGATCTGCGCTTCCGTGAGGACGCCCTTTGCCTTCCCCGCCCGTACCTTGCGCTGCGTGTCCAGCCACTGCCCCAGCGACAGTCCGTCCTCCGTCACATACCGCTTCGTCGCTTCCAGATCCCCGTGTTGCTCGAAATACTGCTCCGCCGCCTGATACATCAGCTCCCACGAGGCGCCCAGCGTCTCGTTCAGTCTGCGGAACAGCCTCATGCAGTCCTGCACCTCGTCCGTGATGTGGAAATGTTCGTTCACGATAAGGCTGCCTTCCCCGCGGTCCCGATAGTATCGCACCGCGGCCTGCATCTCGTCCTCGACCGTACCGATGCTGTACAGGTTCTCTATGTTCATCACTACATCGAAGATCACAGCATTCTCGTCCTGCTTTCTTCCCGCGGAAAGCGCACGTCCGATCTGCTGCTTGTAGATGATCGGCGAGACCGTCGGCCGGAGCAGGATCACCCCGCTCACGTCGTCCACATGGATCCCTTCATTCAGCATGTCGATGCAGAACAAGAGCTTCAGGTGACCGCTCCCGTCCGCCTTGAACCTCGCAAACTCCGCCTCCGCCCGCGCGTCCTCCGAGTAGACCGAGTAGACGTGCGGCTCCGGGTCCACCTTCGCGAACCACTCCGGGACCTTCGCGATCATCTCCTGCATATGCTCGTAATCCGCGCAGAAGACAAGATACTTCCCAAACCGCCCCGGCAGCCCTTTCTTCCGCGGCTGCACAGCTGGTTCTTTTTCTTCGGGCGGATCTTCTCCCGCCATGTGTTTCCGGAAGACCTCGTCCAGCCCGTCCGCCTTCTCCAAAGCGCGCCGCAGGGCCTCCAGATATTTGTCCGCCTCCGCGCGCACTGCGCTGTTTTTTGCCCCTTTCACTCGCGCCTTGTAACGCTCCAGCTCCTTCTGGCAGGAATACGTCGACAGCACGTATTTCGGCGGGTTCAGGATGCCGCGCACGATCGCGTCCCCGAGCGTCATCTCCGAGGCGATGTTCCCGTCGAACAGCTCGTCCGCCATGTCCCGCTGCCCGTCCAAGTAGCGGATGTTCGTTGCTGAGAGTCCGAGTACCGGGACGTCCGGGTACCGCTCCAGCAGCCTCTGCACGCCCTGTCCCCACATCTTCGCACCGCAGCGGTGAAACTCGTCCAGGATGATGTAGTCCGGCTTTAGCCCTTCAAGCTCTTCCTCCTGCATCAGCATGAGCCTCGCGTAGGTGAGGAAGCGGATGTTCGTTTCTTCCGGTTTATCTGCAGGCATACCGGCCGCCCGCCAGTTCTCCAGCTGTGTCCGGAAGATGTATTCCGAGGGCGCAAGCCAGCACACGGTCTTATCCGGATGATCCTCGCACAGCTGGAAGGCGATGAAGGACTTCCCCGTGCCGGTCGGATGGATCACGGCCGCGCGGCCTTTCTCCGCCAACATGGCGAGAACGGCTTCGTATGCGGTTTGATTGTGTTCATACAGCCGAATGCCCATAGTCATTCATCCTTTTACAACATTATCTGTATAATGTAGTGCAATAAGTAAGCAGATACTGCCGTGTAATCAAAGTCGTGAATTATAATAGCACTTTCAATCCGAAATAGCAAGAGATACATAAGTGGTAAATTTTTATATTTGACTTATTTTAAATTGTATAATCACAGAATTTTCTGAATATAGAGATAGAATGATCGAAAAAGCCTGTATCAGGTTGCGATATGCTGAAATCCAGCCGGGAAGCCTGAATTCCGACCGGATTTTGGCATGCAAGAAAGGCCTTTGTATAAAAAGATACAAAAGCCGATGCAAAAGATATCACTGGGGTCCGCACAGTCGAAGGGCGTGGGGACTCTTTTTTTGCTTGAAAAATTCAACGTGTTCGATGTGCAAAGAAGCGGCGCACTACATTATACAGATAATGTTGTGCTTTTTTTATTTTGTCGTTGTCCCGGCTTTCTCCCGCCCCCGGCCTTTCCGGCCTTTTCCGGATCCCGCTCCCCTCTTTCTCCGATCTTGCGCAGAATCTCTCTCATCATCCGGTCGACACGCGCCCTGACCTCGCGCTCTGTCCTCCTGACGTAGATCATCGTCGTGTTAACGCTGCTGTGTCCGAGCAGGCAGGCAAGCTGCGCGATATCGTGCGAACTCTCATAAAACATTCGCGCGAACAACTTCCGGATATTGTGGGGGAATACCTTATCCTCGCCGACGCCCGCCTTTTTGCACAGGCGTTTCATCTGCCTCCAGAAATTGCTCCGATCTACGGGTCTGCCGCTGCGCGTACGGAAAATCACGCCCTCTTTGATCCTCCGCTTCCTGATATAAGCGGAAAGTTCCTCGCGCAGTCCGTCCGGAATGATGATCTCCCGGCTTTTCCTTTTGCAGGAGACGCGGATGCTGGTTCGCCGCTCCTTTTTCCGGATTGCCTCCACGGTGAAGTATTTCAGCTCGGAAACACGGATTCCGGTTCCGGCAAGCACCTTCAGCATCATCTGCAGGCGCTGGTTTCCCTCCGCGGCGTTCAAAAGTCTCCGGTATTCTTCCATCGTAAGGCTTTTGTTTTCCGGGCAATACGGCATTTCCTGCGTGCGGAGCCTTGCGACGTTGCAGTCGTCTCTTCCCAGGTATTTGAAAAGTCCCCGCAGGGACGCAAGCATGGAATTGATACTGCTGTCCGCGTATTTTCCGGACTCGATCAGATATCTTTTGTAATCGACCGCAAGCTCCTTCGTGAGCGGCCGGCCGGAGGCGAAGCTTCGGAACGCCTCAGCGTCCCGGATGTATTTATCAATCGTGTACGGACTTTTTTCGTTGGTGCGCAGGTATCTGCCATATGCGGTAAGTATTTCCTCATTCAGTGTCAATGTATTCATTTGTGCTTTCTCCTTTCAGAAAATCCCGGTTTTCATCCTTATATATAGAAATATAGTAAGCTTTTCCAGATGTATCAATCCTTGACCACCTGCACATAACATGCTATAATATTTCTACAAATTTATCGAAAGGAAGTGTGCATATGCCTACGATTGCACCAGTCTCTGATCTGAGAAATTATGGTACTATTTTGGAAAAAGTATCTGCCGGATCGCCTGTTTACCTGACGCGGAACGGTCATGGTGTGTACAGCATCCGAAATATGGAAGATGAAGAGAATTTTCAAAAAGCAGAAGCTATGATACGCTTGATGTGTGAGTTGAATGCGGGTATCCGCTCCGCGGAGAAAGAGGGCTGGGTTTCTGACGACGAACTCCGCAATCATTTTCAAAATAGAAGGAACTCGAAGAAATGATTTATTCAATACGATATTCACCGGAAGCTGTACGCGATATGGATATGGTTTGGGATGGCGTTTTAAAAGCTTCCGGAAGCTACGATATTGCAGATCGATATATCGACGAATTAAGGGCTGTGATTGCTGCAAAAAAGGCTTACCCTTTTTCCGGAACCCCGCTTCAATATCGTGGTTTATTTACCGGATTCTATTCTATAAATTATAAGAAATACAAGATATTCTATCGTGTACATAACGGTTTCATTGAAGTAGCCAGGGTCATTATGGCAAAACGTGATTATATGAGGATACTTTTTGGCGAATCGGAGGGATCAGAAGAAGCAGAAGATGAACTTTAAAAAGAGGACAAGATACGTTTTCGTACCTGTCCTCTTTCCTTATTTGTATTGAATTCTCACATTCAGTCTAAGTGGCCAGTCGCCCTTACACCCACGCCTTGATCTGCTCGTAGACGCCCTTGCCGTCGAGTTTGTACTTCTCGAGCAAAGCCACGGCCGAACCGGACTCGCCGAACACATCCTGCACGCCGATGCGCAGCACCGGGGTCGGAGCCTTCGCGCACAGCGTCTCGCAGACTGCGCTGCCCAGGCCGCCGATCACGGAATGCTCCTCGACTGTCACGACCTTGCCGGTCGCCTTCGCGGCGGCCACCACAAGCTCCTCGTCGAGCGGCTTGATCGTGTGGATGTTGATGATCTTCGCGGAGATACCGTCCGCCGCGAGCATCTCTGCCGCCTCGAGCGCGCTGTTCACGCACAGGCCTGTCGCGAATACGGTGACGTCCGTGCCCTCGCGCAGCGTGATGCCCTTGCCGATCTCAAACTTGTAATCCGGGTTCGTGTTGATCACCGGAACAGCCAGACGGCCAAAGCGCAGATAGACCGGTCCGACATACTCATAGGCAGCCTTCACTGCGGCTCTCGCCTCAACGTCGTCCGCCGGGTTGATCACGACCATGCCCGGGATCTCGCGCATCAGAGCCAGATCCTCGTTACACTGGTGGGACGCGCCGTCCTCGCCTACCGAGATGCCGGCGTGCGTCGCGCCGATTTTCACGTTCATATGCGGATAGCCGATGGAATTTCTCACCTGCTCATACGCGCGGCCCGAAGCGAACATCGCGAACGTGCTCGCGAACGGCACCTTTCCCGTAGTGGAAAGACCTGCAGCAATGCCCATCATATTGCACTCCGCGATACCACAGTCGATGTGGCGGTCCGGGAACGCTTTCTTGAATACGCCTGTCTTCGTCGCACCCGCGAGGTCAGCATCCAGAACGACGAGATCCTCATGCTCCGCGCCGAGCTCGGCCAGCGCGTTTCCGTAACTTTCTCTGGTAGCGATCTTCTTTACTTCTGACATAATGCTTCCCCCACTTTCTCTAAGTCTGCCATGGCGACGGCGTACTGCTCATCGTTCGGAGCGGTGCCGTGCCAGGACGCCTGATTCTCCATAAAGGAAACGCCCTTTCCTTTGACGGTCTTCATGATGATCGCCGTCGGCATGCCCTTTGTGGTCTTCGCCTCCGCGAACGCCGCGCGCAGCTGATCCATGTCGTTGCCGTCCGCCACGTTGATCACATGGAAATTGAACGCTTCGAATTTCTTGTCGATCGGGTACGGTGAGCAGACGTCCGCGATGTTGCCATCGATCTGAAGGCCGTTGTTGTCCACGATCACGACGAGGTTGTCCAGCTTCCTGTGGCCTGCGAACATTGCCGCTTCCCAGACCTGGCCTTCCTGGATCTCACCGTCGCCGAGCAGCGTGTACACGCGGTAGGACTTGCCGTCCATCTTCCCCGCAAGCGCCATGCCGACCGCCGCCGAAATGCCCTGTCCCAGAGAGCCCGAGGACATGTCGATGCCGGCGATGTGCTGCATGCACGGATGCCCCTGCAGATGTGAGCCGACCTTGCGCAGCGTCGTCAAATCCTCCACCGGGAAATATCCCCTGTGCGCCATCGCAGAATAGTAGCCCGGAGCCGTGTGTCCCTTTGAGAGCACGAAACGGTCTCTGTCCGGATTCTTCGGATCCTTCGGATCGATGTTCATCTCCTCAAAATAGAGGTAGGTGAACAGATCTGCGGCTGAGAGAGATCCGCCCGGATGTCCGGCTTTCGCGCTGTGCACCGCCGTCACGATGCCCTTGCGAACCTCGTTCGCCATTTTCTGTAACTCAAGTGTCGTCATAATGGGTACCTTTCCTTTCTATCGATAATAAAGCCCAGTCTCCATGAAGAGCGGACAACAAGTTCACTTGTTCGTCCGCTCATCCATGAGAGACGCTAATCCGTATGAGCAATACAGCAGCACGAACAGATGTGAGTGCTGCGATTTGCGAATGCGGATAGGATTGCGAGAGCACATAGTGCGAAGCAATCCGTGGGCTTTTATTTAGATACATTCATCATACTATGATTTCCCACATTCGTCCAGTAAAATAATATTATTCCACACTTTTCAGCGACTCGACCATGTCTATTTTCTTCAGCTTGAAGTACATGACGCCGTTGACGATCACGGAGAAGCCGATCGTGAAGAGTGTCCCGTACACGAAGCTCGGCAGGTTGATGTTGCGGCCGAACATGCAGGCGTCCACCTCGATCGTCGTGATGATGTACGCGTGCAGCAGCTTCCCGAGCCCGATCCCGAGCGCGGCGCCGATCAGCGTGAGCAGAATATTTTCGCGGTAGACGTAGGCCGCCACCTCGCCGTTGTAGAAGCCGAGCACCTTCAGCGTGGCGAGCTCCCTGCGGCGCTCGTTGATGTTGATGTTGTTGAGGTTGTAGAGCACCACGACCGCGAGCGCGCCGGCCGATACGATCAGCACCAGCATGACGACGTCCATCGCCCCGAGCATGTTCTCGATCTGCTGCGCGAGCGTGCCGGTGTAGGTCACGTTGAGCACCGCGTCATGGCTCAGCATCGTCTCACCGATCTCCTCGATCCCTTCCTGCGGCTCTCCGCTCTCGAAGAAGACGCTGTTAAATTCCGGCGCTTCCCCGTACACTTTTTCATACAGCGCCGGCGTCATATAGAGATAGTGCGACAGATAATTCTCGCACACGGCCGCGATCGGCACCTCGACGTCGTCGCCTTCGTCCTGTTCGAGCGTGATCACGTCGCCCGGCTTCAGCTTGAATTCCTTCGCGATCTTCTCCGTGATGATCGCGCCCTCGTCGCCCAGCTCGTACGGCTCCTTCGTCTCGCGGTCGCGAAAACGGAAAAATCCGTCCAGATCCTCCAGATCCTCGGGCACATACAGGTATACCGACCACTCCTTGTCCGTGATCCCCTCCGTCTGCACGTCCGTCAGCTGCATATAGAAACGCTTGGAATGCGTCACTCTCTCGTCCGCGCGCAGGGCGTCCTCCACTTCCTCAATCTCGGATGCATCTGCGTCCGTGTCCAGCACGACAACCGCGTCGTAGAGCTGCAATTCATCAAACTGTATGGTACCGATATCCGTGATCGAATCCAGCAGCCCGTAACCCACGAGCAGAAGGCCCATACAGCCACCGATGCCGATGACCGTCATCAGAAAACGCTTCTTGTAGCGGAACAGGTTTCGCACCGTAGATTTCCATGTGAAGCTGAGCCGCTTCCACAAAAATGTGATCCGCTCCAGGAAGACGCGCTTGCCTTCCTTCGGGGCAGGAGGCCGCATGAGCTGTGCCGGGACAGCCATGAGCTCCTTGTAGCAGGCGGAGACCGTCGCCCCGATCGTGCACAGCAGCGCTGCTCCCATCGCGATCAGACCGTAGGTCCAGTTATACGGAAGCAGGATCTCCGGAATGTGCTGATACATGATCCCGTAAGCGTTGATAATCACCCACGGGAAAATCTTTTCGCCGATCAGGATGCCTGCCACGCCGCCGCCGAGCGTCGCCAGAAACGCGTATTTCAGATATTTTGAAGCGATCGACCACTTGCCGTAGCCGAGCGCCTTCAGCGTCCCGATCTGCGTGCGCTCCTCCTCGACCATACGTGTCATCGTCGTAAGAGAAATGAGCGCCGCCACCAGGAAGAACAGGATCGGCACGACCTTGGCGATATTCGAGAGGCGCTCCGCGTTCTCGCCGAAACCGGCATGTTCCGGAAGTGCGCTGCGGTTGTCTATGTACCAGTCCGGATAGCGCAGGTCGGCGAGCTTCTCCTCGGCGTCCGCGATCTGCTCCTCTGCCTCCGCCAGATCCGCCTCCGCATCCTTAATCTTCTGCTCGCCCTCCGCGATCTCGTCCTCAGCCTCTTTTTTCCCTTCCTCGTAGTCCTCCCAGCCATCCTGAATCTTGTGCTCGTTTTCCACGATCTCTCTCTGGCCGTCCCGAATCTGCCGTCTGGCCTCGGCCAGATCGCTGCGCGCATCACTCAGCTTCTGACGTCCCTCAGCAAGCTGCCGTTCTCCCTCCGACGCCTGCGACTGCGAGGCCTCCAGCTGCGCCCAGCCGGAATCCAGCTGCCTGCGGGCCGAGGTCAACTGTGCCCGCGCTTTTTTTAGTTCCTGATAGCCCTGATTGATCTCTTCCTGTCCCTGCTTCAGCTTCTTCTCGTTCGCGTCCAACTCCTTTTTCGCGGCGGCAAGCTGCTTTCCGGCGGCCGCCGCCTGCGTCTTCTGCGTGTTCAGCTGCTGCCATGCCGCGGTAAGCTGTTGTCCGGCAGCGTTCAGCTCCTGCTCATTCGCATCCAGCTCCTGCTTCGACGCCGCAAGGGCGGTCGCCGTCGCGTCCAGCGTCTGCTTTTGTCCCGCCAGCGTCGTCTGCGCCTCGTCCATCTTTGCCTTCGCGCCCGCAAGACCGGCCACAGTGCTGTCACGCGTGGCCACGGCCTTCGCCGCCGCCTGCTGTTTCTGCTGCTGCTCCTGGACCAGATTCAGCTTTCCCTGACTTGCAGTCCCGCTGTATTCCGCGTCAAGCGCCGCGATCTCCTGCCTCAGGGCTTCTATCTCGGAATTCTTCCCGGATACATTGCTCTCTGCCGTGCCGACCGCCGCGTTCAGCGCCTGAATCTGCGCATCCAGCCCCGATACTTTCGCCTCCTGGTCTGCGATCTTTGTTTTCAGATCGGCGATGACGGATTCCTGCGCGCCTGCCTGCCCCGCCAGAGTATCCGCTGCCGCCTGGCGGTCCTCCACCGCCTGCTGCGCCGCAGAGAGCGCGTTTTGGTAGTCCTCTGTATATCCTGAATCCGGGTTCCCCGGATCCTTGTAGGCAGGCGCTTTCTGCAATTTCTCAAGCGCATCCTGAGCCGCCTGCAGATCCGCCTCCGCCGTCTGCTGCTGGGCCTGCAGATCCGCGGTAGCCGCTTCCGCCGTCGCGAGCTGGTTCCTCTGGTCAGTCAAGGTACCGGCCTGTGCATCCCTCTGTGCCTGCAGCGCCGGAACCCCTTTCTGGGCCTCCCGGGCATCCTGAAGCTGCTGGTTCAATCCCTCCAGCGCCTTCTGCGCCTGCGCGAGCTGGCCGCTCATTTCGTCCCTGTCCGAACGATTCTGCGCGACCCTCGCGTCGCATTCCTGCTGTGCCTGCTGCGCGGCGTCCACCGCCGCCTGAAGCGCCGCAATTGTATTATCGTATTCCTGAAGCTGTCCCTGCAGCTGCGCGGCCGCGGCGTTGTAGGCCGCCAGACCTGCGTTGTACTGCTCAAGCCCCGTCTCATACTGCGCCTTGCCCGCCGTCAGCTGCTGCATGCCGGAATCATAAGCCGCCTGCTGCTGTGTGAGCTGCGTCTCGGCCGCCGCCAGCTGTTTCTGTCCCGCGTTGTAGGTTGCCAGATTTTCCTTGTACGCCTTCTGTCCCGCCGCCAGCTGCTTCTTTCCCGCGTCGATCTGCTTCTGCGCGGCCTTCAGTTCCTTCTCTCCCTTGGCGGATTCGCTCTCGTATTCCTTTACGCCGGTGCTGTATTCCTTTTCCCCGGAATCCAGAGTGCCGCGGGCCTCTTCCATCTGGCTCCTGCCTTCCTCCAGGGTCGACTCGTTCTCTTCTATCTCCTTTTCGCCGTCCTTCAGCTCTCTCTCTCCATCCGCGAACTCCTCTCTGGCGTCCCAGAGCTCTCGCTTTCCATCCTCGAGCTCCTGCTCTCCCTCCGTGAGCTCGGACTCCGCCTCCGCAAGCTCAGACTCTGCCTCCGCCCTGCCGTCCTTAAGCTCCTGCTTCGCGTCGGCAAGCTCCTGCTTCCCGTCCGCAACCTCCTGCTTCGCCTCCGCAAGCTCGGATTCCGCCGTCTCTGTGACTTCGTTGTAACGGATCTCGCAGCGCGCGTCGGCGATCCCCTCGATGCGGCCGCAGACCTCGTCCACGAGGTCGTCGTAGCCGTCGGTAAACGCCGTCTTCGCCGCCGCGCCGTCCACCCGCAGATACGCGACGCTATAGATCTCCGCGTCGAATTCCTCCGGGATCACATAGGCAAAACCCGCCAGTGAACCCGTGCCAAGTGCCGTGCTTCCCCGATTGAAGGATAAATAGCAAGGACTGTAGCCATAGCCGCTAACCGTAAATTTCCGGTGCCTCAGGCTGCTGTCCTCCTCTGATGACACAGCGATCTCCAGCTCGTCCCCCGGCCTGTACCCGGTCTTGAGCGCGTAGGCGGCGTCCAGAAAACACTCATCCGCGCGCTCCGGCAATCTGCCCTCCGCCGGCGTCAGCTCGTTAATCCCGTCCTGCAGAGCCTCGACGTGAAGCACCTCGCGCGCGTCGCCCTCGCCGCAGTAAACATCCTCCATATAGCTGCCTGCCACAAAAGAGACACCCTCGATCTCCTCGAGCGCGTCCAGGTCGTCCTCCGTCAGGCCAAGCGTGCTGATGACACGAAGATCCATGAGACGACTGTCGTCAAAATAAGAATCTCCAGTCAGCCGCATATCCGGTGCGGAAGATTGAATTCCAGAGAAAAAAGCCACTCCCAACGCCACAATGAAAAATATGGACAGGAAGCGGTTTTTACTCTTTCTTATTTCCACGCGAAAATCTTTGTGTAATGCCTTTTTCCTCATCAATCTCACATTCCCGCTGTTTTGTATAGATTACCACTCAATCGTCTCCACCGGGATCGGCCGGTCATTCAGCTTCATCTCGGACACACGGCCGTTTTTGATGCGGATCACACGGTCCGCCATCGGCGTGATCGCCGTGTTGTGCGTGATGACGATGACAGTCATTCCGCGCTCTCTGCACATATCCTGCAAAAGCTTGAGGATCGCCTTGCCGGTCTGGTAGTCAAGCGCGCCCGTCGGCTCGTCGCACAGCAGAAGCTTCGGATTCTTCGCGAGCGCCCGCGCAATCGACACGCGCTGCTGCTCGCCGCCGGAGAGCTGGGTCGGGAAATTCCCCATGCGCTGCTCCAGACCGACCTCGCGCAGCACCTCCTCCGCGTTCAGAGGATTCTTTGAGATCTGCAGCGCAAGCTCCACGTTCTCGAGCGCCGTCAGATTCGGTACAAGATTATAAAACTGAAAGACGAAGCCGATATCATTTCGCCGGTAAGACGTCAGCTTCTTCTGGCTGTAGCGGGCGATGTCGCTGCCGTCCACGATCACGCTGCCGCTGCTCGCCGTGTCCATGCCGCCCAGAATGTTGAGCACCGTCGTCTTGCCTGCGCCGGAAGGCCCTACGATCACGACAAACTCGCCCTTCTTTATCTCGAAATCAATCCCGTCCACCGCATGGATATCCACCTCGCCCATGTGGTAGATCTTCGTCACATTCTCAAGCTTTACGAACGCCTCCGGCACGTCCCATACCTCCGAATCCATGTACTCTAATCTTCATTTTACATGTACAAAGTCCGTCCTGCAATCACTTTATAAAAATTTAATGCTGGTTTTCCCTTCAACGCTCGTTCAGGTCGACATATTCTCTGTGATGCCCCACATACTTGTACGCAGGGCGGATGATCTTGCCCTCGTTGACGAGCTCCTCGATCCGATGCGCGCTCCAGCCCGCGATCCTCGAGATCGCGAACACCGGCGTGTACAGCTGTTTCGGGATGCCGAGCATCGAATACACAAATCCACTGTAAAAGTCGACGTTGCAGCAGATCGGCTTGTGCAGCTTCTTGCGGTTCGTCAGAAGCTCCGATGCGATGCGCTCCACCCTCTCGTGCAGCGCGAACTCGTCCGTCAACCCCTTCTCCTCTGAGAGAGACTTCGCATACTCCTTCAAAATGACCGCACGCGGATCGGAGAGCGTATAAACCGCGTGCCCCATGCCGTAGATCAGACCGCTGCCGTCAAACGCTTCCTTATTCATAATCTTCATCAGGTAATCGCGAACCGCGTCGTCGCTGCCCCAGTTCGGCACGTTCTCCTTGATGTCCGCGAACATATTCTCCACCTTGAGGTTCGCGCCGCCGTGCTTCGGTCCCTTCAACGATCCGAGCGACGCCGAGACCGCGGAATAGGTATCCGTGCCGGTCGATGAGACGACATGCGTGGTAAATGTAGAGTTATTACCGCCGCCGTGCTCCGCATGAATCACCAGCGCGATGTCGAGCACGCGCGCCTCTAGCTCCGTATACTGCCCGTCGTCACGCAGAATACGCAGAATATTTTCCGCCGTGGAAAGCTCCGGTTCCGGATAGCGGATCAAAAGACTCTTGTCATTATGGTAATGCTGATATGCATGATATGCGTAAACGGAGATCAACGGGAATGTCGCGATCAGAGATAAGCACTGCTTAAGCACATTCTGGATCGAAATGTCGTCCGGATTCTCGTCGTACGAATACAACGTCAGTACACTGCGCTGCAATGCATTCATGATGTCCATGCTGGGAGCCTTCATGATCACATCCCGCACAAATTTGTTCGGAAGCTCCCGGTACTGGCTCAGGATCTCGATAAAGGATGAAAGCTGCTGCTGATTCGGCAATGCCCCAAACAAAAGCAGGTATGTAATCTCCTCGAAGTTGAATTTTCTCTCCTCGAAGCCCTTCTTCAGATCCATAATGTTGTAACCCTGAAAATATAGCTGTCCCTCGGACGGAATTTTCTTTCCACCCTCTGTCCGAAACGCGACCACGTCCGAAATCTCGGTCAGACCGGTCAAAACGCCTTTGCCGTCCGATTCGCGCAGGCCGCGCTTCACATCATACTCCTCATAAAGATTCAGGTCCAGCGCCCCTGAAATCATACACCACTTCACGAGCTCCGCCAGTCTGATGTCTCTGATTCTTCTGTCCTCGTCACTCTTCATCATAATATTCTCCTCCTCACGTCTGTGCGTTCTTTTAGCTGTCCTTCGCTGATCCACACTCCGCCAGACGCTTCAGCTCCGTCCGCAGCTTTCTGTCTACCGAGTAATACGACCATTTTCCCTGCTTACGGCACTTCACGATACCGGCCTCCGTCAGGATCTTCATATGATGCGACAGCGTAGACTGCGCGATATCCATCGATCCCAGAATATCGCCCGCGCAGAGCTCCCTGTCCGCAAGCAGCGCCAGAATCTGCAGCCTGTTCTTATCTCCGAGCGCCCGGAAGCGCTCCGCCATCTCACGCAGCTTATCCCCTGCCATGTCTTTGGTCCTGCTTCCGGATGGCCTTCCGGCCGTGCCTTTGGCCCTGCTTTCGGATGATCTTCCGACCGCCTTCTCAACCGGCTTCTTTCCGGCCGCTTCGGGCTTGCTTCCGGCCGTTCCCGCCTCCGGTTTACGGTCTTTCTTCTTAAGCTTATCCTTTTTCGATCCGGCCGTCTTCTGCCCGGCTGCCGCAGGCTTTTTCAGTTTTTCCTTCTTTTTCTTTTCCTTTTCCGGCTTCCCCTGTTTCTTCTTTCCCATGGAGTTACCCACCTTCCACAGTTTCCGCAATTCAAATTCAATTCAGATTTAATTCAAATTTATATCATATTTTTCTTTTACAATCGACTACATCCCTTGGTTCGCGGACAGTATATCACAATATTTTATTTGAGTAAAGTGTTTGCATTTTTTATCCAGAAATGTTATAGTACCAATATTGTTACCTACAATTCACAACTATTTTCAAATTCATCCACATGAATCACGAGAAAGGAGCTTGAAACTTTATGTCTAATAAAAAATTGTTTCCCCTGTTCGTACTGACTGCCGCGGTGACACTCTCCGGCTGCGGAAGCAAAAAAGAATCTGAGCCCGAACCGGTCATCCCGGAGACAGAAATGATCTTCGAGACAAGTGCCGCAGAGTCGGAGGAAGAATTAGAACCGATCACACCTTCCGATTATCTGGTGAAGGATGTGTCCCAGTACGTCACGCTCGGCTCTCTCGACAATCTGTCCGCCACGCAGAACGTCTATGATATTACAGATGAGCTGCTGCAGGAGCGAATCGAGGAGGAGCTTTACATGTACAGCGAGGACGTAGAGGCTGAAAAGGTTTCTGAGGGCAGCACCGTCTATGCAGATATAACCTACTCCGTTGAGGGAAGCGAGGATCCGGAATCCACGGAAAGCACATATCTCACAATCGGAGACGAGGATTACGGCGCAGAATTTGACGCCCAGCTGATCGGCAAGGCCGTCGGGGACGAGCTGAGCTTTTCTGTCAGCTACGACGACGATGTCTGGTATGAAGAATGGATTGACCAGACCGTGAATTTCAAGGTCACTGTGACCGGTATTTACGATACGGTCATTCCCGAATATGATGAAAAATTTGTCACAGAGAATACGGAATACGCCTCAAAGGAAGAATACGAGGAGGCCCTGAGCGCGACAATGGAGGAGGAGTATGCGCAGGAAGGCTATTCCGAGGCGATAGACAGCCTGTTCCAGTCTGTCATGGACAATTCAACATTCAACGGATATCCTGAGGATCTGTATACCGAGTGCGAAAATGAATCCATCTCCTACTATGGACAATTTCTTGGCACGGATGACCGCGATGAAATTCTGGAGGCGCTTGGTCTCACCACAGAGGATCTGGAAGCCGAGGTGATCGACTCTGTCAATCTTCGCCTTACCATCTGCGCGATCTGCGAGGCGCAGGGTCTGGAGGTGAGCGAGGATGACTATATTTCAGAGGTAACCGAATCTGCTGAGACTTATGGCTATCCAAGCCCTGTCGAATATGAAGAGGTCAATGGCCGCGAGAATATCGTGTGGTCGCTCTACGAGAACAAAGTCGCTGAGTTCCTGTACGACAAGGCGGAGATTACCCCTGTCGAGGCATCTGCAGACGATCTTTACGGCGATGAGTTCATCGAGGTGGAGACGGAGGAAGAAACATTCGGCGCGGACGAGATCTATGCCGCAGAGCTTGAGACAGAGGAATAAACCTTAAAATTGTATCAAAAATTTAAAATCACACGTTTTTTACGTTATTTTCTTCAATTGTGCTTGACATTTGACTTTATTGTGCTATACTATAATCGCTGGTAGAGTGGTTTGTTTGTAAATTTCACTAGCTATTATAGATTATGAAATAATAGCCTTTGATAGTCTATAATAGTTAGTGAAATTTTTTAACGAATCAGGTAGGCACAAAGTTAGGAGGTACCCAGATGAACAAAGGTACAGTGAAGTGGTTCAATGCAGAGAAGGGCTACGGCTTCATCACCGGCGAGAACGGTTCTGATGTGTTCGTACATTTTTCTGCAATCCAGGGTGAAGGATTCAAGACTCTGGAAGAGGGGCAGGCAGTGTCTTATGATCTGACAGAGGGCGCCCGCGGAATGCAGGCTGCCAATGTAGTGAAACTCTGAATTGGAATGTGAGATGGCCAGAAGGCCGCTGCAGCGCTTGCGCAGCGGCCTTTTTTACGTCCGAAAATCCTATCTGTCTGTGCTCGTACTCATCAGTACGCCCATTCTCCGTCGCAGTAAATGACAATGAAGTCCGGCGTGTTCGCCTTGTCCAGGCTGTAGTTTACGCTGATGCGGTTCTCATCGCTCTCCATATCGGATACCTGCGCCGAATAGCTGTGGTAATCGCTGTCATCAGCCTTGTAATCCGATACGTAATATCTGAGTCCGTCCTTCTCCAGCGTTCCGGAGGTACCGTCAATCTCCACTTCATTGACGGCCGGAAGAAGCGTCTTCAGCTCTTCGTCCGTGGTCTTGTTCGTAATCCCGTACGGAGTCTTCAGAGCGTCCGCGCTCCAGTCGTCGCCCAGGAAGAACTGGATGCTTGTGACCATGGTATCCTGCACATTTACCATCATATCGTCAAGATTTTCCACCCCGACATTGATGCGTCGTTCTCCATTCGAAAGGTATACGCTCGAATTGTCGCCCAGACCGTATACTACCGTCTCCTCGTCAAGCGTCCATCCGTTATCAATAAGTACCGACAGCGGCATCGGCAGCTGATACGCTGTTCCGTCCAGCTCGAAGGTCATCGGCGTCACGCTGTCTCCCATTGCCGCCGGAGCCTTATATTCGTCAAGATACGCCGGCCTGCCCGAAACCTCCGTCTCGTCTTCCGGGAAAGTCTTGTAATAGTTCAGCTCAATCTCAGTTACCGCTCCGGACTCCTCATCCACACGGAATACCGTCGAGTCCGAATCCGCCGCCTCGCTGAACATCAGAGACATGTCGCGCATGGTCTCCTGCAGATCCGTCCCCTTCTCGCGAAGGATTTCGGAAAACTCGTATGTATAATTCCCCTCGTCCCCGGCAGAGCCATAAACCGCTTCTACCTCATCGGAAGAGGAGCCGATCTTAAGTCCGCTCTCCAGAGCGAATTCCAGCGTGGAATTCGCATCCACATCAACACCCGCAACCCTCGCGCTCTGCATCTCCATGGCGTTGCCTGTGGCGTTCAAAAGGGTGATGACGACCGCCTTATCCTCATTGGAATCCTTGACCATCCAGCAGCCTTGCACCGTCATACCGGGTATCTTGGTCGTAGCGTCTGTCGAATAGTAGAAATCCCATCCGTTTGCCTTGAGATCATCCACGGAAAGCGGCAGGGTGTACTCTGTCCCTTCCAGAGTAAACGTGTACAGCGACTCGATATCCTCCTGGCTGGCCACATTGTCCGCGTAGGGCTGATTCACCGCACATACATTGAGCGACGCAAAGGCCGACATTCCAAGTACCAGCGCGCCTGTCAACAGTTTCTTCATTCTCCTGATCCTCCTTTGATAATGATTTATATGCTTGTATTATAATACAGCCGTCTTGATTTTTCCAGCACACTTCAGCGAAATGCCGCCGGATTTTGACACGTGTGCTCCGCTCTCCCCGCGGAAGCATCCACGTCTATTCCTCGCGCTCCGGAGTCCTCCTCAGATCCAGCTGTCGTCAGAGGCCTGTGCTCCTGCATCTTTGGAGTCCTCATCTTTGGAGTCCTTGTCCTGCGCGTTCGTGTCCTGACCGTCTTCCTCTTCGGAACCGGCCGCGATCTGCGCGCCGCTCACAATGAATCCGACGTCTCGGATCGAGGAACCTGCCGGGATCGCCCCGTTATAATCCACTGAAGTGATGTGCAGCGTACTGCCCTCAGCGGTGTAGTTTCCGTTCCATCCGCTGGAAAGCTTGATCTCTCCCGCAAACGGAACACTGATCTCCCATGAGCTGCAGTCTGTCTCGCCCTTATTCTTGATCGTCAGGTCATACTGATACGTAGGAGCGCCGTTTTCTTCCCAGTTCCCGCGCAGCACCGCGGAGGCCTCAATGTCGCCGTCCGTGATTTTGATCACGCCGGAGCCGTCCGCGCCTGTCTGCACGCCGCCGTCACTGCCCTGTCCTCCGTTTGCGTCCGCGCCGTCTCCTGCGCCGCTTTGACCGGCTCCGCCGGATGCATTCTCCTGCCCCGCGCCGCCGTCCACGCCTGTACCGTCTCCCGCGCTATTCGTTCCGCCGCCTGTGTCCTGACCGCCCTCCTGCTCTGCCGGATTGCCGCTGAGCGTCTCATACAGCCATTTTCCGGAATCGCTCAGATCCTCGAGCGTAAAACCGCTCGTCTTGGCGCAGGAGCTTTTGAAGATCGCCGAGCTTTCGTTCTTGTTCGACATATTCCACGCGACATAGCTGACGCCGTACTGATCCATCGTCCCAACCCACTGATTCGCCTGGTCAAGGTCAAGCGCGCCGTTGCCGCTCGCGTCGCAAATGCCGTATTCCGAGACGAAGATCGGCAGTCCCTGATCAAGCGCGCCTGTCATCCGGCTGCGCAGGTCGTCCTTGTGCGTGGCCGCATAGAAATGCAGCGAGTACATGACATTATCATAATCCGTGATCGGATCGGCCGCCGCTTCGTCCACGTACTGGGACCAGTTCGGCGTCCCCACCAGGATCACCGCGTCCTCGTCGTTCTGACGGATCACCGGGATCACCTGCTCCGCGTAGCTCTTGATCGCCTCCCAGGTCGTGCCGCCGTTCGGTTCATTGCAGATCTCATAGATCACATTGTCGTTTCCCTTGAACTCATTCGACATCGTCCGGAAGAAATCCATCGCCTCGTCAAGATAGACATTCGGGTTCATATCTGAGAGAATGTGCCAGTCGACGATCACGTACATATCGCAGGCGGTCGCGTACTGGACGCCCTGCTTGACGAGCACCTGCAGCGCTTCCTTATTGCCGTCCGTGCAGTAGCCGCCGGACTCCGCCGTGTACATCGCCAGCCGGACCACATTCGCCTTCCACTCATCGTGCAGCTGACGAAACCATTCCTCATTCACGTACTGCGGGAACCACGCAAGCCCATGCGTACTGAGCCCGCGAAGCTGCACCGGCTCTCCGTTCTGACCCGCCAGATGCGTCCCCTCCACATGGAGCGCCCCGTTCACCGAAGGCGCGGCCACAGCAGCGGAGCCGGCCGCCTGCGTCTGCGCATTTCCGTCCCCCTGCGCAGTAGCGCAAATTCCGGCGGTCAAAACAGCCTGCAGCGACAGTACTATCGCAAAAAACGTACATTTCCATCGTCTTTTCATAATCTGTCTGCTCCTCCTTCTCCTCTTTGGTCACCAAACTGTATAAATGATTGTAGCATAGATTTTCATTCAAGTCACCTAAATCTTATGCTCATCTTACGCGCCGGAATGTTAAGCTCACCTTACGTTGCGGAAAGCATAGCATCCGCCGCCAGTCTTTCTTGTTTTGATTGCTTGCAAATCAAAAAGGGAGTATAATGATACAAAAAGAAATACCCAATAATTTGCAGTTATAGAAACAATCCTGCAAACTATTAGATACTTCGAGAAGCTTTTATGTGAAAGATAACTTTTTATTACTTTTGGTGCCGCTAATCAAAAGGCGGCGGAATGGAGAATTTTATGAGAGAAAAAAGAAACAGAGCTGCATCCCGATTCCTTGCATTCGCGCTATGGCTGCTGTGCATATGCTTCTTCACGTTTCCGGTACTTGCGGAAGAACCCGAAACAGGGTCGGAGCCAGAACCAATGCCGCCGACTGTCTCATTCCGGATCAGCGGGACAAGCAGCTACGATCAGGACTATGAAGTGCTGCGGCTGACAAACGCACTCCGTGCAGAGGGCGGATTAGAACCGCTGCAGATGGACCGGAATCTTATGGAAGCAGCGACACAGAGGGCTGCCGAGTGTGCCTTCGTCTTCCAACACATCCGTCCGGACACAACCATGTGCTACACCGCATCCGAAAAAATGCACGGTGAAAACATCGCCGCCGGCTACAACGGATTGAGCACTGCCGCCGAAGCAGTCAATGGCTGGAGAAATTCGCCGGGACACTATGCTAATATCATGAATCCGGATTTCCGCTCCATCGGCGTCGGCCACTTCACAAAAGACAGATGCTCCTATTGGGTGCAGTGTTTCTCATATTATGAAGGAGACTCTTTTGCCACATCCGGAGTTCGGACAAACAAATACATCGTAAATGTCATATCCGATGCTGCACGCCATAACCTGACGTTCTCAACCTCCGGAAGTACACTCAAAAAAGGCAGCACCGATACCATCCAGCTTTTCTATGAGGATCATGAGCTTGGATTTCACAGTGTCCGTCTGGATCCTGACGGATTTGCGTTTTCCAGCAGCGCTCCCGGAATTGTTTCCGTAGATCCTACAGGAAATGTAAAATCGCTGTCTGCAGGCACTGCTACCGTCACTGCCGCTCTGCTCGAAGACCCCTCCGTCAAGGTATCTGTGCAATACACCGTGACAGATCCCAATGCCCGTAAGATCAAACTGTACGCAAAAGGCGGCAAATTCCCAAACGGCAAGACCTCTCAGTCATTAAGCGTTACAAACGGCAGTAAATACGGAACTTTATCCACACCCATCCGCAAAGGCTATACATTCACAGGCTGGTTCGATGCGAAAGGAAAGCAAGTTCGCTCTTCGACCAAAGTATCGATCAGCAAAAATGCGGTCGGTAAGCTTTATGCAAAGTGGAAAAAGATCACCGTCGGACAAACTGCCGTCACGCAGGCTTCCGGCAAAAAGAAAAAGACCTTGAAGGTCACATTCCGCAAGGTAAGCGGCATCAGCGGCTATCAGGTCTATGTATCCGCAAACAAGAAATTCAAAAAGAAGGGACGCATCATCGCCGAGGTCTCAGCCAAAAAGAAAACGGCGACGATCCGACATACCCTGAAAAACAAGTACCTCTATGTAAAGGTGCGAGCTTACAAGATCGACTCTGCCGGAAAACGGGTATACGGAAAATTCAGCGCCGTGAAACAGGTGAAGATGAAGTGAGCAATTCGAGCAATTCTCTGATAAAACTCCTCTGACAGAGTCACAGACCCGAGCCACACTCTTTTGATACGTCAGGCGGCCGCCAAGTCACACGGCCGCCTTCTGTATGATCCTTACGCATAATTACATTATTCCGCTATAGAGCGCATCCATCTGCTTTATAAAACTTCCCCAGTCTGGATTTATTCGTTTATCTCCACGTGTTAAGTAATATTGATACTTATACAATGTTCTTAACGCTTTTTTATCGCATCTGTCCCTTTTGTATAAATAATATATCAGCTCATACATCTGAACAATCTGCATATCATCTAATCCCGTCCCCAATTTAGCTGCATCCTTAATCAGCCTTATTGGCAGTGAATCGTTAGCAGCAAAAAACAGAAACTGCTTAACTGCCATAAATGATAACGACCTTACTTCGCCTCTATCCTTAGCATTATCTATTGAGGGATCATACTTTGAATGAATAGCGACTTTATTCATATAAGTATTTCGCATAGCATTTTCCTCACTATTCAATTCCGAGTCATAATGAATCTTCAATTTGGGAGGATTGCTACTTTTCTGTTCATCTGCATATTTTTTTACGCTATCAGCAACCAGTTCGTCATATACCGATTCATGCATCACCAATCCGGAAAATTCACTTAACAGCGGAATAAGCCAGCATTCCTTAAAATCTGTAAATGAATAAGCCTTTACCTTTGCCACTTCACTCCTGTCTGGTGGAATAAAGAAATTGGCATCCAAAAATATCTTCTGATCTGGATTTTGCAGGATACTCTGAAATGCCGGATTGACCATTTGTGTATCTACCTTCATTAGTCATCCCCGCTTTCGAAGAAGTCCTTTAAGTCATCATCCATCTCCGCATCCATGTCAAAGCCGAAATCCTCTGGTCTTTTATCAAACAGAGCTAATGTATGAACAAATTCATCATCATCAATTAATCTGTCTTCATAATTGCTGATAATAGTTTCTATAACTCTATTAGATACCCCTACAGTTTTTGTCCTTTTATTCAAAAGCTCCGATATCTCCGGGTCAATGCTCTTTAAGAGTCTTCTGTACATCCCGTCTTCACTTCGACAATCTATTTTATACAAATTATCAAACTGACTCTCATCTATAAATCCTTCTTCAAGCAGTCTATTTACGATTGCCTGAAATGGCAGCCACCACTCACATTGTATGCGGGCAATAAAACGCAATAACCGGGCTTCTGAAACGCCTTTCATATCAGATTTACCAATTGTTTTTATCACAACTGCTTTTAATGCTTCATCCGGAAGTAATAATTCAGCCGCAAATCTGTCGGCCATTTTCTCTATAACCTTATCTTCATATTCCATGTCAGGCGTATATGCTTTTCCAGATTGAGTCTTATAATGATATATTTCGTGTGCTATAGCAAAAATTTGCTCATCATAAAAGCTCGATGTATTCAAACCAATAAATGTAATCGTCTCTTTATCTGTCTTAAAGCATGTAATATTTCCATAGGTATGTGTTCCATTCATATCTGGAAAAGGATATTCGCATAGTATAATATCTTGTTTTTCTAAGAGCAGCTTAATATCATTCGCAATTGGAACATCTGAAAAAACGCCCAAAAAACGTCTGGTTTCAGAAGCCAGATCTTTTACCTCATATATTTTCTTTTCATCCAGTGCAATGGGATTATTTTTACTCATTCAACATCGCCTTTCTCAAAAGAAGCTGCTGTTTAGACGCCATCATCATCTCAAACATATGATCGGCCCCTGCCCTTTCTTCTTCTGACATACTTGAACTACGATAAGCAGTATATATCATAGGTTCATTTTCTACATACAGATCAGGAATATCAAATCCAAGTACTTCAGCTAACTTTTCTAATTGAGAAATTGAAGGTATATATTCTCTATTCTCCAATCTACCGATCATCTGCCTGTTAATTCCCGTTTCTGTACTTAACTGTTCTTGAGTTAAATCCTTCTTTTTTCTCAGTTCTCTTACGATTTCTACCATCTTTTCCTGAGACAAACGTTTCACGAAAATCTCTCCTTTCAAAAAAGAACTCTGAGTTTTATGATACTATAAATATCATAAAATATCAAGTTCTTTCTTTGGTTTTCCTATTTTGGTATAATGAATACCATCTTTTCGTTCAAGCCAGTTTTCGTTTTTGTCCTGGAAGCAGGCTTGAAGCGGGCTTCCGTCCCTCAGCCTACCATTCCCTCGCGGCCAGCTTCACGATCAGACTTTGATCAGCCGGCAGCCAGTCCACACTGTCGAGTGTCTCATGCGTCAGCCAGCGCGCCGCCTCATGCTCTTTCAGAACCAGACGCCCGGACTTGATCGTACACAGAAA
Source organism: uncultured Lachnospiraceae bacterium (assembly GCA_947629385.1). GTDB lineage: Bacteria > Bacillota > Clostridia > Lachnospirales > Lachnospiraceae > Choladousia. The sequence continues at coordinate 70,374 of CANRDO010000002.1, forward strand.
GCAGTCCATCGAGAGATGGAATTTCGGATAATCGTACTCGACCGTGTCCAGAAGCTCGCCGACCTCGATCTGCGTGTCCAGCTCCTCCATGATCTCGCGCGCCAGCGCCTCCTGCGGCGTCTCACCCGGCTCTACCTTCCCGCCCGGAAATTCCCAGCCGCCCTCAAACTCCCCGTACCCGCGCTGGGTGGCGAAGACCTTGTTGTCATGGATGATGATGGCGGCGACGACTTTGATGGTTTTCATGATATCCTCCTGCTGTATATTCTGTTCTGTATTTTGCCGTGTAATATACTCTGCGTTTTGCTATGTATTTCTTTTCACATAACTTCAAATTGACTCTGAGTCAATACATTTGTTCAAAGCTTATCCATTTACAATATACTCATATATATCCTCCCGGACAGGCGTGTCCAGGATCCACTCGATCTCAACAGCCGTTTTATCCGTATTTTCCATTATAAATTCTTTCGCCTGTCCGCTGGCTTTCATTCGTCCGAGGTAATAGAATTCTTTTGAGATCTTGTCCTCTTTGTTTTTTCTGACAAAAAGCTCGACCTTAATGCCCCTCTCCTCAGCTTTCAGGAAATTCTGCACGTCCTCAGACTCCATCGTACGGCTCTGCTTTGAGATCGCAATCAGCCTGCTCGAACTCGTAAAATGATCCTCGTATTTGATCGTATCCTGAATGTCCTCTGCCTTGTCATAGTTAATAAACACGGGGAACGTCCTCGTATATTTATCGTACTTATATCCGCCGATATTCAGCGGGACTTCATTGTTCTTCCAGTTCAGGAGACGGCACGCATCTTCGTAAGTATACTTCTGATACAGGACAAGCGCCGTATCCTGATAGCCATCACTGTAATTAGCCTTGTATCTGGCGATGCCGAAATCGACCAGTTCCTTCACGATCTGATGGAATTCCGGATTCCTCAGCATGCTCTGCATTTCATCCGGCGTCCTGTAATCGCCCGTCTGCCCGTCCTTCTGCAGGAAAATGCAGTCCTCGTATGTCTTCTTTCCCGAACCCGCCGGGAATTCATTCGTCATCACATTGACCACACTGTTTTCCGCCATTTCGGTCATCTGAATCCCATACTCACTGTGCAGGGTATTCCTCAGCCTGCTCATAACCTTATACGGATACTGCAGCATTCGCTCCAGAAGAACCAGTTCATGAACACGCTTCCCGCTTGCAAGTTTTTTGGAGATAAACTCCACTATTTTTTCTTCCGTCTCACTCAGACGCACTTTATAGTCCTTCTCATACTTCACCAGAAACTTGTAATATGATCCGAGACTATTGTTGTCAAAAATGCGCAGTACATCCATCTCGCCGTATTTATCAAAATCGGCCAGCGACGGAATACGCCCGAGTTTATTTTTCAGGTTCGTATAATTTTCTCTGATCAGCTTTATATCGCTGAAATTTGCGGCGTCAATCGCCGAGAAAATACGTTTCCGCGATATCTCGTCAAAATGAATCGTGGAAGAACCCGGTATAATACGTTCGCCCTCCAACACATATCTGCGAATGTTGTCCTTATTGTAACTGCGATCCCCAGACAATGCGATTGGAATCATAAAGTTGTTCTTGTAATTGCCGATGAAATCCAGCACCACGACATATTCTTTATTCTCCGCCTTTCGCAGGCCACGCCCCAGCTGCTGGACAAAGACGATCGGCGACTCCGTCGGACGAAGCATGATCACTTGATTGATTTCCGGAATATCCACACCCTCGTTAAAGATATCTACGGTAAAAATATAGTCCAGCTGGTTCTCCGCATTTTCCGATACAAGGCGCTCCACCGCCGCTTCTCTCTTTTCCGGGCCATCGTCTCCAGTCAGAGCCAATGTGCGAAAACCCCGTTCATTGAATTTCCCACTCAGCGCAACAGCCTCTTTCCTGGAACTGCAGAACACAAGACCTTTTACACGGTCTCCGCTGTACCCGTAATATTTCGCCTGCTCCAGTACATAGTTCACCCGATCGTCCGAAGTCAGTCTGTTAAAGTCACGCAGACCGGTCTCCTCATCCACTGTCTCACCGTCAATCTGCAGATCTGTGATACCGAAGTAGTGAAACGGACAGAGCAAATCCTCCTCCATCGCCTGCTGAAGTCGGATTTCACAGGCAATATTATGGTCGAACGCCTGATAGACATCATAGCTGTCCGTGCGTTCCGGCGAAGCTGTCATCCCAAGCCAGAACTGCGGGCGGAAATAATCGATGATATTCTGATAGCTCACGGCGCCAATCCTGTGGACCTCGTCAATGATGATCGTCTGGAATTCATCTTTGCGAAAACGTTCCCGAATCTCCCTTTTAGCCATCATCTGCATCGTGGAAAACAGATAATCTGCATCAAAATTTTTGGAATTGCCCGAAAGCAAGCCAAATGTCTTTGTCTTTCCAAAAACATTTTTGTAGCTGGCAATTGCCTGTCGAGCGATCTGCTCCCTATGCACAAGGAACAACACCTTCCCCTGTGCTTCCTCCCGCATCGCAAAGGCAGATGCGTAAGTCTTTCCGGTTCCGGTCGCAGAAATCAGAAGTGCTCGCTTTTCTCCACTCGCCCTCAGCTTTTTCAGATTTGAAATAAAATCAAGCTGCATGGAATTCGGCATCAGGCGATAAGCTTCGAGCGAAGTAACTTCTGTCTTTTTTGCAATTTCACGCTGCTTTTTGATTACATTATATTTCAGCGTATACTGCTCAATAAAATCATTGTAGGAATGAGTTGATTGGGAATTCCAAAGCTGTTCAAACTCCTTCACAACCTCCTGTGCATATTCACCCTGTTCTGTCGATACCAGTTTCGTATTCCACTCACGATTTTTCGTCAGCGCACTGAGCGTCATATTCGAGCTTCCTATGATGATTCTGTAAATCTCCTCATTGCGGAAAATATATCCCTTTGTGTGAAAACCTTCATGCGCTTCGTCAACAGAATAAAGTTTTATCGTGACATTTTTTAACTCCGCAAGCTTCGCCAGCGCCTTGGGTTCGCTGAAATTCAGGTAATCCGTCGTGAGGATACGTCCGGGAATGTTTTTCCTTTCCAGTTCCTTGAACGTCTGAAGCAGAGGCGTAATGCCGCTCATCGTCACAAATGCCACACTGATAGAAAATTCCTCGCACGCCAAAAGCTCACTCTCAATTGAGGTGAGCACTTTCCGGCCTTCTTTGTAATTGTTCGATACAAACTGCGGTTTGAATGCAAGGTTTGATGTGACCGAAGCATCGAGGAAAGCGGTGCGCAGGCCACGATCTATCTCTGTAGCAATTTTTTGATTCATAAAAATTCCTCACAAACCGTTAGCTCATAAGCTTAAAACCTCAGAATATTTTCGTTTCTCCTAATGCTTAGTAAAATTATACTATCACATTCATTCACTATAGTAGAATAATTTTATAGCTTTATATAACGATCCCCACAAAGTCCCTGTGAACATTTGAATTCATCACTGAGCCTATATTATAATATTGCTTCATTTGATGTTTTTATTATTCTATGGAATTAATTATGTCGAACCCTGTCTTAGATGCAACATAATTATATGCTTTTACAAATTCTTCTGCAAATATTTTTACTTCGTTTGTATTTCTTTTTTTCCATTCCGTTATAAACTTAGAGTAAGATCTTCCAGCATTTTCTTTTTGACCTTCAAACCAATTCTTAATATCTTTAATATTTGTCAATCGATTGGGATAATCTCTAAAACATACATTCTTTGCATAACCACTCAGTGAATTATCCCAAAAGTCATCGGTCTCTTCTAAGTCAAATAGCATATCATAAATCATCCGCTCAGGAGCTAACATGGTAGGCAAAAATACGAAATTCTTATCTTTAGGATAATTTATCCAACCCTGCTTTGGGTTCTTTACGTCTCCATCAAGAACAACAATATTGTTTAGAAACTCCGGAACTTTATGCTGATACATCGTTTTGTATACAGACCACGATAAATCCATACCCGTAACAAATTTTATCCTTTCCCTTATACTTTTTGGCAAAAAACTTTTGCAAAACAACATACCAATATTATCTTCACAATATACTTTTATTTTTGAGGGCAATTCTTTTCTGCCAGCAGCAACATTAAGATTATTCTCAATATCTCTTAATGTCGGATTTTCTGTCACTCTAATCTTTCCTCCAACTTTCCATAAGTAGGTAATACTATTTCTATTATTATATTTACCTGTTTTAAGATAATTTATTACTGACATTGAGTGTGTTGTAAAAAAATATTGCAAATTATATTTTTGAGACGAATCATACATAAATTCAATAAGTTTCTCTTGTGCTGCTGGATATAACGTACTTTCTACTTCATCAATACATATTACGCCACCTTTATATTCTTTAGGATATTTATTCTTTAATCGAATCATAGATAACACTGCTAAAATAATTCGTCCAACATTGTCCTGCCCTGCCGAAATTGTCCATGCATCCGTCGTCTCTGTTTCAGGGCCTAATGTGTGTTTATTAGATCCGTTTCCACTAGAAATGTCCTGAACTTCCTTTATCTCTTCTATACAAATAAGTATTTGATTATGCATTTTAACGTAAAAATCTTTTTCTTCTATAGTCAATTCAGATGGACTTATTTGTAATCTTTTTTCCTCACCCATTGGAAGCAGTCGTTTCATACTTAAATAGATAACAGGGCACTGAATATAATTCATATCTTTCTCTCGTCCTTCGGTAGACCAGAATCGTAACTTCCCCGTATCTTTTCGTTTCTCACTCACGCACGTATAGGTATGCTTAGGATAAATTTGTTGATTCACCTGTAAAGACCACATATGCTCTCCTGGAACATCAAATTTTTCCGAAAACTTAAACTTGTCACTCATAGGAGAATTGAACTCTTTTCCTCCAATAAGTGGCTGTTCAGCTGACATTGATCCTGTTTTCAGCGTAAATGGATGTGCAATCATCCCAAGCAATGTTGTTTTCATTGCTCCATTTTTCCCTATTATCGCATTTACCGGTTTATTAAAATTTATTGTAACATCTTCCAGTCCTCGAAACTTCTTAATATAGATTTTTTCGATTATTCTCATTAGTTAGCCTTCCCTTTTATCGTATGTTTATGCATATGTTGTTTCTTTTTAGCTCTTCGTTCGAAGGGCAATAGCTATTATTTGGAAAAATAATTAATTCGCTTGCTATTCTCTTTTTGGCAACACTATAACTTAAATCGTATTGTTTGACATTATATCCATCATAAATTTTTACTATCTCTGGTGCATTATCATAAGTTATCATCCAACTACATTTAACATGTTCTCTAATTAAACGCTCAATGCGCTTATGATCAGATAACGAAAAGTAATTCATATATAATTGTTTTCCCTTTTGAAAATATGGCGGATCAAAATACACCAACGCTTTATCACCATATTTAGGTATATAGTTAACAATCAAACTATTTACATCTTTATTATAAATAGATATATCAGACTTCCTTTTTCCAATCTCTATAACTTTTTTTGCTAAAGCTTCTCTATTAAACCTAGCGTCTAATTTCCAAACACCATTTTGCTGCTTTCCTCCAATAGGGCCTCCATTGATTATTCCTGATCGATTTGTTCTATTTAAATAGAATGCAGCAAAGCCCAATTCAAAACTATATCTATTGGACCCTCTTAAAATTTCTTTCTGTCTTTCCCATTCATCAATACTAAGGGGCACATTATATACATAATCAATAAATCTTCTATTCTCATTCAAAACAGCTTTCCAAAACGAAGCAATGGCTTTATCATAATCATTTATTACTATATGACTTACCAAATTATTAAAAAGTAAGTCCAATGCTATGCCTGCTCCTCCTCCAAATGGTTCTACATATGTACCGCCTTGTAAATTCAATTTTTTAATCATCAATTCCATGAATGGAGCGAGTTTTCCTTTTCCGCCAGGGTATCTTAATGGTGAATAAAACATATTCCCCCCTCCTTCCCTAAAAATTATATTAATTTTATCATAGGACATTGTCAATAACAATTCGATCATATATTATTCATTTTTCACCATATGTCTTTTCCCATATAATTTCAAATCATACTAAACCATTGTCTATAAAACCTTCACACCTTCCTCTCCTACTCCTTCAGCTCCCCCTTCTCTCTCAGTAATCCGCCAACATCCGCAGAACATTACGCCATTTCCCTTCCATCACACAAAATCTGTATATCTCCTGGTCCCCACAGCCAGCCTGGGATACCTTCTTTTATATCCCCTGTACTCTGACCCGCGAATCTGATGTGTAGAAACCTTGTGCAAAACAACACGCGGGAGGATGTCATATCCCTTCAGCTCATCTCTGCATCTGGAAATAGTAACGTCAATCTGCTCCAATGCATCCATCAGATCAGAACCCTTTAATTCAATAAAAAATGCACTTGGTTTTGGAACTGTCAATGCCTCCACAACATAATCGCATCGTTTTTCATCGTTGCCTTTTATGATACCCCCATCCACATGATACTGATATACCGCAACTCTGGAGTCATTGCACAGTCGATGTTCGTTTCCGTTCTCCTGCGAAACTACCACTGCCTGTTTTTGACTGCAAGAGGAATATTTCCTGTCAAAGATCATAGCGATTCACCTCGCTGATATTCCAAATCAAACAGTTTCTCGTACAACTCATTTATCTCGACCGAGGCTCCGTCGATCACCTCATTCACGATCAGGCCGCCTTCTGCCTCATCCTCGATGCAAGGCTGCATCCTCCCGTCTTGCAGATAATACGCGTTGTAATCGTTCTTCACATGATATCGTTCGCTGATCACATCGCATACCTGACGTTTAAGACCGGGCTTTTGCGCCAGATAATTCGCATAGATCAGGTTATTCAACGCTCCCAGAATATACGGACTATGCGTGGTGAGAAAGATGCTGTTCGACTGATTATAAACCAGCGCAAGAAGTTCAACCACGTCCTTCTGCGCCTGCGGATATAAATGGGATTCCGGTTCTTCCAATATAATAAAGGCCTTTCTGTTATAAAGAACCAGATGCAGCAGGATATTAAAGATCCACACTGTTTCCTGCTGACCGGAGGATGTATAGTTTATTTTGATAAAATGGCTCTCGTCAAGATACAGTCTCTCCTCATTATCGGAATACTTATATTTTCCACGCAGGACTTTTTCGATCAGAAGCAGCATTTCCTTTATAAGCGGCATGTCAATTTCCGCGCCCGGAATATTAATATCCTTCCTCTGCGCGATCAGTCCATCCGTTCCTTCTGTGAATAACGGGCGAATTTTTAGAATGCGTTCAATATATTTCTGTGTGCAGAAATCAATGCTCCTTTTTTGCTCGTCATCCATTGTGGCAAACATATAGTTTAACTGAGAGGTCAATAATGTGATCAAACTTCGGCCGGCAGGAATGAATATGCATTCCTGCGCATCGTGAAACAATTCTGTGATTCTGTTCTTCAGATCGACAGCATTTATGTTTCTCTTTTCCTCCTGTTCAGCCAGCAGATCATTGATGTTCCGGCTGAACTCGAACCATACAAACGCCGGTGCTAAATATTCTGCTTCATTCTGCAGTTTCAGAGTAACTTCCATATACGTATCACCGGCGTACTCATACCGCAGCTTCATATCCGAAGACATGCTCCCGGACGACCCAAACAACTGCAAAAACTTATTTCTCAGTGTACTTGTAACATCCGGAATTACTTCCCCGCCGTTTTTAAGCAGTGCTCTTTTCAAAATGACCTCATAAATATCATCTTTGATCGTCCTGCAAAAATACACGCTTTTCGCAATCGTGCTTTTTCCGGAAGCCTGTACTCCTGTCAAAACAGTAAAATTATCTATCTCCATTGTACATTCTTTAATCGGTCCGAGGTTGTGAATCACCATTTTTGCCACGAGTTTTCCCTCCCAGCCTGTTATAATCTGTGTAATAATTATACATGATACCCCATAAGAGTACAATCAAAAATTTGACAGGACAGCCAACGCCAGAATAAATTTCAACTCATACCTTCCTCCCCACTCCTTCAGCATCTTCCTTCTCTCCCAATAATCCCGCAGCTGCAAAGATATTGTTTTCCGCGAAGAGCGGATAAATGTGTAGACGTAGTATCACAGAGTGCCGCTTGACACTTCGTTTTCTCTTTTTTATAATGTTTCTGATACCTGAAATCCCGCAGATATAAGCGGGGAAATCTGTCAGGCTCAGGAGGAGAAGATATGAAGGGAAAATATAGGATAGCATTTTTGACATTGATACTCGGCCTGCTGCTGTGCCTGCCGTCGAGACAGGCATTTGCGGTTGGCGTCGGCAAGGCCGTTTATCTTGAGTCGACATCGGTCACGATGTATGCAGGAGGAACGAAGCAGCTGAAGATGTATGTGGGCGGCGCTTCCGTTTCCGCTTCCGGCTGGTCTTCCAGCAACAAAAAGGTAGCCACGGTCAGCAAAAAGGGCGTCGTGACAGCGAAGAAAACAGGAAAAGCCACCATTACCTGCAAGACCGGGTTCGGATTCAACTTAAGCTGCAAGATCACAGTCAAAAAGAAGCTGGAAATATCCGGTTATCTGAACAAGAGCTATAAGAAGCTCGTGAAAAAAGCGCCGGAGGCAAAATATCAAAACGCGTATATGGATCCGGCCGGAGTCGGCAATGTTTATGTTTTCCAGACCGGCCACGGAATAGAACCTTTCTTCCGATATGACAAGAAGACCAAAAAAATAAGTTTCGTCCAAATTTCGAGCACCGGAAAAGACGAGAGGCAGAATCGTTTTACCATTTACGGAGCCTCCCTAGGGATGACTACGAAACAAGTGAAAGCTGCTCTCAAAGCGAAGAAGTGCAAATATACCGGAAAGCAGGTGTACGGCAATCTGACACATCTAAACTACACAAAGAACGGTCACAAGATCACGATATTCATCGAGAAAGGGAAAGTCACTGCAGTACAGTGGTCGCGATAAAATGTATTCCAATTTTTTCTAATATGCGATATTATTTTCTGAAAAATTTCGGCCTACACCCTCCTCCCCCACTCCTTCAGCCTCCTCCTTCTCTCTCGGTAGTCTGGGAGCATCTCCGCTACAATCGTCCAGAAGCGTTCAGAGTGATTCATCTCCCGGCGGTGAGCAAGCTCGTGCACCACCACATAGTCCAGGATTTCTTCCGGCATCAGCATCAGCTTCCAGTTGAAGTTCAAATTGCCCTTGCTGCTGCAGCTGCCCCAGCGGGTCTTCTGCTCTCGGATCGTGATTCGCCCGTAGGTCACGCCCATCTGCCTCGCAAAATAGGCGACGCGACGAGGGATCTGCTCCTTCGCCGCACGAATGCCCTCCTCACGCTCCCGGTCGCTGATCACACGTTTGTTCTGCCGCGCCTGTGCAAGCTGCGCCGTCCTCCGTTCGATCCAGCTCCGATGCCGCTCCACAAAAGCATCGATGTCCCTGAGCGCCATGTGCCGGGGCGCGCGCACGATGACGGTAACGTCTCCTTTGCCGGTCTGCCCGGGTTCACCGCTTACCCTGTCCTTTCCAATCATCCCTTTTTCTCCGGCCTCCCGCAGCTGCAGCGAGATTGTTTTTCGTGAGGAACGGATAAGCGTATATTCGATATTATCTCTAACTTTTGACTCCATGCTCCTGCCTCTTGTCTTTCTCACACAATTTCCGGTTTCGCTCTTTCCGGAGCTATTGCACATCTCTCATACACCTCTCATCACACTTGTAAATCGCTGCTTCGAGCTTCCCGGTTTATCCGGCACGCTGAGCCGTATCAGCCCTCGCTCTATGAGCGGATTCACGTAAGTCTGAATCGCGTATGTCGTGGAGGAAAGACCGAGGAATTCGCCGATCTCCTGTCTGGTGCGCGGGATGCGGCAGAACTCCAGAAGCCTGGTTTCTTCCGCCGAAACGCCAAAATCTTCTTGTCGTCCGCCTGTTTTATAAACTGTTTGAGACTCATTTATCCGGGATTCTTCCTGCTCTATACCACTGAATAATTTTATATAGTCCAGGCGCGATCTGTCGGTTTCCCTGAAGGTTTCGTCGACACTATCCTTTCGGCTCTCCTTCACCGTCTCCCTGTAGAACGTCACCACAAAGCTGCCCCTCTCGTCCGCAAACTGCGGATCGCGCAGGTGATATTCCTCCATCGCTCTGCGGATCGTGGGGATGCCGGAATAGCGATTCTCGGTGATCCCAAGCACTTCGAGCGCCATCGCGAGCGCCGGGTTTCTGGTGTCCGGCTGCATCCGCCCAAGCTGATCTACGGTCAGTCTTCCATACAGGCCGCCCGGATTTCGGATCTCCATCCGATCCTCAAACATCAGGATCTGTATCGGCATGCTCTCTGTGTGCATGCTGTAGTCCCGGTGCACTAACGCATTCATGATCGCCTCGCGAACCGCGGTAATCGGATAATCGGTACGATCGTTGCGACGCCCTGTCTCCGGATCTATGATCGTTTTATTCCGCATATTTTTGCGCACGAACTGCAGAGCTTCCTCTAACATCTGTGGGATACTCCCCTCGATCCTCCGGTTGTCCAAGAAACGCTCCCCGGTCTCTCCCGTCTCACCGACCTCCGTGCCCGGCACAACCACTGCCGTGATGCAAAGTCCCGGGAAATAAGCTTGTGGATAAGGACTGAAAAGGAGCACAGCTGCCAGCGTAACTTCCCTGTCTCTGGTGACGCTGAGCAGCTCGCAGATCTCCTCATCCGGCAGTCCGGCAAGATTCGGCTTGCCCTCTTTCAGTTTCCGGATATATTCCTCCAGCGCATCCTGCCGCAGTGAAAGCCGTGTGGCTCTCGGTACTTCCCGGATATCGTCCTGGTACTTTCTGCGGAAGGCTTCATAGCTATATATCTCGTACTCTGTCATCGGCTCGTCGCTGTCCCCAACGCGCACATAGGATCCCTTCAGTCGACCCTTCCCGCGATAGTAGCAAGGGCGCTCCGACAACTCGATCCCTGGGATTTCCGCCGCGACAAAGCTTTTCCCATCCTCCTCCAAGACAGTCAGAAGGGGCCGCACGACGGGCTCCATCTGAAGGCACTGTTCATTGATCCGCTTCTGAAGATCCTGCGGATCGTACACGCCTGTCTCCTTATATCCGGTTTTTTCATCTATTCCGAACACAATAATTCCCCCATCGTCTTGATTGGAAAAGGCAGAGAGGGTATCATACAGCCGTTTCGGGCATCCTTGTTCTGCACTTTTTAATTCAAGATTTTGCGTTTCACATTTTATTTTTTGAATTTCTTTTAATTTTTCCAGAAAATCCTCTCTTGTCATTTTCATTTTCTCCTTTGTTTTTTAATTTTAACACCTCTTTTTCCTTTTTTCAAGTTTATTTTTGACCGTTTTTTGATTTTTATTTGAATTTCGCAGATATATTTTAAAAAAAATAAAACACAGAACCATAAACCCAATTTTGCAATTGAGAGATTTGTTTCAATGTGCTATGATTTTATAAAAGAGAAAGGTGCTGCCATGAAAAAGAGAATTCTTGACTATCGAAAAAGAATTGACGTCCTGCTTGCGCAGGGCGAGGACTGTGACTGGAGCACGGTGCTGGAAGAGCATCTGACCCAGATTGCATTCTTCCAGCACGAGCGTTTGATTCATTTGATCGTGACGGTGACGTTCGCCGTCCTGACGATGCTGAGCGCCTGCTTCCTGCTGCTCACGCAGGAGATCGCTCTGTGCTTTCTGACGCTGCTACTTCTTGTGCTTCTCATCCCCTATATCGCGCACTATTACACGCTCGAGAATGAAGTACAGCGCATGTATGGACAGTACGACGAGATCCTCAGGAAAATCTCAGCCTCTTAAACGACTTACGCGACCTCGAACTGCGCGTTGTAGAGCGCCGCGTAGAAGCCGTTCTTTTCCAACAATTCCTGATGCGTGCCCTGCTCCACGATGTCGCCGTCCTTCATGACGAGGATGAGATCGGCGTTTCGGATCGTCGAGAGACGGTGCGCGATCACGAACGAAGTGCGGCCCTTGAGCAGCGTATCCATCGCCGCCTGGATCAGATGCTCCGTCCTGGTGTCGACGGACGAAGTAGCCTCGTCGAGGATCATGATCGGATTGTCCGCCAGGATTGCGCGGGCGATTGTCAGCAGCTGCTTCTGTCCCTGAGAGATATTCGAGGCCTCCTCGTTGATCTCCATCTGATAACCGCCCGGCAGGGAGCGGATGAATTTGTCGGCACGCGCCAGCTTCGCCGCGCGGATGACTTCCTCGTCCGTGGCCTCCAGCCGACCGTATCGGATGTTCTCCATGATCGATCCCTTGAAGAGCCAGGTATCCTGCAGCACCATTCCGAAGCCGCCGCGGAGCGCGTTCCGATCAAACTCGCCAACCGCATGTCCGTTCAGGCGGATACATCCGGAATTCACATCGTAGAAGCGCATGAGCAGCTTCACCATCGTCGTCTTGCCGGCGCCGGTCGGCCCTACGATTGCTACCATCTGCCCCGGCTTGATCTCACTGTTGAAGTCGTGAATAATCACCTTGTCCGGCGTATAGCCGAACTGTACATGCTCGAAGGATACCTGCCCCTGAATGACAGACGGATCGGCTGGCTGCTCGGTTTCCTGTATCTCCTCTTCCTCATTCAGGAATTCGAAAATACGCTCGGCCGCGGCTGCCATAGACTGCAGCAAATTCGATACCTGCGCCATCTGCGTGATCGGCTGCGTAAAACGCTTCACGTACTGGACAAACGCCACGATATCTCCGATCTCAATGGTTCCTACCGCCGCCAGCATCGCGCCGGCCACAGCGACCGCTACATATCCCAGATTGCTGACAAAATTCATGATCGGCATCATCAGTCCGGAGAGGAACTGGCTCTTCCACGCTGATTCGAACAGGATGTTGTTCGTCTTCCGGAACGCTTCCAGCTCGGTCTCCTCGCGGTTGAACGCCTTCACGACATCGTGCCCGGAAAACGTCTCCTCGATCTGTCCATCAATCTGGCCTAGATATTTCTGCTGCGCGATGAAGTATTTCTGCGACCGCTTCACAATCCCCATCACCAACATCATGGACACTGGCAGGATCAGGATCGTAATCAGCGTCATGAGCGGCGAGATGGACAGCATCATGACGAGAACACCGATCAGCGTGCATACGGATGTGATCAGCTGTGTGATCGACTGGTTGAACGCCATGCCCAGGGTATCCACATCGTTCGTGATCCTGGACAGAATATCGCCCACCGCGTTGCGCTCGAAGTACGCCAGCGGCATACGGTTGATCTTTTTGCTGATATCCTCGCGCATCCGGAAGCACATGCTCTGAGACATCTGTGTCATGAGCCAGCCCTGTATGAAGGAGAACACAGCACACAGACCGTAGATGCCCATCAGTCCCAGCAGGATGCTGCCGAGCTTTCCGAAATTGATGCTGCCGGTACCGGAGAGCTTCGCGATCAGACCGTTGAACAGCTCGGTCGTAGCGTTGCCCAGGATCTTCGGACCGATCACGTTGAACACTGTCGAGGCGATCGCGAAAACGGCCACCGCGGCGAGCGCGATCTTGTACACGCCCATGTAACGCAGCAGATTTTTGATCGTTCCCTTGAAGTCCTTCGCTTTTTCGCCGCGCATGCGGCCTCTCGGTCTTCTTCCCTCAGCCATATCACTCGCCTCCTTTCAATGCATTCGGAATTTCTTCTTTCACAGGCTGGTCTTTTCCCGCGCTCTGGAATTCTTTCCTCTGCGTATCCGGAACCTCTTCCGCCATGCTTCTTGTCTCCGCTTCCGGTTCCTTCAACGCGCTCTGTATTTCTTCCTCCGAAAGCTGCCCTCTGGCGATCTCCAGATAAGTCTGGCAGCTCTCCAGCAGCTCCCGGTGCGTTCCTCTTCCCACGATGCGCCCCTCTTCCATGACCAGGATCTGATCGGCGTGCAGGATCGTGGAAATTCTCTGCGCGACGATGACGACCGTCGCGTTCTGTATCTGTTCAGCGAGCGCCTGCCGCAGCAGCGCGTCCGTCTTATAATCCAGCGCCGAGAACGAGTCGTCGAACAGGAAGATCTGCGGGTGCTTCGCGATCGCCCGCGCGATCGACAGCCGCTGCCGCTGTCCGCCCGACACGTTGGAGCCGTTCTGCGCGATCTCCGACTGATAGCCGGTTTCCTTCGCCTCGATAAATTCGGTTGCCTGCGCAATGGAAGCCGCGGCCTCCATGTCCGCGTCCGTGACCTGATCACCCGCGTATTTCAGGTTGCTCTCGATCGTCCCTGAGAACAGGACGCCCTTTTGCGGCACATAACCGATGCAGTCTCTCAGCCTCTTCTGGCTGAGCTCGCGAATGTCGATCCCGTCCAGCGTGATGCTCCCCTCCGTTACGTCATAGAAACGCGGGATCAGGTGAATCAGCGTGGACTTGCCGCAGCCCGTAGATCCGATGATCGCGGTCGTCTTGCCCGGCTCGGCGGTGAAGGAAATATGCTCAAGCACCGGCGAGTCCGCACCCGGATAGGTAAACGAGACGTCGTCAAACGTCAGCACACCGGTACATGTCTCCGCATCTCTCGTCACGTCTGCGTCCTTCAGCGAGATCTCCGTCTCCAGCACCTCCGCGATACGATCCGCCGCGACGCCTGCCCTCGGCAGCATGATAGAGATCATAGAAAGCATCAGGAATCCCATGATGATGACCATGGAATAGGTGATGAACGCCGTCAGGTCGCCTACCTGCACGGTGCCGGCGTCCACGCCGTGGCCTCCGACCCAGACGATCAGCACCGACACGCCGTTCATGATGAGCATCATAACAGGCATCATGAAGGTCATCGTGCGGTTTGTAAAGAGCTGTGTCCGGAAGAGCTCCGTGTTGGCCTTTTCAAAACGTCCCTCTTCGTACTTCTGCCGCCCGAACGCGCGGATCGGCATCACGCCGGTCAGAATCTCTCTGGACACCAGGTTCAGACGGTCGACCAGCTGCTGCATGATCTGGAATTTCGGGTAGGCGATGAAGAACAGAACCGCGATACAGATCGCCAATAGGATCACTGCGAGAACGATGATCCAGCTCATCGAGGAGCCGGTCTGGATCACCTTGAAGACGCCCGCGATCGCGAGGATCGGCGCGTACGTCACCATGCGCAGCAGCATGACGGTCAGCATCTGCACCTGCTGGATATCATTGGTACAGCGCGTGATCAGCGAAGCCGTCGAGAACTGCTCGATCTCCGCGCTGGTGAAATTCATGACCTTCGTGTAGAGCCGCTCGCGCAGATTCCGGCCGATTCCGGCGGACACTTTCGCTGCAATATAGCCGGTCAGGATCGCCACGATCGCCATGATCAGCGCCATCAGCATCATCTTCGCGCCCACCTTGAACAGGTAGGCGTTCCGGATCGCGTTCACATCGACTCCCTGCGCTTCGTATTCCGCGGCGACATAGCCGACCGCAACCTGATCCAGAAACATATCTGTCGTCCCGTCCATCTGGGAAAGGCGATCCTGCATCTGCTCCTGTATCTTCTCCTTCGACATCAGACCCAGTCCGATCGCGCCCTTCGCCATTGCCAGCATCGAGGCGCCCTCCTCGTTATTCTCCATCTGGAAGACGACGCTTTCCGGGAGAGCAAGAATATCATTCAATTCTTCCCGTTCGTCCGCCGATAGCTTCTTCAGCTTCCGCACATTATCCCCGTTTTTGTCCGAAAGGGCAGAACCCTGTTTCCCGCCCTCTGCGCCGATCTTCGAATCGGGCGTCTCCGAGTACGCCTCCTCAACCTTTTCCGTATCCTCGTCCGAAAGGAAAAGCTCCAGCGTCTCCAGGCTCTCCTCCCGGATCGTCTCCGGCACCGCGTCCGCGATACCGTTCTGCTGAAGTCCGACGTTCAGCAGATCGCTCGTGTAGGACGGCAGGGAAAGGTCGCAGTACGCCTGTATGATCAGCAGCGCCACAATGACCACCACGGCCCCCTTCGCCTCGGCAAGAAATCGAAAAATATTTTTCATGATATTCCTCCTGCAAGATCCGTTATTCTTTATTCCGCACCCGATCACACGCAATCCGGCACAGCCATTATTCCGTTATTCCTTCATGGTGTCCAGGATCAGTCCGGCGCAGCGCTCAATTCCAAGCTTGCCGCTGTCAAGGATCAGATGATAATTTGACAGATCCCGCCAGTTCTTTCCCGTGTTCGTCGCATAATAATTGCTGCGCTTCCGGTCAAACTTATGTACCACAAGCTCCACCTCATTCGGGTTGATCCCGTAGTTCTCGACCGCCCGCTTTCTGCGCAGCTCCTTGTCCGCACGGATAAACACCTTCAGGACGTCCCTTCTGTCCGCAAGCGCATTCGCCGCGCACCTGCCCACGAAGACCGCAGGCCCTTGCGCCGCAAGCTTCTGGATCACCTTCTGCTCCTCGAGATAAATCTGTCCCTCATTGGAAAGCTGCCCTTCAGCGCCCTCCCTCATTTTCCCCATAAGATAAATGGAATACAGGAAGCTGTTCGTCGCCCGCTCCTCATACTGCTCAATCCGGTCAATGTCGATGTTGAGCTTTTCCGATACCTGCTGCAGAATCTCGATCCCGTAGTTCGGGATTTCACCAAGCTCTGTGATCCTCCTGCCGATCTCGGTTCCCCCGCTCCCGTACTCGCGCTCGATCGCGACATATCGATATTTCATCTGCTATCACCTCTCCTTATATAATTCGTTTACAGCCGTTTCTTTTCCTCACTCCGGCGCATCATCCGGGGCTTTCTCCCGCTCCGGCAAGCCGGCCGACGACTTCCCCTGCAGAATTCTTCGCGCGTTCTGCCCCACAATATTCAGGCAGCGCTGGCAGATCTCAAACTCCTCCTCGCTTATGCCCTCTTTGATCGCCCGGATGAAGCTCTCCTGCAGCCTGCGCCCGCGCTCGATGACCGGCTGCGCTTTCGGCGTACAGTTCAGCCGTATCTTTCTCCGGTCGCCCTCCACGGCCGATCTCTCCAGATAGCCTTCATTCACCAGCTTGTTGATATTGATCGACAGGATGTTTTCCTTGAAGCCTCTGCTCCTGCTGATATCCCTGGCCGTACAGGCCTCCGGATTGTTCGACAGAAACATCAGGATGTCAAAGGCCATCTGCGGCATGCCGATCTCACGGCAGAGCGGTTTGAAATAATGCTCATACGCCTCCATGTAGCTGTGAAAATTCGCCACATTGCTTCTCTGGCTCATTTGTGTACTTCCTTTCAAAATTAAACAGTTCAAATTTGAAGCTTGCTATATTATAGTATCACATCCGGATACTGTCAACAGAAATCTGGCAGTCATATACGACAAAGGCTGCCCAACCAGTAACGTATCGGCACAGGAGCGTCGATCACTTCCATAACACAAAAGGAGGGTGTCCCAAAAGTTGATATGCTCCCTTCCAGGTAGACAAGTGAAATAATTAAAACTTGCTACTTGGAAGGGGCATATCAGTCATTTCAAATGACTTTTGGGACACCCTCATCTTCCGGCTGACCAAAGCTTTCCAAAAAATTTCTCAGTGAGGCTGCTTAAGGAACGCACTGCTATTGCCGGGCATCAGAGTCCCGGTGAGTCCTCCGCCTGCAACCGCGTCCAGATCATCATCCGAAAGTTCTCTTTCAACGTTTCCGAGGCTGTTGAGCAGCTCAGCCGCTTTTTCCTTTGTCAGTTCTTCGCCGAACTCCTTTGCGACAGCTATGATCTCCTCCACTGACTTTGCCGCTTTCATTTTTTCAATCATTTCTTTGTTCATAATATTTCCTCCCTTTGTCGTTCCGGTTTTGTTTTACTTGCTTTCATGTATTGATACGCCATGGAACAGATTTTGTTAAAAATTTTTAGATTCTTTTTTATTGTAGCTTATATCGCACAAAATTACCAGAGTAAAATTTATTTTTACAGGTTTTTGGAGATTTCCGCAGACTGTTTTTCGCGGATATCTCTTACAGATACCGTCCGGTGACGCTCTCCCGGTTCGCCCGGATCTCCTCCGGCGTCCCGCAGGCCACGATCCGTCCACCGTGGATCCCGCCTCCCGGCCCCATATCGATACAGTAATCCGAGTTGCGGATCACGTCAAGGTCGTGCTCGATCACGATCACCGTCGCCCCGTTGTCGGTCAGATGGCGGAATACCGCGAGAAGCGTCTGCACATCCAGCGGGTGCAGCCCGATCGTCGGCTCGTCGAACACGAACACGGAATCCTCCTGCCCTCTGCCCATCTCGCTGGCAAGCTTCAGCCGCTGCGCCTCTCCTCCGGACAAGCTCGGCGTCTCCTCGCCAAGGGTGAGATAACCAAGTCCGAGATCGTGCAGCACCTGCAGCTTCCGATGTACATTCGGAAGATCGACGCAGACGGCGAGCGCCTCGTCGATGCTCATATCCATCAGCTCGGGCAGGGAATATTCTTGTCTCTTTCCGGAATTAATCTTCGGAACCCGCTTTACCAGATACGCGTCCTTCGCGTAGCGCGAACCGCGGCAGTCGGGACATGGAATGTCCACATCCGGCAAAAACTGTACATCCAGGCTGATCGAGCCCGTGCCGTCGCAGAGCGGACAGCGCAGCTTCCCCGTGTTGTAGGAGAAATCGCCCGCTTTGTAGCCCCTGTTCTTCGCGTCCGCGGTCCGCGCATAGACCTTGCGCAGCTCATCGTGGACATCGGCGTAGGTCGCAACCGTGGAGCGCACGTTGATGCCGATCGGCGTGGCGTCGATCAGCTTCACATGATGAATGCCTTCCGCGGCGACAGCTTTCACATGCCCGGGCAGCTTCTCGCCCTTTGTCCACGCGTCCAGAGCCGGGATCAGGCTCTCCAGGATCATCGTCGTCTTCCCGGAGCCGGACACCCCGGTGACGCAGATCATCCGCCCCTTCGGGAAGTCCGCCTCGAGCGGCTGTACCGTGTGAATCTGCGATGTGGACAGGTGGATCGTCCCAAGGGAAAACAAATCCCCGGGCGACAGTTTCCGTCTCAGGTCGATCACGGAACTGCCGGACAGGAAACCTCCGATGCGGGACGCCGGGTTTCGCTCGATCTCCGGAACCGTCCCCTCGGCGATCACCGTACCGCCGCCCGCCCCGGCCTCCGGTCCCAGCTCGATCAGCCATTCGGCATGCGAGAGGATGCTCGTGTCATGATCCACCAGAATGACCGAATTCCCGTCGGCGATCAGGTCGTCCATTACCCCCGTCACACCCTCGAGGTTCGCGGGATGAAGTCCGATGGAGGGCTCGTCCAGCACGTAGAGCACGCCGGTCGTTCGGTTGCGCACCGCGCGGGCGAGCTGCATCCGCTGGCGCTCCCCGGTCGAAAGCGTCGAAGCCTCGCGGTCAAGCGTCAGGTAGGAAAGCCCCAGATCCATAAGCCGCTTTGCCGCATGCTGGAAGGATTCACAGATGCTGACCGCCATCGGGCGCATCTCCTCCGGAAGCGACCCCGGCACGCCGTCCACCCACTCAACCAGATCCGCGAGCGTCATCTGGCACGCGTCTGCAAGAGAAATCCCGCGCAGCCTCGGCGCGCGCGCCGCTTCCGAGAGCCTGCTGCCGCCGCACTCCGGACATGGCCCGATCTTCAGAAACTTCTCCACGCGCTTCATGCCCTTCTCATCCTTCACATGAGAGAGTGCGTTTTCGACCGTGTAGACCGCGTTGTAATAGGTGAAATCCATCTCCCCGGCCGTGTTCGTCTTCTCGTTGTGGTAGAGCAGATGATACTTCTTTGCTTCGCCGTGGAGCACTGCCTCCTTCTCCTGATCGGTCAGGTCGCGAAACGGCACGTCCGTGCGGACGCCCAGATGGTCGCGGGCGATATCCTTCATCAGCGACCACATCAGCGTCTGCCACGGCGCGACGGCGCCCTCGTCGATCGTGAGCGAATCGTCCGGCACCAGCGTGGACTCGTCCACCGTGCGGACCGTCCCGGTCCCGTCGCAGCAGCGACAGGCGCCCGTGGAGTTGAACGCCAGATCCTCCGCGCCAGGCCCGTAGAAATGTTCTCCGCACTCCGGACAGACGAGCTCCCGCTCCGCCGCCACGTTCATCGAAGGCGGTACATAATGTCCGTTCGGACAGCGGTGCGAACCGAGCCTCGAGTACATCAGCCGCAGGCTGTTCAAAAGCTCCGTGCCTGTCCCAAAGGTGCTGCGGATCCCCGGCACGCCCGGCCTCTGGCGCAGCGCCAGCGACGCCGGCACATACAGCACCTCGTCCACCTGCGCCTTCTCGGCCTGCGTCATCCGGCGTCTCGTGTAAGTGGAGAGCGACTCCAGATAGCGCCTGGAGCCCTCCGCGTACAAAACGCCCAGCGCGAGCGACGACTTCCCGGAACCGGACACTCCGGCAATCCCGACCACCTGATTCAGCGGGATGTCCACGTCGATATTTTTCAGATTGTGCACCTTCGCCCCGCGCACCTCGATATGAGCGGGAATCTTTTTCCTATCCATCTGTTGACATCCTCCTGCGCGTAAACTCATTTTCCCTCTGCTGTTCTCTGTGCCTGCCCGATGTACGCAGATTCATCTGCCGGTCCTGGCATACGGCCGGAACTTTACCTTGCTCATTTCTCTCGTAATTCATTCATCCGCAGATCTCTGCATGCACAGCGGCAGCTCCAGCCCGTTGTCCTCCAGCAGCTTCCGGTTTGAGAGAATTTCCTTCGTCTCCCCGTCGCGGATGATCTTTCCGTCCGCCATGAGGATCGTGCGCTTGCAAGTGTCCAAAATCATATCCAGATCGTGGGACGCGACGATCTTCAAATGCTCAAAGGAATTCAGGATGCGGATCAGATTTCTGCGGTTGCGCGGGTCGAGCGCGATTGAGGGCTCGTCCATCAGGATGATATCCGGCGTCATGGACAGGATTGTCGCGATCGACACCAGCTTCTTCTCGCCGCCGGACATTTTGTAAATCTGCTTGTCCCGCAGATGCTCGATCCCCGTCAGGCGCAGCGCCTGCTCTACACGCTTTTGCACCTCGTCCTCCGGCAAACCGTAATTCCTGGGCGCGAAGGCAATGTCCTCATACGCTGTCGTCATGAATAGCTGGCTGTCCGAGTCCTGGAACACATAGCCGATCCGGGAGCGCACCTGCGAAAGCGTCTGCTTCTCCACCGGAATGTCCATCACACGGATCGAACCCTCATAGTTCAGATTCAGACCTACCAGCAGCTTCAGCAGGGTGGACTTGCCCACGCCGTTCGCCCCGATCAGGCCGATGGAATCGTTTTCCGATGCGTGAAAGGAGACGTCCGTCAGGATTGTCCTGCCGCTCTCGTATGCAAAGCTTACCTTCTCTACGTCTATGTGTATATGGCTCATAGCGATTCTCCGTTCTGCCGCCTGTGCGACGGCCTGGTATTGTCAATTCATCTTCAGCGTACAAAAAGACCGCCGATCAGCAGCATCACCGGACACAGCCGGAACAGCGCGAACAGCCCGGCCCACACCGCCAAATATACCACATCCTGCCACCGCATGGCAATGCGTTCCTGCATGTAGCGGTAATCTCCCTGATAGCCGCGCAGCAACATGCTCTCGTACACATCCTCCGCCCGGTCCATGCTGCGCAAAAGCAGCTGTCCGGCAAGCGAGCCCCACACCTTGAAGTGCACACCCTTCTGGTTCGGCGCGCGCAGCGAGTATGCCTGCGTGATCCGGTTCACCTCGCCGAGCAGAACCGTAATGTAGCGGTAGGTCAGCATGAACTGCGTCACCATCGCCTTCGGGATGTGCAGAAGCCGGAACGCGTAGCAAAGCTTCTCGACCGAGGTCGTCGCGATCAGCAGATACGAGGCCAGCACACTGAAGACGCCTTTCATGATCAGCGTGAGCATGGACAGGATTCCGGCGCTCATGCGGATCCCGCCGATCAGGACGACATTTCTGTCGAAGAACGGGTTCAAAATTCCAACAAAGCACACAAGAGGCAGCACCAGACGCAGCCGCCTGACGCTCTCCCGAAAGGACAGTTCCGATAACAAAAAAATCGCAATCGGATAGACTACCATACCTGCCAGCCCGATCACGTCGTATTTGGGAAAGGATACCACCGTCATAATATAGCCGACCGTTAAGACAAATTTAACCAGCGGGTGAATTCGGTTCACCCACTGGTCTCTCGCGGCTAAGGTATCCATCTGATGAATTTCATGGATCGCGTTTCCGATTTTACTCATGCCGTCTTTTTCTTTCTGAAAAATTTGAACAGGTAGCACGCCCCGACGCAGAGCGCCACAACGACCAGGCATCCGACAATGCCGGAGAACGTCGTCCCAAGCGCCGACTCCGAACCCTTGAACGCGTAGTCCGGAAGCAGAGAGGTAAATTCCTGAACGGAACCCGCCGCCTGATAAACACCGCCTGCCGCGTCAAGCTCCGTGGAGCCCGTGATGCGCTCGATTGACCATTCCAGTCCGTCCGGGAGGGACGAAGCCACGAGCGACAGCAGGCCACCGATCAGCGCAGCCGCAGCCGCAAGGATCGCGAGCGTCTTTTTAAAGGAAAATCTGCCTTCCTTCTGTTCCGCCCGGGAAGCCCCGAACAGCAGCTCCGGCCTCGCCTCATATACGAACACGAGCACCGCCGCCGTGATCAGACCCTCCACGAGACCGATCGCCAGATGGATTGGCTGCATCGTCGCCACAAATGTGGCAAACGGAAGCTCCGTGACACCGGAGGCCATCGTCTCCAACGTGACGGAAAACGCGCCGAGCTGCAGCGTCAGCACGCAGCCGAGAATCGACGCGGCAATGATCTTCGCCCGCGACATTCCTTTCTTCATCATCGGCTTCCAGATCAGCAGCGCGCCGATAAAGCAGCCGTAAAACGCCATGTTCCAGATATTGCAGCCAAGCGCCAGCAAACCGCCGTCCGCAAAGAGCAGGCACTGGATCAGCAGCACCCCGATCATCGTCAAAAATCCCGCGTAAGGCCCGAGCAGCGCCGACAAAAGCATGCCGCCGCAGAGATGTCCGCTGGAGCCCGTCCCCGGAATCGTGAAATTGATCATCTGCGTCGCGAACACAAACGCGCCCATAACCCCCATCAACGGAACCTTCTTCGTGTCCGTGTCAAGCCGTACCTTCTTTACGGAATAAGCTGCCGCCGCCGCGGAGCAGACATACATCGTGCCCGCCACCGCCGGCGCGACCAAAGCATCCGCCATATGCATAATGTGTTCCTCCTGTTGTTGTCCATTCCAGCTGTTCAGCTGTAAGCAGAAATCAAATCGCTCTCTATTTTCTGCTTTTCACGGACATTATACAGGAGGAAAAATCGGCCCGCAAGCCTCCCCGGGGGATATCCTTTTAAATTTTTTCCAACGGCTCCGGCCGCTCGCAGGAGGATTCCAGCTGCACGAACGCCCCGCTCTTCCCACTCTCCAGCATGGCGTGCAGCACATCCAGCACATGCACGGCAAGCTCCTTCGAGGCACGCGGCGCGCGGCCGTTCATGGCGGCGTCCACGAGATCCGCCGCGCCCAGTCCCCGGTTTTCATCGCTGTAGGGGTTTGCCGGCGGCAGAATCTCCGGCACATCGGGCGTCCGGAAATCCTCCGGCTCCCGTAGGATCTTCACGTCTCCGCCGAACTGGTTCGGGTCGGTCAGGTAGAGGATCCCCTTCGTCCCGTAA
Organism: uncultured Lachnospiraceae bacterium; assembly: GCA_947629385.1. GTDB lineage: Bacteria > Bacillota > Clostridia > Lachnospirales > Lachnospiraceae > Choladousia. The sequence continues at coordinate 94,037 of CANRDO010000002.1, forward strand.
ATCGCGAAATACGCCTGATCTGCCATCACATTGTCCGCGTTCACCATGAATGTCCCGGCGACTCCATTCTTCAGCTGCAATACCGCCGAGACCTCGCTCTCGTTCGGCGTATCCATGACCTGCCCGAATTCCGGACTCTGCGGGTTGATATTCACATGCGTCGGATAGGGCGCGCGCACCACGGCCGCGACCCGCTCCACCGGCCCCAGCAGACTCACGAGGGCGGTGATATAGTAACCCGCGTAGTCATAGCAGATCCCGGCTCCCGGGATGCGAAGGAAGGAAAACATGCTCAGCAGCGCGTTATTGTTGCGGTTGGCCGCAAGCGCAAAGGACGTCACCTCGCCGATCTCCCCGGCGTCGATAGCCTGTCTGGCCGTCTGCACCGCCGCCCCGAGAAAGGTGTCCGGCGCGCTGCCAAGATACAGCTGCTTCTCCTCCGCCAGCGCCGCCAGCTCCTTTGCCTTCGCCGGGTCGTCCGTCATCGTCTTCTCCGTGTAGACATGCTTCCCTGCCAACAGCGCCCTGCGTATGATCTCATAGTGCGCTCCCACCGGGGTCAGGTTCAGGATCATGTCGATGGAAGGATCCTCCAGCATCTCGTCCAATGTACAGGCTGCAAGCCCGAACTCCTCCGCCCTGCGTCTCGCGCTCTCCATGCGCGTCGCGCAAACCGAGACGATCTCCATCATCGGGAACTTTTTCCGGATCGTCCCGATATACCGTCCACTGATCGCGCCCGCACCGACCACTCCGACTCGAAACTTTTTGCTCATCCCAGCACCTTCTTTCTTTTGTACGATTTTATCATAATATAATGTCATCTGCCACTCAATTTTTCTCTCAGAAGCATCCGAAAGCAGCGCATCACGGATTTGTCACCTGGCCAGCATGCCGCCGAGCATTCCACCTCCTGCACAGATTGCGAGCGCCGTCAGGCTCTGTGCAAGTCCGGACTGGACCGCGCGATCTCCCATCCCGGAGATTAAAAACAGCAGGAGAAAATACAGGACACCGAGCAGTGTGCCCCAAATAAATTTTTTGTGCTCCGCGCGTCGGCCACAATACAACCCGCCAAAAAAACATGAAATCGCATACGTCACCAGAATCGCTGTCTCAATCACTCCGGTATCCGGCTGCAGCTTTAGCATTACAAACGCCAGCACCAGCAAAATCACCGTTGTCGCAAGACACGAGATCACGAGTCCCAGAAGCATCCCCGCCGCAATTTTTCCCTTCATCCGAAATCGTTCCAACACAATCCCTCCCGTCACAATCCTGTTCAAATCCGGAACGGTCCGCAGAGCCCGACACACGCCTGTCGTCCGCGCCGGCCCGGTTTCCTTCTCTGCCTATATATATGCCTCCAAACACGCGATTATTTATTGCATTTTCCAGAGATATATTGTATATTCTCAGTAATTACTTCAAAACCTTCAGACAAGGGAGATGGTATTTTGGCCTCGGATGATGCCATACAGCTATTGATACTGATTATACTCGTACTTCTGTCCGCGTTCTTTTCCTCCGCGGAGACCGCGCTCACGACCGTGAACCGTATCCGTCTGCAGACGCTTTCGGATGAGGGCGACAAGCGCGCGGACGTTGTGCTGAAGACAATAGAAAATTCACCGAAAATGCTGAGCACGATCCTGATCGGCAACAATCTGGTCAACAACTTCTCAGCTGCCTTCGCCACCGCCCTCGCCATCAAGCTTTTCGGCAACGGTGCTGTCGGTGCTGTGACCGGAATCCTCACGATCCTGATTCTGATCTTCGGAGAGATCACACCCAAGACCTTCGCGACGGTAAACGCTGAGAAGCTTTCGCTCGCCTATGCGTCCGTCATCTTGTTTCTGATGAAGCTGCTGACTCCGGTGATCTTCATCATCAACCACATCTGCAGGTTCATATTGAAGCTGATGCATGTGAACGCCGACAGCTCTCTCAACACGATCACGGAACAGGAGCTGCGCACAATCGTGGATGTCAGCCACAGGGAGGGCGTGATCGAGAAGGAAGAGCGGCAAATGATCTACAATGTCGTGGACTTCGGAGACTCCCTCGCAAAGGATATCATGGTACCGCGCGCGGACATGGCGGCTGTCAGTGAGACCGCCTCCTACGCAGAGGTCAAGGAGCTCTTTCATGCGGAGCGCTATTCTCGCCTTCCGGTTTACCGGGAGGATCGCGACAACGTCACAGGTATCCTGAACATCAAGGATTTCCTGTTCTGCAATGAAGGAGAGTTCCGCGTCACGGACGTGATGTACGAGCCTTACTACACTTACGAGTACAAGAAGACCTCCGAGCTCTTGATGGATATGCAAAAGAATTCCGTTACCTTATCGATTGTTCTCGATGAATATGGGGCGGCGGTCGGACTGGTGTCACTGGAGGATTTGCTTGAGGAGATTGTCGGAGAAATCCGCGACGAATACGATGACGATGAGAAGGACCTGATTCAGAAAGTCAGCGAAAGCGAATATCTGATCGAGGGCTCCGTCAAGCTGGACGACATCAACGACGCACTTGGCCTCTCTCTGCACTCAGAGGACTATGACTCCATCGGCGGCCTTGTGATCGAGATGCTCGATCACCTGCCGACCGCAGGCGAATCTGTGACAACCGACACAGATATCCGGATCGTGGTGGATCAGATGGACAATCATCGAATTGAAAACGTACGCCTGATCTTGCCGGAGGCAGAAGACATAGATACTCCGGAAGCCGAATAAAAGTCTTTATAAAAAATGCCGCAAGACGATTCGCGCGGGATCTTTCCCAAACGAACTTCTTGCGGCAATTCTTTATTATAATATCTGTTGTCAGTCCTTGATCACTCTCGTCGCCCACACGGCGTTCCCGCCGATCTCGGACGTGATGATCCCCACCCGCTTGCCGGCCGCATGAATGACCTTGCCGTCGCCGATGTACATGCTGACATGGTACACGTAACCGTTGCGCGCGTAGAAGATCAGATCGCCCGGCTCCGCGGACGAAACCGGAATCTGCATTCCATATACAGACTGATCCTCCGCGACGCGGGGAAGCGAATATCCGAAATAGGAATAAATGCTCTGTACAAAGCCGGAACAGTCGGCGCCCTGCGTCAGGCTTGTTCCGCCCCAGACATAAGAATTCCCGAGGAACTGTTTGGCAAAACCTACGATAGCCTCGCGCGTCTTGGCGCCCTGAGATGCCTCCTTCACAGAAGCGAGGGTAAAATAGCATGCCTTGTTATCCTCCGGCTCCACCAGAGTCTCGGCAAGCGGCATATTCTCCTCTCCCGCCTCTGATACCGCCTTATCGGCCTCCTGTCCGACCGTCAGATTTTTCTTCTCCACAAAGCCTCTCGCATCGCCGGACTCGACGAAGACCCAGGTATCGTCTGTCTTGTCCAGTATGTAGCAGAGATCCTTCTCGGACATCGTTCCGATCACTCTGGCCGAATCCTTTTTCTGCTCATATATGTTCACGTCCCCGGCAGCCAGCGCGTATTCCGGCGCGGCCATGACCGGCTGAACCGTCGTATGGGTGTAAGTGAACGCCGCGTTGTCCGGACGCGCGACCAGCAGACGCGCCGGCGGGAGATTCTCCGCGCCCTTGATCCTGACGATGCGGTTCGCCACCTCGCCGGCCACGACCTCCTCCGTCCTGACGAATCCTCTCACGTTTCCGGATTCCACATAATACCAGCCGTCCTTCTGGTCCTCCAGGATAAAACAACAGCCGTAATAATTCAGAGCGCCGACCTCTGTGGCGTCGGTCGACTTTTCCTCATATATCTGTGTTCCCTCCGGATTTTTAACGATCGCGTATTGCTTTTCCACTTTGGTAAAGCGGAATTCCTTCGGGATTTCCGGCGGGATCACGATCTGCTGACGCGCGATCAGCTCTTCATTGGTGAGCTTCTCCTCGGTCTCGGACTCCTTTTCATCCCACGTCTCAGGAACGATAAGCGGCTCGTCCTCCATATCGATCTCGGCCAGCGCCGCCTCAGTCGGAGGCGTTTCCGTGGAAGGAGCCTCGGCCGGAAGTGTCTCACCGGACGTCTCCGTCTGCCGGGCTTCCGTCCCTCCGGTCTGTGGATCTGTGTCCGGGCTTGCCGTCTCGCTTCCCTCTGTGCTTCCGGAGCTTCCCGCGTCTCCCGGGCTTTCCGTGTTTCCGGAATTTTCCGTGCCGCCGGAGCTTCCTGTGCCCTCGGAGCTCTCCGTGCCGCCGGAGCCTTCTGTTCCCCCGGCGCTTTCCGTGCCGCCGGAGCTCTCTGTGCCGCCGGAGTTCTCCGTGCTCTCGGAGCTTCCCGTGCTTCCCTGTTCTCCGGCGCTGCCGGGATCCGGCGTTGTCTCCGGCGCTGCCGGCTCGGTCTGCTTCGGCGTCGTCTCAGAAGCAGAAGCTGATTCCGGTGCGGAAACCGGCGCCGCCCCCTCTGTCTTCTCAGACTTGCCGGAAGGAGCCATCTCCCCCGCCGACTCGGCCCTTACATACCGCACGCTATGGTAATCCAGACTGACACTGTGCGAGGCTACTGCAAGTACCACACACAGCGTGGCCGTAAGCAATGTCTTTCTTCGCATTATTTATTATCCCCTCTTGTACCTCTATATCCCCTTATACCCTTATCCCAAAAACTTATTTTGTTATTTTAACACACAATTTATCTGTTGTAAAGCCAGCATTCGGGTTCCGTCACTTCGACCATGTGCGCTTCGCGAAGAGCACAAGCATCGGGAACAGCTCCAGCCTGCCGACCAGCATATCGAAAGTTAAGACAAGCTTGGAAAAATTTGAGAACGCGCCGAAATTTCCTGTCGGTCCGACAACCTCGAGACCCGGCCCGATGTTATTGATCGTCGCGGCGACCGCTGTAAAGTTCGTCGTAAAGTCAAAGTTGTCGATCGAGATCAGCAGCACCGAAAGCGCGAAGACGATTACGTAGGAAGCCAGGAACACATTTACAGAGCGGATCACGGCGTGCTCTACCACGCGTCCGTCCAGCTTGACCTTCTGCACGTGGCGCGGATGCGCGACGACGTCCAGCTCCTTCAGGATCGACTTAAAGAGAATGATGATACGCGATACCTTCATACCGCCGCCCGTGCTGCCTGCGCAGGCCCCGATGAACATGAGCATCACGAGTATTGTCTTCGAGAACGAAGGCCATAGGTTGAAGTCAGTCGTAGCAAAACCGGTTGTCGTGATGATGGAACCCACCTGGAACGCCGCCTGCTGCAACGCCTTCGCCGCATTCTCAAACATACCTGAAATGTTGATCGTGATCAGCACGACCGACGTGAGGATGATGCCGAGATATACGCGCACCTCGCTCATTTTGAACACTTCCTTCGGCTTGCGACACGCAAAGAAATAATATGCGTTAAAATTGACGCCGAACAGGATCATAAATACAGTCACGACCACCTGCAAGTAGGTCGAATAACCGCCAATGCTGTCATTCCTGACACCGAAGCCGCCGGTGCCGGCCGTGCCAAATACGGTCGTCAGCGCGTCGAATACCGGCATGCCGCCGATCAGCAAAAAGAAAAGCTGCGCGATACTCAGCACAAGATACATTTTGTAGAGAAGCACCGCGGTCGACTTGACCTTCGGAACCAGCTTGCCAACGGACGGTCCGGGGCTCTCTGCCTTCATCATGTACATGTTGGTGCCGCCGGCAAGCGGAAGAAGCGCCATCAGGAACACGAGCACACCCATGCCCCCGATCCAGTGCGTGAAGCTGCGCCAGAACAACAGGCAGTGCGGCATCGATTCCACCTCGGAGAGAATACTCGACCCGGTCGTCGTAAAGCCGGACACCGTCTCGAAAAGCGCGTCGATGTAGGACGGGATTGCCCCCGATATCACAAAAGGAAGCGCCCCGAACGCACTGAGCACGATCCAGCACAGCGCGACGACCACAAAGCCCTCTCTCGCGTACATGCTCTTGTCGGTCAGTTTTTTTCTCGTGAGCAGCCAGCCACAGAGCAGGCAAAGCAGCGCGCAAAGCAGCAAATCCAGACCTGCGCGCTCCCGATAAACCACCGCCACCAGACACGCAGGCGCCATGAACGCCGCCTCTATGATCAAAACCCAGCCTATGATGTTTCTGATAATTTTATAATTCATATCTGCCGTCCCGCATTTCCCGTAGTTCTTGTCTTCCGTCCCGTTTCTTCTGTAATCCCCGCCGGCTGCCCGGCCGTTTTATTTCTCTAATATATCCTGTATGTCGTTCAGCCCGCTGAATTGTGTGATCACGATGACGCCGTCGCCCTCCCGGAGTACATCCGAGCCACGAGGAATGATGACCTGACCCCTCCGGCTGATGCTCGCGATGAGGATGCCCTTGCGGATCTTCAGATCCTGCAGCGGAGTGTCCGTCACGCGGGATTTTCCCCGGATCATAAATTCCAGCGCCTCCGCCTTGCCGTTGATGATCTTGTGCAGAGTCTCAACATTACTGCCGGAGGCATTCTTCATGGAGCGGACATAGCGGATGATGTGCTCTGACGTAATGTCCTTCGGACGGATCACCGTGTCGAGATTCAGCTCGGCGATCACCTCATCAAACACGGCGCGATTGATCTTCGTGACCTGCTTCATATTGCCAATCTTCCTGGCAAACAGGGAGATCAGAATGTTCTCCTCATCGATGTTTGTGAGAGCCGCGAAGCTCTCATATTTGTCAATCTTTTCCTCCATCAGGAGATCCTTGTCCGTGCCGTCCCCATGAACGATCGTAGCTTTCGGAAGCATATCAGAAAGCTGCTCGCAGCGCTTGAGGTCTTTTTCGATCAGCTTGACCCTCACGCCGAGCGAGAGCATCATTTTCGCGAGATAATAGGCGACCGCGCTTCCGCCGACGATCATCAGGCTCTTTACCTGGTTCGTGACGATACCGGCCTTTCGGAAGAATTCGTTCGCCTCCGCCGTCGCTCCGACGACAGACACGAGATCCCGCGCCTGCAGAACGAAGCGGCCGTCCGGGATATAGACCTCCTCGCCGCGCTCGACCACGCAGATCAGAACGTTTGACCCGCCCGCGAACAGATCGGAAATGCGCGCGCCGTTCAAGGTGGACTGCTCCGAGACGCGAAATTTCAACAGGTCGACCCTGCTCTTCGAGAAGGAATTGACCTCGATCGCCGAGGGGAATTTCAGCGCCTGCGAGATCTCCCGCGCCGCCGTGAATTCCGGATTGATCACCATCGCGAGGCCAAGCTCCTCCTTGATGAAGCCGAGCTCTTTGCTGTACTCGGGATTGCGCACCCGTGCAATCGTATGGCAGTTACCGGCCTTCTTCGCGATCAGACAGCAGAGCAGATTCAGCTCGTCCGACCCGGTCACGGCGATCAGAAGATCAGCCTTTTCGATGCCGGCCTCTATCTGCACAGAATAGCTCGCGCCGTTCCCCTGGATCCCCATCAAATCGTAGAGGCTTGAGATCTCCTCCACGGCGCTCTCGTCCCTATCTATGACCGTGATGTCGTTGCCCTCGCGGCTCAGCTCGATCGCAAGCGACTGCCCGACCTTGCCGAGACCTACTATTATGATCTTCATAAGTTGAACTCCTCTGCTAACTTTTTAAATTCCGGCAGCGCATTCTGGATCGTCTCGTAGGAGACGCAGTACGCGAGCCGCACGTAGCCGGAGCAGGCGAACGAGCTGCCCGGCACCATCAGGATATGATATTTCTTCGCGGCCTCCACAAATTTCTTCTCGTCCTCCACCGGGGACTTGAGCCACAGATAGAAAGCGCCCTCGGGCCGCACACAAGTGAAGCCGAAAGAGGTCAGGCCATCGTAGAGAGCCTTGCGGTTCCGGTCATAGTAGTCCAGATCCACCTCCGCGTCGACGCACTTCGCGACGGCCAGCTGGATCAGGGACGGCGCGTTCACGCAGCCGCTGATGCGGTTCGCGATCGTCGCAGCAGCGACCGTGTCCTCGCTGTCCTCCACCTCATCCGGGATGACCACGTAGCCGATACGCTCGCCTGGCAGGGAGAGGGATTTGCTGTAGGAGTAGACCACCATCGTGTTGTCATAATATTTCGTGACGAACGGCACCTGCGCCCCGTCGAACGCGAGCTCGCGGTACGGCTCGTCCGAGAGCAGGAAGATCGCGTGTCCATACTCCTGCTGCTTCTTCGTCAGGATCGCGGCGAGCGCCTTGATCGTCTCTTCGGAAAAGACCACGCCCGTCGGGTTGTGCGGATTGTTGATGATGACCGCCTTTGTCCTCGGACTGAGCTTGCGCTCAAAGTCAGCAAGGTTCAACTGGAAAGTCTCCCTGTCCGGATCCACCTGCACGAGCACGCCGTCGTAGTTGCCGATGTACGCGCCGTACTCCAGAAAATACGGTGCGAACACGATCACCTCGTCGCCCGGATTCACAATTGTCTTCAGGCAGACGTTGAGACCGCTGCCCGCGCCCACGGTCATGATCAGGTTGTTCTCCGTGAAGCGCGTCCCGAAGCGCGCGTTTAAGTTATCCGCGATCGCCTTCCGGACATGCGGAAATCCGGCATTGCTCATATAACCATGCACAAATACCGGATCCTCTTCGTCGAGAATGGAGACGATCGCGTCCCGGATCTTCGCCGGCGCCGGAACGTTCGGATTCCCCAGGCTGAAATCATAGACCTTGTCCGCGCCGAACTCGGCCGCCATTCTCTTTCCCTCTTCAAACATAGCCCGGATCGCAGAATTGTTCTGCAGGAAGGGCTTCATCTTTTCCGAAATCATAGCTTTTGTTCCTCGCTTCTGTATTTATCTAAATCATTATAGTCTTCGCCAACTGTACTGTCAACCGTCTCGTCCGCCTGCCGATGCAGAGTGAAAGGTATATTTGCAAATTTAAACCATCTGCTTTTTGTTTTAGAGATATTATACACAGTTTATTATTATGTTTATATATTATTTGTTGTATAATTATATCGTTACCGCCCCAATACTGGTGACAGAGAGGGGGTGATTTTATGGATATATTTCTCACCTTTATAGTTGCTGTCGCGGCTGGTGTAACTTGTCACTACATCATCAAGTGGTTAGACAGCGATGATTAGCCGGTAACTAGCCCGAACGGTTTACCTCTCCGCAAAAGAGGAAGAGACCCCGAATGTAGTAGCGTACATCCGGGGTCTCGCCTTTTGATCTTATGGACATTTCTCACCTTTGTCGGTTGACATTATATCATATGTCATTTTGAATTGCAATATACAAATTTCAGCGCCTGTCTAATCTGTTCTCGCAAAGACTCTCAGGATTATTCGAACGGGAAGCGAAATTGCGTAAGCCCGAAGCGGTCGCGCAGCCCGATGAGCTCCTTCTGGACGGCTTCGCCGACCGGCACGCCCTTGTCCTTGCGGAACTGCCAGACCTCGTACTCCTTCTCGCCCGCCGTGTAGATGCGGTCGCAGCCCGGCGCTTTCTCGGAAGCGCGCAGCTCGCGCAGGATGTTCCCGGCGGTCTTCTTGAATGACTCGGCGCCCATGAAGGCTTCCGTATCGATCGCGATGAAGAAATGTCCGAGCGGATACGGAATCTTGTTGCCGTCTGCGTCGAAGCCGGAAAGCATGCGCAGATAGCTGCCGGCCTGCAGCGCTGCCGAGAGGATCTCCACCACAGTCGCGTAGCCATAGCCTTTGTAGCCCGCGAGCTCGTCGCCGATCCCACCGAGCGGAGCCAACGTGGCGCGCTTCTCGTTCAGAGCGTTCAGGATGTCCTCGCTGTCCGTCATCGGCTTGCCGTCGCGGCCGATCACCATGCCCGCGGGCGTCGGCAGCCCGGCGCGCGCGAAGTATTCGATCTTGCCTCTCTGGGAGATCGAGGTCGCGCAGTCCAGCACGAACGGGAACTCCTCGTCCGTCGGCATGCCGAAGGTGATCGGGTTCGTCCCCAGCATGTTCTCCACGCCGAAGGTCGGCGCGATCGACGGGCGGGCGTTCGTGCCCGTGATGCCGATCATGTTGTTCTTCGTGGCCATCGTCGCGTAGTAGCCGGCAATCCCGTAATGCGTGGAATTTCGCACGGCCACCATGCCCATGCCATACTGCTTCGCCTTGTCGATCGCCATCTGCATCGACCTTGTCCCGACGACCATGCCCATGCCGTTGTGTCCGTCTACGACCGCCGTGGTCGGCGTCTCACGGACGACCTCGAATTTCGTGACCGGATTCAGGATACCGGCGTCAATGCGGTCAATATAGATCGGCTTAAAACGATTACAGCCGTGACTCTCGATACCACGTCGGTCGCTCTCTAAGAGCACCTCGGCGCAGACCTTCGCATCCGCCTCCGGCACTCCCTCCTTCTGAAATACCTGCTCCATGAAATCCCGCATCAGCTCCCACGGAACGAATGGTCTGGTCTCCTGCATCTGCAATTCCTCCTGTATTCTTGCCTCATATATCACATATCTATGACTACATTTAACTGCACAGCGCCGCTACGACCTGATTGATCACCTTGCCGTCCGCCTTGCCCTTGAGCTCAGCCATGACCGCCTTCATGATCTGACCTTTGTTCTTCGTCGCGATCAGGTCGGCGAATTTCTCCTGCAAATACGCCTTCACCTCGTCCGCCGACATCAGCTTCGGCGCGTACTCCGAGATCACGTCGTAGCGGAGCTGATACTCCTCCTTCAGGTCCGCGCGAGCGTCCGGGCAGGTGTCGATCTGCTCCTTGACCGTCTTCATCTCCTTGAGGATCACGCGATTGCAGAGCTCCTCCGGAATGTCGTCCCTGCAGCCCTCGTCGATCGCAACCTTTTTGATCGCGGAGATCAGCGAGGAGATCGCCTCCTTGCGCGGCTTGTCCTTCGCCTTCATCGCCGCCACCATGTCTTTTCTCAAAAGTTCAATATCCATCTTCTACCTCCTGAAATATTCCCGGCAGGAATTATTTTCTGTAATGCGTTTTGCTATTTCATTATAAGCCCAAAAAGCCGGTTTGTACACCAGAACCTCAGCATTTTTCCTTTCTTCTTAAGCAGAGTTCAAAAAGGCGGCGCCCTACATATCCGGCGCCGCCTTCTGTTCTGCCTGTATCCAAAAGCTTATGTAAGGAAATCCTTCAGCCGCTTGCTCCTCGACGGATGGCGCAGCTTTCTCAGCGCCTTCGCCTCGATCTGACGGATACGCTCACGCGTGACCTTGAACTCCTTGCCGACTTCCTCGAGCGTCCGCGCGCGGCCGTCCTTGAGCCCGAAACGCAGCTGCACAACCTGGCGCTCGCGGTCCGTCAGAGATTCGAGCGCCGTGCCGAGCTCCTCGCGAAGCATCGAGAACGCCGCGGAATCCGCCGGCGAAAGCGCCGTATCGTCCTCGATGAAATCGCCGAGATGCGAATCGTCCTCCTCGCCGATCGGCGTGTCGAGCGATACGGGATCTCTGGATATCTTCAGCACCTCTCGCACACGGCTTACCGGAACACCCAGGCGCTCCGCTACCTCCTCCGGGGTCGGCTCACGTCCGAACTCCTGCAGCAAGGTTCTTGTCATACGCAGCGTCTTGTTAATGGTCTCGACCATATGTACCGGGACGCGGATTGTCCTGCCGGTATCCGCGATGCCTCTCGTGATCGCCTGACGGATCCACCACGTCGCGTACGTGCTGAACTTGTAACCCTTCGTATAATCAAACTTATCGACGGCTTTCATCAAGCCCATATTACCCTCCTGTATCAGATCCAGGAAAGGCATACCCCTGCCGACATATTTCTTGGCAATGCTGACCACCAGACGCAAATTGGCCTCTGTCAGGGCTTTCTTCGCCTCCTCGTCGCCCGCCTCCACACGCTTCGCGAGCTCGACCTCCTCTTCGCCGGAGAGCAGAGGCACATTGCCGATCTCCTTTAGGTACATCCGGACCGGATCCTCTGTGCTGACTCCCTCAAGGACGTCTACGTCATTGATCAGCTCGATCTCATCATTGTCAGACAGCAGAATATCCTCCTCCGATTCCAGAAGCAGATCATCTGCGGCATCCTCCTCCGACTTCACCTGCATGACGTCAATGTGATTTTTCTCAAGATACTCGAAAATCACATCCATCTTATCTTCCGTAAGTTCGACTCCCTCAAACGCCTTGAGAATCTCATCGTAGTCCAGGGTGTTTTTCTTTGTCCTGGCCGACGCTTTCAGACTTTCCAGAATCTTTAAAAACTGCTCCTGTGCTTCATTCATCAACGCTCTCTCCTCATAATCTTTGCTCTTCGCAACTATCTCGTACCTTTATACAGCTGCTTTCGTACTCTTTAACATATCATTTTTGTCAAACGCTGTCAACGTTCGCACGAATATTGTCAGAAAAATACTAATTTTGTGCCTCGCCCTGGCCCAGACGATAGCCCAAGTCACGCAGCGTGATCACCGGTCCGCCCGTGTGCTCGATGTACTCCCGCGTGAGCGTCACCTTCCCGATGTTGTCGTCCTTCGGGATCTCGTACATGATATCCAGCATGAATTCCTCCAGGATCGAGCGGAGCGCCCGCGCCCCGGTCTTCTTCTCGAGCGCCTTCTCCGCAATCGCCTCCAGCGCGCCGTCGTCAACCTCAAGCTGCACCTCGTCGAGCGCGAGCAGCTTCTGGTACTGCCGGATGATCGCGTTTCGCGGTTCCTTCAGGATCCGCACCAGCATCTCCTTCGTAAGTGACTCCAGCGAAAAAAAGATCGGCAGGCGACCGATGAACTCCGGAATCATGCCGAAGGTCCGCAGATCCTCGACCGTCACCTTTGTAAGAAGGTTCGGATCGTCGTCGTATTTGTCCTTCAGATCCGCAAGAAAACCGACGGAAGCTTGCTTGTTCAGGCGCTCCTTGATGATGTCCTCCAATCCAGGAAACGCGCCGCCACAGATGAAGAGAATATTCTGCGTGTTCACCGTGACCATCGGCACCATCGCGTTCTTGCTCGCCGCGCCGACCGGCACCTCCACCTCGCTGCCCTCGAGCAGCTTCAGCATTCCCTGCTGCACAGCCTCGCCACTGACATCGCGCTGGTTCGCGTTGCGCTTTTTAGCAATCTTGTCAATCTCGTCGATAAAGACAATGCCCTGTTCCGCGCGCTCCACATCATTGTCAGCCGCCGTCAAAAGCCGTGAGATCACACTCTCGATATCATCACCGATATAACCGGCCTCCGTCAGGGAAGTTGCATCCGCCATCGCAAGCGGCACATCCAGAAGTCGCGCCATCGTCTTGACCAGATAGGTCTTTCCGCAGCCGGTCGGCCCGAGCATCAGCATATTCGACTTCTCGATCTCGACGTCGTCTGTCCCGGAGGCGATCCGCTTGTAATGATTGTAGACAGCGACCGAGATCACCTTCTTCGCGTGTTCCTGTCCGACTACATACTCATCCAGGCTTGCCTTGATTTTGTGCGGCGCGGGTATGTTATTGATGTCGAGCTGCTTCACAGGCTTTTTCTCTTTTTCCTTCTTCTTCCTGATCTGCTGTCTCGGGATGCCCATCCCCATACCGCCCAGAATATCCGACAGATTAATCATGCCGATCGTCGGAATTCCTCCCGTGCGCCTTTCCTGATTTTCTTTTCCGTCCTTCTTTTCCGGATCCTCCGGATCGCCGGAAACAGAGCCGCCTTCAACAATCTCCTGCTTCGCTTTGTCTTTTCCGCCACCACCTGACGAACTGCCTCCGTTTCCCGGCATGCCGCCTTTGGAAAAATCAGGCATGTAATTCATAAAGTCATCAAACGAGACCCCCGAAAATTTCATCGAGTCAACTGTCTTCTGCAGGCATTCCTGACAGATGCAGACGTCATTTCCCATCTCCAGCATTTTTCCGGCTCTGCTCTCCGGCCGCCTGCACATGAGACATATTTTCTCGTATTCGTCTTTTCTGTCCTTATCTTCCATATTACCGGTATACTCCCATCCTATCTATCTCATGTTTCCGAACTATCTGTTCCTACTCCACCGTCACGGACTTCGCCAGATTCCTCGGCTTATCCACATCGCAGCCCTTGCCGATCGCTACATAGTAGGCGAAGAGCTGAAGCGGGATCACCGCGAGCGACGCCGTAAAATATTTATGGGTCTCCGGCACATAGACCACATAATCCGCAATCTTCTCTACCTCCGTGTTCCCGACATTCGTCACCGCAAGCAGAAACGCGCCGCGCGTCTTGACCTCGACCATATTGCTGATCGTTTTCTTGTAGAGGTTCTCCTGCGTCAGGACCGCCGCCACGAGCGTGCCGTCCTCGATCAGCGAAATCGTCCCGTGCTTCAGTTCACCGGCCGCATACGCCTCGGAATGAATGTAGGAAACCTCCTTCAGCTTCAAAGAACCTTCAAGCGAAATCGCATAATCGATACCTCGGCCGATGAAGAACACATCTCGCGCTGCAATGTAACGGTTTGCAAACCTCTGTATCTTTTCTTTGTGCCCGAGAAGCAGATCAATGTGCTCCGGAAGCCTGCGAAGCTCCGTGAGCATCTCGCCAACCTCCGCCTCACTCACCGTGCCGCGCACCTGTGCGAAATGAATCGCGAGCAGATACTCCGCAATCAACTGCGTACTGTATGCCTTCGTGGTCGCCACTGCAATTTCCGGACCCGCCCAGGTATACATGACATCGTCTGCCTCTCTCGCAATCGAGCTCCCGACCACGTTTACGATCCCGAGCACCTTGACTCCCCGCTTTCTGGCCTCACGCAGCGCAGCCAGCGTATCTGCGGTCTCGCCGGACTGGCTGACCACGATCACAAGCGTGCCTTCGTCCAGGATCGGATTTCGGTAGCGAAACTCCGATGCGAGATCCACTTCCGTCGGTATTCTGGCAAGCTCCTCAAACACATACTTTGCAACGACTCCCGTGTGATACGCAGAGCCGCAAGCCACAATGCAGATCTTCCTGAGCGCCCGGATCTCCTCATCCGTCATGCCAAGCTCCTCGATCTCGACCCTTCCGTCGCGGATTCTCGGGTTCAGCGTGTCCGTCACAGCCTTCGGCTGTTCATAGATCTCCTTGAGCATGAAATGCTCATATCCGGCCTTCTCCGCCGCCGTCACATCCCACTGGATTGTCACGGACTCCTTCTCAATCTGCTCTCCGTCAATATTGTAAAAACGCAGATTCTCCGCGTCCATACAGACGATCTCTTCATTCTGTATAAAATAGACGTCTCTCGTATACTTCAGGATCGCCGGCACATCAGATGCGATCAGATTGCCGTCTGCCGCCTTTCCCGTGATCAACGGGCTGTCCTTGCGCACCGCGTAGAGCTGTCCCGGATAATCCTGAAAAATAATCCCGAGCGCATAGGAGCCTTCCACGCGGTTCATCGTCCGGATAATCGCCTGAAGCGGGTCCTTCTCTTCCCTGTAATAATTATCGAGAAGATGCGCGACAACCTCTGTGTCCGTGTCTGACGAGAAAGTATAGCCCTTCTCTATCAGGCGGTTCCGCAGCTTCTGGTAATTCTCAATGATCCCGTTGTGCACGACCGCGATCGTACCTGCCTCATTGAAATGCGGATGCGCGTTTTCGTTCGACGGAACTCCGTGAGTCGCCCACCTCGTATGCCCGATCCCGCACATACCCGGAAGAATTTGACCGTCATGCGTCATCTCCCGCAGGATTTTCAGCCTTCCCCGAGCCTTCATCCAACGGATCTTCTCACCGTCGTAGACCGCGACGCCCGCCGAGTCGTATCCCCGGTATTCCAGCTTGTCAAGGCCGTCCAGAAGGATCGGCGCAGCCTGCTCTTTTCCTGTGTATCCGACAATTCCGCACATCTTCATTTACCTCCAATAATCCTGATTCATTGTACATTTCCCGACCAGCCATCCCGGAAGCCTCCGATAATTCTTTCCGAGCCGGTAGCCGAGATACTTGGCTCCGCTCTGGAGCACCAGCTTCGGGAGCAGCCAGATTTTTCTGTTTCTGCAAAGCCAGCCGGCCGTCTGGCATACCATCCGCACGCCTTCCCCCTCTGACTTAAGTCCTTCAAACACCTCGGGGTGCTCCGCCTGGGAGACGCCCAGATCAAAGTTCCGATGAAACTGCTGCGCGCTGCTGTAATTGTGCGAATGGATCACCCGCGCATCCGCGCAGTAGGCAATCGCCTTTCCATTTTGGATCAGCTTCGCCGCAAAAATCATATCCTCGTTGAATATGGTATGACGCACAAAACCTCCCTGTTCATCGTATGCGCTTTTCCGATACATAGCACATACATTGGAGCAGAAGTACGTCTTGATCCCAAGCTCCGGCAGATCCTTCAGGGTCTTGACCCGACTCTCCGGCCCGTAATTGAAGCCTCGCGCATAGCGCTCCAGCACACTACAGTCCTCCGCCGGGAGCTGCCTTGCGTAAGCCGCGCAGACCTGCTCCTGCGCAAAAGGTTCAAGCAGCTTCCCGATCAGATACTGATCTGCCGGAAGCGCGTCCTGCGTCATAAAAAGCAGGTAATCTCCCGTGAGCATCTTTGCAGCCATGTGCCGGGTCCCGCCGTGGTCAAATTCTTCCTTCCGGATATGCACGACCTCTGTATTCGGAATTCCGTCAATACAGCTCTCATCAAAAAACTGCTCTTCCGTATTCACCAGAAGGATCCGCTCCGGCTTCACGCTCTGCCGCGCGAGCCGTTCCAGCAGCTTTCGCAGCTCCCGCCCCGGCCTGTATACCGGTATCACTACGTCGATCACAGGGGCGCTTTTTCCTTTTTCCATACTGTGTACCCCTATATATCCTACTGTATCCCGGTGTCCGAGATAATTTTATCACTGATCCCCTGCACGGTCTGTGACGGCGTGTATCCTTCGTCCCCGAACAGATAAGCGTGCAGCTGCGAGACGTTCGCCGCCAGATTCACCGGAACGACGCAGTCCCCCGCCGCGATGTTCGCGGCCATCTGATTGAACGGAAAACCTGTCGTTTCCTGAATATTATATCTGCCGATCTGCGCCGCGAGAGAGAGCAGCTCCGTGTTACTCATGCTCGTCGAGACGTAGTCCATCATCGTACTGACCAGAGGAAGCAGCCCGGTGACGCCCTTCGCCTTTGCTTTCTCAAAAAGCTTCTCCAGAACGATCCGCTGGCGCTCCGTCCGCTTGAAATCCCAGCCCTCCGTGTAGCGGATGCGGCAGTAGGCCATCGCCTGAATACCGGTCACCTGCTGCGTCCCGGCGTACTCGATCTCCGTGTACGGAACTCCAGTCACCTGCGACGTCTCAACCAGGTAGCCATTGAGCCACTGGCGCTCCTCCTCCGTAATGTCGAGCTCGATCCCGCCGAGCAGATCCACCGCCTCGATGATCCCGTTGAAATCGACCGTCATGAAATCCTTGATATCCAGGTCAAGGTTCTTGTTCAGCATGTTGACCGCGCGCTCGGCTCCGCCGCCCGCGAAACATTCCGTGGCCTTGCGGTACTCTCCATTCGTGTTGTCCAGATATGTGTCGCGGTACACGGACACCAGCTTCACGTCCCCGCTCCACTTGTTGATGCTTGCGATCATGATCGTGTCGCTGTTCGTGCCACTCTCCAGCTCACCCTCGCGGGAATCGACCCCGAAGAGCGCGATGTTGCGGTATCCGGATTTGCCAATCCCCGTATTCACAAGGATATCCTTCAGCTTGACCCGGTCGATCCTTCCCAGCTGCGCAAACACAAATAATCCGGCCCCCAGTATGAGTAAAAGTATTATTTCCAGAATAAATTTCAGTTTCCTGTGTTTCTTCTTTTTCTTCGGCCGCCTGTCCTGCGGACCGCCGTACTGATCCCGCGGATCGTTGTAGTATCCCTGCTGCCCGTTATAGTCCCCTTGCTGTCCGTCATAATAGCTCCGCGGATCGTTATAATATCCCTGCTGCCCGTTATAGTACCCTTGCTGTCCGTCATAATAGCTCCGCGGATCGCTCCCCTGCCCGCGGCTGTTCTTTCTTCCCTTCATAAAGCCCCTCTCTTAGTATGCGTTCTTGTTGACAAACCCCTTAAATACCGTCAGGATCAGGATCTTGATATCCAGTCCGACCGTCCAGTTTTCAATATAATACAGATCGTACTCGATCCTCTTACGGATCGAGGTATTTCCGCGGTAACCGTTGACCTGCGCCCAGCCTGTCATACCGGGACGCACCTGATGCTTGACCATGTAGCGCGGGATCTCCTCGCGAAACTTCTCCACAAACTGCGGGCGCTCCGGGCGCGGCCCGACCAGACTCATATCGCCCTTGAGCACATTGAAGAGCTGCGGCAGCTCGTCGACGCTGGTCCTTCGTATCAGCTTCCCGATCGGGGTAACTCTCGGATCGTTCTTCACGGTCCAGCCGCTGCGTTCTCTCCGCTTCGTCTGCACCTCCATCGACCGGAACTTATACATCTGGAACGGCTTGTTGTGCAGCCCCACCCGCTCCTGCCGGAAGATCAGCGGTCCCTTCGAGGTCAGCTTGATCAGGATCGCCGCCAGCAGCATCACCGGAGAAAACAAAATGATCGCGCAGGACGCGCCGACAATGTCCATCACACGCTTCACCATCATATTAAACGTATTCGACAATGGGACATGACGAATATTGATGACCGGCAGGCCAAGGATATCCTCTGTGTACGGCTTCGTCGGGATGATGTTTCCGTAATCCGGAATAAACTTCGTGTGCACGCCGGATTTCTCGCACATGGCTACGATGCGCTCCAGCTTGTCGTACTCCTCCAGGCCGAGCGTGATCGCGATCTCGTCCGGACGGTTCCCCTCCAGAATAAAGCTGAGGCTTTCAATAAAACCAAGAACCTCCACATTGCGATACAGCGTGCCGGGCGCGACGTTGTCGTCGAGAATCCCCATCACACGGTAACCCCACTGCGGATTCTGGACGATCCGGTCGATGTATTCCTCCGCCGCGCGGCTGTAACCCACAAGGATGATGTGCTTCTGGTTCAGACCGAGCCTGCGGGCGTTCATCATCACCATGCGCACGATGTTCCGCTCCACGACCGTCAGCGTGACGTTCAGGAACAGGAACACGATCAGCAGCATACGCGACGCGTCCATCTGATGGATCAGGTAGAGCACCGCCATCGCGGACAGGCCGCCGATGATATTTGCCTTCAGGATATTGCCGCCTTCCAGCCTCCTGCCCTGCATGCGCATCGGCGTGTAGAGATTGCAGGCATAGTACAGCAGCAAAAAAAATGGTACGAGTATCACAAGTACCATCATATATACTTCCGGCGGCAGGACGCCGATCTCCCGGCCTCCTACGTTCGCCATCATGACATACCACGCCACAAGGTAGGAGAGAATGATCACTCCCGCGTCCAGAACCACTTGCAGCCGGCTAAAATATTTCTGATTATCCCTGATCAAATTTTTTCACCTCTGAAAAGTGCGCCGCGCAGCAAATGCCTGTCTTTTGCGTCTGCTGACGCGGAGCTCCTTTCGTATCCGTATCCGACTCACACACCGGCCAGTCTCCGACATGTGTTGATCCAGAGCTCCCACTGTATTCTCAGATAATGCGGCAGATTTTTTCCCCGAAACCGTACTTTTTTGTCTCTGCTGCACATGCGGAATCCTTTTCCCAGCCCTGTGACATATTCCCTCAGAAGTCCCCTGCGGGCAAAAAACACCGTCTTCGCCGCGAATCCTGCAGCCAGAAACGGCAGGTTCAGTATGATCTGCGGCCAGGGCATATTTTTGTATACCAGATAAATACTGTTCCGCGAGGAATAGCGTGTCTTGAACTCGTTGTAACCGGGACCGCTCGTGGCGCTTCCCACATGGCGCACGACCGCCTCCGGAGTATAGTAATTGTAATAGCCGGCGATCCTCGCCCGGTACGCGACGTCGACGTCCTCCAGATACGCGAAATGCGCCTCGTCAAACAGACCGATCTCGTCGAAAACCTCCCTGCGGTAGATCGCGGCTCCGGCGCAGGCTGAAAAGATCCTGCATCCTGTCTGATATCTGTCCGCCGGCTTTCCCTTCCCGCGCGCAAACGCCCAGCCAAGCGCGCAGTAATAATCTCCCGCGTTGTCAATCCGGTCCGGATGCTTCATCTTCACCATCTTTGACGCGCAGGAAAAGCACCGCGGCCTCTCCTGTATCGCGCGCACGAGCGCCGCCACAAAACCGGGCTCGCACACCGTGTCATTGTTCAGCAGGATCACATACGCCGTCTGCACCATCCGTATGCCTTCGTTTACCGCGGCGCAGAAGCCATGGTTCTTCTCCAGTCTGCGGACGGTCACCTCCGGATAATGCTCCTCCACAAAATCGGCGCTTCCGTCCACAGAGCCGTTATCGACCAGAATGACCGGAAATCCCTGCAACGTCTGCTCCCTCAGGGAATCCAGGCAGGCTTTCAGGAAACGCATTCCGTTATAGTTTGGTACCACGACCGCAACATCTGCCATCATGACAGCCCTCTCATCGTCATCATCCTACTTCTTCTTCAGCGAATAGTCACAGGTCATCAACGAAAAATTCGGATTGTAATAGGGATCCCCATCGCTCAGGAATTTCTGCCAGCGCTTCTTCATGAAATCGATCTCACTCTTGAAGCGCAGCTGCTTCTCCGGCGTATCCTCATAGCCGCGACTCTTCGACTCGTAATGGTACATTTCCACATTCGGCTCGTAGACGACCAGATATCCCTCCCGTCGCACCCTCAGACAAAAATCTACATCGTTGAAGGCAACGGCAAGCTGCTCGTCAAAACCGCCCGCCGCCTTCCAGGCCTTGCGGTCCACCATCATACAGGCCGCGGTCACCGCGCTGAGATCCTGCTGCAGGATCGCCTTTCGCAGATAGCCGCTTCGCTCGCGCGGCATGCCGACAAACAGCGCGCCGGCTACCCCGCCGATGCCGACGATCACGCCCGCGTGCTGAATCGTATCGTCCGGGAAATAAAGCCTCGCCCCGGCGATCCCGACGCCGCTGCGCATACATTGTCCGAGCAGAAGCTCCAGCCAGTCCGGCGTGATGACGGTGATATCGTTGTTCAGACAGACGATATAATCGCCCTTTGCGTGCGCAAAGCCAAAATTGTTGAGGGCGGAATAATTGAAGCCCTCTTTCCAATATAATACCCGAATACCGTCTTTTCCGTCAATCTCTTTGTAATATGCAAAAGTTTCCGGCTGCACGCTGTTGTTCTCTATGATCAGGATCTCGTAATTGCGGTAGGTGCTTTTCCTGCGGATGGAGTCCAGGCAATCCCGGAGCGTCTGAACCTCGTCCTTATTCGGGATCACGATCGACACCAGCGGCTTGCCCGGCAGAATATATCTCACGCGGTAAAAGCCCGGGAACTTCGTGTCCGTCACCTCCGCGTCCTCCCCGCAGCGCCGGATGTGCTCGAGCACCGCCCGCTTCCCGGCGTCGTAAGCATATTTTTTGCTCAGCGGATTGTCGGCCGTCGAAGCCGCATGCACACGCCAGTGATACAGCACCTTGGGAATGTGCGCGATCTTCTCTGTCTTCTCCACGCAGCGGAACAGGAACTCATGATCCTGCGCGCCGTCAAACGACTCGTCGAGACCGCCCGCAAGCTCGACCAGCGTGCGTCTCACCACCAGAAGATGGCAGATATAATTGTTCGCACGCAGCAGATCCGGATTGAAATCCGGCTTCAGGTTCGGCTGGTAACGCTCCCCTGTGCCGCCCCGTATCTTGTCCTCATCGGTATAAATGATGTCCGCGCCGGAACGCGAGGCCTCTGCGGCCACTTCGTACAGGGCGTCCTCGGCCAGAAGGTCGTCATGGTCAAAAAACGCGATGTATTCGCCGGACACCATCCGGATGGCCTCGTTCGTATTGCCCGAAAGCCCCAGATTTTTCTCCAGCTTCCGGTAATGTATCCTCTCGTCGTCAAGGTATTCGCCAACGACCGCCGAGGTCGCGGACGCGTCCTGACTCCCGTCTGTCAGGCACAGCTCCCAGTGAGGGTAGGTCTGCTTTCTGACCGACTCGATCATCTCTCTCAGAAAAGGCTCAGGCGTGTTGTAGAGAGGTACGACGATACTGATCCGTACCGGGTTCTCCCACTTTCTTCGCCTCTGCGCCTCCAGCTCGGCCTGCGACGGCGCGTTCTGCGCGCACCACTGGCTGTAGTCGGCCTCCACCTCCTCCATGCGCTCGGAAAGCCGCACGCGGAATTCCCGGAAGCCGTATTGCTTCAAATAGGAAAGGCCTTTTTTTACCGTATAGAAATTTAAACTTTTCAGCACCTTTCGGACGTCCATGTAGTCCTCCCCGGAAGCTTTACGCCTTGAAAAACGTATGGATCGCTTCCACCACTCTCTCGCGGTCCTCCTTTTTCAGACCGTAGAACATCGGAAGGCGAAGCAGACGCTCGCTTTCCTTCGTGGTATACCGGTCCTCTCCGTGAAAACGGCCGAACTGTCTCCCGGCCGGCGCGGAGTGCAGCGGTACATAGTGAAATACCGTGTGGATCTGTCGCTCGTGCAGATAATCGATCAGAGCAGCGCGCGTCGACTCATCCCTGAGCTTGATGTAATACATATGCGCGTTGTGCTTCGCGTATTCCGG
Organism: uncultured Lachnospiraceae bacterium; assembly: GCA_947629385.1. Classification (GTDB taxonomy): domain Bacteria; phylum Bacillota; class Clostridia; order Lachnospirales; family Lachnospiraceae; genus Choladousia. The sequence continues at coordinate 116,553 of CANRDO010000002.1, forward strand.
CACAAACGGCCGCTCCAGATACTCCTTGTCCGCCAGGTCCTTCAGGCTCTCGTGGTAAAATTCGTACGTGGCCATCCGGTCCGCGTTGATCCGGTCGGCGCTCTCAAACTGCGCCCACAGATACGCCGCGTTCATGTCGCTCGGCAGATAGGACGAGCCGTAGCTGACCCAGGTATATTTGTCGATCTGTCCGCGGAAGAATTTGCTCCGGTTCGTGCCCTTCTCCCGAAGGATCTCCGCCTCCTCGATCTTATCGTCTCTGTTGAATACAACCGCTCCGCCTTCTCCCATCGAGAAATTCTTGGTCTCGTGAAAGCTGTAGCAGCCAAAATCCCCGATCGTGCCGAGCGCCCGCCCCTTATAGTAAGCGTCCACGCCCTGCGCCGCATCCTCCACGACCTGCAGGCTGTGCCGCTTCGCGATATCCATGATCTCATCCATCGCGCAGGAGACGCCTGCATAGTGCACCGGCGCGATCACCTTCGTGCGCTCCGTGACAGCGTCCTCGATCAGCTTCTCGTCAATGTTCATCGTGTCCGGACGGACGTCCACGAACACAAGCGTCGCGCCGCACTGCACAAAAGCGTCCGCAGTCGAGCAGAACGTATACGACGGAAGGATCACCTCGTCTCCCGGCCCGATCCCGGTCAGACGCGCCGCCATCTCAAGACCGTGTGTGCATGAGGTCGTCAGCAGCACATGACTTACCTGAAAGCGCTTCGACATCCACTCGGAGCATTGTCTTGTAAACTTGCCGTCGCCGCTGATCTTCCCCGCGTCGACAGCCTGTTTCATATATTCGAATTCTTTCCCCGTGAAAGGGGGCACGTTAAAGTCCAGCATTTTGCTCTCCGTAATATGGTAAGTAAACATAAATCGACATTTACAATAATAGTAAAAGAACGCTTTTCTGTCAAGTCTGCGTTACTGCTTACTTCACGGGCGACAATAAACCTGAATCACTTTCTTACGGCCTCAGCAGCAAGTGCTTCGGCCTGTCCTGAACAGTAACATAAACCTTTTCTTTCCCGGCATTCCATGCTAAAATAGATGCATCTTTCAGAATTCCAAAGGAGATTCCATGCTGCAGATAAAAGGTTTTGTTCATTCTCATAAGCTCCGCTCCCTGCTGATCCTGTGGGGAGCGATCGCGGTCAGCGTCCTCATCATCTTCTTTCCGTTCCTCTTCGGGAACCGTCTCGTCGTCTGGAACGATGCCGGCTCGGACACCCGGCAGCAGTATCTGATGCAGTACGCCACGATCGCGAACCATCTGCGAAACAGCAATTTTTCCCTCTGGGATATGAACCTCGGCTTCGGGACAAGCCTGTTCGCCCTGAATCTGTTCCATCTTTTTCTGATGCCGGTCTATGCGGGAGGAGCCTTGCTGGGCGTCGGGCATATCCCCACCCTGCTTCTCTATATGATGCTTGTGCAGTTCTTTCTGGCGGGCACCTTCTGCTACCTTTTTTTAGACTGCTTTTCCCTGTCCGAGTCAGGCAAGGTGATCGCCTCTTACATCTATACGTTCTGCGGCTATCTCCTCGTCTGGGGGCAGCATTATCATTTCGGCGCTTTCGTCGTATTTCTGCCGCTCCTGCTGTGCCTGATCGAGCGCGCGATGCAGAAGCGCCGTTTCAGCCCTGCCGTGCCGCTTCTCGTGGCGGTCGTCGTCTGCGGCAGCACCTACATGTCCTACATGTCGTTTTTGCTGGCGGGCGCATATATCCTGTACCGTTCGATCCTCGAGGACGGCACGCCGGCACGCCGTATTCGCCTGTTCCTGACGCGCTGCGGGGAGATCCTGCTCGGACTCGGGATCGGCGCCGTCGTCTTCCTTCCCTCGGCCCGCTTTCTCATGAACGTGAGCTCGCGCATGGACTCGGGCAGACCTCTGGGAGAACGGCTCCTGCAATACTGTTCGCTGTTCCCGGCCGATTTCTACCGGACCGCTTTTCTGCGCTTTTTCTCGACCACCTTCGAAGGGATCGCGCAGTATGACGGCTACTCCAATTTCTACGAAGCTCCGGTGCTGTTCTTCTCCGTGCTGTTCGTGATCCTGCTGCCGCAGTACATCGTCTCGATCCACCGGCAGAAGGCATCCCGGAAAGCCAGAATACTGCAGTACCTCGCCGTCCTTTTCATCGTGTTCTGCATGTTCGTCCGCCTGGGCTCGGCAGCGTTCAACGCGTTCGCCTACCCCTTCTCCCGGCATTCGTTCATCTGTATGCCGCTGTTCGCCCTTGTCACCGCGCGGACGCTCGACGAGATCTGTATCCGCCGCCGGCTGAGCATTCCTGCGCTTGCCCTTTCGGCTGCGCTTCTGGTCTGCATGTGCTGCCTGGCGCTTCCCGGACTCTCCGCCGCGGAGCCGTACGGCCATGATATCGCGGCCGACGTGATCGCCACGGGAATCCTCGGGGCGCTGATGATCGCGCTGCTCGTACTGCTCGCGCAGAAAGGACGAAGCTTAAAGAAAAAAGACGATCGTCTCCGCCGCGCTGCCGCCGTCTTGCTTTTCCTGTGCGTCATGGCGAACGTCACCGGAGAAGGCTGGCTCTGCTACAACGCACGGGACATGCTTACCACCGACGACGCGGATTACTGGGGGCCTCTGTATGATCCCGACGTAGACGCCGCGCTCGCCTACCTTCGCGAGAACGATCCCGGCTTCAGCCGACTGGAGAAGGACTATTACGCGGGAAGCTATTGTATGGACAGCCTCGCGCAGGGCTATCGCGGCATCAGCGCCTACAACTCGACGACAAACAGCAACATTGAAGAATTCGTCAATCTCGTGATCCCGAATTTCCCGATCATGGCGCGCTACGAATACACCTTCCGTCAGATCGGCTATTACAGCGGCCACAGCACTCTGTTCGGCATCAAGTACCTGCTCTCAAGAAGCTCTGAGCCAGGCCCGGACGGCTTCCGCCAGATCGGACAGTTCGGGAACCTTTCCCTCTATCAGAATGAAAACGTGTCCTCCTTCGCCCGCTTCTACACAAAGACCGGCGACAGCGCGGTGCTCAAGGACGCATACGGGAAGGCAGATCTGGAGACGATGCTGCTGGACGTGGCGCTACTCGACATGAATTCCGGCAGGGAAGATTCCGACGCAGCAGATCCTGGCACAACGGATTCTGATGCAGGCAGCGCAGAAATGTACCTCAGTCCTGACGAACTGCTCTCGCAGTACGCGCTGGAGGAGATCGCCGCGCTCGATGACATTGTGACAGACGGAGACTCGGATACGATTTTCCTGTCTCTCGGGCAGAGTGAGGCACAAGCCGAAGATCTGGCTTCAGATCAAAGCATAGGGCAGACAGCAAGCCCAGCTGCAGATCAGGCTGCAGGCAGGGTAAGTGATCTGTCGGATTATGAACATGTGTATCTTGAGTTTGACATCGAGACTCCGAACGTCTGTGACTTCGCGCTGAACCCCGGCAGCTCCATGGAATATCTCTTCCGGACAAAGGCCGGAATCGCCTCGCATGTGCAGATGCCGGTGCCTGATTTCTGTGAAAAGATGCAGCTCCACAGCTACAGCGGCCCCTTCTCCGCGCAGATCAGCCACATCCGTCTGATCGGCTCGAAGGCTTCTCCGGCGGAAGCGCCAAAGGCCGACATCGTCGTCAACGACACGGCAAACGACTCGCAGCTTACCGGTACTGTCTCATCCGAAGAGAATGGTCTTCTGTTTTTCCCGCTCCCGTACGAGGAAGGCTGGACCGCTGCCGTGGACGGCGAGGACGCCCCGCTCCTGCGCACGGATCTCGGCTTCATCAGCATTCCCGTGACGGCAGGCGAACACAGCTTCGCGCTTACCTATCATCAACCCTGGATGCGGGTGGGGTTTTATATCAGTATTTTCTCGGTTATCCTCTGGATAATTCTTGTACTTGTTCAAAAAGGAAAAAGGCGAGGAGTTTAAATCCTGGCCTTTTTCTTCTGTTTTTACTTCTTCTGCAGTACTTTCTTCGCCTGCTTCTTGATCTGCTCCTTGAACGGAATGTTCGCGTCCGCGATCTTCCTAGCGACGCGGTAGGCAGATGTTCCCTTCACCACCTCGATCGACGATTTTAGCGCCGCGTTCTGCTGCCTGAGGCGGTTCATCTCTGCAATGCCGCCCCTGCCGGCCACGGCCGGATTCGCGAGCGCGAGCCCCTGGAAGATGAAATCGTAATCCACCTGATCTGCTCCGGCATTTTTCTTTTCATCCGGCAACAGCCCCGCATACAGCGCGCGGTATTCGCCGCACATTTCCGCGACGCTCTTCAATTTGATCCGCGCGACTGCCGCCTTTTTCTGCACATAGTCCTCCGGATCGTTCTTGATCCGGTGCAGCAACTCCAGCACTTCCTCCGGCTTCGCGTCAGGCTTCACCAGCCAGCCGCCGCCCGTTTTGCGGATGCGCTCTCCCACCGCGCCGATGTCGGTGCCAAGCACCGGAATGCCGTTCATCCATGCCTCGGAGACCGTGTAGCAGAAGGTCTCCGGCCAGACCGGCGGGATGCAGACCACGTCGATCTCATTGTCCGAGAGGAGCTGCGGCAGCTCCTCTTTTTTGTAGGTGGAACTGAAGAAACAATTGTCCTGACGGATCTCCCCAACGCGCTTGTCGCCGATCACGCCCAGCACAAACCAGTTGATCTCCGTCTTGTCCAACGGGATCAGGCCCAGAGCCATCAGACTGCCCTTCTGCGGCACCATTCCGCCGAGGAACGCCACATTGAGCCGCCCTTCTTTTCCGAACCTGCGCCGGTACACGCTCTTCGCGCCCTTGCCGTCCGTGTAGACTTTGCCCGCGTGCTTCACGTAGACGTTGACCTTTACCGGGCCGTCAGAGAGCACTTCCGAACTGACGCGCAGATTGATCCCGCACATCAGCGCGTCCGGATCCCCGAACGAGTCCACAATGTCCGGTCTCGCCTTCTTGTGCACGAGGAAGCAGTCCTTCCTGCCGCCCGCGTCCACGAGCTCTACAAAGATCTCCGTCTCCGAGTTCGGCACGCCCTCCAGATAAGCCCAGCCCTCGATGTCGTTCAGCCCCTGCTCCGCGCTGAGCACCCGATCCAGCCGCACCTTCAGCTTCGGATTTCGCACCGCGCCCTCCGGCGAGGGCACATGGGTCACCTCGCGCTCCAGCTTGTCCTCGCCGTGCTCGATCACGCGGCAGTTACTCAAATCCGGGAAGTACTGGAGAAAGATATCCTTCGCACTCTCAGACGGAAAGATCAACTCCCGGCACATGCGCAGCGCCTTCCCGTGCTCTCTGCGCCAAAGCTTCAGGTAATCCTCCTGCGGCACGATCCCCTTCTTCTTCCAAAGGCAGGCCGCGCAGCGCTCCCTGCGCTCCTCGTCCGTCAGGGACGCATCCTGCGGCGCGCAGAAATTCCCCTCCTCGTCCAACAGAAGGATTGTCGGACAGGCATAGTAATAGTCGTGCATCGTCGCGATCACCGAAATCCCGAGCTCACGCGCCGCGTCGTAGATCTCCAGCGAGAGATCCTGCGTGTGGTGCACATGGATCAGATCGATGGAAAACGCCCGCAGCACCTGATCGCAGATTTTTCGGATCTCTTTGTTATGAAACAGCGGGAACTTCGGCGCCTCCCCGATCTGGAATTTCAGGAGGATCTCCTCCCGATCCGTGTAGGCCGTCACACACAGCGCGTCGTCGTCCCGCGCCATCACAAACACGTTGTACTCGCCGCGCAGTCCCTCCGTCAGCTCGCGCACATGGATCTGCGTACCGCCGATGCTGTTGAACGCGTGCTCCCGGAAATCAAGATGCAGGAAGTACAGCAGGTTCTTTTTCCCGTTGTGCAGCTTCGTGTACAGAATGATATTGTCGCGGATCTCCTGATCCGGATTTTCCATGCAGTACAGATGATTCGCCCGCATCTGCTCCGGATAGCGCTCCTCAAGGATCGCCGTGTGCGCGTCCAGAAGCGCCTGCTTCTCCGCTGTGTCAAACGAGGCCGTCCCTTTGTGGTAGACGAAGGTGTCGTCGCACATCACATGATGGTAGCCCGCCTGCTCCGCGCGGTTGCAGAAATCGTTCTCCTCTCCGTAGCCGCGCCCGAAGGTCTCCGCGTCGAAGCCTCCGATGTCGTCGATCACGCAACGCTTGATGAACATGCAGAAGCCCACCGCGACCGTGATCCTGGGGTAACGCCTCAGGCTGCAGCGCTCGATCAGCGCCGCGTACTCGTCGATCGTCAGCCCCTCCGGCAACGCGTTGTCCTGGCACATCACAGGCACCGAGCAGAGCGTCGCACTGTTGGACAGCGGCGTCACGGTCGCAATGCTCTCGTCACGGTACGCGCAGGCAACGATCTTGTCCAACCACCCCGCCGTGACGACCGTGTCGGCGTTCAGCAGAAGAACGTCCCGGTTCTGAGTGAGCGCCATGCCCTTGTTCACGTTCCCGGAGAATCCCAGATTTTTTTCGTTGTGCAGCACCAGCGTATGCTCGTCCGCGAACGAGTCGAGGTACGGCCGGATGCGTTCGTCCGGACTGCAGTCGTTGATCAGGACCAGTCTGTGCTTCGCAAGATCCGTATGCTTCTTTATGCTCGGGATGCAGCGCTGCAGATCCTCATATCCATTGTAGACGGGGACGATGATGTCCACCGCGTCGGTTTTTCTGTTCATGAATTCCCTCCGGCTGCTTTTGCTCAGCCTCTGCCTTTTCGATCAATTCTATCATTTTTCCCTTATGTGCCGTCTATCCCCCTAAATGTTGACAGATTTCAAGGAGACATTCTCAAAAACGGCAGCTTGCGGTGCAGCTTTGCAAGGATCGCGTTGGCGCGCTCCAGCGCTTCTTCCGCAGACAGGATCTCGATCTCCCCGCAGACGATGATCTGCTTCGGCACAGGATTCAGCTTCACCTGATAGATCGGGTCGACCGTGAGGAAAAGATCTCCCTCCGGGACGGACGCCGCCGCGTTCTCCGCCTGCAGCTTTCCTGTCGTCTGCGCCGCATCGATCCGGCAGACGCAGGGACGCCCCTCCAAGGGGTCAAAGCGCACCGCGCGCACGTTCTGATACGCGCTTAGATCGAACGCTACGGAAAATTTCCCGTCCTTCAGCTTCGCCTCCTCGACCAGCTTCTGCTCCTCGGAGAAGCCTTCCCCGGTGTCCACGAAAAGCTGGCTCACCATATATTCTTTCTCCCGCAGCTTCCGGCGGAACTCCTCAAGCGAGATCCAGAGCTCCGGCGTGCTGTGGTTCAACAGCCGGTTCGCTCCGACGTATTGCTCCGCGAAGTGCGTCGACCACGCCCAGAAAACCTCGTCCATCTCCGCGCTGATCCCGAACTCTGCCATAAATTCAGCTTTCTCGCAGAGCTGATGCAGCACCGGCTGGCTGCTGTACAGCTCGTTGATGGAGCGCCAGAGCAGAAACGGCGCCGGTACCGGGAAATCGAAGATCCACTCGCAGTCGATCGCCTGATACTTCCCATCGATCTCGAAAAGATTATCCAGGATCAGGTCGATGTTTGCCGGGCACACACATGAGAAATCCCCTGCAAGCTCCCGCGAACCAAACACATCGCGGAAACGTGCGCGCTCGTCCTCGGTCATATCGCTGATCCTGCCCTTGCTTCCGGATACTTCTGAAATAGTATCGTTTCCACTATTGCTTCCTTCGAGCGCAGCAGAAGTATGCCCATTGTTTTTGTCTGTCTTCCCGAAACTTTTGAATGATCCTGCGCAATCCATATACAGCGCGGCCGCCTTTTTCACCAGCTCCTTCACCGCGGCGAGGTTTTCCTCTCGTATGGCGTCCGCCGCCTGCTGCGCCAGACTCTTCTGCGTGAGGTACGGATAGACGATGCCGTCGCCCTCCGACTTCCCTCGAAGCGGCTGCCAGCAGCCGTAATCTTCGTCCATCTGCGCGAGCATCTTCTGAATATGTTCCTTTGCGGCTTCCGTCATTGGGCGCTTGAGGGCGACGCGAGCCGTTCCCTCTTTTTCCCGGCCGCCCGCAATGCCGACGCCCTCTGTCTCCTCCTGCCCGGATAAATCCTGCTCATCTCTCCGCTCCTCAATGATCGTCGCAATGGAAAACTCGTCCGCGCGGTCCGTGCTCAGCTTCACATATTGGATGTCGCCCGCTCCGCGCTTTGTGCACAGCTCGGCGGCGCTCATCTCGATCAAAAACGAATTGGCGAACCGATCCATCACGCCCTCCTCGGAGAGCGTCGCGGCCATCTTGGTCTCCCCAAACAGCTCCATGCGGTATTTCGTAAAATTCCATGTCGGCCGCCCGTATTTCTGCTCCTTAAACGAAATGTCCGTGAAGATCTCCTGTGGGAACTTGTAGTCGGGGTACGGGTAGTAAAATTTGTAGTGCGAAAGCCCGCAGCGCGTCATCAGCGCCTCCCACTCTCCGCGCGAGAAGGTGCGCGCACCGCTGCTCTCCTCGTAGCCCTTGACGCCGTCGAAATAGCCGTCTGTATGATCCTCCGGAGCCCCGGCAAAATACTTCAGCCCCAGGCGGTTCTCGATCGCGACCAGGATTATTCCGTCCGGCTTCAGAAAACGCCGGACATTTTTCAGAAACGTTCCGTACGGATCGCTTCCCGGCGTAAAGCTCTCGGCGTACTCAAACACGCCGTTTAGGATCACATAATCGAACAGCCCGCCGAAGTCCATGTCGTTCAGATTGCCGACCCAGATCTCCAGATTGTCATAGCCTTTGTGCCGCTCAAAATTGATCTCCGCGCGCCGCTTCGAAAGCTCCGCGGAAACCACACGCGCCATGCGGCGGCACAAAAGCCCCGTGATCGCCCCGCAGCCCGAGCCGATCTCCAGACAGGATGCGCCCGCCTCAAACGGATACCAGTTCAGGATGTTCTCCCGCGCGCGCGCAAAATGATAGAGGACGGGGAAAGCCGCCTCCTCCTGCTCCTCCGGGCGGACGCCGGACTTCGCGATCGCAAGGAGCTCGTTCTCCACGTCCCCGTCCGAATACAGATCCTCTCCCTTATAATAATCCAGCTTGAATATCGCCATATGTGTTCCTTTCACGACAGTGTTACCTTGGAGTTCATATCGTAATACCCAACCGTGTTTCTGTCCGAGATCACCGTGAGGCTGCACACGTCGTAGAGCCTGTGATACACGGTGAACTCTCCGTTGCGGTAACCGGTGCATCCCAGCGAGATCAGGTACTCGCCGCCCTGCAGGTCGAGCGTCTGGGTGAATGTGATCTCCTGACTCTCCCCGGCTTTCTTTCCCTGCACGTCGGCCTTCTCATACATCGTGTTAGTGCCCGTGATCTCGATACCCTGCAGGTTTTTGATCGTAAACGCATAGATCGGCTCTTTGATCTCCTCGTGGAATTCCACCTTCATCCGCACCGAGAACTCTGTGCCCTTCATCAGCGTGTTCGTGATGAGCCCGTTCTCGTCGAGCACCGCGTAATCCGTGATCTCCGCCGCCTTCTCCCCGTACTCGATCAGGTTCGGATTTTTCACTACAGAGTCCTTCCAGTCACCGGAGAACTCCTGTGTCCCGGACTTTTTCACGCCGCTCCCGGCTCCGTCTGATCCGTTTCCGGCTTCGCCTGGCCTGTTTCCGTCCTCCTCCGGATCATACTGATGCACAAGCACCTTCTTATAGATATCGACGGCCTCTTTTGGAGAGCCCTCGAAGATTTTTCTTCCCTGATTCAGCAGGATCGCACGGTCGCAATACTTCGTGATGCTTCCGAGATCGTGGCTCACGAAGAGGATCGTCCTCCCCTGCTGCTTGAATTCTTCAAATTTGCGGTAACACTTCGCCTGGAAAAACACGTCCCCGACCGAGAGCGCCTCATCGACGATCAAAATCTCCGGATCGATGTTGATCGCCACCGCGAACGCCAGCCGCACAAACATGCCGCTCGAATACATCTTGACCGGCTGGGACGCGAACTCTCCGATGTCCGCAAAGCTCAGGATATCCTCCAGCCTGGCGTCAATCTCCTCCTCCGAGAATCCCATCATCGTCCCGTTCAGATAGACGTTCTCGATCCCCGTGTACTCCATGTTGAAACCGGCGCCCAGCTCCAGCAGCGCGGAGATGCGCCCGTCGACCACCGCCTCGCCGCTCGTCGGGTTCAGCACGCCCGTAATGATCTTGAGGATCGTCGACTTGCCCGCGCCGTTCGTCCCGATGATGCCGACCGTCTCTCCCTTGCCGATGTCGAAGCTGACGTCCGTGAGCGCATAATGCTCCCGGTAGCATTTCTTCCTCGTCAGACCCAGGCTCTCCTTCAGGCGGTCGGAAGGCTTGTCGTAGAGCTTATACAGTTTTGAGAGATGATCCACGTGGATCGCGATATCGTTCGCCATGTTTTATTCCTTTCAAAGCACATCCGCGAAGTGAACTTTCAGCCGTTTAAACACCCACATCCCGAACAGAAACACGCCGACTGTGAAGACCCAGAAATACGCAGTCCACAGCGGGCGCTCCCAGAACCAGCGCTTATAGATGAACGCGTCGCGATAGCCCGCAACGATATAATAGACCGGGTTCAGCTTGAGGATCTTCAGGATCGTCGGATGCGCCGCCAGCATATTGTCCGCGATCCACATGATCGGCGTCATCCAGATGCCGACCTGCAGCGCGATGCTGATGATCTGCGAGAGATCCCGGAAAAACACGACTACAGCGCTCGTGGCGTAGCACAGCCCGAGCGTCAGCAGGAAAAGTCCTCCTGTATAATAAAAAAGCTGGAGATAATACAGATCCGGGAAATGCCCGTAGAAGCAGTACAAAAGCGCAATAAAAAACACAAAAAACAGGTGGACGAACAGCGCCGAGATCATCTTCACGATCGGAAGCACGCTGATGTTGAACACCACCTTCTTCACCAGATAACTGTACTCGATCAGCGCGTTCGTGCCTCCGTTCAGCGCGTCCTGGAAGAAGAACCACGGCACGATGCCCGCCACCAGATACAAAACAAACGGCACCGGAAGCCCGCCCTGATCGGCACGGAAGCCAATCTGGAACACGAACCAGTACACCAGCACCGTCACGACCGGCTGAATGAACGCCCAGACGATTCCCAGGTATGAGCCCGCGAATTTCTTTCGGAAATCGTTCTTCGCCAGCTTGTAGATCATCCTCCGGCTCTGATAGATCTGCGCCGGCAATGAATTTTCTTTCTTCATATCACAAAGCTCCTGTGAGACAGCTGTCTTGTCAAGATTTTATGCCTCGCTCCTGCATGTAGGCGCGCAGCCCGCCCCATTTCGTGTCCTTCTCCGACATGATCAGTTCCATCCCCTCCGGAATCGGCCATTCGATCCCGATATCCGGATCGTCGTAGCGGATGCCGCCCTCGTCGTTCGGATGATAGAAATCCGTGCACTTGTAGGCGAACTCCGCGTAGTCGGAGAGCACAAGGAAGCCGTGCGCAAAATTCTTCGGAATGAAGAACTGCTTTTTGTTCTCCGCGGAAAGACGCACGCCGTGCCACTGTCCGTAGGTCTTTGATCCCTCGCGCAGATCCACGACGACGTCAAACACTTCTCCGGAGATCACCCGCACAAGCTTGTCCTGTGGATAGTTGATCTGGAAATGCATCCCGCGCAGCACGCCCTTTCGGGACGCGGACTGATTGTCCTGCACGAAAACCTGATCGATCCCGGCCTCCTTGAAGTCGTTGTAATTGTAGGTCTCCATGAAATAGCCGCGATCATCCCCAAACACCGCCGGAGTGATGACCTTCAGGCCCTCAATTGCACATGTCTCAACCGTTATTTTTCCCATATCTCCAGATTCCTTTCCTCATTTATCGGATCCTGTCTTTCATCCACAGCCTTTCATCGATCCCGCCCTTTATGTTTCCGGCTCCATTTCCTAAGCTCATCTATGCCCTCCGGTTCTATCGCGCGGCGCGATTTTGATCAAAGCCCCTCCGCGACCTCAAGCATATACTTTCCATATGCAGTCTTCAGCAGCGGCTGCGCCAGCGCGATCAGCTGCTCCTTGTCGATAAAGCCCCTCTTGTACGCGATCTCTTCAATACAGGAAACATAAAGCCCCTGACGCTTCTGAAATGCCGCCACGAAATCGGAGGCGTCCAGCAGAGAATCGTGACTGCCCGTGTCAAGCCACGCAAAACCACGTCCCATCTTCTCCACATAAAGCATGCCACGGCGAAGATATTCGTTATTCACACTCGTGATTTCAATCTCTCCGCGCGCGGAGGGCTTGACATTCTTCGCAATCTCCACAACACTGTTGTCGTAGAAATACAGTCCCGGCACCGCATAATTAGACTTCGGGTGCTCCGGCTTCTCTTCAATCGAGATCGCTTTTCCGCTCTCGTCAAACTCAACGACGCCATACTCCCGCGGATCGCGTACATAGTAACCAAAGATCGTCGCGCCCTCCTCGCGGGAAGCCACGTCCATCAGCAGCTTCGAAAAGCTCTGTCCGTAAAAAATATTGTCGCCAAGCACAAGCGCCACGCGGTCATCTCCGATAAACTCTTCTCCGATCAGGAACGCGTCCGCCAGTCCGCGCGGCGTCTCCTGCACCGCGTAAGAAAGTCTCAGCCCGAGCTGTTCCCCGGTCCCGAGCAGTTCCCTGAAAACCGGCAGGTCCCGCGGCGTCGAGATGATCAGGATCTCACGGATGCCCGCCAGCATCAATGTCGACAGCGGATAGTAGATCATCGGCTTGTCGTAGACCGGAAGGATCTGTTTGGAAACCGCCTTCGTCAGCGGATAAAGCCTCGTGCCGGAACCTCCGGCCAATATGATCCCCTTCATTGATACATCTCCTCGTAATATTTCTGGTAGTCTCCGCTCGTCACGTTCTTCATCCACTCTTCGTTCTCGAAAAACCAGCGGATTGTCTTGCGGATGCCTTCCTCGAACATCGTCTCCGGCTCCCAGCCGACCTCGGCGCGGATCTTGTCCGGCGCGATCGCGTAGCGGCGGTCATGCCCCTTGCGATCCGTCACGTAGGTGATCAGCTTGTCGCTGACCAGCTCTCTGCGCGGATCGTCCGCCGGCAGCATCTCCTGCAGCGTGTCCAAAATAATATGTATGATCTGAATATTCTGCTTCTCATTGTGTCCGCCGATATTGTACGTCTCAAACAGACGCCCCTTTTCCTGTACCATATCAATGCCCTTCGCATGGTCCTCCACGTACAGCCAATCGCGCACGTTCTTTCCGTCACCGTAGACCGGGAGCTCCTTCCCGTGCAGCGCGTTGTTGATGATCAGAGGGATCAGCTTTTCCGGAAACTGGTACGGGCCGTAGTTGTTGCTGCAGTTCGTGATGTTCGCCGGAAAATGGTAGGTGTCCATGTACGCCTTCACCAGCATGTCCGAGGACGCCTTGCTGGCCGAATACGGACTGTGCGGAGCATAAGGGGTTGTCTCATAGAAGTACTCGCCCTCCTTCTCCAGCGAGCCGTAAACCTCGTCCGTGGAAACGTGCAAAAACTTCTTGTCCGGCTTGAACGTCCCATCCGGAAGCTCCCAGGCCGCCTTTGCCGCGTTCAGCATCACGAGCGTGCCGAGCACATTTGTCTTCACAAAGACCTCCGGATCGCGGATGCTGCGGTCCACATGGCTCTCTGCCGCGAAGTGCACGACGCGGTCGATATCATTCTCCTCGAAGATCTTGTTGATCGCCGCGGAGTCGCAGATGTCCGCGCGGATGAAGGTGTAATTCTCCCTGTCCTCAATGTCCTTCAGATTCTCGAGATTGCCGGCGTAAGTCAGCTTGTCCACGTTGATGATGCGGATACTGTCGCCGTACTTGCGAAACATATAATGAATATAATTGGAACCGATGAAACCGGCCCCTCCCGTGACGAGGTAGGTTCTCATGATTGTCCTCCGTAATTGTCAATTTTAAAAGTCTGTTGCTTAGTATAACATTTATTCTGAGGGAGTGCAAGCAGACAGTTTCGTCATGCATGCCACAGACCGCTTTCTTCGAAAGCTATCCGCTGCTAAAGCAGCTTCTGTCTGTGGCTGAATGGGCGTTCCGCCCACTCCATCGAAGGTGAAACATAGTCCTCTGCAAATAAATTTGCTCGGACTATAGTTCACCTTCGATGCATGACGAAACTGGTGAGTCACATCTCCGGTACCGGAGTGGGTCTGGCACTGTCCCAGACGCTGCTCACGTCGAAGAGATCAGCGACCATGTCCGGGTTGTAGTACATCCGGTAGCCGTCGAGATTGCGGCGGCCCTGACGCATAAACCTGTCTCCGAACTGCACCCAGTACTGCGAAGAGTCCACATTGCAGAAGATATTAAAGCCCTGGCCTTTCAGGTATGTGAAATATTCATTATCATCCGTATAGGGCTGCCAGTCCCCGATGTCCGCACCGAACGCGAAAATGATGACATCGGTATTCCCGACGATCGAAGCTACGTTATTGAGCCAGCGCTCCGTGTCCTGCACAACCTTGTCGTACCCGGCATCGGTCGGAGAAATATGTCCCCAGGTGTGGCTCGCAAACTCCCAGCCATCCGCTTTCATCGCCTCCGCGACCGCGCGCGCCTGATCGACCTCCTTCTGCCATGCCGCCTCATCGAAGTCCGGATGCGCGTCGAAAAATTTCTGCTGATACTTCGTAACGCGGGAAGCCTCTTTCGTGCGATAGACCTCGTCTGTCCGATATCCTAATACGCCCTCATAACCGGTCAAGGCAATGATGCCCTTGTGTCCGCGATAAGAAAAATCCGGATGCTCATCCACAAACGTATCGATCCACGGAACCATATCATAGTCCCCAACGGAGATACTGCCGTCGTCCTCCACATAGGTATTTTTGACATCCCCGTTTTCGTCGAGAATCAGCTTCTGCGCGAATCCGTCATCGTCCATGTAATGATAGTAGCTCACGTCGTCCTGCGAGAGTACGAACGGGATCTTCCCCGGCGGAAGCATGATCTCCCCACGCGATACGGTACCGTCGCTGTTTACCGTACACATATCATGCAGGCTCACCATCACATAGCCCTTTGCGTACATGGACTCCATGATACCTGCAAACTCGCTCATCGTCGTCATGACCTGATTGTAACCGCCCTCATCCTCGTCGCCGTCAAACGCCTTTGACGTATCCTTGATCATTGTATGGAAAAACACATGCGTCACCTGATCCAGCGGATACGCGACACAGCTTTCCTTCTCCGTCCGATATCCTGCCACCGCATTCTGCAGTGCCTGGCTGCTCGTATAACTCTCCGCCGCAGTCAGATACGCGATCGCCCGGTCATAATCATACTGGGAAACCATGTAATCCGCTACTGTGATCATGTCCTCCTCGCTCAGTCCGCTCCCCTGTCCGCTCTGATTCTGACCACTTCGCGCGGCAAGGATCTCCTCCGCAAGAGTCTGCGGCTTTCTTTTATTCCTCCCGCTCAGCTCCGGAATCAGAACATCCTTTACCAAAACCACCACAAGAGCGATGACGATCAGTAAAAGAAGCGAGATGATGCATTTGATGATCAGCTCATTCTTTCTTCTTCTGCACTGTCTTCGCAGAAGCTTCAAATCCCGTTCATCCATAGTCCCCTTATTCCCTCCATGAATACTACCCCATCAGGCAAACGTATGGCCTGTCATGTCTCTTCCTCATCGACCACATTCGTCTCCCGCTCTTTCACCGGCTTCTCCGACTCCGGCGACATCCTGCGCTCTATCCTCTGCTGCTCGGCTATGCGCTCGTTTCTTGTCTTCTTTGTCCCGTGTCCAAGCGCAACTTCATAGATCAGCGCCGCAGTCAGAAGGAGGATCAAAATCCCCAGAATGATCCCAAGGGTCCGCATTTTCAGGATGTTTTCCTGCTCCCGCTGCCGCTTTCCTTCGAGAAGCGCCGTAAGCCGCTTGCTCTTTGGAACCGCTTTGCCCTGCTGCTCATCGGCTTTCACCGTCTCTCGATCTGCCTTGCGCTTATCCTGCATTTTCTTCGCAAGATCACTCATTTGACCGTCGTAAACCTGTGGTCTGCCATGTCTTTCGTTCTCTCCGTCCATCATTTTCTCCCCCGATGGCTTATTTATTCCCTAAGTATAAAATATTTTCAATAACAGAATAGTGGATTGTCCACTTTTTGTCAATTCCCGCCGCGCGCACATTTTCTTAAATAATTCATAAGAAAATGGCATATTGGAGTGAAAGTATCAGACGGCGATCTGTCGGCAATTCAATCTTTACTAATTTGACGCGCAATGGTATAATCTCCACGAAAACAATAAGCCATGCAAATCTATATTTTTCGAGTTTTCACGGTTTAAAAAGAATCCGCAGTATGGAGGTGCTCTTTGATGGCGGACCCTTTCACCCTTTATAAACTGATCGTTCTCTACATGCTCCAGAAGGTCGACTTCCCGCTCACAAATTCCCAAATCTCGGAATTTGTGCTGGACCGCGGCTATACTACATATTTCACGCTGCAGTCCGTGCTCTCTGAGCTGACGGAGAGTGAAATGATCCGCCAGGAGACTATTCGCAACTGCTCGTATTATACACTGACCGAGGCCGGAGAGGAGGCGCTGCGTTATTTCCAGAACCGTATCTCTCAGCCGATTCGCAGCGACATCGACGCATATCTGCACGAGAACAAAATGCAGCTGCGCGATGAAGTATCCATCGTCGCGGATTATTATAAAAACACCGCTGAGGAATACACGGTGCACTGTGTCGTGAAGGAAAGATATGTCAATCCGATCGAGTTGACGATCACAGTTCCCGATGAGGCACAGGCAAAGACTGTTTGCCACAGCTGGAGGCAGAAATGTCAGCAGGTCTACGAGTTCGTCATGAAGGAGCTGCTGGATACTTCATCATAAGTATCAAGGCAAAAAGACCTGCCACTCAGAGCTGTTTTCAGAACACGCGAAAATATAGCGTGTTTGATATAAAATTCATCACATAATTTCAGGAGGATTTTCATGAAAGACACATTTATTTCCGACTCCGTCGTCTATGTAGGCGTGGACGACAAGACCATCGACCTGTTCGAGAGCCAGTACGTCGTGCCGAACGGAGTCTCCTACAATTCCTACATGATCTTTGACGACAAGATCGCCGTCATGGACACCGTGGACAAGCGCGGCACCGAGGAATGGCTCGCAAACGTCAAAAAGGCGCTCGGCGACAAGAAGCCGGACTATCTCGTGATCCAGCATCTGGAGCCGGATCACGCGGGCAACGTGCAGACGCTCGCGGAGATGTTTCCAGAGATGAAGCTTGTCGCCAACAAGAAGACCTTCCAGATGATGCCGCAGTTCTTTGATATGGAGCTGCCCGAGAGCCGTACCGTCACGGTCGGCGAGTGCGACACGCTCTCCCTCGGCAGCCACACGCTGCAGTTCTTCATGGCGCCGATGGTACACTGGCCGGAGGTCATGGTGACCTACGAGCAGAGCGAAAAGATCCTGTTCTCGGCGGACGGCTTCGGCAAGTTCGGCGCGCTCGACGCCGAGGAAGACTGGACCTGCGAGGCAAGGCGCTACTACATGAACATCGTCGGCAAATACGGCGCGCAGGTACAGGCGCTCCTGAAGAAAGCGGCCACGCTCGACGTCGCGATGATCTGCCCGCTGCACGGTCCGATCCTGAAGGAGGATCTTGGCTTCTACATTGGAAAATATCAGGTCTGGAGCAGCTACGAGCCGGAGGACGACGGCGTAGTCATCGCGTGCGCGTCCATCCACGGCAACACCAGAAAGGCAGCGGATAAACTCGCTGAGATTCTTGAAAAAAAGGGCGCGAAGAAAGTATCGATCTTCGATCTGGCGCGCGACGACATGGCCGAGGCGATCGAGGACTCCTACCGCTACGACAAGCTTGTGCTCATGGCTGCCTCCTACGACGCCGGCGTCTTCCCATGCATGGAAGACTACCTGAACCACCTGCGCGCCAAGAATTTCCAGAAGCGTAAGATCGCCTACGTTCAGAACGGAAGCTGGGCGCCGAGCGCCGGCAAGACCATGAAGGCGATCGTTGCGCAGATGAAGGACATCACCGAGGTTGAGCCGATGGTCACAATCAAATCGACATTGAAGCCGGAGAATATTCCGGAGCTGGAAGCGCTTGCGGACGCACTGCTCGGCTGAACCTGCCGCGCGATCCATACGCTGAAGCAGCTTCAGCCTGCGAATTCTCCGCACTAACGCACAGTAGGCGGCACCGGGTAGTGCCGCCTACTGCATTCTGTAGATGAAACCATTAATAGAACTGGTGGTCTCCTAATTTTGTACCTTTTCCGGAACCCGTGTTGAAGTAAAGGGCGTCTCCGATCGGGTTCTCTCCGCTGATAGCCGCTGCTGCCGCATCATAACAGGCGCTGGGGACGCCGTTTGCCAATGCGCTTGCAAGTCCGCCGCTCGAAGCCGGCGTGAACTGGCCGCTCTGATAGATGACCTCGCTGATCGAGTTCGGGAACAAAGGACTGTTTACACGATTCATGACGACTGCTCCTACTGCAACCATGCCGTCGTAACTCTGGTTGCCCGCCTCGCAGTAGATCAGCGCCGCGAGCAGGGAAGTGTCATCTGAACCTGCCGAAGCCGTCTGGGAAACGTCTCCCGAGCCGTCATCCGAATCATCTTCGGCGGAATCGGAGTAATCTGCTCCGCTGCCATCCGAGCTTCCGTCGGAAGTTCCGGTCTGCGTCGACATCGGCGTTGCGATTGCCTTGTTTACCGGATTCCACCACGCATCGTAGAGAATGCCGGTGCCGGAATCATAGTACAATCCGGTGCTCGCGTCGTAATAAATACCCGTCGCCGCATCGTAATAGCTCTCTGTGCCTGTGCCCGGCGTCACGCCAGTAGAACTTGTGTCTGTGCCACTCGTATCCGTGTCGGCATCGGTCGTTGTGTCCGTATAGGAAGCTTCCGTGTAGGTTGTATCCGTGTAAGATTCTTCCGCGTAAGTCGTGTCTGTATAAGAATCGTCCGTGTACGTCTCATCCACATATGTTGTGTCTGCATACGTCGTATCCGCATAGGACTCGTCCGTATATGCCGCCTCACCGCTGCCGTCGTCCGAATCGATCCCTTCGACCGAATCCGCGTCCAAATATGCATCGTCCACAGCCACCGCCGTATCCAGCAGAAGCACTCTGGAAACGTCCTCCGCGGAGACATAGGCTATGCTGTCCGCGCCGTTCTGCACCTGCAGCCAGTGTCCCTCATCCTGCGTCAGGATAAAGGAATCGCCATATGTAAGAGAATCCAGAACCTGAGACCCTCCGTCCGCGCCGGAATAGAGCTTGACGTCATTCCAGGTCGTCGCGACGCCCTCCACGCCATGACCCTGAGCGAGCTCCTTCGCGTCCTCGCCATAGACCAGATATTCATTCTTCACAAAACCGGTCAGCCCGCCGGAGCAGATCTCCGTCCATTCCTCGCCGCGGTTAATCACCCACGCCGCACCGCCCTGGTAAAGGCAGCCGATCACCTGACTGTCCTCGTCCGCGGCGCTGCGCACATTGACACCGGTGCTTACCGTATCGTCGTTCGTAAGCGCGATCTCATCCCAGGCAGCTTCCTGCTGATAGGGAAACGCGATCGAATTTTCCCGCGCCATCGCCGTGCCGCCCAGCGTCAGGCTCATACCCATTACCGCCGCTGTACAGACCACGTATTTCTTCCTTCCTCTCATAATCATTATCTCCTCCCACGTCAAATCGAGAAGCAACGCTTCATATTTGCCTTACGCGTACCACTCACAGCTTACTTTACCGAGAGCGCTACATTTCTGTTAAATTTATTACGTAATTATTAACTTATATTACGACTGTATTGTAATCTTTTTAATAAGTTTTGTCAACTACTTGTTTTAAAATTAACCTTTGGAAAGAATTTCCACAAAAGCAAAGCGAAAAAAAGGCCCGCCCGGAGATCCAGGCGAGTCTTAAAAATTGTCTGTTCAGCCGCGCCTCTGCCGGTTCGCCTCGTACATCAACACGGAAGCGGCTACGGCAGCGTTCAGCGATTCCACCTGTCCGCACATTGGAATCCGGATGTACGCGTCGGCAAGCTCTGCCGTCTCCTGCGTCAGCCCGCGGCTCTCATTGCCGATCAAAAACGCGGACGAGCCGCGATAGGATATTTCATCGTAAAACTTTTCACCCTTTAGGTGCGCCGCGTACAGCCGCACGCCCCTGCGCTTCAACCGGTCCAGGTCCCCCTGCCAGTCCTGAGAGTAACAGAACGGCACACGGTAGACCGAGCCCATCGTCGAGCGAATCACTTTCGGATTATAGATGTCCACGCAATCCCGGCTCAGCATGATTCCGGTAACGCCGGCCCCCTCCGCCGTGCGAAGGATCGTGCCGAGATTGCCTGGATCCTGGAGATTTTCAAGTATCATAATGAGCGGCGCACCCGCTGCGTTTCTCTGATTGTCCGCTGTCTCTGATATATTTTCCGAAATTGTATCCGGACTGCATCCCTCCAGCAAGTCGTTGAGTGCATAGCGCCGTCTGCGCACAAGGCACAGAACGCCCTGCGGCGTCTTCGTGTCCGATACGCTCTCAAACGCACGGTCGGACAACTCCGTGAGCGGATCCACGCCCTCGAATACGGAAGGATTCTTCCGAAGAAAGCTCTCGGAGACATACGTGTGGATCAGCCTGTCCTTCGGAGCCTCGCGGTACATCTTGATGCCTTCCACGACAAAGACATCCTGAAGTTCCCGTTCTTTTGCCTTTTTCTGCAGCAGCTGCAGCTGCTTTACCTGTGGGTTGGATGTACTTGTAATCATACTACCTCTATCTATTGCCATGCCGCCGCCGACCGCCCCCGCTGCGCTCAGGCTATCCGCTGCTATAGCAGCTTCTGTCTGTGGCGCACTGGGCGTCGTGTAGCGCCCGATGGCGCGTAGGTCACAAGGAATCCTCCCGCACACGGGTTCCTCCTTATGACAATTTCCGCCCATCTCGCAAAACTGGTTAAATGGCCATCGCTTTCGCGACGCGTACCATGTATTCCGGCAGGTTTTTCTGCATAGCGAGCGCCTCATCAATGTCCAAATCCACATACTGTCCTTCGCGGAACGCGACGACGCGGTTTGATTTTCCCTGAATCAGAAGGTCTGCCGCGAGCGCACCCATCACCGTGCCATATACGCGATCGCGGCAGGTCGGGCTACCGCCTCGCTGCATGTGTCCGAGGATTGTCGCACGGGTCTCCAGCCCGGTCGCTGCCTCGATCCTGCGGGCCATACTCGTGGAATGCCCGATGCCTTCTGCGTTGATAACAATGTGGTGCTTCTTGCCGCGCTTGCGGTTCTGGATGATGTTGTTGATCAGAACCTGCTCATCGTAATCGTACTGCTCCGGGAGAAGAATATCCTCCGCGCCGTTCGCGATGCCACACCAAAGCGCAATATAACCGGCGTTGCGTCCCATGACCTCTATGATGCTGCAGCGCTCATGGGAGGTCGAGGTATCACGCACCTTGTCGATTGCGTCCATTGCCGTGTTCACTGCCGTATCAAAGCCAATCGTATAATCCGAGCAGGCGATGTCCAGATCGATCGTGCCCGGCACGCCGATCGTATTGATGCCGCGGGCTGCCAGCTGCTGCGCGCCGCGGAATGAACCGTCACCGCCGATCACCACGAGACCATCAATCTCATGCTTTCGGCAGATCTCCGCCGCCCGATCCTGCACCTCCGGCCTCTTGAATTCCAGACATCTGGCTGTATAGAGGATCGTGCCGCCTTTCGAAATCGAATCGGAGACAGACCGCGCGGTCAGATCGACGATCTCTTCATTCAGAAGTCCTCTGTAGCCCTGATAAATTCCTTTTACATTGATTCCCTGCGACAGCGCCTTGCGAACTACTGCGCGAATCGCTGCGTTCATGCCCGGAGCGTCGCCTCCGCTTGTCAGTACGCCTATCGTCTTCACCTTATCAGCCATGTCAATCCCCCATTCGCCGCCCTGCCGCGGCTCAATTTCGATATTTCATGCACATTTTAATTGATATGTCAACAGAATGCAAGAGATTTACTTCTGCACAAGCTTCACATTCCCGGGACCGAAGATCTCCGCGAGCTGTGCGATCATCGCGTCATCTGCCTGCACAGTCCAGTTGTCGCCGAGCCTGCGGACCGCCCGCTCGCTGCGCACGTAGATCACAACGTGATCCTTGCCCTCCGAGTGGCGCAGCACATCGAAAAGCTCCTGTTCGCGCGCCTGATATTCCTGCTTGTCCGCGAACTGCACCCAGAGCTCGCGCGGGATTTCCTCGAACGGCCAGATCTTCTCACAGATCAGCTTGCTCGGCTTGTCCTCCTCGCAGCTCACACGGCCGCGCACAAACACCTTGCGATCCTCTGTCAAAAGCTCGTGATTCTTCTCATAGCTTTTCGGGAACACGATCACCTCTGCGCTGCCGACCAGATCCTCAATATTCAGAAACGCCATCGTCTGATTGTTCTTCGTGTATTTGATCTTTCTGCTCGTGATCATGCCGCCGATAACTGCGGTGCTGTTGTCCGTAACCTTGGAGGCTCCCGTCTCCTCATCCAGGGCAAAGTCCGAGGTCACGTTCGTGATGCCACGCCGCCACACAGTCTCATATTTCTCGAGCGGATGCCCGCTGACATAGATGCCGAGCACCTCCTTCTCATAGGCGAGAAGCTCTTCTTTATCAAATTCACCGACATCGGGAAGCTGTACCTTATAATCCTTCTTCTCCTCATCTCCCATCAGGTCGAACAGGGACATCTGGCCGGAAATTCCTCGCCTCTTCTCCTGTGCAACCTGATCAAGAATCTCTGCGTATACCTGAAGAAACTGCCTGCGGGTCCCTCCCAGACTGTCCATCGCGCCTGACTTGATCAGGCTCTCAAAGGTGCGCTTCGTGACATCCTTACTGCCCGCCACACGCTCGATAAAATCTGAGATATTTCTGTATACTCCATGCGCCGCGCGCTCCTGCACGATCGTCTCGATGACCGGGCGACCGATGCTCTTGATCGCAGAAAGGCCGTAACGGATGTTCTTCCCGTCCACCGAGAAATTACCCTCGCCGACGTTAATGTCCGGCGGCAGGATGCCGATCCCCATCTGGCGGCAGGTCAGCGTGTACTCCGCCACCTTGGACGGATTGTCGATCACGGAGGTCATCAGAGCCGCCATAAATTCAACCGGATAATAATATTTCAGGTACGCCGTCCGGTATGACACCACCGCGTAGGCCGCCGCGTGCGACTTGTTGAACGCGTACTTTGCGAAATCCGTCATGTCGTCGTAGATCTTGTTCGCCGTGCGCTCGTCGATGCCGTTCGCCACACAGCCGGGCACGCCCTCCTCCGGGTTGCCGTAGACGAAATTCTGGCGCTCTTTCGCCATCACGGCCGCCTTCTTCTTCGACATGGCCCTGCGCACAAGATCGCTGCGCCCGAGCGTGTAGCCGCCGAGGTCACGCACGATCTGCATGACCTGCTCCTGGTAGACGATACAGCCGTAGGTCGCCTCCAGGATCGGCTGAAGCTGCGGGCAGTCGTAGGTGATCTCCTCCGGGTGGTTCTTCCCGCGGATGTACTGCGGGATGAAATCCATCGGCCCCGGCCGGTACAGAGAGATCCCGGCGATGATATCCTCGAGGCTCTGGGGTTTAAGCTCCTTCATGAAGCTCTTCATCCCCGCGCTCTCGATCTGGAACACGCCGTCCGTCTTTCCCGTCCCGATCGAATCCAGCACCGCCTTGTCGTTATAATCGATCTCTTCCATCACGATCTTTTTCCCGGTACTCTTCTCCGCCAGCTCCACGGCGTTCTGGATCACCGTCAGCGTGCGCAGCCCCAGGAAGTCCATCTTCAGAAGGCCCAGCTCCTCGAGCGTCGTCATCGTGAACTGAGTCGTGATCGTCCCGTCGGAGCCGCGCGAGAGCGGCACATATTCATCGGCCGCCTTCTGGCAGATCACGACGCCCGCCGCGTGCATCGACGTATGCCTGGGCAAGCCCTCGAGCCTCTTTGACATATCGATAAGCTGGTGGATCTTCTCGTCGTTCTCGTACATCGTGCGCAGCTCCTGGCTCATCGTCAGCGCCTTGTCGATCGTGATGTTCAGCTCCTGCGGCACCAGCTTGGCGATCGAATCGCACAGCGCGTAGGGCAGATCCATCACGCGCCCCACATCTCGGATGACGCCGCGCGCCGCCAGCGTACCGAACGTGACGATCTGCACAACACGATCCTTGCCGTACTTGCGCACGACGTAATCGATGACCTCCTGCCTGCGTTCAAAGCAAAAGTCAATATCAATATCGGGCATCGACACACGCTCCGGGTTCAGGAAACGCTCGAACAGCAGATTGTAGCGGATCGGGTCGAGCTGCGTGATGCCGAGCGTGTAGGATACGATACTCCCGGCCGCCGATCCTCGTCCCGGGCCTACGCTGATGCCGTGTTCCCGCGCGTAGCGGATGAAATCCCAGACGATCAGGAAATAGTCGACGTAGCCCATCTTCTGGATGACGGAGAGCTCATAGTCAAGCCGCTCCCTGTGGGTCTCGGCCTCCTCTCCGTACAGCCTCTTAAGCCCCTCGTCGCAAAGCTTATTCAGATACTCCCAGGCCGTGTACGGCGCGGGAACGTCAAACTGCGGCAGCTTCGTCACACCGAACTCAATATCCACTTGACAGCGCTGCGCGATCCTGTAAGTGTTCTCAAGCGCCTCCGGCGCATAGGGAAACAGCTCCGCCATCTGCTCGGGCGACTTCACGTAATACTGCCCGCCCTCGTAGCGCATGCGATCCTCGTCCGCGAGCTTTTTACCGGTCTGGATACACAGCAGGATATCGTGCGCCTCCACGTCGTCCTCGTAGGTGTAGTGAACGTCATTCGTCGCGACGAGCGGGATTCCCGTCTCCTTGCTCATGCGCAGAAGCTGCTGATTGACCAGCTTCTGATCCGGGATGCCGTGATCCTGCAGCTCGAGGAAATAATTGTCCTCCCCAAAGATCCCGCGGTACTTCAGCGCAATCTCCTTCGCCTCCTCGTACATCCCGCGCGCCAGATAGCGCGGCACCTCGCCTGCCAGACAGGCGCTGAGCGCGATGATGCCCTCGTGGTATTTCTCCAGGAGCTCCAGATCGACACGCGGCCGGTAATAGAAGCCCTCCACAAATCCCATAGAGACGATTTTGATCAGATTCGCGTAGCCTGCGTTGTTCTCGGCAAGCAGCACCAGATGATAGTATCGGCTTTCGTCGTTCCCGGTCTCGCGGTCGAAGCGCGAATTCGGCGCAACATACACCTCGCAGCCGAGAATTGGATTAATCCCGGCTGCCTTCGCTTCCTTATAAAAGTCAATCGCTCCGTACATCACGCCGTGGTCGGTGATCGCGGCCGAATCCATGCCGAGCTCCTTCACACGCGCGACGTACTCCTTTATCTTATTCGAACCGTCCAGCAGGCTATACTCCGTGTGGACATGCAGATGCGTAAAATTCACGGCGCTCTCCTTCACTTTAAATAAGGCCGCGTTCCAGTCAACACTTTCGGCAGTCCCTTTCACATATTTTCAGAATATCAGAACCGTTATTTCGTCGCGATAGCCTCTATCTCAAGCAGGACATCCTTCGGAAGCCTTGCCACCTCCACACAGGAACGCGCCGGGAAAACCCCGGTAAAATACTTCGCGTAGATCTCGTTGATCGTAGCGAAATCATTCATCTCCTTGATGAATACAGTCGTCTTAACCACCTGTTCCATGTTCGTGCCGCTCGCTTCCAGCAGCGCCTTCATATTCGAGAACGCCTGATTCGCCTGCGCCTCGACGCCCTCCGGAATCTCTCCTGTCGCCGGGTTCACCGGTATTACGCCCGAGGTGTAGACTACACCGTTCAGCTCGATCGCCTGCGAATACGGCCCGATCGCCGCCGGAGCCTTGTCTGTGCTGATTGCTTTTTTCATATAAAGTCCTCCTGTCTATGTTGTTATTCTCTGTCTTCCTTTCGATGATATCTTTCTTTCGCCTCTTCCGGATCGCAATCTGCCTTGTTTTTTCCGAATCGCACTCCACGCGCTTACAGCCGCCGGATCTTTCCGTCCCGGATCTCCACCCGGCCCTGCTTCATGAGCCGCCCTACCGCACGCTTAAACGCATTCTTGCTCAGACCGAACTCTCGCTTGATGACCTCCGGAGACACCTTGTCGTCAAACGGGAGCACGCCGTCGTACTCGTCGATCACCTGCAGGATATCCTCCGCGTCGTCATCCATCTGGAGATAGGCCTTCTCACGGATGCTCAGATCCAGCTTGCCATCCTCCTTCACACCCGTAACCCGCGCCCGCACGGTCGCTCCGACGCGCAGCGCATCCGTAACCTCGTGCTTCGGGATCAAGCCGGAATAACGGTCATCCACCGCCACAAACGCGCCAAAATTCCCGCTCAGCTCATAGACGCGCCCGCGCACCTGATCTTCGATCTGGTACGGAGAGCTTTTGCTGAGATAGGGATAGACCTTCATCGTCGCACACAGGCGGCTGCTCTTATCTATGTACAGCGCGACCACACACTCATCTCCCGGATAAAGCCTCGCGGTCTGCTCGTGAAACGGGAGCAGCAGATCCTTCTCCAGTCCCCAGTCGAGGAACGCGCCGATCTTCGTGACATCCTTCACCTTCAGAAGCGCCGTCCGTCCCAGCGTCAACAGCGGCTCGCGCCGCGTCGCGATCATCCTGTCCTGAGAATCCTTATAAAGAAACACCGTGATCCGGCTGCCGCAGTCCATCTCAGCCTCTACTTCCTTCTTCGGAAGCAGCACACGCTCCTGTGCGTCGCGATTCTCGGCCAGATACACGCCGAAGTCAACTTTTTTTACGATCTCAAGCTCCTGCCTTTCTCCTATACGAAGCATATCGTCTCCTTGTCTTCTTTTTTCGATTTTCCCTCGCGGCCCGTCGTTCTTACTGTTTGTCCCGCGTCCTGTCACATTTATCCTTATGAAGACCTGCTCATGCCGACATTTCAACGGGAATACACGACAATCGCGTACGGCTTTCCGGCCTCATCGCACAGACCCACTGCGAACGAACCTTCCTCCCGGTGCACCATCGGAACGATCACATCATGAAGCTTCGCCTGGGCTCGATACTCAACACGCAGAGTCGACGCATCAAAGTCCTCCGGCAGGAACTCCTCCGCCATGCTGATATACTGCCCGTTGTTGACATGGTTGTTCGTGTCCAGATGATGCCTTGCCACCGGAAAGGCTTCCATTGCCACACATTCCTGCAGCTGCGGCATCTGAATCTTCCGCGGAAAGCTTGTCATCTCCAGCGGCGTCTCCATCTGATAGCCGGAAATATCCTCCGGAAGCACCTTCGCCGGCTTTCCGAATTCCATGTCCATAAATGCCCAGATACTGTTCGCCTTTACAAGATACGCGCCTGCCTCGTCCAGCAACGTGAAATTGCGGTATCCGTAAAATGCCTTGAATTCATACGGCCAGGTCTGCACCGTGATGCGCTCCCCGAGCAGCGGCCTTCGCAAGATCTCTATCTGCCAGGACAGGATCATCCATGCGCGCTTCTTCCCTTTCAGATAATCGATCCCATTCCCGCACGCCTCCGACTGAAATGTGGAACAGTCCTGAAAATAATCAATGATCGCACCATGCGTCAGCTTCCGATCCAACCCGGTCTCACTGTAGCGCACTCTGCTTTCAAACTGATATGCCATAGGATACCTCCGTTTCATAAGCCGCATCAACCGATATTCCGCCCAATACGACTCATTCGCTTCACGGAGATAATATCACGAACGTTCCAGCTTTTCAAGCTGTGAGTTGATCTTCTGCCAGGCGGCATCCTGACCCACCTTGTCTGCTGAAACCTCCTGTGCTGACGCGCACGATTTCGACGCATTCTGAGCTACGTTCTCCGGATCGCCTTCTGTACATCGCAATCTCTCGCAATAAGAACGATACTGCTCCGGAAATTCTGCAATCAGCCTCTCAAGCTGCCGGACTCCACCGATCCCCTCACATTTTTCGGCACAGCGATTGAAAAGCTCCTGCGTCATCGGAATCATTCCGTGGATTGCCTGCAATTCCTCCCCAGACAGCTGTAAAGTCACATCCATAAACTCTCCAAACATGTCTTCACTTTGCTTTTGCATTTCATTTTGTTGCATCTCACAAATTCCTCCCTTTCTATGACTTTTTCCTTATTATAGATACATTTTTCAGTATGTTCAATCACAAATTTGCCATTGATAATGAGTACGAAAGTCATTCCGTAAGTCGCCTGCAACAAACTGTCGCAAACATATACTTTTACTAAGGAGAAAACCATTGATCAGCTATGAAGCTTTATGGAACACGATGAAAACACGTGGAATTACGACCTATGCCCTGATAAACAAATATGGCATCAATCCCCGGACAATCAACAACCTTCGTCACAATCAAAGCATTACCATGATTACATTGGAGCGTCTCTGTATCATCCTGGACTGCAATCCGAATGAGGTTGTATCGTTTAAAGAGGACATTTGATGTGCAATAACCCTATAACGAAAAAAAGAGCACCCGTCCGGATGCTCTCAAGCAGGGCTACAAGGATTCGAACCCGAAAAAGCCCAAAGTCGGCAATCAGCATAAACGCGGCATTTTAAGAAAAACCGCGTAAATACGGCATTTCTTTTATGCGGCACAGTGTCGTGTTTGGCGCTGATTAGACAGAAAAAGCACCACTATGCAACACGAAATGCAACACGCCAAAGAGGATTGTGGTACCGGCGGCAGGTTATTCTGCCGCCGTTCTTCTTGCCTACTTCCGGAATATATGCTATTATAAAAAAGCGGGGAGCGGTGGCAAGCCCGCCCTCCCTGATTCCCTTAAAACTTTAACTTCTCGTTGATCTTGTCGATCTGTTTTTCAGCTTTCTGGATAACCTTTTCATTTCCTGCTTCCTTGGCAAGCTCCAGAACTTCCTGCCAGTCTTCCAATTCGTCAAGCAACATTCCTTTGTACTGTTCGTTCGTCATTCCCATCTCTTCCATGTGTACCGCCTTTCTTTAGTATTATCAGCGCCTTGCCTCATCTGATAATATCACTATAAACTATTTTTGGTTTATTGTCAACAGTCATTTTAAACTTTTTATGGTTTATTTTCTACATATTTTATAATATTTCCCGGCTGCATATCGAGCAGTTCGCAGAGCTGCTCCAGTGTCTTGATTCCGATCATCTCGCCCTTGCGGAGCTTCTGCATGGCAGACTGGCTGATGATATTTTCCTTTAAAATACGCGTGCTATTGTAGCCAGACTCTTTCAGCGTCTCAATCACATCTATCTTATATACAAGCATGTTATCCCTCCTTTTCGTCATTTTAAAACCGCACTCATCAAATGTCAAGAGAAATAATCCAAAAAAAGTTTATTTTATTCTTGACAATAAACCATATTTGGTTTATAATGACATCATCAAAGGAACGGAGGTAAAAAAATGACAAGGGCTGAAATGGTAGAAAAGCTGTTTGAGATGGCACAAGATTTAACATCTAATTATTATTGGGATAAGGCATATGCATTTTTCAACCTTGTGAGCGACTGGAATCTTAGCCATAGCGAAGAAGAAGAAATTTTTGTGAGTGAAATCTACAAAGAAGACGGATATGAAAACGATGGAATCTCAGTAGAGGACGATATTTTTTATTACAACTAATAACGCCCCGCCCCGGAGGAACGAAGGCAGAAAGGAGAATTAAATGAAAAGAAGCATGGCATACAGGACAAAATCTTTGAAGGAGTTGCTAGAAATCTACACCTTTGAAAATGGTAGAGGGTGCAAAGAAGATGCGGAAGATACAAAGCGCCTTGTGGTCAACGAAGTGTACGCAAGAATCAAAAGCACTTTCGATCTTCTTGAAAACTGTGAGGAAGGAGATGTAGAAAAGATTTACAGACAACTCATAGAGCATTAAAAAAGAGGGGCGGTTTTTACACCGCCCCCTGGGGTTTCCCTGGCCGTACCACCGCAGTCGTCAAGTCGTTTAAGCCCTCGCAATGTAGTTGCTGTGAACGAATCCAAAGATATGCCCATCGATCCGAACAAAATACCACTTCGCTCCGCACTCATCCGGCACGCTGTCGCAGACGTCCACAAGATTGCCTTTATTGAGCTTCGGCCATGACTTGATGTTCGGGTAGATCGTCCCGGCGTATACGCGAACGTTCACACCGTTGCCCGTGCATCTGCCTACCCACTGCGGCTTCTCGTTCAGGCCGCCAGAGCTGCTGACTTCTGTGCTGCTATTGGCATTCTTTTTCGCTTTGTATGCTTTTTTGAGAGTTTTCTTGCTGACCGGTCCGTAGATCCCGTCGACAGACAAGCCCTTCGCCGCTTGGAATTTACACAGCGCCGCGTATGTGTCGTTCCCGAAGTCTCCGTCTGCTCCGCAGCCTCCGCAGGAATAGCCGACCGCAATAAGCATCGTCTGCATCTTCTTGACTGCTGATCCGGTCATACCCCTTGTGAGATATGTTTCCGCACTGCCGCTGCCGCTGGTGCTTCCTCCGGCCGACGTGCTGCCTCCGGTCTCCGTCGTGCTGCCGGCTGCTGCCGCCGCGTCGTATTTCGGCGCTGCATAGCCGCGGATATTACCCCAGCCGACCGGGATCGTGCGGTAGCCTACTGCTTCGCCCTTGTTCCCTTCTATGACGGTGATCGTGCCATTCTGAACCGATACAACCGCGCCGATATGATCCGAATACGCGTCGTTCGGCTGCTTCGATACGCGCCAGCTATACACGATCGGATAGCCCGGTTCCGGAGTGATGGTACCGTCCTCAATCCAGATGCCGAGCTTCTTAAAGATGTTGACGTGCTCTTCGCACCCGCACTCGCGCCCGATCAGCTCCGACATTCCGGCCTTTATCCCTGCCGCCGATACTGTTGTGTCGCACCACTCGTCTTTATACTGCACCGCATATCCACGCGGCAGAGGCTTGATGCTGTTGTACAGGTCGATGATCTCCCGGTATTTTCCGTTTGCCTCGCTGTACCCCTCCCAGCTCTTAAAGGCGGAGATGTACTTATCCGCAGTCCTGCCGCCGGCCTTCGTCGGTGCTGTGGCCGTCGTCTTGACGTATTTGTCATAGAAAAGCTGCCCGCGCGCTGCTCTGCCTGCGCATACCGCCTCGCTCGTGTCGGCCGGCTGTTCAAAGTGCTTCAGAACATAATCGGACGCCTGCCTGATGCTCGTCGCCGATTTCAGAACTTTCAGGACACCCGTGTAGCTGGTCTTGAGCTCATACAGCAAGTATTCAAGCTGCATATTCTCATCCGCCATCGACACACCTTTCTCGTGCGCGAGGTTCCACAGGCCGGCCTTGCGTCCCGGCGATGTCCACTGCACATAGCCGTAGCCGTACTGCTTTCCCGGCAGCGGATGTAAGAACTCTTCCGCGCTGATCTCTCCGCTGTCGAGTGCTGCCGTGTAGCTGTCCTGCGTGTAGTAATTCCCGTTGCGGTCTTTGATCCCGTGCTCTCTCAGGCGGTTGATGCAGAGGTATTCCACCTTCCACGGCCAGAAGCCGTCACTTTCCGCCTCCATGTTTCCGATCAGGCCGGCCGCGCCCTCCGGCGTGAGCCCTGCCTCAATCAGAACCGCATATGCCCGTTTTTCGCCATCTACATTTATCGACATATTTCACTCCTTCCCGCTGCTTTCCAGCAGCGTGTTTTCTGTTTCCGCTGCCAATCCGCAGCGTATTCCATCCAGCCGCTGCCAATCTGCAGCGCAACAAAAAGAGGGCCGTTTCCGACCCTCCTGAATTTAGTCCCTGTCTCCCCCGCCGGCTACTACCACCAGCACCAACAGGATCAGCATGATGCTGGCGATGATCTCACGCTCGCCCATGATGCATCACTCGCTCTCTTCGTCGTCCTCGATGGTGTATTCGATTCCTTCACCGATGCCCTTGTTGGTGGCGTCAGTCAAACCCTCGCCGATGATGTACGCCACCACGGACGCGCCCGCCATGATCAGCGCCGTGATCTGCGTCGCGGTGCTCTCTGCCCCACCGGTCGCCACGATCATCATGCTCACAAACGACGCCACCGCCGCCCAAAGCTTGCGGCTCGTGAGCTTTCTCACCCAGTCAATATTCTTCATGGTATTGCCCTCTCTTTCTACATATTATAAAAAATCATTCTTCTCGCACCGCTCGGCGTATAGCCTGCGCAGGTACTTCGCTTCTTCCTCCATCACGCCGTTGTCCAAGTTGCGCTCCTCGACGAACACCTCGTATTCCTTCAGCTGGTCGATCACGTGGTGCCACTCATCCTTGGTATGCCGGCGGCCATTCCGGCAGCTGTTGGCAAAGTCCAGGATGTTCCATCGCTTGTTGTCGGCCTTCTCCTGCTCGACGTCCTGCCGGAGGCCGAGGAGATCCTTCTTAATTTCCTCGATACTCTCCGCCAGCTCCCCCACCAGCACGCCGCGGATCAGCCGCAGCACCGCGCTCCACGGATTGATGTGGATCGGCGCGATCTGGATGAGTGTGATAGACCCCACCAGAACGAATTCCGGGTGTTGGAATATATAGTCTATGATCTTCTGTAACACTTCCATACTCCACCCCTTCGATCTGCCGCGGAGCTTACTCCGCCTTCATCTTGTCCTGCTCCTCAAACACCGCCGTGCAGAACTCGCCCCAGTCCTTGTCGCACTGCGTCTGGTTGTCCCGGTACGCCTTGATGTTCTGGATGTAGCTGGACAGGGACATGTTGTCCGGGTTGTTGCTGTCGATCGTGGCAGAGAATGTCTCGGCAAGCACGCCCTCGATCTGGCTGTTGCCCGTGATGGTTACTGTCTTGTTCATGTTAAGCATAGGTTTGTCCTCCTCTTTTTGCATAATAAAGCACCGGCGCTGTGCCGATGCCGAGTTACCATATTAAGTTGTGCGCCAGCCCGGCGCGGCCCTGATGTCCATATGGATCACACTCCTTTTTTTGATCGAAACAAAAGCATATCGACGTCGGAGTCCGGCGCTCATATGCGTCTGTTTTGGTGGTTGGTTATTAATTAAACGCGAGGATTATGTGTACTAGCGTTGTATTTCAGGCGAATAATTTGGCATACATAACTCCGGTGCCTTATCCCAATGATGATAAAAGCTATCTTCTAATATCGGCCGTTAACGGAGATCTTGCATACAATAGCACGTTAGTATATTCGGTGTCACGGATGGGAGCTGATTACGTCATCAATTTATCGGGAACGCTCACAAAAGCGATAAGGCTTAACTTATTTTGGGCGAAAGATTATTGAAACACTGGCTCAGAACCTATAACATATGGCATAATACTGTTGTCCGCCATATGCGCTCACGCCAGTATCGGATGTTATAAATAATCTGAGTATGTTGTTGTTAATAAAAGCATAACACGCTAGCCCATTATCGATCTCAAGTGAAATGTTTGCAAATCGCGTAAAACCCGCACGCTTATCATATGCAATAACAAAGATAGGTACAATATATTGGTATCCGTCTTGCGGGAGAGTAACCAATATATTTGTTACCGCAGTCGGCATCGTACCTTGATGAACATACAGGTGAGACGCGTCAAGCTTACTCGCGTTTAATTCATTTATCGCCGCCACCAGACTACCCTTCGCCGTCGTCCCGAGAGACGCCAGCGTGCCGATCTGCGTCTGGATGTTGCTCGTCACGCCCGAGAGATACCCCAGCTGTGTGGCGGTCACAGCGCTCACGGCCACCTTGCCATTTGCGTCCGAGACGAGTGCACGGGAGGCGGTAAGGTTTGCTGATGCTATCGTGGTTGCCGCTCCGGTGATGCTAGTTTGAAGCGTAGCTCCGTTTTGATAAAAAAGCCCATTCAATTCAAGACGACCGTTTGAAATATTCAGCACTTCATTGTATTTATTGTTCATCCATTCTAATAACGTCAAAGTCGATGTGCCCATTCTAGTGCAGAGTAGAACATCGCTGTATTTATAATTAGACGAACTGTGCTGCTGTATTCTAAGAATTGGGGCAAGTGAATGGGCTGATGTTGTGTAATTTTCATTAAACACCATATCAATCATTACTGCCTCTGGTTCCTTTGTCAGGTCCGTAGTCTCAAATGGTTTTAAACTGGCTAGGTTCATATCGATAGTGTTTTTGAAAAGCAACGTACCTCTTTCCCCTGAAAATGTTGCTCCGACCAGTTTCGCACCCCGGATCGTTCCTGTTGCCGTGATATCCTGTGCAAACAGATCCGTAACGTTTATCTTCTCCGCCGTGACTGCATTCGCCGCCAGCTTGTCTGTGGTAACACTGTTCGCCGCCAGCTGGTTCGCCGTTACACTCCCAGTGTATATCTTCCCTCCGTTGATGTATGTCTTGTCATTATTGTAACACCATGCAAGTATCGTTTCGTCGACCGCATCTGCCGTTGATTTCGCCGCCGTAGCTGTCGAGCTTGCGGCGTCAGCGGTACTCTTGGCGGCATTGGCGGTTGAGTTGGCTGTGTCTGCCGTACTTTTCGCCGTATTCGCGGTGCTGTTGGCCGTATTCGCGGTGCTGTTGGCCGCCGCCGCTGTACTATTGGCGGAATTCAGAGCCGCCGCCAGAACGGGTGTTGTGGTCGTCGTCGTGTTGTCGTCAAACGTCACGAGACTGCGCGTCCAGATGTATTTGCCCGATACCCAAGTCGGCTCCGCGGTCCCCCATGACCCTCCGGCCTGCGTGGTGCTGGACGTGGACAGGTAATATTGAGGCACGACAGATTTCACGCCTTTTCCGGTGGCGCCCTGCGGTCCTGTCGGACCAGTCGCGCCCTGCGGTCCCGTTGGTCCCTGGGGACCCGTTGCACCTGTTGGACCAGTCGGACCTGCCGGACCAGTTGCGCCATCCTTGCCGTTGCTCCCGTTCGTCCCCTTATACGCCACGGAATACGCCGTTGTGCTCGTACCGTTTGAGTAATTGACCACCGTTTTTGTCCACAAATAGTGCCCGAGCGCTATATTTGGTACACTTGTCCCCCACGAACCTGTCGGGGCAGTTGTGCCACTTGTGCCCTCCTGATACGTGATGGATGTCGAGGTGATAGTCACGGATGTACCATCTTTACCAGCCGCTCCATCCTTGCCTGCGGCACCATCCTTACCCGCCGCGCCTGTCGCGCCAGTGTTACCATAGACCGCCAAGAGCGTCACCGTCGTTTTGTCGGCTACGCTCGTATCGGTGAAGTCGATAACTTCCTTTTGCCAGAGATATCTATTCGTTGGCGACATAGTTCCTATTACGGTGTTAAGCGACGTTCCCGTAACTGCCGTTGCCGCCGGAGTAGTTGCGGAGTTATTTGCGGCATAGTAATAGGTGATGGAACTGATGCCATTGCCAGCCTTGCCTGCTGCACCTGTAGCGCCCGTTGCGCCGGTATCGCCTTTGTCACCCTTGTACTTGCTCCACTGATACGCCGTCTTGTCCGCTGGGGCGCTCGCCGATGTGCCAGTATACACACCAATATAGATGGTAGCGGATGTCGGAGCCGCCACGAAGCCCGTTCCGTCCGAACTCGCTGAATAACGGATGTGGGTATAAGCGCTGGTTCCATCCTTGCCCGGGTCGCCTTTTTCGCCAGGGTCACCTTTTTCACCCGGGGCGCCCGGAGAACCATCTTTACCCGGAGCGCCATCTTTGCCCGGGGCACCATCCGCGCCCGTCTGCCCGATCGCGCCAGACAGGCAGGTGACCGCAGTCTCCCCCACGCTTCCGTCGCTGTGGGTCGTGACGGTCTTCTGCCACATATACTTGCCGGATTCCCACGGCGGAGCAGTCGTGCTCCAGCCGGAAGTCGGAGGTACGGTCGGGGATTCGCTTGTGGCATACTGGACTTCGACTTTTGCTGTCGCTCCGTTGATCATGCCTTGCAGTGATTCATCCAGTTTTCCAACAATGATGGAGCCTGCCGCCAGCTTGTCGGCCGTGACCGCTCCCGCGGCGATGTTATCCGCCGTCACTGCACCTGCCGCCAAAATAGCCGTTGTGACAGAGCCTGCAGCCAGCTCGTCCGTGGTGATAGAGTTCGCCACGAGGTTATTCGCCATGATGCTTCGGGCGGCAATCTCGTTGCCGGTGATGCTGTTGGCGACAATCTTATCCGCAGTGATCGTCCGCTCGGTCAGAATCTCGCCATTGAGTGTATCGACACTTTTCGACTGCAAGGCACCCTCGATGTTGTTCAGTTCATATACCAGGCTCTTTTCCGAGCCCCGGATAATCAGCCGGTCTACCGACAGCGTGCCCGCGGTGATCTTGGTAGCGTCCAAATCGCCCGCCACTTTAAGGTTCGTGATCGCACCATCCGCAATCTGCGCAGACTGGACAACGCCGGTGCCGATCATGGCGGTCGTGATGCACCCGTCCTTGATGTTCGCGAGGTCGATCTGGGCGTAGTTGGACTCAAGATAGTCCGTGGTGACCATGGTGGCTTTCAGCTCGTTGATGGTGGCTGTCTGCGCCTCAAAGTTCTGGGCTGTGGCGCTTGCAAACTCAGCCTGCGCGGCTGACAGGTTCCCGACAGTCGCATTGGTAGCGTTCAGGCTCTCAATGGTGGCATAGTTTGCCTCAAGGTAATCCGTCGTGACTGTTTTCGCCAGGACTTCCTCGATTAGCGCTGTCTGCGCGGACAGCTCGTCCGCGACGGTAGATTTAAACTCCGCATAGTCACCTTGGATACTATGTACCGTGGCCTCCGCCGCATTCAGGCGCTCGATATCAGCGTATTTCAGATCTGCCTGCTCTGCGCTCAGGTAGTTCGCGTTTATGGTTCCCACCAAGAGGCTCAGCGCGCCATACTGGCCGTTCAGCGTGGAGACACTGGTGTTCAGCCCCTGCACGGCCTGGCTCTCCGCGACGCCTTCCTCCCACTTGAGGATGTCGGACACATGGATCTTGCCGTCGCTTGTCATCGTATACCCGACGATCTCCGCGGCCGCCTGAAGCTTGTCCTGAAGCTCCTCAAATGTCAGCACCGTGTTCCCCAGCTCGCATGCGTTCTTCTCCGGCTCCTGCTCGTACTCGGTGATCTTGCGGATCCGCTGTTTCTCGCGTGTACCGGTGTCCTGGTCGATCAGCGTGACTGTATCGCCAAGATGGTATGACAGGATCCCGTACTCCGGTTTCTGTGCCGCAAGGTCGATGATGTCCGCGGCATACTCAACGACAGGTTTCGACAGGTCGTCCAGTTTCTTCTCCGCGTCCTCCATGAGCGCCTGCGCGTCAGTGTAGGAATCGTCCTGCCAGATCATCGTGCGGGTCTTGTCCGAATACTGGTGGTTCTCCAGGTAATTCAGCCCGCCATTGACGCCCTCAATCGTCAGGCCGTCCGCGCCGATCGGAATGATGCGGGTGTAGAAGTCGTAGGACGTCTGCGTTTTCGACAGTTTCCGCAGGTTCAGACCTTTCAGGAAGTAGACACCCTTGTCCTCGCCGACCTCCTCGTAAAAAGAGACCGTCTTCGCCTTGGTGTCGAACACCGGCTCGCACATGAACGCCGTGCAGAGTTTCAGGATCCCCTGCCTGGCGTCAACCTGTCTCATGCCGGCGTTGCGCCGTTTGGTGACCGTACACTCGCCGACTGTCCAGCCGGTACCCGCCAAGAAAAGCCGCGCGGCTTCCTCGATGGTGGAATCAGTCACGGAGAACTCCTGAAAGGCATTCTGCTCCAGATCCTCCAGGTTCAGCACCGCGACGATATCTTGCCCCTCGGTCCGGGAGCCGGACACTTCTTTGACGACATACTCCGCATCTTTCGTCTGCACGTAATATTCGTTCCGGATATCGAACGTCCCCGCCAGATATATAAAAGAGAGCGTTGCATCGCCCGTGGCGGCCTCGCTCTCCTTCTTGCAATCCGAATACTTCAGAATGCGCCCTATGAAATTGTGATTCTTGTCATACAGCTTCAGCATAAAAATCACCCGTAACTTTTTCAGGTCAGCGGCATGTTCTCAAATTTGCATGCCGGTAAATCTCAGGTCAGCGGCGCACCTCCGCATGGTACGTCGGTAAATCTTCTTACTGCTCCGTATCCTCGATCATGAACGACATCCCGATGATCTGCGCGACGTTCAGGACATTGTACCGTTCAGATGTCTCACAGGCGTCGATTGCCTCCGGACGCACGGTGCGGATGTCGATGTCTACTTCGGTTTCGAGGAGATCGGCGTATTCCTTTTTGAATGCCTCCTCATTCTCCGGGGACATCTTGAACGACTCCGTTGTTCGGCCATCCACCACGCTCTTCACCATGACCGGCTCGCCGTTCTCGTCCTTGTCTGCGTATGTCCGGCAGAGCTCCAGCCTCTGCTTTTCGATGCGCTCCTCCTCGCGGCTGAGCTTCTCGAGGTTGTACGCAACCGCGTATTTCAGTTTGCCAGGGAATGTCATCGCCGCCAGCCCCGCCAATACGTTCGCATGCCTTTTTACATCATTCAGTGTCATCTTCATGTGTTATATCCTCCTCTTGGTTATATAAAATTGGACGGACATCCTGATCTGCCCTACATATACCTTGGACGGAACCGCACCCGGATGTCCATCCGGTTGCTGTCCACTGTTATCTTGTTCTCTCCAGGCAGGAGCGCCGGGATCCCCCAGAACTCCACACTCTCTTTAAGCTCCCCTTCCTGTGTCACCAGCCCGGTCTCGCCGTCGATGGTGACGGCCTTTCCGGTCTCCGCATCCCCAATCCGGACCGGCAGGTCTGCTCCCGTCACTGTATCCCGGCACAGCCCTGTCAGCACCACGAACGCCATACCGATCTGCGGCGTTACTTCCACAATCACCGGAGTCAGGATGTTGCCAGGGTTGTCCACCACGATCTCGGTCTGGCCGGAAAACTCAGAGACTACCTCCTCGCCGTACTCGTAGCAGTCGAACTCCAGCGTCAGCGCATGAAAGTGCTGCATGGCGGTCTCCTCGTGCTTGTGTCCGGTGAGCACTGCGTGATACTTATGCGGGAACCCGTCAAGCTCCAGATCCACCGGCTCCACCAGATGCGACAGGATCTCGCTCGCCCTTGCAAGGATCGCCTGCCGGCCACCGTCGGCCTTGATCAGTACCCGCACGGCCAGCGGCTTGAAGCCGATCTCGTTCCGTATCATCACGGGCACGGGACTTCCCCTCGTCCACTCGCTGTCATTCTTCATCTCATGGAATCCCGGCGTGACGTTCCACTGCCGCGCGTCGGCTTCCGCGATATCCCAGTTGTTGATCTTCATCGAAGCATACCTCCCATCTATCACCGCAGCGTCCCCGGATCAGCGGCATTTTGTCCCCCGGTTCCGCCGTTACCGTAAAGTCCCACGGTTCCGCCGCCTCTGCACCGCAGCATTCGCCCGGCTCATCGGCTGCTGGAGGGCGCCCACCAGGGCACCGCTGTCCATGACGATCTGGCGCTCCTGCAGTTCCTGCATCTGCCCCATGATCGCCTGCATGCCGGACACCATCTGCTGCATCATCGACACAAGGTCTCTGTTATCCACGTTCACCACAGGAGCCGCCTGCATCCCGCTCTCCATCAGTCGGTTC
Source organism: uncultured Lachnospiraceae bacterium (assembly GCA_947629385.1). Taxonomy (GTDB): domain Bacteria; phylum Bacillota; class Clostridia; order Lachnospirales; family Lachnospiraceae; genus Choladousia. The sequence continues at coordinate 156,128 of CANRDO010000002.1, forward strand.
AGCCTCGTGATCCCGCCATAGCTCAGCTCCGGGATCTGCGAGCGCATCTCATCCTGCCGCTTCTGCATGGCTTCCTGCGCTGCGGCAATGGCGTCCCTTGCCCTGGTGGATATGAATTTCGTCGGATCTGCCGCAAAATCATACAGATTTTCCGCGCCCTTTGGATTGATCACCTTATCTCCGGCACGCATCGGCTGCAGGATGGCTTTGTCGGCGGTACGGACGACATACTCGGTCTTCGCATTCTCCAACATCCATGCCAGTTCGTCCTGCCAGACATTCCGGGCGCCGGACGCATATCCATTCTTGACCAGCGCTGCACGGATCTTCTTTTTCTCCTCTCCCGTCAGCGACTTGCTTACAGATACTCCAAGTAGCGCCGCAAGCTGCAGCATCTGTGGTTCATCAATCGCGTATCCGTAGTTTTTAACAATCCTCTGCCAAAGGGTTGAGTGCGACTCCTTCTCTTTTGAGGTAATGGTTTTGCTTCGCTTCTTCCCCTGTTTAATGACGGCCATGATTTCGTCTTTTGTTGGTGCCGACGTTGGTGCCGACGTTGATGCCGGCGCTGGTGTCGGCGCTGGCTGAGGTGCTGGCTGGGGCGTCGCCTGAGGTGCAGCCTGCTGTGATGCCGCCTGCTGCTTGGCCTGTGTCACGAGCGCTGTCACGTCCGTCATGCCCTTGCGGACAGCATCCACCAGAGAGGATACGATCTCTTCGCCGACGTCTTTCGCCTGTGTCACGAGGCTCTTGAGCCCGTCGGACAGCCCGGTGTTCAGCTTCGCAACCGCGTCGCGATAATCCTTATCAATCTTTGCCAGCTCTTCCTGTGCCGTCTTCCTGGCATCCGCAATCGAGTCCTGTGTCTCCTTGAGCAGGTTCTTGTTATCCTCCAGCGCCTGCTTATGCGCCAGGTTGTTTTTGTCCGCCCAGAGCTTCTGGTACTCCTCCAGCTGTTCCGCCGTCATCTGGTTCAGGCTCCAGAGGTTCGCCGCCGCATCCGGGCCCATCGCCGCAAGTTCGTCCATCAGCTCCTGCGTGACGCCCTTCCCGGCGAGCTCGTCCAGCTGCTGTTCCCAGAACTGCAGACCTTCCACTTGCGTCTTCAGGTTTGCCATGAGCTTGCCGGAATCCCAGCCTTCGGCGTCCCAGGCGTCGAACAGGCCCATAGACGACCGGATCTCCTGCTCCCGGCTCTTCACCGCATCGTCATAGGCATCTTGCAAGTCCTTGATGCTCTTCGCGAGGTCATCGTCAATATCCTGTTTCTTCTCGGCGTAGTCCTCATCCAGCTCCGCCAGCTGGTCGTAGTACTCCTCGCGCGCATCAAAATATGCTTGGTCGGCCTCGATCCGGGCGTCCGTCCCTTCCTGGAACTGCTGCCGCGCAATGTCCCAGTATTCCATCTCGGCCTTCGCCGACACCTGGTTATATGTCTTGTACTGGCTCAGCATCTTGCTGTGCACGCTCTGCAGTGTCCGGATCCGCTCCTGCGCAGCTTCCTTCTCCGCCTCTGCCGCCTCCGCGGCGGCTTCCGCAGCCTCTCTCTGGGCTTCTGCGATACCGTCCTTCGCGCTGTTGATCTGTTTTTGCGCGTCATACCATGCCTGCGTGCCCTTCTTGAGCTGCGCCTGCACGGATGTCCAGTATTGCAGCTCCGCCTGCAGTGACCAGTCGTTCAGTGTTTGCATGTTGGAGAGGTACTTGTTGGCGGCACTGTAAATCTCCGAATAATATGCCTCCGCATCCTTCTTGACCGTCTTCTGGTTTTTCCCGCTGCCAGTCGTTTTCGTTCTGGAGACCCCAAAGTTAGCCTCTATCTTCTTCATTGCAGATGTCGCCGCACTGCCGGAAAGATCCGTTCCGGAGAAAGTCGCAGTTGCAAGCTTCTTGATGGCGTTATTGTATGCCGCTGTACCTTTCTTGACGTGCTGTAGCACCTGATCCCAGTAGTATTGCTCATCATCCAGCGAGACCTCGTGGCTCTTCTTGTACTTTGAGAGCCACGCTGTTGCCTTGGAATAGACCTGCGCAGACATCTTGGCGGCTTCGTTGCCGGCCAGGGAAGCCTTATCGCTGATACCAAAGGCGGTTGACTCCGAGATATTCTGGCCGACTTGCTGCCGAAATTTTTTTGATGGTGAGTGGATATCCAGCTCCGCCTTCGCAGCTGCCAGGGTCCGTGCCGCCATATTCCGCGCCGCATTGATCGCGTCACTCGCACCGTAGCTGATACCAGACGCCACGGCTGCCGATATGTAATAGCCGGCGGTCTCAAAGGCGTTCCGATACGACATGACCGCATTCTGCGCCGCCGAAGCCAGCGCGCCTGCCGCCTGGGCTGCCTCCTGCTGGTGTGCCCGGAGCGCTTCTGTATACTTCCCTGCGGCTTCATCGCCGGCAACTTTCATTTTATCTATTTGTTCACGAACGCCCTGCACGGCAGCATCCCCGAGGGCAGTACCGGCCTCTCCGGACGTTTTCTCTTTGGATTTGATAGCTTCAGCATATGTATCGCCAAGCAATTCCGCATTTTGCTTGACCTCTTCCGTGCCCTCAGATATCGGCTGCACAGCTGCCTGAACCATGCTTTCGCCCGCTGCGGTGATGTCGCCTTCTCCCTCGTTCATACCTGCGGCTACTGCAGCAGCGTAATCTTTTCCGGCTGTCGTGGCTTCCGAGATTGCATCCGCATCCTCTTGTAGCGATAAGAGTTTGGACCAGTTTTCCGAAACCTCCTCAAACTGCCCGTCTTCCGCTGAGAGCGCATCCACCAAAGCCTGCACCGCTGTTGCTGACTGTTCCGGACCCATTGACGCCAGTTCATCGTACAGTTCCTGGGACATTCCCTGGCCAATCTGCCCAGCCAGCGTCTCCATGTTCTGAGACCATTTTTCAATGCCGGCAATCTGGCTTTCAAGGTTCTGATTGATCTGTTCCGCCGTTGTTTCAGTCCCGCCAGAAAACTCATCAAATAGGCTCATGCTGTCCTTGATGCTGCTCGCAACACCATCCCGCATGTCCTGATATGCATCTACGATCTTTGCAGACGCCTCAGTCACCGCAGCCGCCTGCTCTTCGGACATATCGGTGATATCGTTGCCGTATTCGTCATAAACCCGTGCCGTTTCTTCTGTGGATGCCTGAATATCTTGATTACTCTGTACAACATCAACAGCAACACCGGTTATGTCAGACATTCTCTGATTTGCCGTCTCAAGCGTTTCACCGAAAGAATTGTACGCAGCCTCAGCATCCGCCGCCGTCTTATTTGCTTCCTCAAGTTCTGTATTTGCATCTTTGAGATTATCTTCTAATTCCTTGGCTTTCTTCGGTGCTTCGGTATCACCCAAACTCATGGCGTCCTGCAATGACTGCCATGACGCATTGTATTCCTCCTGTGCTTCTTTCGCCGCACTGGTGGCCTTTGCAGCATTCATTTCCGCATCAAACAGGGCTTTATACGCTTCCTGTTGCGCTTCCATCGATGCCTGCTGCAATAGAAGGGCTTCCTGATTCTCAATAAGGTTTTTTATCTCCGTGTTCGTCAGCTTGATGCTCCCAGTTTCTTCATCATAAGCTGCCGCCAGCTCCGGAATACTTGATGCCAGATCAGACACGATCTGCTTTACCTGGAATTTCTGGAATTCTGTTTTTTCGGTTTCAGAATTCAGCTCAAGCAATGTATCCTTATATACTTCCAGATTTTCCACGTCCGCCTCTGCGCCAGACATGGTATTCTGTGCGTTTTCGAGGGTCTCTCTGGCTTCGTCGTTTGCCGCTTTGATATCATCAATAAATTTTTCAAGATCGGACTTTGGCGGGTCGATTGCATCGCTCAGCCCATCCAGCATCTTTGTTGCTGCCTCGGCAGCGCCCTCAATAACCGGTGCAATTCTCGCCCCAACTGTCCGCTTAAAGATGTCCGTCTGCTGATTCAGTCTCTGGAGCGCATCATCTGTTCCGCTAAGAGCCACTAAGGTATCTTCGTCCAATACGGCACCCATCGCCTTTGCTTCGTCTTTCAGAGCCGCAATTCCAGCAGATCCTTTCTCGATCAGCGGGTTCAGATCCTGCGCAGACTTCCCGAACAGCTGCATGGAGATTGCATCACGCTCAGTCTCGTCAGTCATCGCACCGAGCGCATCGATACATTCCCAGTAGACTTTTTCGCTGTCGCGGAGATTACCATCCGCATCTGTAACTTGCACTCCGAGTTTCTCGTATGCTTCCGCATAATTCTCGCTGCCTTTTCTGGCGTTGTCCATGGATTTGATATTTTTCGCCATGGACTTTGTGAGCGTCTCAAGCGATGTGTCGACCAGCTCGGCGGCATAACCATACGCCTGCAGATCTTCCGTGCTCATACCGGTCACAGTGGATGCCGTGAGAATCTCATCTGCATATGCCGCCGCGTCCGCAGTTGCATCCACTAAAGCCTCTGCACCCTCTTTTACTGCTCCGGCAATCGCTTTTACACCACCAATAACAGCATCCGAAGTCAAATTCGCTTTGAGCACGTCACCAAATGTAGAAGATTTCTTCCCCGCCTCGTCAATATCATCCCCGGCCTCCTTAACCTCGCGCCCCATCTTATCGATACTGGTGGCGCAGTGGTCGGCAGAGCTGCGGGCTTCGTCAAGGTATCTGGCGTTCTTCTCGATCTCATTGTTGGATTTATCCAGCTCGCGCTGCGACTCACGCACCCTCTGATTCCACTCCGCAATGCTCCCAGATTCGCGGGTATGCGCGATCGTCTGCTTTTCGACAGCCTTCTCGAGTTCTTCGACGGCCTTCGCCTGCTTCTTGTACTCCTCGGTACCCTCATCCATCTTCTGGAGCTCTTCGCGAGCCTTTTCGAGATCACTCTTGAGCTCCGTCAGGCGCTTCCCCATGTCCTGATAATTCTTGTTCGCTTTCTCCTGCCCAGCTTTTGCTGCGTCGAGCTTCCGCTGGTACGCCTCCTGCTGCTGTGTGAGCACCTTCTGCTTCTCGGTCAGCGCCGCCATGGAGTTCGCCTGTCCATCGAATTTTTCAGAAAGCGCCTTCAAATCCGACTGGAACAGGTTCACTTCTTTTTTCGCGGTTTGCACCGCCGCGGTAAATTCTTTCTCGCCGTCAAGGGCTAAAACGATACCTATTTTATTTGCCATGGTCTCCACCCCTCCCGGCGTATATAAAATCTGCAATCCGCAGTAACTTCCAAAATCAAAAGGGACTGCCGAAACAGCCCCTAAAATGCATCCAACAGACTCTCACTTTCTTTCTTTTTGAGCCCGTTTACCTCCAAATGCTCGTCATAGAGCAAATAAAATTTCCGAAGCGTCATGCGAAACACTTCTTCCTCGGCGTAATTAAGCACCTTGCATCCGATGTAGAGAATCCGGGCGACATTCACCGCCCGGTCTCCACGTTTGGGGAGCCGTCCTCCTCGTCTTCGTCGTCCTCGTCCTCGTCCGGCTCCGGAATGGAGATACCGTACTCGCCCAAGATTATCCGTGCGAGCTTCCTGTAGGCAAGATAGCTGACCGTTCTGGTCACATCTTCCGTTCCTACTTTCTCACCGTCGCCTGATAACAGGATCGCCGCCACAGCCTTGAACACTGCCAGAGTCTCGCTGTCGGTCTTCCCATCCGCAGCATTGGCCATAACGATCATTGCCTCATGCAGGGACATGTTGCATGCGCTTTGGATTTCCTCAATCGCCTTAACGGTGAGCAGGATTTCGCGCTCCTGCCCACCAAACATCACTTTTATGCCTTCCGGCATCAGATCACTCATGGATTACTCCTCCCGCGTCGCGCCCGTGAAATTGAGCTCGAAGACTTCTTCCTGCGTCGCCTTCACCGTGGCGGTCAGCTTGTTCGCGCTCAGGTTCTCCAGACGCTGGATCAGGTACGGGTCCTCAGCACTCGGTTTGATGGTCTTGTTGCCGCCCGTCCGGCCACTGAGCTCGACGTCCTTTCCATAATAGTCGGCCTTAAACTGCACCGGGAAGAAGTGGCCGGTCTGTTCAGATTCTTCATACAAAGCATCCATGCCAGCCGGGTCCTTCTTGACATTCGCAGTCACGACGCCCTTTGTTCCTGTCCACGCGATGGAAGCACCGTCATCGACCAGAGTGCTCACCGTTATATTGCCGTTCGCTTCCCCAAGGCTCTGGGACTGACCGGGGATTTCAATGTGGTCAGCCCCTGTTATTCCCCCGAGCCAGCGATTTTGTCGTCAAGCCACTTCTTGGCGGCCGCCTCAGTCTTGAAGATGACTTTCTCACCGACCGTCATCTTGATCACGTCATCCTTACCCTTAACGTCCACCGGATAGGACGAACCCTCGATCGTCGGCGTCTGGAAGTTGACGGTGTCGCCCTTCGTCTCCGCATTCTCAGTCGGCTCGGAGAACTGGGTCTTATACAGCCAGATTGCCGTGAACGATGTCACACCGTTCTTTCTGCGGCGCTTATAAAAACCGACGCCAAAATACGGGGCGATGTCGTCCGTTCCGATGATGATTCTCTCCGGCTTATAACCCGGTTCATCCTCTTTCTCACCGCTTGCCGGATCGTAATCATGCCCGAGCAGGTCAGCCTGCACTTTCAGCTCGATATCGTCCGTGTTGAGCGAAACGCCCCAGTCACGCTGCGTCTTATCGGACTCGGCCATGCCGTCGTCCGCATACAGCGTCACGTCGTTCTTGTTCGGCGTGCCGGTGAAACTGATTGCCCTGCCGATCACGAACCCTTTCTCGTATGTCGCAACGCCATCCTTGACATCCTTCAGCGGCGCCGCCACCGGATACTTCATACCTACATGTGCCATCTTTTACTCCTCCTTTAATTCTTCAGGTCAGCGACACGCTCTCTTGCGCGCCGGTTGTTGTGTTTACTGCTTCACATACTTCTTTACACGTTCTTCAAACCGCTTTTGGATAATCTCTTTTGTCTGCGGCTCAGCCTGCGCGATGGCCTTTTTCATGACCGGATGTGCTTCCTGTCTAGATGTTCCATATTCCAGATATGCCAGTTTCTCAGCATTTCGGATTCCGCGCGCATTTGTCCCAACAGGACGAACCGCTGCAAAATTACCATAAGCATTGGTTTTTGCCTTGGTCGGGGAGATGGACGCCGCCAGGCTGCCATCCGCATATCCACGGTTCGCTGCTGATTGAATATTCGACTGCAAAGCCTCCACCAGAGTCGGTGTTGCTGCGTCAATGCATTCCTTTGCCACTTCGTCGATGTCCGTGGACAAATCAGACAGGCCATTCATCAGCTCATCCAGCGCATCCAACCCGCTCAGATCAAGTCTCGCCATACGGATCCTCCTCCTCGATATTGCAGGAAAACACCAGATGCGTGATTCCGGTATCTTTTTCAAACAGTGTCTCGATATCGGATACCGAAAAACCAGCATCACGCAGCCGTGCCCGTATCGTCTTACGAATCCCGACATAATTCACTGGACTTTTCGCATTGCCACGCTTGAACCAGTGTACCTGCATATAATGCACCCACTCAAGATCCGCATCATCGCCGTGCAATTCAGGTGTCTCCAATTCCGGGTTGTGCACAATCCACTCGCCCGGGAGCTCCTCAAGCGGGCAGGACAGCGGCCAGATATTGCCGCCAACCAGGTCAGACAATGCTGCCTCGATCTTTTGGTTTACGTTCACGCCGCCACCTCCCGTCAGCTGCAGATGATCTCGATCATGGATCTGTCGTTTTTATATGTCCGTACAATGTCATATACCGCCCCATCATACTCGATCTGGCTGGCATATTCTTTCTTTTTGCCGGCCATATGTGCGGACAGCTCCCAGTCTTCCTGGCGGGTCTCCAGAACCGTCTTGATCTGGATATCTGCCCGGAGTGCCGCGTAAAACTCCGCGCGCGTCGCCGATTTTTCCCGGACGAAAATAGGGATCTCCTGCTTTTCCGTGACAGGGAAACCATCCATGTCTTTTCCATTCGTGACGATCAGAAGTTTTGCCTCCTCATCCACCTGGACCACCTGCCTTATTTGGGTAATCACCGGAAAGGGACATGGCGTCTCTCAGGGCAGCATAAGCCGCCCTGAATTTCTCGCTGTCGCTGTCATACCCATAGTTTGCCTTGCAGTACAGGGTGATTGCACGTTCACAAAGCGGTTCCTCCAGGTTGGTCACATACACCCCGGCGATATCCAGGTCGCGCACCGCGGATCCCACCAAGGCAGTAAGCTCCTCCCTGGCGGTCGTGGATTTTACGCGAATTTTCGCCATCAGGCTGTCAATGTATCCTTCTGGGATATTCATGTCCCATCACTCCCCTGCTGCGCCAAAAACTCCGCGATGATCTCATCTTTCCTCACGGCTTTGATGCCATAACCCATGCCGGCGGCCAGGGATTTGATCTCAGCTACTTTCATAGCCTTCAGATCCCCGGCCGTATATGCCGCCGGCTGTACAGCCGGGTCATGGCTCAGGGTTCCCCCTGCTTTGTCACACCGCTGAAGTCCAGCTCAAAAATCTCCTCCTGGGTCTCCTTTACCTTGGCGGTCAGTTTGTTCCCGCCGTCAAGATTTTCCACCCGGATAATGAGATACGGGTCATCCGCCGTCGGCTTGATGGTCTTATTGCCACCAGTCCGGCCGCTGAGTTCTACGTCCTGACTGTAGTATTTTTCCTCGAATTTCACGGGGAAAAAGTGGCCTGTCTTCTCATCAGCGCCATACAGGCCTTCGAGACCTTCCGGATCCTTCTTGAGGCTTGCCGTCACGATACCCTTTGTGCCTGTCCACGCGATGGAAGCACCGTCATCGACCAGAGTGCTCACCGTTATATTGCCGTTCGCTTCCCCAAGGCTCTGGGACTGACCGGGGATTTCAATGTGGTCAGCCCCTGTTATTCCCCCGACTTTTCTGTCAGCAGGGCATGCGCCTTCATGGTCTTTACGCCGCCATCAGCAATCGCATAGCCACAGTAATCGGTCGTACGCTCTTTGATATGCTCCTCGGTGGAAACAGACACCTGCTTATTGATATTCACGTGGTAGCCGCGCTTCGCGTCGGAAAGCAGGATCTCGCCATCCTTCATGGAGCCATCTTCCTTGACTACACAACCAAGGGCTTTGTATACGCCGCCATTGATTGCATCTGCGACAAAGATCGGGCGCCCGTTCTGATCGACGACATTCGCCAGCACGTTCCAGATCGTGTGGGAGTTTGCATAGATCGCCGGATTATACCCACTCTTGATCTTACCTCTCGCCGCAGTCAGGTCTTTGTAAGTCACACCGGTTTCCTTCTCATACTCCACAACCTGCGGCTTTTCTGCCTCTTTCGTGAGCGCTGTTACGACGCCCATCGGCTCCGGATGGCTCGGATCCTCGGACGGGCCTTTGCCGTGGGTCGCGCCATAGGCGAGCGCTTTGCCCATCTCTTCCGCCATCTCAGACTGGATGTACGGAATGAACTCATCGATCGCCATGTTCTTCAGCTTCCACGAAACCGTGATCGCCCTGGACAGCTCACAGCCGTTCAGTTCCATCTTGTCGAATTCTTCCTTGCCGTCCTCTGTCTTGTCCTTCTCAAGGTACCACTTCGCCTCACTGGAGCCCTTCTTCTTGATGATCGTCACCTTGCCCTTGACGAACGTCTTGTTGACGTCCTCCCAGTACGGGTACATTTCCCCGATCTCTTTCCAGATGCCGGCTGCGACCGTTTCCGGAATCACGATCGGCGTGTTCTCAGTGGTGTGGGTGTACGCCTCGTTCACCAGGCGGAACGTTCTGTCCTCATCAGACGTCAGCTGCTGCCCCATCATGATCTTTGCCCAGGCGTTGGTATACTCCTGAGTCTTGTATGCATCTTCCTTCTTCGGCGTCGCCGGGTTCTGATCAGAGAAGTCGATCACCGTGGTTGTTGACGCTGCTGCCGGGGTTCCCGTCAGGTTCTGCACATTCACCGTGCGCTGATTCCCCTCCAGTGCCTGCAGGTTTGCCTGCGCCTTCGCCTGCTCGTCCCACTGGTTATCCAGCGCTTCCACCTCTTTTGCCTTTGCCTCTGCTTCCTCGTATTTGCCCTCATTGATAAGGGTCTGCGCGGAATCCAGCAGGTTCTTCCTCTTATCCAGATACTCCTGATACTTCATCTTTCTACCTTCCTTTCTGCCATCTCTTACGGCACCATGTTTAATTTAGGTTTGCTCATCAAATCCAGACGTTTCTGGACTTTCTGCAATAAAACAGCAGTGTCGCCAGAATCTTCTTCCTGCAACCCTGCCAGTTTTCTTACCTGCTCCATCTGTTCCTTGGTGGGGAGCTTGAACAGCGGCCCCGCTACAAGCGGTATGCCCTCTTCCTGCTGCTCCTCAAACATGACTGCATCCACCAGTCCGCGATCCTTCGCCTGCTGCGCCGTCAGCCAGGTTTCATGCTCCATCATGTCCAGCGCTTCCTCCTCGGTCATCCCGGTTTTTTCCGTGTATGCCGTACACATGGCCCGGTCGGCCTGTTGGAGCACCTCGACCATCTTCTCCATGTCATTGTGATTCCCGGATGCAGATGTCGATACGCAATGCACCATCATTAAGGCCGTGGGAGCCATCTCACAGTATCCGGCCATTGCCACGACTGACGCCGCACTGCATGCTTCACCGGTGACATAGAGTTTTACGTTATAGCTTTCACCCGTTTTTCTGAGCAAAGCATATATCTCAGACCCCACATCAATCACACCGCCCGGCGAATTGATGTATACCTCTAAGACATCTCCGCTTTGCAAAGCATTCAATACTCTGCTCACGTCTTTTGGGCAGGTATTCTCAATATCAAGGATATCGTAATACCATTTGTAATCGTTTGGGATCAATACTCCCCGGATGTCAATTCTCGGCATTTCCTCCACCTCCTTCCAGTCTGGCCGACAGCAGAATCTTTCCGATCAGGTCTGCCATGACCACATAATTCTCGCCGTTCATCTTCGCCAGCATCCCCTGCACCATGTTCACTACCTGTGTATCCAATCGACGGATCGGCTGATCGCCGCCCTCGATCGGCGCAAGGTTCATCGTGGCGCGCCACTCGTTGGGCGTCATGGCACCGCGGTCAACCATCGCCTGGAATGCCAGCTTTGTATTCAGGCTGGCACACTGCAGGTTGCTCGCCTCGAAGACGATCCGGTTCCCGAAGCCGCGCTCCCGCTTGCTGAACAGCCGGACTGTGAACACATCCCCAATCTGGATTGCGAACGGTTCGATCTCGGCCTCGAAATACGCCGTCCATTCATCTTCTGCCCAGGAGGACTGTACAATCTTCTTATTTGTGTTGAAGAATGAATAGATACGGTCCGTGATCTTGTCGGTCTGCGCGGCGTTCGGCACATAGTCTTTCGGTTCGATCTGCTTGGCGTCTGTCTTTGCGTCCACGCCGGCAGCCCCGAAAGTGTCCGTCTCGATACTCAGGTAATTGTCTACAAAGTTCTGGACATTTCTTTTAATGTCCTCTTCCCGCATAGAACTCGTGAACTTTAATAGCCAACGGATAATCCCGCTGTTCTTGATTGCCTTTACGAGTCCCTGATCGATCACGCCGACGCACTCCATAAGCTGCGCCAACGCCGGCGCCGGACTGCTGCCGAAGATGTCCTGCTCGTTGAAATCCTGCCGCAAATGGATGATATCGGAATACGCGAACGTCCCAATATTCCCGTTTCGGTATGTAAACCGCAGGAACAGAGCTCCTTGCTTATCGTATACCGCCTCAACGCCGACACATGGGATCGGGTACAGCTGCTGCGGATATCCATTTACATCACGGACGATCAGCGCAAACGCATTGTTGTTCAAGCAGAGTTGCGTCGCCATCTTCTCAAGAAACTGCTGCCCGGTCATAATCGGGTTCGGCTCCTGCAGGAGGAACCGAATATACGGCTCCGGATTTACCTTAATACCGCCAGCCGGATCATCCCGGATGTGCTTTCCCACCAGCTTACCGATCGCTTTTACTTTCGGCCGGATGCACGCCCGGACAATGTCGGAGTCGTACAGCTTTCCGTTCCAGGCATAGTAATATTCCCCCCATGTGGTGACCATCGCAAGCCGGCTCTGCTCTGTCGGCTTGTCCGCTGATTTCTCATTTGTCGGATCTCTTTTCCGTCTGAATAAATTCATCTTCTCCACCTCAAATCAATGATAGATATTCGCTCAAGTTATCTTGATACACCACATACGCATCCAGCAGCGCCGCTGTGCCGTCTATGCGACGCGTCGGAACACTTGTCTTAATCGGCTGGATGTTGTCATTTTTGTCCACGTCGATCGCCGTGTTGAATAAGCACCACTTGTCGATCGGATGATCGTTATACACGATCAGCTTGCTCTCCAGATCAGCGCCCATGTCCTTCATTGGCTGTGACAGCGTTTTCTTGCCCTGGATCACGGGAACCATAACACTCTTTCCGAAACACTCCTGCATCTCCTCCACCCAGTATGTTGCAGACCAGGAATCGTAGCCGATCTTGTACATGTAGATGTCGTATTGATTCTGAATTTCCAGGAACCACGCCGTCACATCCTTGTAGGAGATCTTATTTCCCTTGCAGGTACGCATAAGTCCCTGTTCGATCCAGACGTCATATGGGATATGATCCTCTTTCACCCGGCGCTCTACCAAATCCTCCGGTAGCCAGTACATCTGCAGCACATAGATATGCTCATCTTCCGGTACCCGGAACAGAACCTTCGCTGCGCACAAGTCTGTGGTGGACGACAGATCCGTCCCGCCAATGCCATACCGCGGCTTCAGCTCCTTGACGTCAAACTTTGCCGAGTTCACCACCTGCTCCGCGGTCAGCCATGCTTCGGATGATGTCTCTGGGATGTTGAATTCCTTGCAGACCAGATTTCGTACCAACAAAGGGTTCTTTTTCGCCTTTTCAACCTTGTCCCGAAGCGTTGTGAGATTCTTGATCGTCCCCAGTCCCGGATTCGCTTTCTTCCAACAGGCTTCGTCTATCCATTCTTTCCGGCTGTCCAGCTCATAAATAAAAGCTATAAGGCGTTCATCCTTATAGCCGCTGCTGTCAAAATATCCATCAATGACGCGCTTTGCCTCATCATATTTCTGGTCGTAGATATCCTCACGGATCGTCCCTGCCGTGGACGTGATAAAGATCAGCGGTTGTTCTCTGGCGGTGACCCCGTCCGCCATGATGTCGTAAAGCGCTTTGCCGCTCTTCCACTGGTGGATCTCATCCATGAGAACACAGTGGATGTTTAGGCCATCCAGAGTGTCACTGTCGGATGCCAGCGGCTTAAACACACCATCATTAAAATCGGAATCCAGCTCCGCCACCAGACTGCGGATCCGTTTTGACAGAGACGGAGATTTCTTGACCATGCGCTTTGACTCCAGCCAGATGATCTTGCTTTGATCCTTCTTTGTGGCAACAGCGTAAACCTCCGGTCCCATCTCACCATCTGCCACCTGCATATATAGTCCGACGATGGACGCAAGCAGTGACTTACCATTCTTTTTTCCCACAATCAGCATCGCTTCCCGGTACTTCCGGTTGCCCTCGATATCAACAAACCCGAAAATCGCCGCCAGAAGAGCCTTCTCCCACAATTCCAGCCGTACCGGTTTTCCGCCAAACTTGCCCTTGGAGTGCCTGCAATAATTCTCGGCAAACTCAATTACGTGGTTCGCACGTCTGCTGCTGTAGAAATACTCCCCCGGATGTTCGATGTCATAGACAAGTTTTTTGTAGGTCTTACGGACCTTATAGCCAACCGTCTCTACCCCCGACTCTATCACAGCCCAGTATTCCAGTATGGGATTGTAGTCTGCCAGATATCTAATCATCCCTGCCATTTACGAAATCCTCAAATCCATCATCCTTCGCTTGGATGGTCTTTTCCGTCTTCGGCAGGCAATCCACCAGAATCTTCATGGCTTGCGTCTGCTTTTGCGACATCTGGAGATAGAGTTGGGCGTCAGGGCTCTGTTTGGTGCCGTACTGGTTCTCACCGTTCTTATATTCCACCGTCGTGCCGTCACGGATGATCGTCTCCCGCAGATCCTGCATGGTGATCGTCATAAAAGCGACATCGTCAATTGTGGCAAATACAAGGCTCTTCTTTTTGGGGTCTATCTTCGAGAAAAGCCGCCTAAGTCTAGCCGCCTCTTTCTTTATCCTGTTTTGTTTTTCTAAATACTCGGAAGCGCTGTCATAATCAGCTTCCCTGCGGGCCATTTCAGCCTCGACATCTTCCGTCTCCGCTACTCTGTAACGTCCCATTTATACTACACCCCTTTTATGTAACCTTGTGCGTTTTTTCGAAGTAGGCGGCCGGTCACGAATTGTCAGAAATCTCTCCCCAATCAGGGGGGAGTCTGCCGTTTTCCTCCTGCCACGGGGATCACTTCGCCACCCGATCCGAACACATATTTCACCATTCCCTCAATCTCTGTTGCATTGCCGTGCTCCTTATTGTGGCACTCCAAACACACATACTCAAGGTTTCCGAAACCGAGAGAGATATCTGGATCCCCGATGTTGTCCGGTGTAAGTGTGATCCTATGATGAACGATGTACCCCGGCTTCTCGTGGCACTCCTCACAGAGTCCGCCGTCCACCGATCGCCGATGCGCAATGTATGCTGCCCGGCATCGCTGCCATTGCTTTGACCTATAGAAATCTTTTGCAAACTCACGTGCCATGTTCCACCACTCCTGTCGCCTCTATCTTCCCACTCATCAGATCAGGAAGCAGTGCGTCTCTCAACTCTGCAAGGTATCTGTTCTCTTCATTGTTGAGATAATAAATGTGTTGTTTCCAACTACTCAGAATCATAACGAGAACGCTTGAAAGAATATCTTTGCTGCCGTTCTCGAACTTAATCTCGTTCTTATTCTTCGATGTGACAAAATAATTCTGCTTTATCAATGGTTCTGCTCCAAGCTGTTTGAGCAAGTCATTCAATCCCGTGTCCTTCTGGTCTTGCTTGTAAAGCTCCATATCAAATCCAAGCGTCTTTGCCAGCGTCTCATTGATTGTCAGCTTGCAAGCGTTTTTCTCTGCCGTTATGCGATTTATGTCCTGCACGATTGCCGCATACTCTCTATGTTCAAATCCCTGCTCTTGAAACTCTATGTATCGCGACGGAACAATATTGTAATCGTTCTCCGCCACATTCCGGGCAGATACAGTCTTTGAAAACTCTGGTATGTCCTGCTGATTTGCTATACTGTCAATCGCCTTTTTCATCTGGGCGTCAGAGAATATCTTCACATCTTTTTTGTATGTCCTGTTCTCGTGGCTTGCGCCGCCAAACTGCCCGTTCTGCTCCCGCTGTTCCACCTCGTAGGTCTGCCGCATATCCACAAAGGAAATATGCGTTGTGGTTTTCCGCTTATTGAAAACAATTATGCAAGTCGGAATTGACGTTGCCTCAAACATCTTGTCAGGGCATGTGATAACCGCTTCAATGAGATTTTTCTCCACCAGATATCTTCTGATTTCCTTTTCCTGCCTGTTATCTGTAGACAGCGCACCACAAGGAAGTATCATTGCCGCTTTGCCATTGCAGTCATTTAATGCGGTCAGGATAAAAGCATAATTGGCGTTGCTTTCCGGCGGCAGTTCGCAGTCGCAAAATCTCGGCTGGAGTTGTGCAAATACCGGCAGTTTCCATTTCATGTTATACGGTGGATTGGATATACAGGAATCAAACGGCATATCGCAGGCAATTGCACCGAGCTCTGCAACGGTGGAAAATTTTTCCCCACGTCTCACTCGATAAACAGCAAATGTTTCATCTTGCAAAGCGTCACCGTTTACCACAAAGGCATTGATATTGCGCACCGCCAGATTAAACAGCAACAGCGGAATAACCTTTTTGTCGTACTCATAGCAGAGGAACAGCAAGTCATTATTCAAGTTCCATTTCTGAATAGTCAGCGCACCACTTCCGGCGCAAAGGTCATAAACCGCTTTTTCATCCGCTGTCTCCGTCAGTTTCCCGATAAATCGTGCAAGCGTCCGCGGTGTGTAGTCCTGCATCTTCTCTTTGCGGTCTGCTTCGTAGTATTGAAATATCTTCTGCAGCCAGTCCACGGACAGGTCGCCGACGGCATCTGCGAACCGCTCCATGTACTCATACCGATTATTCGTGCAGATATCAGACAGTTTGTCCGACAACTCGGATATATCGGCAATCTCGAATATCTCTTTTGACTTTTCGCAGAGTTGTTTCAATTCCATATTTGCCACCTGTTTCCGCGCATAATAAAACACCCGGTCTCCCGGATGTTTTACTGTTCCATAACTTTAATTTGTAAAATATTGCTTATTTTGATTGTAGTCCTCTAAGTTTTTTGTGTTCATTTTTTCGAAAACATATCCACAATCTAAGCATATAAATTTGTCGATAGGATAATTTTGCGTTCCTGTTTCTGTCATTAGCGACATTCCACTACTTATCTTTTTTTCATAGCGCTTATAAATATAGTCTCCTGATACCATTCTCTCGATATTCTCACTACTACAAAATGGACATTTCGGCATATCTCGCCCTCCTCGTTTTCGATATGCCATAATCCTATCATGTTTAACAATGATGCGCAATCTCAAATTCGGAATAAATTCCCCGGCGGTGTTGCGGCTCCTGCATCTTTTTTCCAGCCACAATACAAACCGCCCCGCATTTCTGCAGGGCGATTCGTACAAGGAGAATACTTTATGAAAACCAAGGCTGCTTCCGCTGGGTTCTCTATTTTTGATTATACATGTGATTTTTGTGATTTGTGTGAAAGTTGCAAATATCCATCAATTTTTTTACTGATACCGCTCCTCTCAAGATGTAAGCGCTTCCCAATCTTCGCCTGCGACATGCCGTCGATGTATCTCATGCGGAATATTCGTCGCATCTGGCCGTTCTGGATTCCATCGATCCATTGCTCCACCTCCGCGCATTCCTCGAGCAATTTAGCTACCCGACTCTGATACAGCTCCTTCAGCCTGTCATGCTTCTCCCAGTCCACCCCAACGACCGCCTGCGGCTGCGGATATCCGGTCCGGTAATCAAATACCACGTCATTATCAACCAAGCTGTCGCCCTCGCCGAGATGGGCCAGCTTATATTCCAGCTCCTTGATCTCGTCCTTATTGCTTCTGTATTCCTCCAGCCGCTCCTTAGTCATGGTATATCACTCCCCCTCGCAAATCTGTCTATCCAACAAAACAATGCCACACCAGCCCGTACGGCATCATGACTGTGCCGAGATACTGCGCGTCTGCGATGTCGCTCCGTTTATGCCCGGTACCGGCGATCAGAATCTTTACTGGCGTAATTGCCTCTTCGCTCATAAACTCAGCATCCGTCATAAAATACAGCACAAGCGTGCCTCTCTGCTCCTGCACCGACAGCGGTGTCACGTTCCTGCCAGGCAGATTGTATGTGGCTTCATCTGCTATATCCAGTATCTGCTTCAGTATCCTCATACCTGTGTCTCCTTTCCCTTCCAGCTCTTGCATTCCTTACACCTGTTCTTGCTACTCACCAGATGCCCCTTGATCAGGCTCGCCCGTGGACAACCGGGCCCAACGTACACTGCAATCTAGCCGACCTTCTCGGCGTGTATGCAGGTCTCATACTTTTCCTTCTTCATCCTGTCCTCCTATCCGAACGCCACCTGTCCGCCGCGCTGCATATATATGATCGGTGCAGGCTGACGCTCTCCAACTTTTAGATACGGGCAGTTCGCCGCCACCAGTACCCGCGCCATGACCGGCACCACGCTGTTCCCGATCCGCTTGACCTGTTCGCTGACTGGATATTTCTGCCAGCGATAATCCCGGTCGATGATGTAATCCCGCGGAAATCCCTGGGCGAGCTTCAGTTCCTCCGGTGTCAACATCCGCAGGAAGATGTCGAGAAGAACATATTCATTCCCCAGCACCGTGATCAGCGCGAACCGATCCTTTGTCACGATGGTGTGGAGCGGATCGTTCAGGCTCTGTCCGACGCCGGTGCCATAATACTCCATGATGAACTGCGACACCCAAGTTGCCTTCTGCGCGGTCTCTTCGTCAACGCCGGCTTCCTGAAGCTGTTTCCAATCCACCGCCAGCACCGACACCTGCCCGAAGTGTCCAGGGCTCGTCGTGATGGTGTGGATGGGTTCGTTCATGCCCTGTCCAATTCCAGACTTGTAGAACTTCGTAAGGAATGCCGCCACCAGACCGTACCGGTTGCTCGTGTCGATCGTCTGGAGCGGAGCTGATACTGCCTGCCCACACACCTCGCTCTTGGCGGTCTCGGAATGGTACTGAATCAGGAGCGGCGCCACCATCCCATGATGCCCGCCTGTCGTTATCGTGAGCATGGGATCCTTGACGTCGCTTCCCGGCGCGCCTGTATTGTTGCGCATCATATACGGCGCAAACACCGGTGTCACCACGCCGAACCCATGCTTCTGCATGATCGTCGGCATCGGCTCGTGGATACTCTGTCCGCGGAAGCCGCCTGAATGGTTGACCTGCACCATGAACGGCTCCGGATTCCGAAACACGAATTTATCCAGTCCTCTCGCGATCCGCCGCATAGTGTTCTCCGCAAGTGGTTTCTTCCGGCCGAAGATCGACGACCCTAAATCCGTGAAATCCAGCACCGTCGATACCGGCACCCACGGTTTCTTGCCGTCCCCGCCTGCTTTGCTATGCGTCGGCTTCGGCCAGACGATTGGGC
Source organism: uncultured Lachnospiraceae bacterium (assembly GCA_947629385.1). GTDB lineage: Bacteria > Bacillota > Clostridia > Lachnospirales > Lachnospiraceae > Choladousia. The sequence continues at coordinate 174,854 of CANRDO010000002.1, forward strand.
GACCATCCCGCCGGAAAATCGCATACCAGCGTTTTCTCGTTGTCGGCGCGCCGTAATCTGCGGCCACCAGTTCGCGGCTGTCAAAGTCATAGCCGAGCGACTTCATGGCAGCGATGAACTTCTGGTAGTCCTCGCCCATCCGCTCCTTGATCGGCCGGCCGTTCCCGTCCAGCGGACCCCACTGCTGGATCTCCTCGACATTCTCCATGATGATGACGTCCGGCAGGATCTTCTTGGCGTGCTTATACACCGCCCACGGAAGGATCCGCAGGCCATGTTTCCGCGGTTGCCCGCCTTTTGCCTTGCTATGGCTCGTGCAGTCCGGCGATGCCCACATCAGCGCGACATGACGGCCACCGACGTATTTTTCGAGGTCAACCTTGAAGATATCTTCCGTCAGATGAAGTGTCTGCGGATGGTTCGTCCTGTGCATCCGGATGGCCTGCGCATCATGGTTGATCGCGATATCAACAGGCCGTCCGAGTGCCATCTCTATTCCTACGCTTGCCCCACCTCCGCCTAACCAGCGAAGCAATCAACAATTAGCTGCTCCGACATAAGACATCACCTCACTTTCCTTGGCCCATCCATATCCGCCTGCACTTTTCCTTGCCCCCGCAAGAACTTTTTCGATATTTGCAGGATATATCCTATTTTTCATGGCTGCCTCTGCTATGGATTGGTATGCTTCCAATGCTCTCCCGGTTTTAATTTCAACTTTGTATACCGGAATCTTCTTTCTCCCAGCCCGTCCAGTAACATAATTCAGACCAGTTTTATATGCGTGAATCTGATTTTCTCCGTTCGTAACCCATTCAAGATTTTCTACGGAATTGTTATGTTTATCAGTATCAATATGATTTACCTGTGGTTTTCCACACGGATTCGGGATAAATGCTACCGCAACAAGTCTGTGTACCTTTGCTGACGCCTTTTTATCGTGAAGACTCAGCCGAACGCGCAAATATCCTTTTTTATCTTCTTGCGTCGCCAGCACATGACCAGTAAACTTATTCCGAACATTTCCAAAATTGCTAACTTGGTACTGCTCGCCATAGATGTATGTATCTTTCCATTTTTCTTTCATTGCGCTTCCACCTCCCACGGCCTCCGGATCTTCTCATGCGTGATTTCGCTCCATGTGTGGTCGTAACTATCTGCAGCGCGTATCGCCGCGGCCAGTGCTTCCTCACGGCTGGGGTAAAAGCGTTTTCCATAATCAGAAACCTTGAGGAAGAATAATTTCACGCCTCCATCGATCACGCTGCGGATCTTTGCCTCTTTATAACCGCCAACGACAAACTCCACCACCGTCCCTTCAACCGGCAGGTATTCCATCTGGGCGCCGGCCTTATCCTGGATGTGATAATAATGCTCTACAACAAAATAAACCGTGTCGCCTATATTAACCTTTTGCTTTTTGCTCATTTCCATTTTCGGAGAGACCGGTCATTATGCGCGCAACTCGCTCTCCTTTCTGGTGTTATATCAAAATATCTGTAAAACTCATTTGCCGTTGCATCTCTGGTTCAAAATTCATCCAGAGCACTTCCTGTTTCCTGCTGCATGCTTGCGAATAACAGGTGGTTGTTTCCTTATGCCATCCCTGCAGCATATCGTTGTACAAGTCTGTCTCGTAGCCGCTGATCAACACCGGGCCCTTGTGTGATTTGGCGGCCTCCAATAGTTCTGTATGGCTTTCTTCCGTGAACATCTCACAGCGGTACTGTTTCCCGTGTCTGGTACCGGGCATATATGGCGGATCAAGGTAGATTAGCACATTCGGATAATTAAACCGCCGCATCAGATCCACAGCTGGCATATTCTCAATCTGAACGCCCCGCAGTCGTTCCGCTGCCTGCATGATCTTGTCCGGAAGATGTACCCAGTCCTGCGAAGCATACGCGCGTTCACGCCCCTGCACATCATTCTTCCAGCCAACCATCTCGCCGTTCGTCCGGAAACCATGTCCCATGTTGAGTCGGATGTAAAAATTCACAGCTTTCTCAAACGGATCCTCTGGTGCCGCAGCAAACGCATCTTCATAAACCTGCCGGGCATACGGCGTCCAGTAGATTTCATGAGCCAGCCTTTCCGGATCATGCTTGATCCACCAGAACAGATTGACCACATTCCCGTCCAGGTCGTTCACAGTCTCGATATGGCTGCGCGACTTGTTAAACAGTACGGCTCCACTGCCGAAGAATGGTTCCAGATAACTGTGGTGCTCTGGGAAGAATGAAATAATCCACTTTGCAATCGACCACTTACTGCCCGGATATTTCATAAGCGCTTTCATAGGCTATAGCTCTGTATAATACCGCCAGACCTGCCGCACAACCTCATGCTCCAGAGCTTCCTCCGGCGTGATGCCGTTCTGCTTGGCGAATTTGTCCACGTACTCGCGGAACTCCTTCAGCCACTTGTAATCATTCTCGATCGGCTTCATTGATCTTCCCCTCTCTCATCTTCTTTCTGTATGTGCTGAGTGCGGTCGATACCGCTCCCGGCGTCATGCCCATCTCATCCGCAATCTTGGCATTGCTCCATCCAGCGTTATGTAGGGCCATGATCTTGCCGTAATCGATGCGGCGCCTCGGATTCGCGGCCTTATCGGGCTCCGGCGTGACTGCTTTTGCTGGTTCCTCTTTGGTGGCCATCTCGGCCTTTTCATTCTTTGCCGGATTGGTGATGAAATCGGCGATCTTCTCCATGCAGGCAGAACAGAAATGAAAATCCTCAAACATGTTCGCCGCCGCAAATCCCCCGCCAACGGTCTCACGGAAGTTCAGTGCCACATAGCCAATCTTTCCCGGCTTGATCTCAGCGCCGCACCGGTCACAGATTATCTTGATCATCCTGTCACCCTCCTCTATCTCGCGAATTATCTTGTGATTTCGAAAGATAATCAAAAGATATAAACTATGCCCTCATCTTCTCCAGCGCTTTCTGCGCGGCTTCGTGTGTGAGAAATACAGTCTTGCCGAATTCATCCATCAGTTTCAGGTTAAATTTGCAAGGCCAGATTCCCCAGTACGGCACTTCCCTGCTATATTCATGGCCTTCATGCACTATTGTGTGGATCTCGGATGATCCTGTCTTTACAATCTGGTATATATTCTCTCCCACTGCACATGGCAATTCCACCAGACGGCCTTGTTGCCGTAGCTCATCGTTGTGCTGTTTCTCCTGCATAGCGGCGATGGCGGCATCGTAGGCAAATGTTAAGTCTTTGCATTGTATCTCAAGATGTTCGCACGAGGAGCATTCGCCATTACATTCTCCTTTTTCGCATGTCCGCATAGCCGTTAATGCATCAATCGCTTTCTGAATATCACTCATTCCTACACCTCACTTTCTCTATCCATCTTCTTCCAGTTTTTACTCATCAAATTTTATTTTCTGCCCACAGTTCTCACAATAATGCTCTTTTTGTTCTCTTATCATCGGCTCTGGGCATATAAAACTGTCACATCGTGGACAGTAGGCATCGTAATACTCATACCCCATTCCATATCTGATATGCGTATGGTATTTTTCAGCAACTTCTTTATCCATTATTCTTATCCACCTCCATCGCTTTCCCATCCATCTTCGCGCCGCAGTTGGAACAATATTTTCCTCTGTCTGCGCTGATTTCTCCACACTCAGAACATTTCCCGGTAATAACGCCGCTCCTTATCCACCGCCCATGCCGCACAGGTTCAGCGTCGATGGTAGGCTCTTTCTCAATAACATCTTTCAAATATTTATTATTTAGTGTATTTGTTCCAACAATCGGCTCACTTTCGCATCTCTTTCTTTCTTGATTTAAAAACGCATCCGCATCAATCAGTCTCATCTCGCGCCTCCACTCGCTCTTCGCTGTAATACATGCAATCACCATCGCATATGTCATGTCCGTAAGGACATTCATCAATATCAAGCGGATTTTGTTCTTTAACACCTGCCACGCAACGCGCGCCATCCGGGAGAACGAAAACTTCAATTCCATCTTGCATAACAGTCACGTCATTCCGCCCCTCCAATCTGCGCCAACAGCCACGCGATGTCGATGGTGCGGCCGGTTTTGGTGAGGTATTTTTTATCTCTGCATCCAGATGAACCATCAGTCCACAAAACATAGCAATTTTCTTTATGCACGCTTGTCACAACTCCATATCCGAATCCCACACGTACCAAATCTCCAACGTGTATATCCTGTCTGCTCTCCCACTCCGCAATCTTCGCGGCGGCTTCCTGCGGCGACAGTTTCCAAAGATGTTCTGTGCGCCCAAATATTTCCTCCAACTCTGTTGAGTTGTATCCGCCTTCATGTGGATAAAGGAATAGTTTCTTCGCCAGCTCCCACGCTTCATTCAAGCCGTCCTCGTAGGTCTTGGTTGGGATATTTGTGTCCTTAGCAGTAAGCGGATATATTTTTTCTTTTTCTACCCAAGAATCATCCGTATACGAGTTTATTTTTATCTGGTATTCGCCAATGCGTTTTTCTTTTCTGACAACCCTCGCTTCCACCAATACCTTGTCGCCAACCTTGTATTCACTCATCTCGCATCCTCCTTTTCCATCGGCATTGGAAACAATTTCTTGCCGTAATATTTCCTGATCCTGTTCACCGCCAGAGTCCATTCACGCCGGAATCCGGGCGGACAATCGATATCACGCTTTACCTTTTCCATCACCGTATCGCCGCCGGACATCTCGTTCTTGTACCGTGCAATGGTTGCATAGCTTACGCCTGTCCACTCTTTGATCTCCTTGTTGGACTTTCCGTTCGCAATCATCCTGCGGATTATGTTCTCCATCCCACTTCTGTGTGCCGCCATGGCGATCACCTCCCTGTTACCTGCCGTTACGGATCTGTTGCGGCTCTGTTACGGATTATTTTTAAAACCGCCATATCGCACAACCCCGCATAAATGCGGCATTTTTCAATTTCATGTTCCGGTGTTACGGGTGTTACGGGTCTATTTTTTTGCTTTTATGTATTTCAAAAAATTTTTTTCACCATTTCAGAACAAAAAATTTTTTTATTTCAACCCCTCATATAGCTTCAGAATACCCGTAACAGCCGTAACATCCGTAACGAAAAACAGATTATTTTAATCAAACGGCAGTTTTGTTTGTTTATTTACTTCCTCAAACTCACTTTCGTCAGAATTTTCTGCATCCTCGTTACGCATCTTGACGGCGTAAAATCTCTTTGCCGTTTTACTCCCTGCCGGAATGCGTTCCGTCTTCTGAAGCTCATGGCTTTTCTCTCCGTTACATTTTAGAATCCCCTTTTCCTTCGCCCACCGCAGGAACGCAGCGGCTGAAAAGTTATAGCGGTCCGCAATCTGGCTGAATATCGAAGGGACAATGTATACGTAATCACCCTTGATTCCACCCCAAAACTCCCCGCGGTAGTTGCCATTATCATCTGGATTGAAGTTGTTCACGTGAATATTCACGTCATCCATGATGGACTCATATGCCCGTTGGTTCTCCGACACATCATCCTTGCTCTTGAGCTGGCGGACACACCACTCGAAATCCAGATACACACCATCTTTGAAGATATAATCCGTCGCCAGTTTATCAGCCGCCAGAAGAATACTCAGCGGCAGCTTTTGCTTATCTTCCTTCTCCTGATCGTGCATCTGGCAATACGTGTCAATCTTTTGCAGGAAGAACTGCTGCAGCTCCCGGATCCGCGGAATACCAACAGTCTTTACAACATCCACGAACATCCGACCAGCGAACCCGTAGTTTTTCGAGATTGCCGTCACGGTGGCGTTGCCAGTTTCTTTGGTGAAGATATCGCCCGGCTCGATCTGAAAGTCCAGCACACGATTCACGGCACCGCCACGCATAGATTCTGTCGCCAGCGGTCGCTCATAACTCGTCATGGTGACGTTGTTCCACGTGCAGCTCTTCCGGAGTCCGAGGTTCTGATCGGACCGGTCCTTTCCCTTGCCGCTGCACCAGGCATACACCAGATCTGTGAATGCGTCCTTATAGCTTTCCTTAACTTTACTCAGGTCGTCAATCATCAGGGGCAGATGATTTAGCACATCGCTGCGGACCTCGTAGCTGGTCCCGGTCGCTCCCACGTCCGTCATAAATTTCCCGATCTTCGGATCGCCCCAGACCGACGCGGCAACCATCATGGAGACAGTCTTCCCCTTGCCGGTCTCCTCCCAGAGGTTGATCACAAAGGGCAATAGATCCAGCTGGCTTAGCAGAATGCTCGCGAAGCTCCCCGCCAGATAGACCAGAGGTTCTTTCCGTCCGGATCCGCGGACTGTCTTGACGCACTCCAACCACTTCTCCAAGGATCCGCGCTCGGCAACCGAGTCAAACAGTTCCTGGAACCGTTCCTTGCCGTCGAATTCGATCTTCATTCCATATGGAATAAAATCCCCGCCGATCCATCCGAACTTGCTGGTGGATACTTTCCGCTCAATCGTGCTGATGTTCATATTCTCAAGATCCGACAGGTACTTCACGAGATACTTCGCGTTCTCAGACGTCGCATGGATCCCGTATTCTGACAGCGCCGTGATCTTGTTGGCAGACGAAATCAGGCTCTTGTCCACCACGATCTCGCTCCACTCTCCGGCCACCTGGTAGGCAATCTTCACTTTCTGTTTCTTGGTCTCGGCATTCCTGAAGATCTGCGTGATCAGGATCGGATGATAGCAGGCCAGATTCGCGATGCCGTACGGATTGTATTGATACACACCATTCTGGTTCGCAATCCACGTCCCACAGTTCAACTCATGGCCGTCCGCATAATATCCGAACTCCGTCTTGCTCGGCTGGCGGGTGCCTTTCTGTTCTTTCTTCTCTTTTTCAAGCTGCTTTTTGAAGGCTCGCACTTTCTTTTTGAAGTTCTCCCCACACGCCTTGCTGATGTCAAACGCCCTCTCCGTCAGCGCGATCAGCCGGTCGGCCTGATCGAATTCATCTTCGATCTTAAACAGCTCCTCGAACGTCTCCCGCGCCAGAATACTGTCTGCGTCATATTCGCTCATCACTTTCATGTTGACCGCTCCAGCTCATCCGCGATTGCCAGCGCATACTCTTGCAGCTGTCTGCATCCGCCATATTTTTTATTCAGCTCGTGAATACTATCCGTCACCATCTGCCAGAAGATGCTGTCCTGTTCCATCCCGATATACCGCTTGTGGAGCTGCCATAGATCCACATAAAACTGCACGATCCCGTCCGCCGGCGCGCCCTCAATTTTTCCAGTAAACCACCGACGTAGGACGGCAGTCATGGCGGCAGCGAACTTACTGCCTCCGAATCGCTCGACCACGCGCCTGATATCTCCATCGAGCGCTGGAAGGCATGCGGCATTGCCAACATACCCGGCATATTTCTTGTGCAGCTTCATGATGGCGTTGTATACTTCATAGGTTGTTTTTGTGTCCATAATCCTACCTCTGTTTCTTCATAGCCTCGAACCGCTCTTCCCATTCCCCCTGCAGCACCGGCAGCCGGTTCCCAAGGTAGCACCAGAGCCCGCCATAAGGCCGCGCACCCTGCATCAGGCTTTCGTACAGCCGGATCCTCTCCGACAGCTCAATCATGGCGCGCCGGTCGGCTTCCTCCTGCTGGCGTTTCCGTTCCTGCTCTGCTCGGCGATCGGCGATCCGGCGCTTGTCCTCTGCGGTCGGCTCGGTTCCGTCGCTGATGGGGATTCCGAACATTCCAGCTATGCGTCGGACGGCCGGTTCGAAGTCCAGCTCTTCATACCGCATCACGAAGCTGAAGATGGTGCCGGCCGCGCCGCAGGAATAGCAGTGATATCCATCTCTGGTGGAGTATCCTGAGTAAACTTTCATACTCGGATTCTTATCCCCATGGAAAGGACAGACCATGAATCCGCTGCGGTTGACCCGGAAACCGTACTGCCCTGCCAGCTGCACCATGTTCACGGAGGATTTCACGGCCTCGATATCCTCATCCCTAAGCACCGGCACCGCCACCCAGCAGCTCCGCAATCCGCTTCCCGGTTTGAGGCTTTGCACAGAATTCCCAGAGCACCCCATACTTCTCTGACATCGTCCGCATGGTCTTTGCAAGCCACGCCCCGGAATTTGGCGGCTTCTGCCCGCCGTGCTGAACAAACTCCCGGATGTTCGCCTGCATGTCGCCTCTGGTGTCGATGCCGTATTTCCGGCAATATCCCCATGTACGGGGATTGACCCAGTTTTCCACATCATCCACGGAACGGATGCGGTAGCCGTCCTCCACCAAGAAAATCAACGTGATTTCCAGCTCCTGCGCTCGCATCACTTCCTCCCGAAAGCGTTGGTGATCCTGCGTGAGATTATTGACAACCTCGTTCAGGTTCTGCTTGCGATCAACCACCACGCGGGGATTATCGAAGTTCATGTAGTCCCCAACGATCAGCTTATTCGTCGGATGCTTTATTCCCTGCCGGTCAAACTCTGCCACGATCCTTGTGATTGCCCGAGGCTTCTCCCGGCTGTCGATTTGGATAATCATTGTGCATCCCCTCCTTACGCAAACGGCAACTCCTCGTCGATTCCGTCGGGGATGTTCATAAATCCGTCAGGGCCCGGAGTCGGCGCGCTCGGCGCTGGCGCAGAACCACCAGAGGAAACCTGTCCGCCAGCCTGCGATGACCCGCCAGATGACCGGTTCTCATTTGCCGCCTTGCTTTCCGCAAATTCCTGTTCCTCGACGACCACGTCGGTCGTGTAGACTTTCTGCCCGTCACGGTTGGTATAGCTGCCTGATTGCAGCCTGCCCACTACCGCGATCTTCGTCCCTTGGTGGAGATACTTCTCCGCAAACTCCGCGCCCTTGCCGAATACAACGCACTGCGGAAAATCAGCAGTCTGATCTCCCTCTCTTTTGTACCGCCTGTCCACCGCCAGAGTGTACCGTGCGATCGTTGTGCCGCTCTCGCCCTCTGTGTGCCTGATTTCTGGGTCTCGACAGAGCCGGCCCATCAAAATCACCTTGTTAATAGGTCATCCCTCCTTTTTCTCGACTGCCTCCAGCGCCGCCTTCCAGCAGGCATCGCAGTCGTTGCCCGTATCTGCACAGCTGTTTTCCAGTCCCATGTCCGACGGACAGCTTTCGCACTCAGCAATGGCAACAACCATTTTTTCCTTTTCTTCCTCGCTATCAAAAATAATCTTCACGGCAGATCACCTCTCTTTTTCAGCCCCTCCGGAAACTCTTGGATCAGCGGCTCGCCCCAGATTTCCGCAAGGCTGGATTTCATGAATACTGGCTTTCCATTTTCCCGGCACTCGTTTACAATATTCTCGATCCACTTCCGCTCCGGAATGACTTTTCCCTTTCTGTTCCCGGTTTCCGCGCCGATAATAAACCAATCCACATAATTAATCACAGGACTACCAATAATTTCCAGATCCTCCAAAATCGGCTCAATGCTGACGAATTTATTCGCTCCCAATGGAAGATATTTACATTTCCATACGTCTTTTTTGTGACACACGCTTGTCCCGAACCAGAAATTCTTATCTCCCAGCACTCCAGATTCCGCATATCGTTCCGGATTCTTTGTCAAGAACAGATAATTGTGCTGAGGCGCTTTCCAGCAAGCCTCGAACACTTCCTGAATCCATTCATCCGGAACCCAGTCGCCAAACAGGTCGGCCATAGAGCACACAAAGATGTTTCTGCCCTTTTTGGTGGCGTAATCATCGAGGCGGTATGCGTGGAATGTCGGCTCGAATCCATACGGATAAGGCTCTGCTTTCGGTTTCCTTAAATCGATTCTGTCCCCATGCATGCGGGAATCCAGCTCGTGTATGGCTTTATCGCTTATGTTTTCCCAACCAGCAGAAAATCTCTTTGCTATATTCCTCGCATAGCAGTATTCGCACCCATGCAGACATCCAGTGACCGGATTCCATGTGCTGTCGCACCAGTCTATTTTCGTCTTTTCCATATCCCACTCCCATCCGCCGCCCACCCGCAGGCAGGCGGCCCATAATCTTTTTATCTGTCGTCCGTGTATCTGGAGCAAAATTCCTTTGCGGGACATTCTGGGCAATTACAATAGGTATCATCAACTTCATATGAACAACTCATATTCGCGTATCGAACCATTCCTATCCGGTCTTTTTCATTTGACCAATCCATTTCCGATCTTCCCCGATAATAACAGTCGAGCTCCGGCACCCTTGTTGCCCTTATATCTGTCCATTCGCCATCTTCACAGGCATCCGTGGCGAGTGCCGCCCGAATCGCCTTTCCCCTCGTCTCGCCAAAAACAACCGTGCAATAATCCTCATAACTTCTCTCGTCCCGAACGAGATATGCTTTCATTTTCATTTAAAACGGCTCCTTTCTCAATTCCACCATCAGCCCCGGCTCCGCGATATGCACTGGACAGCTCACAACCTTTTTCGCGGCTTCGCGAAATGGATCGGGATCGGCATTATCCTGAGACAAATGGCACAGCACCACGTTCATCAGCTCCGGGCTATTGTTGGCCGCCAGAAAGTCCAGTGTGGTCTGGAGGCTCATGTGGCCGGTCAGAACATGATCCCGGTTGACCGCCGCGGGGTCGATCAGGTCAGCGGAGTAATTTGCTTCCACCAAGATATGCGTCGGGTGATGGAACCGGTATTTTATGTATTCGGTATCACTGGCATAGACCAGACTACCCATCTCTGGATGGGCTATATAAAAACCGCAACATGGTACATCGTGTACCAGTTCAAATTGGAAAATCAGAAATCGCCCACACATTCGCCGCTGATCTCCGGTTTCGTACGGCCTCCAAACCGGAATCCCGGCTCTCTCGTACTCGCCGGCATATCCGGAATGATCTCGGTGGCTGTGACTCACCACCACCCCCGCAATCTTCCGGATATTGAAATCCAGCGCTTTTTTAACTTCCAAGAAGCTTACACCAGCCTCAACGATCAGAGCCTCAGCACCGCCATCCAAGATGTAGCAATTGCCGGATGAGCCGGAGCCGAGACAGATTAGTTTCATGGTGCCGCCTCCCCATCTGGTGGAAATCGGAAAACTTTCGGATAATCGTAAAAATATGCATTCCAACAATCTCTATCCTCATACTTTTTCCGCAGTTCCTCCATCACCGCCAGCGCCTTTTCCGACGTGGAATATACGCCCATACAGAATGCTCTATTTTTTACATTCGCACGAATAATCCACTCTTCGCGTATAACCACCGCACTCTCATATGGCAGATCCACGTCGCCGTCCTGCGATATGATTCTCATATCCTCACCCCTTCATGAAATCCGGCACTTCCTCCGCGGCCATTGTCTCTACTGCAGGCTCTGCCTTGGCTGTCGTCGGCACTGGCTCTTTACCCTTGGTGGCCTTTGCGCCTTTCCCAATCACCTCCGCCACGGTCGGCTGCTCCGGCTTCTGCTCGATGGCGGCCGGCTCAAAAGGGACGGTATTGGCGTTCTCGGCGATGTCATTCGCGACCTGCGATTCCACATTGACCACACCGTCATTGTCGATATACCTTGCCGTGCCATCTTCATCAATGACCGACATATCCTTCTCAAACGCCTGCTGCATTTCCACGGACATGATGCCCCACTTGCTGAGCAGCTGGCGGATCAGGGTCTTCTTTGCCATGGCGTCAAAGTCTGTCGTCCATACGCTGGAGGACTTCTTCTCCTTCAGATCGTATTGATACGCCTTGGAATACTTCCGGGCGTGCGCCTCCATCTTTGCTTTCGGCCAGTACATATCCTTACGGAAGCCATTGACCAATTCGAACATCACGTAATATCCAACGGTTTCAGCCTTCTCCCGCTCCTCTGGATCCATGATTGGGGACAGGATGATATCTTCCGTGATCGGATTGTATGCGGCCTCTCCGAATTTGATCTCCGACACCACGATCTTCCGATACTGCCCGGAGCGGATCGCCAGCTGCACGTATCCTTTCCACCCCATCTGAAACTGAGCCTCGGATGATACGGTCTCCCACTTCCCGTTTACCTTTTCTCTTTTGTCGTATGGAACCATATAGAACTGCCCAAGCTGCGGACTGGGCGCGAGCTGCAGCGCCTCCCCCTGCAGTGCGGCGTTAAGAATACTGCCATTGGTGCAGGCTGCCAGTTTCGGATTGATCTGCACCGCAGACACGATGCTGGAAATGAACCGTGTTACATTGTTTTCTCCAATCACTCCGGCGATATTTTTCCTGACCTTATCTCCGCCAAGATAAGCGGCGATGCCTGTTTTGGGCTGACTGTTTGCCAGCGCTGTGTTGTCTCTGGTTGCTGCCTGTGTGTTCTTCTCTGCCATGATTAATTGTCCTCCTTCTCTTCATATTCCTCGCAAAAATCATCGTAGGCCGTCTCCAGCCCGTAAGCCTCGGATTCCTCGTTGTCGCAGCCCCACTCATTTGCAAAGGGCTTGTGGTGGCGGCACGTGCCGCAGCAGCGTTCCTTATCCTGCATGGTTGGTCGCCTCCTCCAGATCGGTGATGAATTCCAGCGTAAGCTCTTTATCTCCTGACGGCCACGAAGATGCTTCCACCAGCTCGCGGAGCCCGGCAAATAAGCCTCCCCTCTCTTTCGCCGAATGCTTCTCCGGCGCTTTCAAATCCGCCAGACTGAACACGATCCCCTGGCAGTATTTCTCGCCGTCTTCGAAAATCTCGAAGGTCTCATACGGGAGCCCGGTATCGAACGACCACGGGAAGTCGCCTGCGTCCCACAAGGCGGTGATCGTAGCACACTTGTCCATCTCGGATCGGACATACTCGCAGCGCCCATATTCCTCCGTACAATCCGGGCTCTCAAACAGGCCTTTTTCGTTTACGTAGGCCATTCCACCGTCAAAGCAACTCACCTCATCATCGATTGCTCCCCGGAACTCCATGCAATCGTCCGACTCACCAAATACGACCACCAGACCGGCTTCTTTGGCGGCAGTCTCCTCTTCCTTTGTAATCTCATTACCGCGCTCTCTGCCGTTCAGCAGGGCGGCCAGTTCTTTTGCTGTCATGATGCTGCCTCCTCTGCAAACCGGAAGACTTCAACTCTTTTTCCGTCTTCCGTAATTACGATTCTTCCCTTGCTGAGCGTTCCAAAGAGTCCATAAGCCGCCCAGTTACATCCACTGGAATCACCTTTTCGAGGTGCACTCTTGCCGGTATGTCTCCCGATGCACTCCTGATAAGAATCGTTGATATCCGCTCCCGCATCGAGGAAATCCTGTCCGGATGCGATATGTCCACATGCCGGGCAGATGAATTTCCAGTTTCTAGGGTCTTCTCCGAACTTTTCTGCCCCTTCTTTCCTCCAATCTTCCAGACTGGATTCTTTCATTTTCTGTGCTTCCATCACGCCCTCCTACTCACAAAAACTCCAGTTACAATGCGGACACCCGGTGATATGCTCGCGCCCGGCGCGTTCGACACTGATACCGACAGAATCCCGGTCAGTACGCTCCATCTTGCGGCTCGTGGTCGAATAATACTTTTTTCCCGGCAGATAGATGTTCTGCCCGCACCGCCAGCACCTGCCGCTTTTCGGGGCAAAGTGTGGCACGCTGCGCTCATTGCAGAGTTTCGACTGCGCTTCTGTCGCCGCCAGTGGGTCATAGACCTCTGGTGGAGCATAGGCAACCTTTTCACTGCTACGTTCCGGCGGAGCTTCCACCAAGCCGATGATCGTCTTAAGCTTGTCCCTGTACGGCGCAACCTCTACCTCTGGGACGTCCACGGCAACCACAACGCCAACAGCTGTCTCTGTAATCTGCACCTTGTCGCCCACAGCCACCGCAACCGGGGAATAGTAGGTGTAGGGCTTACCGGATGGCGCGTCACCCTTCAAAAATTTAACTTTGATGATCTGCATGGCTGTTTCCTCCTTCCCGCACCACATATAATCATCTGTGGCTGCGTTAAAATCCGTTAAAACAATTCTGGACGGCATTTCTTTCGTGCAGGCATAATCGCCATCACCGATGTACAGACATTCTTGGCAGGATTCACAATTTTCGCCCATTATGCCACCCCCATCTCCTTCCGAGCCATCGCAAGAAAATCCTGCGGTTCGTGATCCTTCTTCGGGTACTGCTGATATACGGCAGACTCGCACGACAGGCCATAATCATTGAAATATTTCCGAATCAGTTCTGGTGGAATCTCTTTTCCCTTTTTCCCGGTTATTGTTAGCTTCGACCCGTCACTGTAATGAAAGATTACTTTCCACATCATGCCACCTCGATTCTCAATGCCTTATCCGGCGCCGACACATACAGGTTAATGACCTGTGCGTCCACCGCGGGTATCTCGGTCACAGATTCACGGTTGTCGATCCAGATCGGCGCGCTCACATCGTATAGCCTGGATAACGCCGCGATGACGTCCAGACCTGCCTGCAGCTTCCCAGCGCTGTTGAGGGACGAATACGGTACGCCGTTCACGGTCATCTCACAGGTGTCCTTCATGCCGCCGTTGATTTGCATCTCGAACAGCTTGAAATTGACAAGCCGGAATTGCCCATTGATGCCACTCGACAGCATCTCCATCTTCGCCCGGGAGAATTCCTCCAGTAGATAGAGCTTCCGCTCCTGATCGGCCACCAACTGCCCGACGTTCCTCTGCTCGGTCTTCAGCTCCTCGATGCGTTCCTGTGCCCGGTCATTGGCTTCTACTGCCGCAAACTGGCGATTGACACCATCGAGCTGCACGCGGATCTCGGCCTCTCTCGATGCCAGTTGCTGTTTCATACCCTCGCCAGTGTCCATGTTGCTGAGCTGCCTCTGTAGCGCCGCCAGCTTGTCCTGAAGTGCCGTGTATTCCTGATTGACCGACAAATCCGGCTGTGTCGGCAGGCTGTTCTTATACTCGTAGGCTTTGCTTGCCTCGCCAGTGGCCGCTGTCCAGTCTTGTTTGATGGTCTCCAGCTCCGCAGATACGGTGGCGATCTTGGCCTCGATATCCTTCACGGCCTGACTGGCGGCGTTTCCAGTAGCGGTGATAGACCTGAGATTATCCGTGAGCAGTTTTTGGATTGCTCTTATACGCGCAGCCAACGATGCCTGCTTCTCAACCTCGAAGCTCTCCCTCATCTCCTCGACCTGTTCCGCCGGATACTCTCGGTGACATACCGGGCAGACGGTGGAATCATCCGAGAAGGTTTCCGCCTTTTTCCCTGCGATTGTCATCTGAAGGTCTTTGAACTTTTCGACAAAATAATTTGTCTGATGTTGCAGCCCTTCTGCATTCGTGTCCGCTGTTATCTTCACGGCCTCGCTGTACTGCTTCCGCGCTTGCTCAAGCTCCGCCCGCTTCTCAGGGAGCTTGTCCTGCAAGGATTTCAGCTCAGCCTCTTTATCCTTTTTGGCGGCAAACAGCCGGTCGGCCTTACGGTTCGCCTCGTCATGTGCGGTCTCCGCATCTCGCAGAGTTTCCCGAATTCTCTCCCGCACCTTCATTTCGACCGTGCCCATCTCCGCCTTGACCTGCATGATCTCGTCCCGGACCGCATCCACAGCTCCGAGAGATGCAGCCATGTCATCACGCTGCTTCTGAATCTCCGCCAGCTGATCGTTCAGGGCGTTCCGCTGCAGCTCCAAATCTGCCAGCTCCGGAACATCCACCAGAGCCTTATTTGCCTCGTCGATTCTGGCGGGGAGCTCCTTCTGGCGGTCTTTCAGCTTTGACATAGCCTTTTTGGCTTTCTCGATGCACTTCTCAATCGGGGCAGCCTGCACCTCGTCTGCGATTGGCGCATACTTGGTGGGATCCTTCGCCAACACATCAGCCTCCGTGATCTCGGAGATAAACCTCAGCAGGATATCCCTCTGCTCCTTCCATGGCAGTGCCGCGAACGCCCGCGGATCGGTCAGCAACTTAAACAGGCTCTCCTGTATGATGCTGGCGATCTTCGTCTTGTATTCCGCCTCGCTGGCCGGGAACCCGTTGATTTCATATGCGTTCGTGTTCCCCTGTAGCACAGCCGTGTCCGTCCCACGCTTCTTGACCCAGTTCTGCTTCTGGACCTTCTGGAGGGTGATCGTCTCACCATCCACGTCCAAAACAGCCTCCACCAGAATCTCCACGTTGTCGACCATCCTGCCGTCTGCATCCAGAGGGCGGATGTCGAATGTTGTCGCACCGGCGCTATCGCGATTAAACAGCATCCATGTAAACGCATCGAATATCGTCGTCTTGCCGGAAGCATTCGCCCCGTAAATGTCGGTCGTCTGCCCGAAATCGATCTGGCGCTCCCGGCAGCCTTTGAAATTCTCAACCCTCAGCTTCTTCAGTGTAATCCTGCGCATCTTCTATACCCCCCCCCGCGTCGTTTATAAGCTTTTTGGCGTATTCGCATATATCGTCCACCTTGCGGAGTGCTGCCTGTTTATCGCCCCGCCCAAGATTTCTACACACGTCTGCAAGCAGTTTGCACGCGCCGAACTCAACTCGATACGAAAATCCCTCAATTTTAACTTCTGAAGCGTCTTCTCCTTTTTTTTGAACGTAAGAAATCGTCACGCCTGAATCCGTCTCTTTTATGAATCTGCGGACGAATGCCATCTGAATCGCATCCTTCGTCTCCTGCGGCGTGTCGTCGCTGTTTGCCGCCTTTAAAATTTCCTCGATAATATTTGCCATTTCCGTCCTTTCCGTGCTATAATGCACTTGAGATATTTTTTTCTCTGCCCTGTTTGCTTGCCGGCTCAGGGCATCTCTTTTTGTCTTGGCGGATCTTCCCATAGATCCAGTTTCTCCAGCGTCCGCTTCGCGCCGACAGCCTCCGCCATCACGATCGGATCGCCAGATTTAAGCTCTTTCTCTATCTCCTCGCGATACTCCCGCACCACCGCCTTATCCACCAGCGCACACTCTGTCACTTCGATCACGATGCTTCCTCCTTCCTCTGATCCATTTCCGCCTGCACCAGCGTTACGATCTGAGCCGCGTGCCTCCGCAGCTTCCGGCGTTCCAGTTTATCAATCACAGTCCGGGCCCCGATGAGTCCGGCAACATACGCCGCCAGAGAAGCCGCGATCACGTCCTCGATTGACAGCCGTGTACATGCCCACAGGATCAGCGCTGCGAGGATCATCGTCAATGCTCCGGTCATATAGGTTGCGTAATGCTTAATCATCGCCCCCATCTCCTTCCTCTGGTGGCTCGTCTTCCCATAACCCGAGATCCTCCAGGATATGCTTGATGAACGTGCCCGGAATATACGTCAGTACATCCTGACGGTACCTTATGGCTCTTTCCTTCACATCACGGAGTTTCTTCTGGTCTACGTTCCTGCCCCTCATGATGTGGCCTCCAGTTTCAGCTTCATGCGCTTCATCTCATCGACGCTGTCCTTGATATCGTTTACAGCAGCGCCAAGCGCCACGCGAATCAAGGCTTCGTCGTCTTCTGGGTGATATGTATCAATATCGTGTACATCCTTCATGAGCTTCTCATACTCGTCATGCCATTCCCTGTACTCCCCGAGCATCTCTGCCGTGTACGCACTCAGCGTGACCGTCTTTTCTCCCATCTCATAATCCTCCTTCCGTTGATATCTTCCACCATCTGGTGCACCGCCCCGACCGCGCCCTCGATAACCATCAAGATCCCTGCCTGCAGCACGGCGATGATCACAATCTCAAGTACCGACCCGCCAAGGATCAGCCACAGCGCCGCCAGCAGGACATCCGCGGCGAACACCCGCCAGAAGATCCGTTCCCCTATTGTCATGATCCGCCCCCTTCTGCGCGCATGATCTCTAAGACCTCACTGTCCGGAAAGTGCAGCCGCTTGATCACCTGCATCAGCTCTGGATACGTGAACCGCTCCGGATGGTTTTTCTTCTTGGCGAAGGTGTCCGGGTACATTCCCGTGACAGCCGCCATCTGCTTGTCCGTCACCTGCTCCGCCTCCATGCGCTTGCGGATGTTGCCCTTGAGCAGCGCGAAACAGCGCTCTTCACTTGATTTCTTGATTATCGGCATCCTAATCAGCTCCCTTCCGAAGGATCCGCGTCCTCATACCGGATATGCTCAAACGCAAAATCAATCATCTTGCTTGCCACATCCCGGATAGAGCGTCCGGTCTCGTCCGCTACCTCGATCACCTTGTTGTACTGGTCTTTCCCGACCTTGACCACGATCTAGTTGACGCCGCTCAGCCGGTCACGTCGGCGGCGCGTGAAGATTAATTCGTCCATGATTACGCCTCTTTTTTCTTGACATTTCTTGGATTTTTTTCTACTCTTTAGATACAAGCTCCCGCCAGAGCTGAGTACAAAAAGAAAGAAAAAATACAAATATGGTTGTTTTCCCAAATTGCCCAGGTTTTACATTTGAAGAATATTTACCCCTCCCTTATCCAACTTACGAAAATGATGTTGTTGCTGTACTAAGCTCTATCAAAACATTATTTAGCTATTACTTCCCTTGCATTGAGGCTCATCCTTTAACGGTGTTATGCAATGTTCCTGCAAGAAAATTTCCGGAAACAATCTATGAACTAAATACAATTTTTCTTGTTGTCCCTACACTGACCGATAAAGGTGAACCGGGATGTTATTGGAGCAACTTTATGTATCAATTTTCACATGAGTTTTGTCATTACATGTGTTTTGGACATGTTGTACAGCGTATGCGTTGGTTCGAAGAGTCCATATGTGAAATGGCATCACATTTTTTCATGATAAAAGCAACAGATCAATGGTCAATTGACCCTCCCTACCCTCACTGGAGTAGCTATGCAAACTGCATTGCTTCATATGAAATCGACTCCAAATCAGACGTTCGAAAATTCGATTTGAAAGAATTATCGAATGAAAGCTCTCCTCTTTTAAAACAATTGGAAGAAAATGAATATCAACGAGACTACAACAAACATATTGCTTTATCTCTTCTGCCTTTGTTTTTGGAGGATCCTTCCCTATGGGGAATTGTCCCTTTACTTACAAAATGCTCAGCTGATAAGCCATTCCTTCAGAATCTCCTTCTACTCGGCCAACTTTCGAAACTAAATGTTCAAAAGATTCTGTCCCTTTTTGTCCCTTAAAGGACTGATATCATTGAAGTCTTAGTGATAACAATCGTTGATGATAATTCCGGATGTTCATTCAAAAAGTTCAATATTTGGATACACAGACCGTTTAGTTCTGCATATTCTTTGGACCAACACCCATCTTTTGTTTCAAACTTTGTCATGGATGTTGGTCCGGGCACTCCCTGCTCTCCATTCCAACTCATTTTTTCACCCCTTTCATTACTAAGCCTATGATTCTTCGAGTGCATACGTTCGCTCCTTTCATCTCACCCCACCTCGCTCTCCGCGGCCTCGTCTGCTCCCCCAAGGAAGTAATCCAGTGGTACATGAAAGAAATCGGCAAGAGCTTTGATTTTGTCCATTTTCGGCTGGTAACCTTCCTTTCCGTCCGTGTCGTAATGCTTCTTCCAGTTGCTCATGGTGGCCGTAGAGATACCCGTGGATGCACATACTCTATAATCTGTAAGTCCGGCCTTATCCCTAAGCTCCATATACTTTCTATACAAAATAACCCTCCTCTCCGGAAATTAAGTGTTGACAATAGCTAAGGTTTCTTATATAATCAAAGCACCACCTAAGTTATAAAAGAAACCCGAGCTAATGTGCTGTTTTAGCTTAGTTATCTAAGCTATGCCGTTACTATAGCATAGTTTTCTAAGCGTGTCAACACATTTTAGCTAAATTTTCTAAGTTGTTTTTAAGGAGGCCAGAATGAGACGCGCATCTTATGAAAAATATGCGGAAATAAGGGATAGTTTGGGAATGACAGATTATAAGGTTGCAAAGATATCCGGCGTCGGAACCGCGACCACCAGCAATTGGAAAACTGGAAAATACACACCAAAACAGGAAAATCTACAAAAGATCGCCACAGCTCTCGGTGTGCCAGTAGAAAGATTACTGGACGGTGACGACGAAAATGAAAAAATCGCATACTACACAAGCGACGAAACAGCTAAAGTTGCGCAGGAAATCTTTGAGAACAAAGAGCTCCGTGCCCTGTTCGACGTCCAGCGCGACATGTCTGCCGACGATCTGCGTGCGCTGCACAACATGGCGCTGGCCTTAAAGAGAAAAGAGCGTGGTAACGATGAGTGAACCGGATGTTAATGTTGTTCTGGTGAATTTCCCGAATTCTGGGAAGGAAATGGTTGTGAAGAATGAGGATGATACATATACGATCCTCATTAACGCGCGGCTATCAAATGACGGGCAACTCAAGGCCTACCAACACGCCATGAAGCATATCGAGAATGACGATTTTGAGAAGGCAGATGCGCAACAGATCGAAGCTGTCGCCCATGGCTTGGCGGTGAATCCGAAAGCGAAGCCAATGCCGGCCGCAATCTATCTCGAACGGATTAATCGCCTTAAGCGCAGCATCCGCAGGATTGAACGGCAGATTCAGCGCGATCAGGAGCGTGTACAGTTCCTACAGGAGCATGGCGACGTGTTTACAATGGAGGAAAATCGATATCTGTACGGCAAAGACCTGTAAAGCAGGGAGGACATTTACATGGTACGCAAGAAATTGTTTGACCTGGTTGAACCGCCGATCGCAGAAAACCAGAAACGCGATATCTACGATATATTCATGTTTTTCGTGATCATTATAAGTCTGATACCTCTGGCTTTTAAAGGTCATTACACCATTTTACAGACTATAGACATCTTCTGTACGGGAATATTTATCATCGACTACATCTTTAGATGGATTACCGCAGATTATCGGCTGAATAAGGGAAAAGTATCGTTTTTTCTCCACCCGATCACACCAATGGCCATTGTGGATTTTATTTCTATTCTTCCAGGCCTTACTACTTTAAATAGAAGTCTCAGACTGCTGAAATTCTTCCGGCTGTTTCGGACTTTGCGTATTTTTAGAGTTTTTAAAGCCGTCCGATACTCTAAAAACATAGCTATCATTTTGAAGGTTTTTCGCAAGCAAAAAGACTCTTTGTTGGTGGTCTGCGGTCTGGCCGTTGGATACATAATAGTATCTGCTCTAGTGATAATCAATGTAGAGCCTGATACCTTCAATAATTTCTTCGAAGCGTTATACTGGGCGACGGTATCCCTCACCACTGTCGGATATGGCGATATATATGCCGTCTCTACTGCAGGAAAAGTGATTACAATGATCTCGTCTATATTTGGAATCGCGATCGTTGCCCTTCCGGCCAGTATTATCACTGCGGGATATATGGAAGAAATAGATCAGTCTAAAAAAGAGGAGTCACCAGATACGGATTAAACCGCCATGACGTTTAATAAAAATTCAAAAGAGAGAGGGAAATCGTTATGAAGAGAAATGTACTTTATTATTTTATTTGTATTTTAATCTTATTCACAGTTTTATCATTCAGTTCTGCGGCATCCGCGCCTGTCGAAACTGAGGAAATGACAGAGTCCATGTTTGATGTCAAAACAGACATTGAATTCATGGGAGATGTTCCTAATGACGTTACTGGAAAATGGAAATGGGCTAAACTAGACAAGGTTGTCGATCCCTATGATTATGCTGTAGATTATTGCAAAGAATTTTGCGAAGAGGATGGCGAAGTACACGCTGTCATAAATACGCAAGATAATACTACGACTTGTTTGAATTACAGTGCCGATAATGGTGGCTCTGTTACGATCACGGTTCGAGAATATGTCAAGGATGAAGAAAAAGATGCTAAAGTCCTTTTTGCTGGACAAGAACTGAAAAGCAGGGTTATTGATATTTCTACTGGTGCATATTACGATTATGATACAGGAGAATCTGGATATATTGATATTTCAACGGAAGAAGAGTCAGAAACTGATCTGGCTGAAATCACTTACGTATTAAATACAAATACCATGAAATTCCACAAACCATCCTGTAGTAGTGTTGAGGATATCAAAGAAGAGAACAGACGTGACTTTTTGGGCGCAAGAGACGAGGTTATAGCGATGGGATATGACTCTTGCGGAAGATGCAACCCATAGTTAAGCCGTCGCGCCACCACAACGGCCGGCTCCGGTGCCCAGAGCTGTTCCGCCACTGCAACAGACCGCAGGCCCTGGCGGCCGGCTTCCGCACCCTGACAACATAATATGCTTACCCGGGCAGCCGGGGGACGTGCTTCCGCCCACTCTGAGTCTTGCAGAGAGGGGTGGTATTTATGAGTACATACGAGATATTCATGGTTATTCTGGCAACTGCCAGCCTGATCGTAGCAATTCTCAATTATACGCATAAAAAATAGGCCGTCCTACCCTGGAAAGTAAACGGCCTATGGTCTGATATTCGCCAGAGTGGGTGAGATGCATTCACCTTCCGGCTGTCTTGTAAGCATATTATACGTCAGGCCCGCAGATTTGTCAAACAGCAAAACCGCCCGATGCGCCAACACCGAGCGGCATGCATAGATGTCATACGCCCTGGAGGGATCGTATAATCACCCAACCAACCCGATTATACCACAATCCTCCGCGGCGTGTACAGTAATTTTATACGCAAAGGAGGGTATTTTTATGGCCAAGGCAAAGAAACTTCCGTCTGGCAGCTGGCGGTGTCAGGTCTACTCTCACACCGAAGAGACTCGGCAGCCGGACGGAACCACCAAGAAGAAGCGGATCTACAAATCATTCACTTGCGACGATCCGAGCGCGAAAGGAAGGAGGGCATGCGAACAAATGGCCGCTGAATGGGCAGCCAATAAGACAGAATATAAGGAGCAAACATTAACCTTTGCTTCTGCTTTAGACAACTACATAGATTCCAGGAGGAATGTTCTTTCGCCCGGGACGATCTGTGACTACCAAAATGCAAGAAAAAATCACATGCAGGGACTGATGGATATTGATATTAATGCCATTACGCAGGCTATGATTCAAAAAGAGATTAACATTGAGTCCATGAACCACTCTCCCAAGACCGTAAGAAACATACACGGGCTGATCAGCGCTGTCCTAAGCGTATATCGTCCAGAATTTGCCTTGAATACAACCCTACCAAAACGAAAGAGAGTCGAGTTATACATCCCCACTGATGCAGAAATAAAACGACTCCTGGAGGTTGTGGCTGGAACGGAAATGGAATTGCCTGTCTTGCTGGCGGCATTTGGCCCTATGCGCCGCGGGGAGATTAGTGCCCTTGAAGCAGATGACATCACGGGCAGTATTGTACATGTATGTAAAAACATGGTACGCAATGAAGCAGGCGTATGGATTGTAAAATCTCCGAAAAGTTACGCCGGGGATAGATATATTGATTATCCTGATTTTGTAGCTGCGAAGTGGGCCGGCCGTCGAGGAAGAATTGTGAATTTATACCCGCAAACTATAAGTGAAAAATTTTCACGGTGTCTGGCAAATGCAGGGCTGCCGCATTTCCGTTTCCACGATCTTCGACATTATTCGGCATCCATCCAACATGCTCTTGGGATTCCGGACAGTTACATCATGCAACGCGGCGGCTGGGGAAATGATGGGACGCTTAAATCCATATACAGACACGCGCTCAAAGATAAAACTGATGAAATGAATCAGCGCGCAAATGACTATTTCAATGGATTATACAACACGAAATGCAACACGAAATAAGAAAAAGCCCGTCAAAACGAGCTTTTCAAGCAGGGCTACAAGGATTCGAACCTTGAAATGACGGAGTCAGAGTCCGTTGCCTTACCGTTTGGCGATAGCCCTTTATTTACATGCAGTTCTCACATGCAAATGGTATTATAGCGCATGTTTTTCTTTATTGCAAGCACTTTTTTCATTTTCGCATTTTTTATATTTCTGAGTGCTAACTTCCTCAAAATATGGTACACTACACTACAAACACATTTGATCCTATACCGAAAGGGGAAAATTTATGAGCACATTAAATCTCACCCTGCTGACTGACCTCTACGAACTGACGATGATGCAGGGATATTTTGAAAGCAAATCGACAGAAACCGTCGTCTTCGACGCGTTCTACCGCACCAATCCTTGCGGCAACGGATACGCGATCACCGCGGGGCTGGAGCAGGTGATCGACTATATCAAAAATCTGCGCTTCTCAGAGGAAGACATTGCTTATCTCAAAAGCCTTGGAATCTTCCACGACGCATTCCTCGACTATCTGCGCGGCTTCCGCTTCGAGGGCGACATCTACGCGATTCCGGAGGGATCGGTCGTGTTCCCGTACGAACCGCTTCTGAAGGTTATCGCGCCCATCATGCAGGCGCAGCTTGTCGAGACCGCGATCCTCACGATCCTGAACCATCAGAGCCTGATCGCGACAAAAGCGGCTCGTGTCGTTCGCGCCGCCCGCGGAGACGGCGTCATGGAATTCGGGCTGCGCCGCGCACAGGGACCGGACGCCGGCGTCTACGGAGCCCGTGCCGCGATGATCGCAGGCTGCATCGGCACCTCAAACGTGCTGGCCGGACAGCTCTTCGACGTACCGGTCAAGGGCACACACGCTCACAGCTGGATCATGAGCTTCCCGGATGAATACACCGCCTTCAAAAAATATGCGGAGCTGTATCCGGACGCCTGCACGCTGCTCGTGGATACATACGACACTCTGCGCAGCGGCGTCCCGAACGCGATCCGTGTCTTCCGCGAGATGCGGGAATCCGGCATCGAGCTTAAGAACTACGGCATCCGCCTCGACAGCGGCGACCTCGCCTACATGTCGAAAAAGGCGCGAAAGATGCTCGACGAAGCCGGCTTCCCGGACGCTGTCATCTCCGCATCGAGCGACCTCGACGAGTACCTGATCGACAGCCTGAAGTCCCAGGGCGCAGCGATCAGCTCCTGGGGCGTCGGTACGAACATGATCACCTCAAAGGATTGTCCGGCCTTCGGCGGCGTCTACAAGCTGGCGGCCGTTCTGGACGAGAGGACCGGCGAATTTATCCCAAAGATCAAGCTCTCCGAGAACACGGCAAAGATCACGAATCCAGGCAACAAAAAGATCCTGCGCATCTACGACAAGGAGAGCGGCAAGATCCACGCCGACCTGATCTGCCTGGCGGACGAGAACTTCGACGCGGCTTCCGATCTGACCATCTTCGATCCTCTGGAGACCTGGAAAAAGACAAAATTCAAGGGCGGCAGCTACACACTGCGCGAGATGCTCGTGCCCGTCTTCCTGAAGGGCAAATGCGTCTACACTTCTCCGTCTGTCATGGAAATTCGCGAATACTGCTCACAGGAGACCGAGACACTCTGGGAGGAGACAAAGCGTTTCGCAAACCCACATGAAGTCTATGTCGATCTTTCTGACAAGCTCTACGACATCAAGCGCGCGCTGCTCAATCAGATGGGCCGCGATTAAATGAGCTCTTTTTAGCTGGAACTTTCTGCCGGGCGCCATGTCCGGCAGATTTCATTTCGACATATCCTTCGTCAATTTCGTGCATAAACTCCGCTCTTTTACAGATACTACAAGTACCAACAATAACTGGCACACAGACGGCCTGTCGTCGCGCTGGTTTAAGATAAAAGTAAAATGAGATGGAGGAACACGATATGAAAGCAACAGGAATTGTCAGAAGAATCGACGATCTGGGACGCGTTGTCATCCCGAAAGAGATAAGAAGAACTCTCCGGATCCGCGAGAGCGATCCGCTGGAAATTTTCACCGACCGTGAGGGTGAGATCATCCTGAAGAAATACTCTCCTATCGGCGAGCTCGGCAGCTTCGCGAAGGAGTACGCTGAGGCGCTCGCTTCTGCTTCCGGTCATAGCGTCTTTATCACGGACCGCGACCAGATCATCGCAGCCGCGGGAGGCATCCGCAAGGAGGCAGTCGGCACCCCGGTTACCGGTCAGCTCGAGGCAGTGATGAATGATCGCGAGAACGTCCT
>CANRDO010000003.1 GCA_947629385.1 uncultured Lachnospiraceae bacterium
TATAATTGTCGATCAATCCCCTGCGACCTTCGTAGGTGGAGAGTGCCCATGTGTTTACTCCGTATATGGAAACATATCTCAAAACTGTCCCTGTTCACCAGCGTTGTCCGGGCCGTTTTCACAGTTTCAAAATGCCCTGCCTTTACCAGCCAGTACACAGTATTCCGGCATACTCCGAGCATCCTCGCGATCTCCGGCATGGTAATGGTATCCCCATACAGCTGTCTGTCAGCTTCCTGATCAGAAACAGTCCGGTAAAACGACTGTGACTGATACCATGCTTCAAAGCTGTCCTTCAGGATACGCCTTTTTCCATAGACGACCACCTGCTCCAGCTTTATCTTTGCAAGCAGCTCCTCCGCCGTCCCTTCCGCTATTCCAAGCAGCTGGGCAATCTCGGCAACCGACAGGGTTGTTTCCCGCAGGGCTGCCCCCGGAAGCGAGCCATTTGTTTTATAATAGGAAAACTGGTTTGTGTACCAATTCCTTTGCGGAAGAAAAAGCAGGCTCTCTGGCTCTCTTATGATCTTTCTATTTGCTTAATATCATCCTTAAATTTACCACATCAATGCGTTTTTCCTTTTTACATTTTGGACAATACAGAGGAAAATTTACAAGGATCGTATCCTCATAGACCTTTATCCGCGTCTTTCCTCCGCAATCCGGACAACGTACCCATAAAGAATTTTTTTCATTCCCCTCCACTACAATAAACCCCTCTAATGGCACAGCTCTGCATAAAATGTCTGGCTTTTACCATCTTTTTTAACAATCATTCTATCCTTTATCATCTGTAACATATGATCAGCAAATTTTTGTGCTTCCATATTAGCTAAATCCATTTCAGTTCCCAGCATATAACTTTGTAATGCCTTTGAGATCAAAACATGGTATTGCGTTGAAATGTTTTGTAAGGCCCACTCTCCGCCCTGCTTTTTGGAAAGAATCAAATCATTTTTAAGGAAAGCTGCTACTCTGCATAAATTCAAGATTACATAAATAGGTTCCTCCAATATATCTTCCCCAGCGCCCTCAACATCATACCAAATACTGTCAATGTAATCTTTTCTCGGCACGTCGGCAAATACATCATTTATCTCCTCCCCCTGCAATACCACGCCATACTTCTTTATGATTTTAAAATGCGCAGCCAAATCCCTATCTGTACCATTCATTTTATGAATATAATCTGTCGGGTTATCAATAAACCATTGCAAATGTGCGTTTGAAAAATGTAATTCAAACGGTGTGGGATAAAGAAATTTTTTACAATATTCTTTCTTGACGATACTCAGTTCAATTCCCTTCCCCGGAGCTATTTTATTCAGTTCTACAACATGGTTCATAAACTGCAATTTCTGAGTATCTGTGATGTTATTCTCAATTACAATCATTAAATCAATATCGCTTTTATTTGGATTGAAACACCCCATTGCCAATGAACCATGCAAATAGATACCTGTAAGATCTTCCTTAAAGATCATTTTGCTTTTATCAACAATTTCATCTAATATATTCTGATATAACATAACAACCCTCCCTTAAATCTTCTTTATCAAAAACATTTCCATAGGCTGTTCAAGTTCTGGAATGTCAAGAACCAGACAACCGCAATCTTTATAACCGATTTTCCGATAAAAATGCTGAGCAGTTTCATCTACTTGTGTAGATACCATAACAGCCTTATGCCCTTTCGCTTTCATTTGTTTTTCCCAGTGCAGCATTACTTCTTTACCAATTCTTTTTTTCGTTGTTCCTCTTTAAGATAAATCAAGGTAACGAATGGAACGCTGTCCCAAAAAAGATTATAGCGCAATACGCCTATCGGATTACCGTCTTTCCAAATAATATATCCGGTTTGGTTATTTACTTTGCTATAAAATTCCGCTTCTGATATGTGTTGGTCTATTGAAAACCAACATTCCTTATCTTCCTTTTCAACTTTTCTTATTTCCAACATAGCACTACCTCCTTGTTGTCATTTATATAAAAAGAATATCATAAAAACAGCCCATTTCCGCTATTGAAAACTCATTGTAGCATTTTCAATAAAAAAGCCACAGTCCGAAAACTGCGGCTTTTCATCACATGTGTTCAAATTGCTTCAATATTCTATAAATTGAACTTTTAGATAAATACCGTTCTTTTGAAATTGCATCAACACTTTTGCCTGCAAGATATTCCTTATATATTTCACTGTTTCTTTTTTCCAATTCTTTTTTTTGTCCCGAAACACTTCCCCATTCTTTACGACTACTTTGGGGAGAAATATATACATATCCCTCTGGCATAAATCGTCTGATTTCAAGCAACAATTTCTCTGGAAAGATATTATCTGCATTTTCATATTTCACTCTGAACCGCTCCTTAATTCTAATTTTATTAGAATGCGGATCTGTATCATTCAGTAATGAAATGCGGCAACATTTTTTACGCTCCACACGCATTGCCAATACTAGAACCGCATGGAGCTAGAGCAAACGTTTCAATTTCATAGCAATATCCTATCCTTTCTGCTATCTGAATTAATATTGTGATTTGTATTGTATCAAAATATCAAACTTATTACCACACAAATTTATCCCTTTATAGAATTTACGCATCAAAAAACCGGAACTCCTTTTCAGGAATTCCGGCCCTCGACGTTCCCTGCGAGAATCGAACTCACAACTAGCGCTTAGGAGGCGCTTGTTATATCCATTTAACTAAGGGAACCTGCCTGTCCCTTAGCGGGACAGCAAATAGAGTATACTATAAATTTCCTTAAAACACAAGCAGATAATCACTCAAAATTTACCCTGCCCTGCATCCAGATCGTGCCCTTAAATCGCCTGCCGACCTCCGGACTGCCGGTCAGATCTGCCTCGTTGATACAGATGTCAAAATTCATATCATTGCATTCGAGATTGATCTGGTACACATTCTCGTGCGTGACCGGATTGCAGACTCTTGTGTAGTAAGTGATGTTTCCCATGATCTGGTACTGATCGCACTCGATCCCGTACGGCATGAAAAACGTGTCCACGATGGAGTACAGATCTTCCTCATAAACGCGCCGCGATAGCATGGAATAGAGATCCATATCCTCGATCGTCAGGCTCTCGATCGCCTCCGGATCGCCGTTTCTGGCCGCCGCGATCAGCTGGTTTCTCTGCGCGATGTTCTCCTCGCGCACCTCCGGCTGCTCCACATCCTTTCTGACAGGGAGCAGGATCATTCCTTCCGTGGACAACCCGGACAATGTCAGCGAGCTTTTCCTGCCGAAAAGTTGATTGATCACGCGCTCCTTCTGGCATTCCGCCGGATTCTGCAGATAAAATATGAGAGACACGCCAAGCCTTCCATCCTCGCACACACCTGCAAAGGAATCTCCATTCACGCGCTTCTCAACCGTGACCTCCTCCGTGGTCGTGATGCCGCTTCCCCTGTAGTACGGAAAGTAATATTCTCTGTGAAAGCCTTCTCTGTCCAGACTTCCGCACACAATGATCCCCATATCGGGACCGTATTCCTTCTCCATCTCGATAAAGATGCTGTGCTCATCCCTCGCGATATTCCTGTGGTCGAAGTCCCGGAACACTTCCCCAAGAAGCCGCTCCGTCTCGGGCTCGCTGACAAGATTGCTGAAACCAATTGCTCTCAAATATGAATGCATGATTTCCTCCTGTAGTGACATTTATTTCGCGAATCTTATTTCACGGTGATCAGCTCCATACCGCCCATATACGGCCTGAGTGCCTCCGGGATCCGCACGGTTCCGTCCGCGTTCAGATTGTTCTCCAAAAACGCGATCAGCATCCTCGGCGGAGCGACCACGGTATTATTCAATGTGTGCGCCAGATATTTGCCGTTCTTGCCGTTGACGCGGATTTTCAGTCTTCTCGCCTGTGCGTCGCCCAGGTTCGAGCAGCTGCCGACCTCGAAATATTTCTTCTGGCGCGGCGACCACGCCTCGACGTCTACCGACTTCACCTTGAGATCGGCGAGATCTCCGGAGCAGCACTCAAGCGTGCGCACCGGGATATCCAGCGTGCGGAAAAAGTCAACCGTATTCTGCCACAGGCGGTCGAACCACATCTTGCTGTCCTCCGGCTTGCAGACGACGATCATCTCCTGCTTCTCAAACTGATGAATGCGGTACACGCCGCGCTCCTCGATGCCATGCGCGCCTTTTTCCTTGCGAAAACATGGAGAATAACTTGTCAACGTGTACGGAAGCTCCTCCTCCGGGAGGATCGTATCGATAAATTTACCGATCATCGAATGCTCGCTCGTGCCGATCAGATACAGATCTTCGCCCTCGATCTTATACATCATGGCGTCCATCTCGGCAAAGCTCATCACGCCGGTCACCACATTGCTGCGGATCATAAACGGCGGAATACAATAGGTAAACCCGCGGCCGATCATAAAATCTCTCGCGTAGGAAAGAATTGCCGAGTGCAGGCGCGCGATGTCTCCCATCAGATAATAGAAACCGTTGCCGGCTACTTTTCCTGCGGACTCCATGTCAATCCCGTTGAATTTCTCCATGATCTCCGTGTGATACGGAATTTCAAAATCCGGAATGACCGGTTCGCCGAACCGCTGCACCTCTACATTCTCACTGTCGTCTTTGCCGATCGGTACCGACGGATCAATGATGTTTGGGATCACCATCATGATCTTAAGCAGCTTTTCCTCAACTTCCTTTTCCCGCTTACTGAGCTCCTCGGTCCTCTGGGCGTTCTCGGTCACCTGCTTCTTGACCTCCTCAGCCTCTTCCTTTTTGCCTTGAGCCATCAGCGCGCCGATCTGCTTGGAAATCTTGTTCCGATTTGCGCGCAGCGCCTCGACCTCTTTCTTGATCTCGCGGTTTTCCTTATCGAGCTCGAGCACCTGGTCGACCAGCTCCAGCTTTTCGTCCTGAAATTTATTTTTGATGTTCTGCTTTACAATATCAGGATTTTCCCTGACAAACTTGATGTCTAACATGTTTTTGCCTCCGATTTCCTATGGTCTTTGAAATAAATTTTCAATCAGCTTCTTAAAAGATCTCTGTGTCGAATAGCCTTTATCATATACTATTTTTCGCATTTCGTAAAGTGGAAATTAAACAGTTCAGCCATACTGAGGAAAGATAAGACAGCCGAGACGTATTTATACGTCAGAGGCTGGATTATCTTTTCGCAAGGATGTGCGGAACGCACATCCAGCCACAGACAAAAGCTTCGAAGAAGCGGGCGACGGCTATGTCGGCGCGTCTGTGGCATGGCTGAACATCTCGCCCTGTTTATTTCAGATCCCCAAAATAATTCACCGCCTGCCTTAACGCTTCCTTCTCCTCCTGCCCGAGCACGACATAGGACTCGCCCTTGACGATCTCCTTCACGTAGGTATAGCAGCCCTCGCGCCCATGGATCGCGTTGAGCACAAAACCAGAATCGCTTTCGTCAAGCATCGCAAGCGCGAAGCTGAGCCGTCCGCCTACATCCGGGAACGCGTCATACTTCACAATACCGATCTTGTTCGCCGTTCGGCTCTGGATCTCCTTGATACGGCGGATCTCATTCGCCTGTACGCTGGCCATTTCCGTCAGCTTATCAACCTCCAGAAATTTCTGCGCGAACGCCTTCTCCAGGGAAGCCGCGTCTCTTCCCTTCATAAAAATACGATAGCGCTTCAGAAAACGCGTCATTTTCATGGAAACACGAACCATATACAACAGCACAAACACCATGATGCCCATCATGATGATCACAATGATACCGGGATCGATCCCCAGCGAATTCAGAATATTACTCTGCATCTATGCTTTCACTCCTATATATAATATGTGATTATTAAATTGCCTCGGTATGATTCGGGATCGACTGAAAAAGATCCATCAGTCGTTCCAGCTCTTCATTCGAATAATAATCGATCACGATTTTGCCGTGATTGTTCGGCTTATGGCTGATCGAAACCTTTGTTCCGAGCATCGCCTTCATTTTTTCTTCCAGATCCTGATAGATAAATGCATTTTTCTGTTCTGTCTTCTCCTGCTTCTTCTTATCTTTTCCGGAAATGGCTTTCATCAACCGCTCTACTTCTCTGACATTCAGCTTCTCATCAAAAATCTGCTGTGCCAATCGGAACTGAAGCTCCTTGTCCTCCGTTCCCAGAAGTGCACGCGCATGTCCTGTAGTGATCATATCGTCAATCACCATCTGCTGGACACGCTCGTCAAGCTTCAGAAGACGCATCGAATTAGTGACCGCCGTGCGGCTCTTCGAAACTCGCTCCGCTACTTCGTCCTGCTTCAGATGAAATTCTGTCAAGAGACGCTTAAAAGCAGCCGCCTCCTCAATCGGATTCAGGTTTTCTCGCTGAATGTTTTCGATCAGAGAGATTTCGACAATCTGCTGTTCATCGTAATTTCGTATGACCACCGGAACCTCTTTCAGTCCGGCCATCTTGGCGGCGCGCCATCTGCGCTCACCGGCGATGATCTCATAATAATCTTCTCTTTTTTGAACGATCAAAGGCTGCAATATGCCAAACTGTCGGATTGAATCCGCCAATTCAAGAAGAGCGTCCTCGTCAAAGTTCTTTCTCGGCTGATCTCTGTTCGGTTCTACCTCTGTGATCTTCAGCTTGAGCTCTGTCTTCTTTTCCTCTACCTTCGACCCGGAAGTCTTTGTCTCCTTCACAGATGTCTTTTTTGCTGTACTCTGTTTCGGTATCAGGGAATCCAGTCCCTTTCCCAGTCCTGTTTTTTTCACTGCCATTCTTCTTCTCCCCTATGCATTACTTCTTCAGCCAGCAGATGATAAGCTTCCGCGCCTGCTGATTTTTTGTCATATTCTGTAATAGGAAGCCCGTAGCTCGGCGCCTCCGCCAGACGGACATTTCTCGGAATGATACTTTTATATATATTCTGATTCAGATTACTCTTCACATTCTCGACTACCTGCAGCGACAGATTCGTGCGGGCGTCAAACATCGTAAATACGACGCCTTCTATTTCAAGCTCCGGATTCAGACGCTCCTTCACAAGATCGATCGTATGGATCAATTGACTAAGACCTTCCAACGCATAATATTCACACTGAATCGGCACAAGAACCGTGTCTCCCGCGCACATGGAATTGATCGTCAACATATTCAGCGACGGAGGACAGTCGATCAAAATGAAATCATACTCCTCTTTAACACTGTCCAACGCATTTTTCAGCAAAAATTCCTTCTCATCAATCCCGAGAAGCTCTATTTCCGCGCCCGCAAGATTGATATTCGACGCTACTATCGACAGATTCGGAAATTTGTCCTTCTGAATACAGTCTTCCAGCCTGCTCTCCCCAAGCAAAAGCTCATACACAGTATTTTCAACATTATCCTTCTCAAGGCCAAAGCCACTCGTCGTATTTCCCTGGGGATCCATATCGACCACCAGAACCTTCTTGCCAAGCTCTGCGAGTGAGGCGGACAGATTGATCGCCGTCGTGGTTTTTCCCACTCCACCCTTCTGATTGGCAACTACGATTGTCCTTCCCATATTAAATACTTTTCTCCCTTCGCGTAATTCAACTAAAATGCTTGATGATTTGAATTATATCATATAAATGTTTCATGTGAAACATTCTTTTGCATATTTAAGAAATTTGATCCGCATTCATTGATTCCGCCATGTTACGTATCGCAGATCTCATGGCCTTCAACTCATTTTTGCACTTTGTGCGGTCATCATATAAAAAAGAAAGACACAGATCTGTTCTTTTATACAAATCTGCAAGAAAACCTGTCATTTGTCCTGTTTTCCCCTGTGTTGATGTCTCTTCTTTTTCCTGTTCGGATCTCCCTCTGTTTTGATCTCCGGATACATTTTCAGATATCTCATTCAATTCTGCCAGCATTCTTTCATATTCCTGCTTTTTTGCAAGATGTGTTTCTATAAAGGATCTTACGTATTCGATTTCCTGATCCGTTTTATTGATATCATTTTTCACATTTTCCGTCTTATTCTTCAGATCAGGATCCATAACACGAGGTGAAAATATATTTGTATCCAAATCTGCTTCCGATTGCAGATTATCCAACCATTTCTGTGAACAATCCAGATCCAGCATAAGTTCCTTCAATTGTTGTTCCAACTTCTTCAATTTTTCTTCATTCTCAAGTACCAGCTCATTTATGTATTCTCTGATCATAATAGACTATTTCCTCCGAATGCGATCCGTTTAAATAAGAACCTGAATTTACTATACTATTTTTCTTTCCGCTTGAAAAGATTTACGTTGTATTATTTCAAAAAATTGTTTATAATATCTTTAATGTTTCACATGAAACATTTTTTGATAAGAAACCGTTTTGGAGCGATGATCATGGGAAAAATTAAATCATTTATAAAAACATCCGCTGTCACAGTCTGCATTCTTGAGGCTGTCAATAAATTTATTGAATCCAGCCTGACGGCTAGTGTCAATACACGTACAAGCGGAAATTATTATCATTGGAAGCACGGAAATATTTATTACAAAGTCTGTGGACATGGTTCGCCACTTTTATTGATTCATGACCTGACTGTTTTTTCATCAAACTACGAATGGTCGCAAATGATTGATAAGCTGTCCTCCAATCACACTGTTTACGCTGTCGATCTGATTGGCTGTGGAAAATCCGACAAGCCACTCATCACCTATACAAACTATTTTTATGTTCAGATGATTCAAGATTTTGTCAATGACGTGATAGGAGAGAAGACGACGGTATTCGTGAACGGATTATCTTCTTCCTTTGTGATTATGGCCAATGCAGTAGATCAGAATCTCTTTGACAGCATCGTTATGCTTAATCCGAGGAGCATAAATGAGCTGAAAAAGATACCGGAGCAAAACTCTAAACTACTGATCAAACTTTTTCAGCTGCCTGTTATCGGAAAAACCCTCTATTATATTGCCACAAACAAGGATAACACGGAATATGCTCTGACGGAAAATTATTTTTACAGCCCGTTTAAGGTAAATCCGGCTATTATAAAATCATATTATACCGCGGCACATACTGCAAACGGGAATGGAAAAATGCTTTTCGCCAGCCTGCGCGGAAATTATCTAAACGCAGATATTTCAAGAGCTCTGGCAAAAGCAGACAATCGAATTTTCCTTATCACCGGAGATCAGATTGAAAACAGAGAAGTAATAGAGGCTTCTTATCTAAAATTGAACAAAAATATCCTCACATTTACGGTAGCAAAATCAAAATATCTTCCTCAGCTGGAGGCCCCGGAACAAACGCTGGATCTGCTCCTAAATTACATGAGCTGACAGGGCAGAGCAGCTTAAAAATCTTGTTTACTGAAAGTATTTACAGCGGCTCTTTTGAAGGTAATCCGGCCTTTCTCGGATACTTTGAAGGGGTCGCTTTGGTTTTTTCAATCAGAACAAGAGATCTTTCAATATCACTGTCCGGAAGACAAAATTCTTTTATTTCCTTCATTTCTCCGCCAAGAACAGCTATCGCATTCATGGAGTCTTTGATTTCTATATCGATATTTGTCGATTTATAAGCGACAAACATTCCACCTTTTTTCACAAACGGAAGACAATACTCAGAGAGAGAAGAGAGGTTGGCAACCGCTCGCGATACACAGAGATCAAATTGCTCCCGGTACGCCGGATTTCTTGCCGCATCCTCCGCACGTGCATGAACCGCTGTGATCTCTTTCAGGCAAAGCTTCCCGATCAGATCCTTCAGAAAAGTAACCCGCTTATTCAGAGAATCCAGGAGCACAAGCTGAAGATGCGGATAAACGATCTTAAGCGGAACCCCCGGAAATCCGGCGCCCGTGCCGACATCGATCACCCGGATAGGAGCGCTCATATCAAACGCCTTTACAATAGAGAGACTATCCGCAAAATGCTTCAGAACCACATCCTGATATTCCGTGATCGCAGTCAGATTCATAACTTCGTTCTTTTTCACAAGAAACTGATGGTACGTCAAAAACTGGTCTACCTGTTTGTCAGACAAATCAATATTCATCTCTTTAAATATATCTATTAATATCGATTTATTATTTTCATTCATGTCTTTTTCTCTGTCTTTCTTTCTCGATATAAACCAGAAGAACCGAGATATCTGCCGGGGAAACACCTGCGATTCTGGACGCCTGCCCGATAGAAGAGGGCTGATACAGCTTCAGCTTTTGTCTGGCCTCAATGCGCAGGCTCGGCACATCGTCATAATCGATCGTTTCAGGTATCTCCTTTTTCTCAAGCTTGCGAAATTGTTCGACCTGACGCATCTGGCGCTGCAGATAACCGTCATACTTGATCAGAATATTCACCTGATCTGTCACTTCTTTGGAAAGAACGGGCCGCCCCGGATCAATCTCCGCAAGGATCTCATATGACAGCTCCGGGCGCCGGATCAGCTCCGCGAGCGTAGCGGAGGATTTCAGACCAATACTTCCATGTGATTTCAAAAAATCCTGAATTTCCCCGCGTGTGCCGATATATGTTTTCTCCACCCTTGAGATTTCCTGCTCGATTTCCTTCTCCTTTCGCAAGAGCTTTTGATAACGGCAATCGTCGATCAGGCCGATCTCATGTCCTTTTTTCGTGAGCCGGATATCGGCATTGTCCTGCCGAAGCAAGAGGCGATACTCCGCACGGGAGGTCATCATACGGTACGGCTCAAGATTTTCCTTTGTGACAAGATCATCAATCAGCACCCCGATATACGCCTCTGAGCGATCAAGGATAAAGGCCTCCTTGCCCTGTATTTTCCTGGCCGCATTGATCCCCGCGATCAGCCCCTGCGCAGCCGCCTCCTCATATCCGGAACTTCCGTTGAACTGTCCGGCACTGAAAAGTCCGGAGATTGCCTTAAATTCCAGAGACAGCTTAAGCTGCCTGGCATCGATACAATCATACTCGATCGCATAAGCGTTTCGAACGATCTCTGCATTCTCCAGTCCGGGTACGGAATGATACATTCGAACCTGCACATCCTCCGGAAGAGAACTCGACATCCCGTCGATATACATTTCATCCGTATGAATTCCCTCCGGCTCAATAAATACCTGATGCTTCGTCTTATCAGAAAAACGTACTACTTTATCCTCAATCGAAGGACAATATCGCGGTCCGGTTCCTTCGATCACCCCGGAAAAAAGAGGAGAGCGATCCAGATTTTCCCGAATGATCTCATGCGTTTTCTCATTCGTGTAGGTCAGCCAGCAGGAAACCTGCTCCTTCTGGATACTTTTTGGATCTGTTGTAAAGGAAAACGGAACGATCGTCTCGTCGCCCTTTTGTTCCTCCATTTTGGAAAAATCGATTGACTTTCTTGCAATGCGCGCCGGGGTTCCCGTCTTGAAGCGGTACATTTTCACTCCGTTTTTGACAAGAGAATCTGTCAGGTAATTGGCCGCCTGAAGTCCATTTGGTCCTGTGTGCATACTGACGTCGCCGTAAATGCAGCGCGCTTTCAGGTAAGTACCTGTACACAAAATCGCCACCTTGCAGTGATAGACGGCGCCGGACAGCGTCCTGACGCCGGTGAGAACCTGATTTTCTACGATCAGCTCCGCGACCTCCATCTGCTTGATCATCAGATTTTCTGTTCTCTCCAGCACACGCCGCATACTTCTGGAATAATCAGACTTATCCGCCTGCGCGCGCAGAGAATGAACGGCAGGGCCCTTGGAAACATTCAGCATCTTCGACTGGATAAATGTCTTGTCGATGTTTTTTCCCATCTCGCCGCCGAGCGCGTCTATCTCCCGGACAAGATGCCCTTTTGAGCTTCCGCCGATGTTCGGATTGCAGGGCATCAGAGCAATGCTGTCGACACTGACAGTAAACATTATGGTCTTCATGCCGAGTCTCGCGCACGCCAGGGCCGCCTCGCACCCCGCATGTCCTGCTCCGACTACTACAACGTCAACATATTCCTCAAGTCTGCTCATGTTCCCATTCTCCAATACCGATCATTTATTGCAGAAGTCCGACCCTCCTGCAAGGATACCGTACGAAACTTATTTTCCCATACAAAACCTTGAGAATATCTCATTGATCAGATCTTCCCCGACAGATTCTCCGATAATCTCACCGAGAGAAGAGTATGCGTCCATCAGATCAATCGAATAAAAATCTTCCGGCATTTCATTTTCTATACTTGTCAATACCTTTTCCAGGCTGTTCTTTGCCTGCGTCAATGCGGCTTTCTGTCTGGCATTCGTGATATAGATCTCGTCGTTAAATGTAATTTTTCCGTCGTAAAACATTTTCCGGATCTGCCCTTCCAAAAGATCAAGCCCCGTCTGCTCCTTCGCGGAAACCGTAAGAACCGGGACAGATTTTCCGATGACCTCCTTTATCATTTCTGTTGTCGTCACCGGTATGAGATCAGATTTGTTTAACAGAACGATCACTTTCTTTTCCGCGAGAACGTTCATGACCTCTCTGTCATTTGCGTCTATTTCCGTCGAAGCGTCGACGACATAGATCACAAGATCTGCCTGTTCCGCCTTTTCCTTTGCCCTCTCCACGCCGATCTTCTCTACGACGTCTTCTGTTATCCGTATACCGGCCGTATCGACCAGATTCAACAGGATCCCGTTCAGCGACAGAGTTTCCTCCAGGACGTCCCTTGTCGTGCCGGCTACCTCCGTCACGATCGCGCGATCCTCCTGTAAAAGAGCATTCAGAAGAGAAGATTTTCCAGCATTTGGCTTTCCGAGGATTACCGTCTGTATTCCCTCTTTCAAAATCCTGCCGTTGTCCGAGGAATCGATCAATTCCTGAAGCTGCTCCAAAAGCTGCTTTACCTTCTGCTTCAATGCTTCCGCATAGCCGTCAAGACTGATATGCTCCGGATCGTCCAATGCGGCTTCAACAAACGCGAGCTGTTCAAGGATCAATTTTCTATGCTGTACGATCTTTTCACGCACAGAGCCTTTTAACTGGCTGACAGAGCTTTTTAATGCAAATTCATTCTTTGCATGAATCACATCGATCACGGCCTCTGCCTGAGACAGATCGATCCGTCCATTCAGAAACGCTCTTTTTGTAAATTCACCGGGTTCCGCCGGCCGCGCGCCGGACCGGATCGCTGTATCCAGCACACGCCGCACCGAGTAGCTTCCGCCGTGACAATTGATCTCCACAACATCCTCCGCCGTATAGCTTTTCGGCGCACGCATCACAGTTACGAGCACCTCGTCGACCATTTCGTCCCCATCCTGAATAAAACCGTAATGGATCGTGTGAGAGGGCTGTTCGGATATTTTCTTTTTTCCGTCTTTTGAACGATAGATCCTGTCAACCACAGAAAGCGCCTGATCTCCGCTGATACGGACGATCCCGATCCCGGAGTTTGCCACTGCGGTCGATATTGCGGCAATTGTATCGCTTCTCATATCTCAGATCCTCAAAAAGTTCGTGTACAATACTTCACCATCGCGAAAAAAATAGCCCGTCAGCATACCGAACGAGCTAATTTTTTCACACAATATATTGATCTTTATTTCTTCCTGAGCGTCACAACCACCTTGCGGCACGGCTCTTCGCCTTCGCTGTGTGTTGTCACGTAAGGATCGTTCTGCAACGCGGAGTGGATGATCCGGCGCTCATACGGATTCATCGGCTCAAGAAATACCGGCCGTCTTGTCTTTTTGACTTTAAGGGCAATGTTCTTTGCCAGATTTTCAAGCGTCGCTTTCCGTCTGCTGCGATAGTCCTCCGTGTCAAGCTTTACCCGAACATAAGCCGCTTTTCCCTTGTTTACGACAAGGCTGGTGAGATACTGGAGGGAATCCAGAGTCTGTCCTCTTTTTCCGATCAGGATGCCCATGTCGTCTCCGTTAAGATCAACGCAGAGAGTGTCTTCCTCAAACTGAGTCTTCACCTCAACCTCCATCTCCATTGTGCGGAAAACATCCTTCAGGAAGGTCTCGGCTCTTCTGCATACTTCTTCCGGATCTGCCGGAACTCTCGGCTGCTTCGGTTCCGGAGCTTCCTTTTCTTTTGAAGTCTCTTTTTCCTCTGCCTTTTCTGTCCTGGCGACAGGAGCAACAGAGATATCGTCCTTCTTTGCTTCTTTTTTCTCTTCTTTGCTTTCTTTCTTTATCTCTTTTTCCTCTTTTTTGGATTCCTTCTTTTCCTTTTTTGCCTCTTTTTTTACTTCTTCTGTCTCTTTCTTTTCCTTCTTGGAATCCTTCTTTGCTTCTTTTTTCTCTTTCTTTCCGTCTCCGAAAACTTCCTTCAGGAGATCCTCATCGGTAAATTTCTTCTTTGCCTCGATGACGGCTTTCTTTCCACCGATTCCAAAAAATCCTGCCGTTCCTTTTTCGATAACCGTATATTCAATATTATCACTACTTGTTCCAAGCTCTATGGAAGCTTCCGTGATAGCGTCCTCAACAGTCTTCGCTGTTACTCTAATCGAATCCATGGTTTATTACCTCCTGTATTACTTTTTATTATTTCTCTCATTGTACTGCTTCACCATCTGGGCCTTTGCAGCAAGACTTCCCGGTTTGGCAGTTGACGTACTATTGTAATAGTCAGTCGATTTCTTTATTTTGGCTTCCTTTTCTTCCGCAGAGATCTCCGGCTTTTGCTCAATATTTCTGGTGTTCATTTTAGCCGTATTCGTGATCTTCTGGGGCGGAAGTCCCTGCTTCTCACGTTTTTTATTTGTCTTTTCAAGATTCTTCTTGATCAGCTCGTCGACATCGATCTTATCCATCTGCTTATTGACAAAAAGCTGCTGGATACAGCGGACGACCGCGCCGGCGATCCAGTAGATACCCATACCGACCGGAAGAGTGAGACAGAAGACCGCCGACATGATCGGCATCACAGTGTTCATGGTCTTCATCGTGCTGTTCATCGTATCATTCTGATTCGCCGAGGTATCCTGCCCGGTCGACAGAAGCTTTGTATTCAGCCACTGAGACACCGCGGAAAGGATCGGGATCAGAGCAGCTCCGATCGCAAGAAGGATCGCGCCGGACGCAAAGGCTGCCGTGATGATCTGCATCGGAGAATCCGCAATATTCAGACCAAGAAAATGATTCATCTGATTGACATTTTTCTGTGTTTTTTCCGCTACAGATGCGATATCCGGGAATTTCTCTATAAGAGCGTCCCAATTTGCTGATTTGAATTTGTAAAGCACGTCGATTAGAGTGAGATTTGTCATCTCCTTAAACGTGACCGCATTCGACTTTGCGATCTCAGCCATAAATTCTTCCGCGCCCGGAAGCTTGATCAGAGCCTCCGCAAGAGGCATGAACGCATTCTTGACAGAGGTTACATACGCCGGAATATTCCAGATCACACGATACAGTGCGAACAGGATCGGCATCTGGATGATCAGCTGCAGACAGCTTCCCATCGGATTGACGCCATACTTTGCATAGACAGCCTGCGTCTCTTCATTCATCTTCATCATGGCTGCCTGATCCTGGTTTTTGCCTTTATACTTTTTCTGAATTGCCTGCAGCTCAGGATTCATCCTGCTCTGCAGCTTTGAAAACTTCTGCTGCTTGATCGTAAGAGGCATCATGAGCATATAGATTACGATCGTAAAAAGAATGATACACAATCCGATATACGGCAGGCCGATCTTTTCCTGAACCCAGAAAATGGCATTCATGATATATCCGAGCAGACTGGCGATCGGACCGATCAGAAATGCCGTGCTTTTTGTCAATAACATTCGCTAAATTCCTCCTCATGGAACGGGGTCATATCCACCTTTTGAAAAAGGATTGCAGCGCAGGACCCTCCAGGCCGCCAGTGCGCTGCCCTTGACTGCACCGTATTTTTCGATCGCCTCCAGCCCGTAATGGGAGCAGCTCGGAAAATAAGGGCATTTTGTGCTCTTCATCGGTGAGATATATTTCTGGTAAAGCTTAATCAGACGAATCAGGATCCGTTTCATTTTCCTTTTTCTCTTCTTTCTTTTCGGCCTGTCCCACGATTTTGTGAAGCCTGCCGAGGTGAAGCAATGCGCTCTCGATAGTAAAGAAATCTTTTTCTTTAGCGCCGGGCCTTGCAACGACTACGATATCAAGGCCATCATCGAATTTTTTTTCATTTAAACGGTAGCTTTCACGGATCAGACGTGTGATCCTGTGTCTCACAACGCTGTTTCCTACTTTTTTGCTTACCGATATTCCGATACGGTTCTTTTGCGTGTCTTGTCTTAAAATATACATGACCAGATATTTGTTTGCGTATGATTTTCCCTTTCGGTAAACACGCTCAAAATCCCCGTATTTTTTTAAGGATTCCGAAAATATCATATTCTTTCCTTTTCCTTTTATAATTAAATACGGAAAGAAAAAAACTGCCGCAAAATAATACCCGCTGGCTTTGGCGTGTCTTCCGGTACCGAACGAGCTATTTTGCAGCATTTTTTATGCGGACAATACTTTTCTTCCTTTTGCCCTTCTGGCGGCTAATACTTTTCTTCCGCCGGTCGTGCTCATTCTGGATCTGAATCCATGAACCTTGGCTCTCGATCTCTTCTTAGGCTGAAATGTCATCTTCATAGGTCAGGCACCTCCTTTTCCAAACCAAATGTATCTCAATTGGCAATTTTCTGTCATGCATATTTTCAGAGAACATCGTCTCAATTATATGCAATAATACCCTCTAAGTCAAGCAAATTTTCCAACATCACGCGAAATTGGTTAACGTAACTTTATCCACAAAATGTTGAAAAAATGTGGATAACTTTTAAATAAAAACTTATCATTGATAAATTACTGATTTTGGGTTAATATTAGTGTAGGAAAAAATGGTTTTTTGGAGATTTTGGATATGAAAGAATTGATAGAAAAATGGGAAGAAATCCTTTATCTTGTGAAAGCAGAGCATGAGTTGTCGGATATTTCTTTCAAAACCTGGCTTCTGCCGCTACAGATATATGATGTTTCCGACCATACGGTGACCATCCTTGTCCCGACGCATCAGATGGGGATTGAGTATATCGAAAAGAAATATATGTTTCCGATCAAGGTGGCAATCGCGGAAATCACGGGGAAAGAATACGATATCGAATTTATTCCTCCGGAACAGGCAAAAAACGAAGACAAAAAAAAGACGACTTCTTTGCCAACCTCGTCCGAGACCATCTCAATTGCCGAGAGGGCAAACCTGAATCCGAGATATACCTTTGACACCTTTGTCGTAGGAAATAACAATAAGTTTGCACATGCCG
The DNA here is from genome assembly GCA_947629385.1 of uncultured Lachnospiraceae bacterium. GTDB lineage: Bacteria > Bacillota > Clostridia > Lachnospirales > Lachnospiraceae > Choladousia. The sequence goes on from CANRDO010000003.1 coordinate 17,200, forward strand.
CGGCTCTTGCCGTTTCCGAATCTCCTGGAAAAATGTACAATCCGCTCTTTATTTACGGCGGCGCCGGACTCGGAAAGACCCACCTGATGCATTCAATCGCTCACTTTATATTGAATGAGAATCCTTCCAAAAAGGTACTCTACGTGACAAGCGAGACCTTTACCAACGAGCTGATTGAAGCGATCCGTAACGGCAACAATACGGCAATGACCAAATTTCGTGAAAAATACAGGAGCGTTGACGTTCTTCTGATCGATGATATTCAGTTTATAATAGGAAAGGAATCAACACAGGAAGAATTCTTCCACACGTTCAATGATCTGCACGGCAACAAAAAGCAAATTATTATATCATCGGACAAGCCTCCGAAGGATATCGAAACGCTGGAAGCCAGACTTCGCTCCAGATTCGAGTGGGGCCTGATCGCTGATATTACGTCCCCGGATTATGAGACCAGGATGGCAATTCTTCATAAAAAGGAAGAAATCGATGGTTACAATATAGATAATGAGATCATCAAATACATTGCCATGAACGTCAAGTCGAATATCCGTGAACTGGAAGGAGCTCTCAATAAACTGATCGCCCTCAGCAAGCTGGAGAACAAAGAAATAAATACTTCACTCGCGGAAGAGGCGCTCCAAGATATCATTTCTCCCGATGAGAAAAGAGAGATCACTCCTTCTCTTATTATCTCTACTGTAGCAGAGCATTTTCACATCACGGAGGATGATATTCGAAGCAATAAAAGAAACAGTGAATTTGTCTACCCAAGACAAGTGGCTATGTATCTATGCAGCAATATGACCTCCGTCGGCCTCAAAAGAATAGGAGACGAGATGGGTCATCGTGATCATTCCACTGTACTTCATGGATCCAGAAAAATAGCTTCTGAGATTTTGAATTCAGAAACTGCACGCAACACAATTGAAATACTAAAAAAGAAAATAAATCCTGCTTGATTTATAAACAAAGCTTTCCACTTATCCACGGGATAACAGCTACATAGCTTGTTTATTGCATGTGAACAAATTTTTTAGAAAAATTGCTTCATTTTTGAACTGTTTATAAACCATGATTTATCCTGCTTGGATTACCTTTCATTTCACATGCTTATCCTTTTTAAAAAAGCTTGTACTTATTGACTTTGGCAGGTATTTGCACATATCCACAGCTTATAATACGAATACGGATAATTTTTTATATTAATATTTATTCTGAAGGGAGAACCACCAATGAAAATTACCTGTGAAAAAAATGATCTGCTAAAAAGCATCAATATCGTAATGAAGGCTGTCTCGACAAAGACGACGATGCCAATCCTGGAGTGTATTTTGATTGACGCTTCCACAGACGAAATTAAATTTACAGCCAACGACATGGAGCTTGGTATCGAGACGAAGGTAGGGGGAACAATCCTCGAAAATGGAATTATCGCTCTGGAAGCTCGTCTTTTTTCAGAAATTATCCGGAAGCTTCCTGAGAGCGACGTTACGATCAGCTCAGATAGCAGCTTCAATACTCTGATCACTTGTGAAAAAGCAAAATTTAACATTATGGGAATGGATGGAGAGGATTTCTCTTATCTTCCATATGTTGAGAGAGATTCTTGTGTCAGTATTTCGCAATTTACATTGAAAGAGCTGATTCGGCAAACAATCTTTTCCATTGCTCAAAACGAGAGCAATAAAATGATGACGGGAGAATTGTTTGAGATTAATGAGAATCGTCTGAGAGTAATCTCTCTTGACGGACATAGAATTTCGATTCGCAAAATTGAGCTGAAGGAAAAATATGGAGAAAAGAAAATCATTGTTCCAGGAAAGACTCTGATAGAGATTTCAAAGATCCTGACCGGCGGAACGGAAGATATGGTTGATATTTATTTTACAGAGAATCATATCGTCTTTGAATTTGATCAGACTGTAGTCGTCTCGAGATTAATAGAAGGAAATTATTTCCGTGTTGATCAGATGCTTTCAAATGATTACAACACAAAGGTGACGATCAACAAAAAGATGCTTTTTGACTGTATTGATCGAGCGACGCTTATGGTAAAAGAAGGAGATAAAAAGCCGATTATTTTGAATATATCGAATGATATGATGGAGCTTAAGATCACTTCCCAAATTGGAACAATGGATGAGATGATCGATATTACGTTAGAAGGAAATGACATTAAGATTGGTTTTAATCCAAAGTTTCTCATTGATGCGCTCAGGGTGATCGACGAGGAGACAATCGATATTTATTATATGAATCCAAAAGCTCCTTGTTTCATTCGTGATGAAAAAGAAAATTATATTTATCTGATTCTCCCGGTAAACTTTATTGACGCGGCTTAATTTTCTTGTATAAAAGATGGAGAAAAAAATGGAAAAAGTTGAGGTAAAATTAAGAGACGATTTTATCAAGCTTGGCCAGGCATTGAAAGCGTCTGGGATTGCGGAGAGCGGCGTTGATGCAAAGTTTATGATTCAAGATGGAGAAGTGACCGTAAATGGTGAGACGGAGCTACGTCGTGGCAGAAAGCTGTTTGATCAGGACGAAGTTGTGTGCGGCGATGTAATGATAAAAATATCAAAGTAAATATTATTTATAATAGAATGTCAGTGATGATGGTGGACAGATGATTGTCGAATCAATAAAATTAGAACATTTTCGAAATTATGACAATCTGGATCTAAAATTAGATAAGGGTACAAACCTTTTCTACGGAGACAACGCACAGGGAAAGACTAATATTTTAGAGGCTGTTTATCTGTGCGGAACAACCCGTTCTCATAAGGGGAGCAAGGACAGGGAGGTTATCCATTTTGGAGAAGAGGAATCCCATATCTGTATGAAAATAAAAAAGGGAGAAATTCCTTATCGGATCGACATGCACCTGAAAAAGAACAGGGCAAAGGGAATTGCAATCAACAAAATGCCAGTCAGAAAAGCAAGTGAGCTAATCGGTCTTGGCAATTTTGTTTTCTTTTCGCCGGAGGATCTCAATATCATAAAAAATGGGCCTTCTGAGAGAAGACGTTTTATGGATATGGAGCTTTGTCAGCTGGACAAAATCTATCTTTACCACTTGTCAAATTACAATAAACTTCTTATTCAGAGGAATAAATTGCTGAAGGATTACGGATTTTATCCGGAATCCGAGCCAATGCTGGATGTGATCGACGAACAGCTTGTCGATCATGGTATTGTATTGATTGACCTGAGAAAAAGATTTGTCGAAGAACTCAATCATATTATAACTGAAATTCATGGAAATTTATCAGGGAAAAAAGAACGTCTGGTTCTTGAATACGAAAATCATACAGAAAAGGAAGATTTTGAGAAAAAACTGAAGGAGAGCAGAGAAAAAGATATTCGCACAAAATTGACAAATTGCGGTCCCCACAGAGACGATCTGTGTTTTCTGGTTGATGAAATTGACATTCGAAAATACGGTTCTCAGGGACAACAGCGAACGGCGGCTCTTTCTTTAAAGCTTTCAGAGATTGAGATTGTGAAACAAAATGTAAAGGACACTCCGGTACTTTTACTCGACGATGTTCTTTCTGAGCTTGACAGCAGCAGACAAAAATATCTGTTGGATAGTATTCATGATATACAGACTTTGATTACCTGTACCGGGATCGATGATTTTGTCAGTTATCATTTCAGAATAGATAAATTATTTGAAGTTATTAAAGGAAAAGTAAAGGAAAAAAAGAAAGTGTAAATTATTATTTTACACGGAAAATAAGAACAGGGAGGATTTCAATGAGCGCAGAATACGGTGCGGACCAAATCCAGATTCTGGAAGGTCTGGAGGCAGTGAGAAAAAGACCCGGTATGTATATTGGAAGTACCTCAGCGAGAGGACTTCATCATCTTGTCTACGAGATCGTAGATAATTCAATTGACGAAGCGCTGGCAGGTTTCTGTAATTATATTACCGTTACAATTCATAAAGATAATTCCGTCACAGTCACGGACAACGGCCGCGGCATTCCGGTCGGGATCAATCACAAGGCCGGACTTCCGGCTGTTGAGGTTGTTTTTACCGTACTGCATGCCGGCGGTAAATTCGGCGGTGGGGGTTACAAGGTATCCGGCGGTTTGCACGGAGTCGGCGCTTCTGTTGTGAATGCGCTTTCCGTATGGCTTGAGGTTGATATTTTTCATGAAGGAAAAATTTATCATCAGAGGTACGAGAGAGGAAAAGTCATAGACAAACTGAAAGTGGTAGGAGACTGTGATCCTGAAAAAACCGGAACGAAGGTTACGTTCCTTCCAGATGATGAGATTTTTGAAGAGACAGTCTTTGATTACAATACATTGAAGCAGAGACTGCGCGAGATGGCTTTTTTGACGAAGGGCGTTAAGATTGTCCTGATCGATGAGCGCGAGGAGGAGCTGATCGAGAAGACGTTCCATTACGAGGGAGGCATCAAGGAGTTTGTCACTTATCTGAACAGAGGAAAGACGGCGCTTTACGAGGATATTATTTACTGTGAAGGCGAAAAGGACGGCGTCTATGTAGAGGTGGCGATGCAGCACAACGACGCCTACAACGACGGCTGCTACAGCTTTGTCAATAATATCACGACGCCAGAAGGCGGTACGCATCTGACCGGTTTCCGTAACGCTCTGACAAAGACGTTCAATGATTACGCGAGAGCAAATAAGCTAATCAAAGACAACGACCAGAATCTTTCGGGCGACGATATTCGTGAGGGTCTTACCGCGATCATCAGCATCAAGATTTCGGAGCCCCAGTTTGAGGGACAGACGAAGCAGAAGCTTGGCAATAGTGAGGCGAGAGGCGCTGTGGAAAGTATTGTAACTGACCAGCTCACGATCTATCTTGAACAGCATCCGCAGGTAGCCAAAATTATCATTGACAAATCTGTTTTGTCGCAGCGCGCGCGCGAAGCTGCGAGAAAAGCGCGCGACCTTACAAGGAGAAAGTCTGCGCTTGATGGCATGTCCCTGCCGGGCAAGCTGGCGGACTGCTCAGACAAAGATCCGGCGAACTGCGAGATTTATATCGTGGAGGGAGATTCCGCAGGCGGTTCCGCGAAGACGGCGAGAAGTCGCGCGACGCAGGCGATCCTCCCACTGAGAGGAAAGATCCTAAATGTAGAGAAGGCAAGACTGGACCGCATCTATGGCAACGCTGAGATTAAAGCGATGATCACGGCGTTCGGTACCGGTATTCATGAGGATTTTGATATCACCAAGCTTCGCTATCATAAGATCATTATCATGACGGATGCTGACGTAGACGGCGCGCATATCGCGACCCTTCTTCTCACATTTTTGTATCGCTTCATGCCTGAGCTAATTAAGCAGGGGTATGTGTATCTGGCACAGCCGCCGCTTTATAAGTTGGAGAAGAATAAAAAGGTCTGGTACGCTTATAACGACGCCCAGCTCAATGATATTCTGGAGGAGGTCGGCCGCGATCAGAACAATAAGATCCAGCGCTACAAGGGACTCGGCGAGATGGACGCAGAGCAGCTCTGGGAGACGACCATGGATCCAGAAAAGCGTATTCTGCGCAAGGTGACGATGGACGATGCCCAGTCCTCGGAAATTGATCTGACTTTTACGACTTTGATGGGCGACCAGGTTGAGCCGCGGCGGGAATTCATAGAAGAAAACGCGAAGAAAGTCAAAAACCTGGATATCTGATCGACATATCAGAAGACTTAGATTCTGTAGATTCGGTTGAAACAAAAATTTGAGACAGCTGACACACAACAGCAGGAGGGCAGAATTTTGGAAGACAACATTTTTGACCAGATCAAAGAGGTTGACCTGAAAAAAACGATGGAAGAAAACTACATCGATTACGCGATGAGCGTAATCGCCGCCCGCGCGCTTCCGGATGTCAGGGACGGACTGAAGCCTGTTCAGAGAAGAGTTCTCTATTCGATGATAGAGCTGAACAACGGGCCGGACAAGCCGCACAGAAAATGCGCGCGTATCGTCGGTGATACGATGGGTAAATATCATCCGCATGGGGACAGCTCGATCTATGGAGCGCTGGTCAATCTGGCGCAGGAGTGGTCGACGAGATATCCGCTTGTGGACGGTCACGGAAATTTCGGTTCGGTTGACGGCGACGGCGCGGCAGCCATGCGTTACACAGAGGCGCGCCTGAGCAAGATTTCGATGGAAATGCTGGCCGATATCAATAAAGATACGGTGGACTTTCAGCCAAACTTCGACGAGACAGAGCGGGAGCCTGTCGTGCTTCCTTCCAGATTTCCAAACCTGCTCGTCAACGGAACCTCCGGCATCGCAGTCGGTATGGCGACGAACATTCCTCCGCACAATCTCCGTGAGGTGATCTCTGCGGTCGTGAAGATCATCGACAACCGCGTCGAAGAACAGCGCGACACGACGATCGAGGAAGTCATGGATATCATCAAGGGACCGGATTTTCCGACCGGCGCGCAGATCCTCGGGACAAGGGGAATCGATGAGGCGTACCGTACCGGAAAGGGCAAAATTCGCGTCCGCGCGATTACAAATATTGAGACGATGCCAAACGGCAAGAGCCGCATCATCGTGACAGAGCTTCCATTCATGGTCAACAAGGCCCGCTTGATCGAGAAGATGGCGGAGCTTGTCCGCGACAAACGGATCGATGGGATCACAGCGATCACCGACGAGTCGAGTCGCGAAGGCATGAGAATCAATATCGAGCTGAGGAGAGACGTCAACGCAAATGTAATCCTGAATCAGCTTTTCAAGCACACACAGCTGCAGGATACGTTTGGCGTGAATATGCTTGCGCTTGTAAAGAACCAGCCGAAGGTGCTCAATCTTCTGCAGATGCTGACTTACTACCTGAAGCATCAGGAGGACGTCGTCACCAGAAGAACGAAGTACGAGCTGAACAAAGCAGAAGAACGAGCTCATATTTTACAGGGATTGCTTATCGCGCTCGACAATATTGACGAGGTGATCAAGATCGTCCGCGGTTCCCAGACAGCGCAGATCGCGAAGGATGGGTTGATGGAGCGCTTCGGTCTCTCCGACGCACAGGCACAGGCGATTGTGGATATGCGTCTGCGCGCGCTGACCGGTCTGGAGCGGGAGAAGATTGAGAATGAATATCAGGAGCTGATGGAGAAGATCAAGGAGTACAAGGCGATCCTTGCAGATGAGAATCTTCTGCTCGGCGTTATCAAAAAAGAACTTCTTGTGATCTCGGAGAAATACGGAGACGACCGGAGAACAAAGATTGGATTTGACGCGTTTGACATTTCGACCGAAGATCTGATCCCGGACGAGAACGCTGTAATCACGATGACGAAGCTTGGCTATATCAAGCGCATGACGCCTGACAATTTCAAGAGCCAGAACCGTGGCGGCAAGGGCATCAAGGGCATGCAAACGATTGAGAATGATTACATAGATGAGCTCCTGATGACGACAACGCACGATTATCTGATGTTCTTCACGAACAAGGGACGCGTCTACCGGATCAAGGTTTATGAGATTCCGGAGGCTGGAAGGACTGCGCGCGGCACGGCGATTGTCAATCTGCTGCAGCTCGCACCGGAGGAGAAGATCACTGCGCTGATTCCGATCCGAAATTATGATGAGAGCCATTTCCTCTTTATGGCGACGAGAAACGGTCTTGTGAAAAAGACGCCGATTACGGATTTCGCGCATGTGAGAAAAACTGGGCTGACTGCCATTACTCTCCGCGAGGATGACGAATTAATCGAAGTCAAATATACAGATAATAATAAGGACATTTTCCTGGTGACAAAGTACGGACAGTGCATTCGTTTCCACGAGACGGATGTGAGAAAGACCGGACGTTCCTCGATGGGCGTCATTGGTATGAACCTGTCCGACGGCGATGAGATTGTCGGAATGCAGCTCGACGTGCAGGGCGAGTATCTACTGATCGTGTCGGAGAACGGCATGGGCAAGCTGACTTCCATCAATGAATTTACCGCGCAGTATCGCGGCGGCAAGGGTGTCAAGTGCTACAAGATCGTGGAGAAGACCGGCAATGTCGTTGGGGTCAAGGCGGTCAATAGCGATAACGAGGTCATGCTGATCAACACAGAGGGCATCATCATCCAGATGCCGTGTGAGGATATTTCCGTGCTCGGTCGTGTGACGAGCGGCGTGAAGCTGATGAATCTGAGCGGGGACGCGAAGGTGGCAAGTGTCGCGAAGGTGCGTGAATCCTCTGTAAAGATGGAAGACAGTGAGACGAAGAGCTGGGAAGAAGATCCTGAAGAGAAATTGACGGACGCAGCCGAAGATGCTTCGGCGGAAACAGCTGAGGAAACAGAGGAAGATTCAGAAGAGTAAGATAAGGGTTTGCAGAAAAATCCGGCAGAGGAACGGAAGAGGGAAAAAGAAAAAATATGAGGGTGCGAAGAATGATCGCCGTATGGACGGCAAAGATCGTCAGTACCGTATGCAGACTTTCCGGCAGGCAGGGCGTCACGCTTGCCGGAAGGATTGCGCTTAAGATAGATCCGCGGATTCTCGCGGATCTGTCGTCCATGGTGCGGGAAAAAATCTTTGTGGTCTGTGGGACAAACGGAAAGACAACTACAAACAATCTCCTCTGTTCCGCGATCGAGTCGGAGGGAAAGAAGCTGGTGTGCAATCACACAGGTTCAAATATGCTCGCCGGAGTCGCGGCGGCCTTTGTGCTGGCGGCAGGAAACAACGGAAAGCTGGACGCGGATTACGCTTGCATCGAGATCGACGAAGCCTCCACGTTACGCATTTTTCCGCATTTCAAGCCGGATTATATGGTGCTGACAAATCTGTTCCGGGACCAGCTCGACCGCTATGGTGAGATCGATATCACGATGGACATTTTGGATCGTGCGATGAAGATGGCGTCGGAGATGACGGTGATCGTAAATGGAGACGACGCACTCTCGGTGTATCTGGCTATGAAGAGCGGGAATCCGTATCGGACGTACGGAATCTCGGAGCAGGTATTTAAGGAACAAGGTTCCGAACAAAATGGACACGAGATCCGCGAGGGTCGCTTTTGCAAAAACTGCGGCGCGCGGCTGGAATATGAGTTTTATCATTACAGCCAGCTCGGAAAATACCATTGTCCGAACTGTGAATTTACACGCCCGGAGATTGATTTTGACGCTTCGCACATCGACATGTCAAACGGTCTGAAATTCGAGGTGGAAGGGCGGAGGATCGAGGCAGATTACCGCGGCTTTTACAATATTTATAACATCCTCGCGGCTTACAGCGCGGCCAGAACGGCAGGTCTGTCGCTTGAGAATTTTGACGACGTTCTGAGAAAATTCAATCCGCAGAACGGGCGAATGGAGCAGTTTGTGATCGATGGGACACAGGTCGTTTTAAATCTCGCGAAGAATCCGGCCGGCTTTAATCAGAATATCTCCGCAGTCATGGAGGACGAAAAGCCGAAGGACGTCATCATCGTCATCAACGACAACGCGCAGGATGGAACGGATATTTCTTGGTTGTGGGACGTCGATTTCGACCGCTTTGCGCAGGAGAGCATCCGATCGATCACAGTCAGCGGGATCCGCTGCCAGGATATGCGGCTGCGCATGAAATACGTGGATATTCCGTCTGAGCTGATCGCCGACGTAAAGAGCGCGATTGAAGCACGGATCAAAGACGGCTGCGGAAATCTGTATGTGCTTGTGAATTATACGGCGCTGTTCTCGACGAGGAATATATTGGTGGGAATGCAGAATTGAATTCACACGGCGCGTTGCTATCAAAAGGAAAGAAAGGCATAAAGCCAAAGAGAGAAGACATGAAGATTACGATAGGCCATCTTTACCCGGATTTGCTGAATTTGTACGGTGACAGGGGAAATATCCAATGCATGAAGAAGCGCTGTGAATGGCGCGGGATTGAGGCGGAGGTTCGGGAATTTCAGCTCACGGATCCGATCAATTTTGCGAATCTGGATATCGTACTGCTGGGCGGAGGTTCGGACCGAGAACAAATGCTGGTATGTGAAAAGCTGAGGATGATTCAGAAGGATTTCAGAGATTATGTCGAAGATAACGGCGTCGTGATCGCGGTCTGCGGCGGTTATCAGCTGCTCGGACATTACTATGATACGAATAACGGAAGGATCGAAGGGCTTTCGCTTGTGGACTTGTACACGGAGCAAGGAAGTCCACGTCTGATCTCGAATATCGTGATTGAAAATGAGCTGTTTGAATCTCCGATTGTCGGTTTTGAGAATCACGGCGGTAGGACATATATCGGGGATAACAGACCGCTTGGAAAGGTAAAATTCGGCTATGGAAACAACGGATCAGACGGAGCGGAGGGTGTTCTCTATAAAAATATCGTCGGGACATATCTGCACGGGCCGCTTCTGCCGAAGAATCCTCAGGTCTGCGATTATCTGATCAGAAACGCGTTGGAGCGAAAATACGGGAGTGAGGAACTTGCGCCGCTTGACGACAGCCAGGAGCTGGAGGCGAACCGATATATCGTGGAACGGTTCTGCTAAGCTGCTAAAAGTGCGATTGTTTGAAGCTTCAGAAAATATTTTTGTGATAATTTATATTTATACTTGACAAACAGTATACAGCGTTGTAGTTTATATGTCGTACAAGTTAATATTTGCTTTTCTCTTATTCAGAGTGGTGGAGATACATAGGATCTGTGAAGCCACGGCAACCCCGGAGACGGAAGGTGCCAACCTGAGCGAGTAAACTCGAACAATAAGGGGATTTGATAATGTTGATTGAGTCCGCCTTTTTGGCGGATTTTTTTTGAGCAGACCCGTGTAAAGATCAGCTACAGCAACAAAAACATTTACGAATTCCTTGGGAAGAGGAAAAGCAGCCAACTAAGGAAAGGAAGGTACAGATGGACAAGTTACTGTTTACTTCAGAGTCCGTGACGGAAGGACATCCGGACAAAATGTGCGATCAGATCTCTGACGCGATTCTCGACGCTCTGCTCGAGCAGGATCCGATGAGCCGCGTGGCATGCGAGACGGCGACGACGACCGGATTGGTGCTTGTGATGGGAGAGATCACGACGAATGCTTATGTCGACATTCAGAAGATTGTGCGCGACACCGTGCGTGAAATTGGTTACACGCGCGGAAAATACGGCTTTGACGCGGATACCTGCGGCGTGATCACGGCGATCGACGAACAGTCGGCGGATATCGCGATGGGCGTGGACAAGGCACTTGAGGCGAAGGAAAATACGATGACGGACGATGAGATCGAGGCGATTGGCGCGGGCGATCAGGGCATGATGTTTGGCTATGCGACCGACGAGACGCCGGAATTTATGCCGTATCCGATTTCTCTGGCACATAAGCTGGCGAGGCAGCTTGCGAAGGTCAGGAAAGACGGCACGCTTCCGTATCTGCGTCCGGACGGAAAGACGCAGGTGACAGTGGAGTATGATGAGAACGGCAGACCGTCCAGGCTGGACGCCGTGGTTCTTTCCACGCAGCATGATCCGGAGGCGACACAGGAACAAATCCATGCGGATATTAAGAAATATGTTTTCGATGTGGTCCTTCCGCAAGATATGGTGGACAGCGAGACAAAATTTTTCATCAATCCGACGGGCCGCTTTGTGATCGGCGGACCGCACGGCGACAGCGGACTGACTGGCCGGAAGATCATTGTGGACACGTACGGCGGCTACGCCAGACATGGCGGCGGCGCGTTCTCCGGAAAGGACTGCACGAAGGTAGACCGTTCCGCGGCATACGCGGCGCGTTATGTGGCGAAGAACCTTGTGGCGGCAGGGCTTGCCGACAAGTGTGAGATTCAGCTTTCTTATGCAATCGGCGTTGCGAGGCCGACCTCGATCATGGTGGATACCTTTGGCACCGGGAAGCTTTCCGATGAGAAGATCACGGAGATCGTGCGCGAGAACTTTGATCTGCGCCCGGCTGGGATCATAAAGATGCTGGATCTGCGCCGTCCGATCTACAAGCAGACTGCGGCGTATGGGCATTTCGGAAGAGATGATCTGGATTTGCCGTGGGAGAAGCTGGACAAGGTGGAGACATTGAAAAAATATTTATAAAAATTTGCAAAAGAAAAAACAGAAAACCCGGAGAGTCGCACATCTCCGGGTTTTGCTTTATGAAAAGTTTAGAATTATCAGACAATGTTTAGGTGAAAAAACTGATGAGACATGTTATACTAAAATGACATGTAATAAACAGAGTAAATTCAGGTGAATCTATGAAGTTAAAAACAAGGCTGGTCATCGCGTTTCTGGTAATTATTCTGGTTCCCTTTCTCCTGTTCAGCGTTGTGTTCTGGGGCTTTACGAGATTCCAGAGACATGCGATCGAGCAGAATTACGGGGTGTCTGTTTCTGTGGAAAATATTTCCGATTCCATGCGGCTGATCGGGCAGACGACGCAGGGAATCTTTGAAGATCTTACCAGGCAGTCAGACAGCGATCCGCGGCAATTTCTGCAGGAGTCCTATTTGGAGCTGATCAATGAAAAGCTTTTAGAAAAGCATTCTTATCTTCTGGTTCGGAAAGATGGAGAGCTTTTTTACAATGGTTCTGGGGAAGACATTGACCGGCTACTTGAGGCATTGCCAAAATTTCGTTGTTTCAGCAGTACGCCGGACGGGGGTTCGTATATTGGCAGGGACATCCGGGTGTTTGTGAAACAGCTGGATGTCGAGGTGCCGCGTACCGGGACGGAAGCTGTTCCAGAGGAAGCGGACGGTTCAACAAAATCAAGTACAATGTCGAAAGAAGAGAGTTCGGAGTTGAGCGTCTTTATCGTCTCTTCCGTGAGTGAGATCATCGCGCAGAACGGCCGGCTGGTTCTCGATCTGCTGATTTCGATTGTCGTGATCTTGATTTTTGCAGCGTTTCTCATGATCGTCTGGATTTATACCGGCGTGCATACGCCGCTGCAGAAGCTCAGCGAGGCGACGCATCGCATCAAGGAGGAGGATTTCGACTTTGAGCTGGATGTAAAGGGCAAGGATGAGATCAGTGAGCTCTGTCGGGATTTCGATGAGATGCGGCAGCGGCTGAAGGATCTGGACGAAGAGAAGAAGGCGTTTGATCGCCAGAGCAAAGAGCTGATCAGCAATATCTCCCACGATCTGAAGACACCGATCACAGCGGTCAAGGGATATGTCGAAGGGATTATGGACGGCGTCGCGGACACGCCCGAGAAGATGGACCGCTATATTCGTACCATTTACATCAAGGCCAATGATATGGACAGGCTGATCAATGAGTTGACCTTCTATTCCAAGATTGACACGAACAAAATTCCTTACAATTTCAATAGGATCGACGTCGCGGAATATTTCGACGACTGCGCCGAGGAGGTCGGCCTGGAGATGCGAGAGAGGAGCATCGTGTTCTCCTACATCAATACGGTGGAGCCTGGCACGCTAATCATTGCGGATGCAGAGCAGCTCAAGCGGGTCATCAACAATATTATTGGAAATTCAGTCAAATATATGGACAAGGACAAAAAATATGTTCAGCTTCGTGTGATGGATGTCGGGGATTTTGTTCAGGTTGAGCTGGAGGATAACGGAAAAGGTATCCCGAACCAGGAGCTTGTCTCGATTTTTGATCGTTTCTATCGAACAGATCAATCGCGCAATTCAGCGCAAGGAGGCAGCGGTATCGGGCTGTCCATCGTGAAGAAGATTGTCGAGGATCATGGAGGCAGGATCTGGGCGACCAGCAAGGTCGGCGAGGGGACTGTCATGCATTTTGTAGTCAGGAAATATGTTTCCGCAGTTTAAATGAAGAGATTCCTGCAGGAATCATAAAAATTGAGGGGACTTTCAGAATATCAGGAGGAATTTCTGTATGAGTAAAATATTGATCATTGAAGACGAAACAGCAATTGCAGACCTGGAGCGGGATTATTTGGAGCTGTCCGGCTTTGAGGTGCAGATTGAGAATTTCGGGGACAGAGGACTTGCGCGGGCGCTGGAGGAAGAGTTTGATCTGATCATTCTGGATCTGATGCTCCCGGGGCTTGACGGATTTGAGATCTGCAGAAAGATCCGTGAGAAGAAGAATTTGCCGATCATTATGGTCTCAGCAAAAAAAGACGATATCGACAAGATCCGCGGTCTCGGCCTGGGGGCGGACGATTACATGACGAAGCCGTTTTCGCCCAGTGAACTTGTCGCGCGTGTGAAAGCGCATCTCGCAAGATATGAGCGGCTGGTAAACAGCAATGTCCAGGAGAATGATATCGTGGAGGTACGCGGCATCAAGATCGACAAGACGGCCCGTCGAGTCTGGATCGATGGAGAAGAAAAGAATTTCACGACAAAGGAATTTGATCTTCTGACCTTCCTTGCACAGAATCCGAATCACGTGTTCACGAAGGAGGAGCTGTTTAAGGAGATCTGGGATATGGAATCGATTGGAGACATTGCGACAGTCACAGTACACATCAAAAAGATCCGTGAAAAGATCGAAAAGCAGTCCTCGAAGCCACAGTACATCGAGACAATTTGGGGAGTTGGTTATCGTTTCAAGATGTGAAATACCCTTCCTTATTCGCGGCCGCAAATGAAAGGACGACGGGATGATGGATGATAAGAACAAAGAGTTGAGAATCTTATACGAGGATGCGGAGCTGATGGTCTGCCATAAGCCGGCGGGCATAGCGGTGCAGAGCGCGAGGGTCGGACAGAAGGATATGGTCAGCATTCTGAAGAACCATTTTGTCGAAGAGCAGATGAGGCGTAGAGATGTTTCTGTGGAAAGACCTGGAAAAGAGACTGCCCGGAGGGAAGTGCCGTCGATCTATGTCGTTCATCGGCTTGACCAGCCGGTAGAAGGTGTTCTTGTATTTGCAAAGACAAAACAGGCTGCGGCTGGATTGTCCCGGCAGGTCGCGGACGGAAGCATGAGAAAGCTTTATCAGGCGGTGTGTTGTGTGTGTGACAGAAATGCGAATGCTTTTGAATCCGGCAGAGAGTATGTACTTGTTGATTATCTTGTGAAGAGTGGGAGAACGAACACTTCCTCGGTGGCGGAGCCGGGCTACCGCGATGCGAAACGCGCCGAGCTCTCTTTTCGGGTGATCGGAGAGCAAGAGCTTGCGTCGGAAAAAAGCTGCCTTCTTGTTGAAATTGAATTAAAGACC
Organism: uncultured Lachnospiraceae bacterium; assembly: GCA_947629385.1. Classification (GTDB taxonomy): domain Bacteria; phylum Bacillota; class Clostridia; order Lachnospirales; family Lachnospiraceae; genus Choladousia. The sequence goes on from CANRDO010000003.1 coordinate 32,330, forward strand.
GGCCGCCATCACCAGATTCGGGTACAGATGGCGCACGCCGGATTGCCGCTGTACGGAGATCGGAAATACAACGAACATTGGCAGGAATTTCTGACAGAAACTGACAGAACATGTCTGTCCGAGTATGAGGAAGGAAAGATTCCACTTGCACTCTGTGCAGTTTCGCTTTCGTTCCGGCATCCTGCGTCAGGAAGACGGATGGAGTTTAGGACTACTGGCGCCAGCCTTAAGCCTGATGAAAAGGTTATTGCGCGCGGTGCATAAGAAAAAAATAATTTCTGCATACTAAACACGAAATGAAATTTGTTGTCAAGCAACAGATAGAACATGGGAAGGTGCGAGGTATGGAGGAAGGAAAAAAGATACTCACAGTGACAGGGGTTACATTGGCGGTCTATTTCGTGTACCGATATTTGCTGCCGTATGTGATCCCTTTTTTGGTTGCATATATTCTGGTACATTTACTGAATCCGGTGACGGAGGCGATACGAAAGAAACTGCCATGGAAAAAGGAAGTGATCGTGTCTGTTCTGTTGGTCATATTGCTTGCGAGTATGACATTTCTATTCTATTTTTTTTATTGCCTGCTGATGGGACAGATTCGGAAAATCGCGATGAATTTTGATTACTATTACAACTGCTTCTGTGGGTGGGTGGACGGTTGCTGCCATATGGCAGAAAAGAGCTTTGGAATACGGGTGGACGAGCTTCGGGACTTTGTCTATTCTAGCCTGGAGCATGCGACGGAGCAGATTCGCGTCTATATTGTGCCGGGCGTCGTAAATTATTCCGTTCGGTATCTGAAAAAGCTGATGGACGTCGGATTGTTTCTGCTGATGTTGTTTGTGGCGGTAATCTTGTTGATGAAGGATTATGACGAGATGATTGAAAGATTGAAGGAGTATACAATCTACCGACATATCCACAATATCACGGATCGGATGTGGAAGCAGGGCGGTATGTACATGAAAGCACAGTTCATGATCATTTCCGTGATCATTGTATTGTGCACAGCCGGGCTTTGGGTGATGGGAAATCCTTATTTTCTGGTGCTTGGCATTGTGATTGGGTTGATGGACGCTCTACCCTTTATCGGCACGGGGACAGTGTTGATTCCGATGGCTGTATTTTTGCTGTTTCAAAAGGAATTTTCTCTGGCCGTCAGTTATCTGGGTTTGTTTTTGCTGACTTATGTTGTACGTGAATTTCTCGAGCCGAAGCTGATCGGACAGAAGCTTGGCATCTATCCGTTTGTCATGATTGTGGTTGTCTATGCTGGATTATATCTCTACGGGCCTGCTGGAGTTCTGCTCGGTCCAGTTACCTTGCTGACTGTGATGGAGATTTTGCGGGAATTTCGTACTGAGAAAAGAGAGACAAGTTCCCAGCAAACATATCGCACCTAATAAAAGTTGCAAACTTGTGATTTTATATAAATTGAAATCTGGTCAAATTTGTTCTTAGTTTTGAATTAGACAGATTTTGTAAAGATTGTTAAAATAATAATAATCAATAAATTCTGGACATATATGGCAAAATACATTAATATAAAGAAGTGGGTCTGGGAGAGATAGAGATGAAAAAGAAAAATGAGATCGTGCGATCTCTTGCGATGGTGACTCAGCTCGGCGTCAGTATGCTGGCTCCTGTCGTGCTCTGTGCGTTTGTGGGGAGCTGGCTGGACGAGCGGTATGGCTGGTCTGTCACGGCAGTTCTTCTAATCCTCGGGATATTGGCCGGGGCGCGGAACACGTGGATTCTCTTGAAACAGATACAGCCGCCGGCATCGAAGGAGAAGCAGAAGAATGAAAAGAAAAATCAATGACACGCTTCTGGAGCTAATCTGCGGCATTGTGGTGTCAGGCGTTGTGATAGAGATCATAGACTTGATTGTCACTGGTGTTTATTCTCAGTTTTCCGGATTGCGGTTTTTGTTTGCCACGGGATTGTGGATTGGAATTGTCGTGGCGGTCGCATTGGCGGCACATATGTATCGGTCGATTGACCGTGCACTCGACATGCAGCCGAAGGATGCGGAGGGATATATGCGAAGGGCATATCTTTTGCGTACATTGATTATCCTTCTGGCCGCGGCCGCAGTACATTATCTAAAGCTGGGGTATGTGATGGCGTATTTTGTCGGAGTGCTCTGCTTGAAATTTGGGGCGTTCCTGCAGCCATTGATGCATAAGCTTTTGGGAAAATAGTTATAACATAGAGCATTTGGGAAAGGAGGAGGAAACGTGGAGACTGCGAATTTGCTGGCAGCTTCTGGATCGGATGTGGACTTTATGATCCACGGTGTCTTCAGCTACAAGCTCTTCGGACAGACGTTCTGGATCACGACGACACATGTCGCCATATTGATCGTCATGTTGCTGATCCTCGCGTTTGCGATTGCGGCAAGGATCACGATCAGCCATGCGCAGAAGTATCCTTCCGGTTTCCAGAATGTTGTGGAGATCGTCGTTGAGATGCTCGACAACATGGTGGAAAACAGCATGGGCGTTCATGCGAAGAAGTTCCGGAATTACATCGGGTCCATCTTCATTTTCATTTTTATCAGCAACATCTCAGGACTGTTCGGACTGCGGCCGCCCACGGCGGATTACGGCGTGACACTCCCGCTTGGACTGATCACGTTCGGGATCATCCAGTACAACAACATCAAATACAACAAGTTTGGCGCGTTTACCGGATTGTTCCAGCCGCTGCCGTTCCTGTTTCCGATCAATCTGATCGGCGAGATCGCGGTGCCGTTTTCCCTGTCGCTGCGTCTGTTCGGAAACGTCCTGTCCGGTACGGTCATGATGTCGCTGATCTATTCGCTTCTGTCCAGGATTGCCATCGGCTGGACGGGCTTCCTGCACATCTATTTTGATGTCTTCTCAGGCGCGATACAGACGTATGTGTTCTGTATGCTGACGATGGTGTTCGTGACAGACAAGCTTCCGGGGACGGAGGGGTAGACAATCGCAAGAATAGCCGAAATATTTTCGGGAAAAAGCTTGCCGTTGCGTCCAAAGCGCTTTGGCGACAGCAAGAATGAAGGTTAGGAAAACACAGAAAACATAAATTTACAGGAGGTATTATCATGGAAGGTATCACAAACGAAGGATTGGTATTAGCTTGTTCAGCAATCGGCGCAGGGCTTGCTCTGATCGCAGGTATCGGCCCGGGCGTAGGCCAGGGTATCGCGGCGGGTCACGGCGCGTCGGCAGTGGGACGCAATCCGGGAGCAAAGGGCGACATCACGTCCACGATGCTTCTCGGACAGGCCGTCGCTGAGACGACCGGTCTTTATGGCCTTGCGATCGCGTTTATTCTCTTGTTTGCGAATCCGCTGATCGGAAAGCTTTCGTGAAAGCAATGAGCCGTGCCAGACGGCGACAAATGCAGATGTGGGAGCTTGCTCACAAACATCTGCACTTTGGCGGCGGATGATAGGGCGAATGTCCACGACCGAGAAAAGCGAAGCTTTTCGAGGGTCGGCACGGCTCATGAGCCGAGGGCGAATGCCCCCGGCATAAAGTAAATATATAGGGAGAGGAGGCGAAATCTTGGAACGACTGTTTAATCTTGACCCGCAGCTTCTTCATGACGCGGTCCTGCTGGCGCTGTCAGTGTTTGTGATGTTCACATTCCTGTCGTACCTGCTGTTCAACCCGGCCCGCGATTTTCTGAAGAAACGGGCGCAGCGGGTGAAGGATAATATCGATTCCGCGGAGAAGGCGAAAGCCGACGCCGAGGCGCTCCGCCTCGAGTATGAGGACAAGCTTCGCAACATCCACATGGAGGAGAACGAGATCTTGAGTGCCGCGCGCAAGAAGGCGCTTGAGAACGAAGCGAAGATCCTCGAGGAGGCAAGGGCGGAAGCAGCCGCAATCATCGAGAGAGCCGACAAGCAGGCTGAGCTGGAGATGAGGAAGGCGCAGGACGATATCAAGAAGGAGATTATTACGGTTGCATCGATGATCGCCGGCAAGGTGGTCAGCGAGAAGATCGATACGGATATCCAGGATTCGTTGGTGGATGATACATTGAAGGAGATAGGTGAACAGACATGGCTAAGCTAGTGGCGGGAACCTATGGGGATGCGTTGTTTGAGCTTGCCGTGGAAGAGAACCGGATCGACAGTCTGACGGAGGAGATTGAGGCTGTCAGGACTGTGCTGAAGGAGAATGAAGACTTTGAAAAGATCCTGATGCACCCGGAGATCCCAAAGGAGAAGAAGGTCCGGGCCGTCGAGGATGTGTTCAAGGGAAGAATATCCGACGCCCTCACAGGTTTCATGACGATTGTGGTGACAAAGGGAAGATACAGCGAGTTACAGGATATTTTTGCATATTTTATTGCAAGGGTGAAGGAATACAAAAAGATTGGGGTCGCCGAAGTCATCTCGGCGGTTCCGCTTCGGGAGGAGCAGAGGCAGAAGGTTGAGCAAAAGCTTCTGGACACGACCTCCTATGAGACAATGGAGATTGACTACAGGGTTGACGAAGGTCTGATCGGCGGGATGACGATCCGCATCGGCGACCGCGTGGTGGACAGCACGATCCGCAGCAAGCTGGATAAGCTGACCTCCGGCCTGATGAAGCTTTCAATCTCCCCAGAAAGCGAGAAAGAAGGTGTGCAGACCTCATGAATTTAAGACCAGAGGAAATCAGTTCTGTGATCAAAGAGCAGATTCAGAGATACTCCTCCGAGATCGCGGTGTCCGACACCGGTACCGTTATTCAGGTCGCAGACGGAATTGCCCGCATCTATGGCCTTGAGACGGCCATGCAGGGTGAGCTCCTGGAATTTCCGGGGGAAGTGTACGGCATGGTCCTGAATCTGGAGGAGGACAACGTCGGCGCGGTGCTCCTTGGCGGAAGCAACGACATCAGCGAAGGCGATATCGTAAAGACGACGGGTAGAGTTGTGGAGGTTCCGGTTGGGGACGGGATGCTCGGGCGTGTCGTGAACGCGCTCGGACAGCCGATCGACGGCAAGGGGCCGATCCATTCTGAGAAATACCGCAAGATCGAGCGTGTGGCGCACGGCGTGATCGCGCGTAAATCCGTGGACACGCCGCTTCAGACCGGCATCAAGGCCATCGACTCGATGGTGCCGATCGGCCGCGGACAGCGTGAGCTCATCATCGGCGACCGCCAGACCGGAAAGACGGCGATCGCGATCGACACGATCATCAACCAGAAGGGTCAGAATGTAAAGTGCATCTATGTGGCCATCGGCCAGAAGGCATCCACGGTCGCCTCCATTGTGAATACGCTGGAGGAGTACGGCGCGATGGATTACACGACGGTCGTGGCAGCGACGGCGAGCGAGCTGGCTCCGCTGCAGTACATCGCCCCGTATTCGGGCTGCGCGATGGGCGAGGAATGGATGGAAAACGGTCAGGATGTGCTGATTATCTACGACGATCTGTCGAAGCATGCGGCGGCCTACCGTACCCTGTCCCTGCTCCTGAAGCGTCCGCCGGGACGTGAGGCATATCCGGGCGACGTCTTCTACCTGCATTCCAGACTGCTGGAGCGCGCGGCGAAGCTCTCCGACGAGCTGGGCGGAGGTTCCCTGACGGCGCTTCCGATCATCGAGACACAGGCGGGCGACGTATCCGCGTACATTCCGACGAACGTCATTTCCATCACGGACGGACAGATCTATCTGGAGTCCGAGATGTTCAATTCCGGCTTCCGTCCGGCCATCAACGCAGGTATCTCCGTGTCCCGTGTCGGCGGCGCGGCGCAGATCAAGGCCATGAAGAAGATCGCGGCGCCGATCCGTGTCGAGCTGGCGCAGTACCGTGAGCTGGCAGCGTTCTCGCAGTTCGGCTCCGAGCTGGACGACGATACGAAGCAGCGTCTGGCGCAGGGCGAGAGGATCCGCGAGGTGCTTAAGCAGCCGCAGTACGAGCCGATGCCGGTGCAGTACCAGGTCATCATTATCTACGCGGCAACGAACCGTTACCTGCTGGACATTGCGGTGGAGGATATCCTGCGCTTCGAGAAGGAGTTCTTTGAGTTCTTGAACACGAAGTATCCAGAGATCCCGGAGAAGATCGCGAGCGAGAAGGAGATCTCCGAGGAGACGGACGCTGCGCTGAAGAAAGCGATCGGGGAATTCAAGGCCGGCTTTTTAAAGGCATAAAACAGGCCAAAGCACTTGCTGCTGAGGCCGTAAGAACATGATGCAAGGGTGAGCAAATCCATCGACGAAGTCGATTTTGCATGGATTTGCGAATCATATCTGTGAAGAATGAACAGATAGGAGGACGAAGTATGGCCTCGATGAGAGATATCAAGCGGCGGCGCAACAGCATCGCGAGCACCCAGCAGATCACGAAGGCGATGAAGCTGGTGTCCACGGTCAAGCTGCAGAAGACAAAAGCGCGCGCCGAGCGGTCGAAACCGTATTTCGACAAGATGTACAGTACGGTGACTTCCATGCTGGCCAAGTCGGGGACGATCAACCATCCGTACCTGAAAGCGAATAAGTCCGCAAAGAAGGCAGTGATCCTGATCACCTCGAACCGTGGACTGGCAGGCGGCTACAATTCCAACGTGATCAAGCTGGTCACAGGCTCGGAATTAAAGCCGGAGGAGGTCGTGCTGTTCGCGGTCGGCAACAAGGGAAAGGAATATTTCCAGAAGAGAAATTACCGTATTGAAAAGGAATATCCCGAGGTGATCGAGAATCCGATGTTTACCGACGCGAAGGAAATCTGCGACGAGGTCCTGAGACTTTTCGCGGCGGGTGAGATCGGGGAGATCTATCTCGCGTACACGTATTTCAAGAATACGGTGGTCCACGAGCCGCAGCTGCTGAAGCTGCTTCCGGTAGAGATCCGCGAGGAGGATCTCGCGGCGGCAAGGGAAAAGGCGGCGGATCATACATTGATGAACTATGAGCCGGAGGAGGAAGAGGCTCTGGACGTCATCATTCCGAAATATATGACCAGTATCATCTACGGAGCGCTGGTCGAGGCGGTCGCCAGTGAGAACGGCGCCCGTATGCAGGCAATGGACTCCGCGACGAGCAATGCAGAAGAGATGATCGACAAGCTGACGCTGCAGTACAACCGCGCGCGTCAGGGCTCGATCACACAGGAGCTGACAGAGATCATCGCGGGGGCGAATGCCATCTCATGAGAGAACAAAGTTCTCGCGTGTATGCGGCGAGTGCCGTTGTAAAATGAGATAAGGAGAGTGAACATGGCAAAGAAAGGAAAGATCACTCAGATCATCGGTGCAGTATTGGATATCAAATTTCCGGATGGGGAATTGCCGGCCATCTATGAGGCGATTCACATCACGCGGACAACGGGAGAGACGCTTGTGGTAGAGGTCGCACAGCATCTGGGGGACGAGACGGTGCGCTGTATCGCGATGGGCTCGACGGACGGGCTGGTTCGCGGCATGGACGCGGAGGCGATGGGATCCCCGATCTCGGTTCCAGTGGGTGAGCAGACGCTTGGCCGTATCTTCAACGTCACCGGTGATCCGATCGACAACAAGCCGGCGCCGGAGGGTGTGAAGTACATGCCGATCCATCGGAGTGCGCCGACCTTTGAGGAGCAATCAACCTCTGCTGAGGTGCTTGAGACCGGCATTAAGGTCGTAGATCTGCTCTGCCCGTATCAGAAGGGCGGAAAGATCGGCCTGTTCGGTGGCGCGGGTGTGGGCAAGACGGTTCTGATTCAGGAGCTGATCCGCAACATCGCGACCGAGCACGGCGGATATTCCGTATTTACAGGCGTCGGCGAGCGCACGCGTGAGGGCAACGACCTGTATCACGAGATGCAGGAGTCCGGCGTTATCAACAAGACGACCATGGTGTTCGGACAGATGAACGAGCCGCCCGGAGCGAGAATGCGCGTCGGCCTGACCGGGCTTACGATGGCGGAAAATTTCCGCGACGAAGGCGGAAAGGACGTGCTTCTGTTCATCGATAATATCTTCCGTTTCACACAGGCAGGTTCCGAGGTGTCTGCGCTGCTCGGCCGTATGCCGTCGGCCGTGGGTTATCAGCCGACGCTGCAGACAGAAATGGGCGCGCTGCAGGAGCGCATCACCTCGACGAAGAACGGTTCCATCACTTCGGTGCAGGCAGTCTACGTGCCGGCCGACGACCTGACGGACCCGGCTCCGGCGACGACATTTGCGCATCTGGATGCGACGACCGTATTGTCCCGTTCCATCGTGGAGCTTGGCATCTATCCGGCGGTCGACCCGCTTGATTCCACGTCCCGCATCCTCGACCCGCGCATCGTCGGCGAGGAGCATTACAGTGTGGCGCGCGGCGTGCAGGAGATCCTTCAGAAATATAAGGAGCTGCAGGATATCATCGCGATCCTCGGCATGGACGAGCTGTCCGAGGAAGACAAGCTGGTTGTGAGCCGCGCGAGAAAGGTACAGCGCTTCTTGTCGCAGCCGTTCTTTGTGGCGACGCAGTTCACCGGGACGGACGGCAAATATGTGCCGCTTTCCGAGACGATCCGTGGCTTCCGCGAGATCCTCGACGGCAAGCATGACGACATTCCGGAGAGCTATTTCCTGAACGCAGGAACGATCGACGAGGTAGTAGCGCGGATGAAGTAAGAGACGGGCCGTTTGAAATGTGAGACGGATAGGATTTAAAAAGTTTTGTCCGGATTAGGTGAAAGAAATGGAGACGCACTATGGCAGACGACAAGTATTTTGATCTGGAGATCATCACGCCGGATCGCATCTTCTGGAAGGGACAGGCGTCCATGCTGGAGCTCAACACGAGCGAAGGGCAGGTGGGCATCTACAAGAGGCATATTCCGATGACGATGATCCTTGCGCCGGGCATCATGACGATCCACCTCGAAGGGGAAAATAAGGAAGCGGCCGTGCATGCCGGATTTATCGAGATCCTGCCGGATAAGATCTCTGTGATGGCGGAGATCGCCGAGTGGCCGGAGGAGATCGACGAGAACCGCGCGAAGGAAGCGGAACAGCGTGCCGAGCGTCGGCTGCAGGCTCACGATCCGCGGATCGATACCTCCCGGGCTGAGGTGGCGCTGAAGAAGGCGCTGGTGCGGCAGGAGCTCGCGAAGATGAGATGTCCCGAGGCAAATAGATAAATCATTTTTCGGGGCAAACCTCTTTATCAAAATGCACTGACGTACATTTATGAAAAGGTAGGTTTGCCCCTTTTGATGCCATTTTTTAGACGTGTTTTTTTTCGGGTATTTCTCGTGTTTCTTTCGGTTTTTTTTCGGTCCTTTCTCGTGCCTCTTTCGTGCTTGCATTTATGCGCAGCATTTCTTCGTGCGTAGCACCCGTGTGTCTCACACACTTTTTTCGTGCGTAGCACCCGCATTTATGCCTTGCACCCATGCGAAGCATACAAAAAGAACCCCAGAATATAGGGTTCTTTCCTTTCTCCGTAGTTATTCCGAAGTTTTTCCCAGCTCTCTTCCCAGCTTTTTTCCCTCGTCCCTTTATCCGTTCCCTGTGTCTGTCCCTGCCTTGCTCCTGCTTTGTTCAGAATTCGTTCGGAATTCGTTCGGAAGACAATCGGAACAAGCTCGGGACATTTTCGGAACCTGTTCAAGTGATAGAAGGCATTGCCTCGGAAAGTGATAAGGGAATGTGCCTCGGGAGATAGTACCGTCACCCTATGCCCCTATTATACCCTGCCATAAGCTACTGTCAAGGCCATTACAGCCTGTCGATTCCTGCGTCTGACCGCTCTTTTCGAGTAAAGTCCAATTCATAGTTTCTCTTCATGCTCATAACGGCAAGTATAATCTTATAGCTCACACCGCAGTCAATCCATTGCAGGACATCCTTTGTGTATATATTGCAATAAGGTGTTTGGACTAAGGATTCTGTCGGGCAGAGAAGCGATTGTCCGTTTTTGTTCATGAACCGCTCAAATTCCCTTGATGTTGGCAGGGCAAGGAACAAGCCGATATAGAAATAGAACAGTTTATCACGCTTTGCAATTTTCCCATGGACAAATCGGGAATGTTCCTTTGCGTAAGCACTCCTGTCCGCTACCCGAAAGAAGCTGGTGAGAAGCTGGGGCTTGAATCCTTTATCTGCCACGGATTCTTCTATTTTGATGAAATCCCTGAAACTGAATTTATGTTCAGCATCACTATATATCTTTTCGTAGATGTCCTGAATGGCTTCTTTGATTACCTTGTATTTTTCCTCTGGTGTTGGTGAACGCCAGAGATTTCGGTTCAAATCCCATGTCCCTGTCAATTCCACGTTTGTGTCACAGTCAAAGTTTTCCCGTGCCTTTTCCAGTGGGACAAGGTATTTCTGGAGGAATGCTTCTGCCAGCATTTCTTCGTTATACTTTTTTAAGACGGTCTCCTTTCCGTCAATCTCAATTTTCTTCCTATAGGTCTCTGTCTGGAAATATTCGTGAAGTTCCGCACCGTCAGCCTCGATATAACGCAGGTACAGGTCTGTATACTCTTCAATCTGCCTGATAAGTATATCCCTGTATTCACGGTCTGTTTTTTCTTCTGGGGCTTCCACATCTGCGTACTCATTTTCTTCCCCCGTCTCTTTCTGCCATTCTTCCAGCGTCTGCGCAAGCATCGGGACCAAGTCGGGGAGGATGGCTTCCGCTTCCTTTTCCCTTTCCTTAATCTTGTCCCATATCCAAGAGGCTTCTGCATCCTTGAAGAACCAGTCTTCTTCCATCTTGCGGAAAGCTGCGTTCATGCACCTGCCCTTTACGGTTACATTTGGGTATACGATATTGTAGGCCCATGCGGTAGGGGCAAATTCGGGGCTCTTTACAATGTCCGAGCTGGCAAATTCACGGATATCCGAGAAGAATTTCCCGAAATCCAGACCGAAGATATCATCTTCCAGTTGTTGGTTGAAGCCGACTATGGTACGATAGATATGCAGGACTGCCTGATTGTTATAAACCATCCTATGTTACCCCCTTTGCAGGAATTATAACACGGAAAGGAAGATTATGGGAATGGAAATCCATGTACTGATACATTTCATTAAAACAAAGGCTTCCGAAGTCTGGGTATTTGGCGAGGAAGGGCTGTTAAGGAAAGAAGAGCCGACTTCCCCATCCACAGTTGACTACGAATGGTGTTTTTATACGGCTGGCGGAGTGAGCATATGGCATCAGGCCTTCTTTTTCTACCACTACGGGGGTATGGGGTTCGGGCTCAAGGACCTGAACGTGGAGACCGTGCCGAGCTTTGACCGTTATTTAAGACAACAGGGACATACTGCATGAAAGCGGAATATAATCTCCCCCTTTTTCCTATCATATAGCAGGATAAGGAAAGGAGGGACCAGCTTTGGAAGACAAAGGACAGATTCTCGGAATCGACATAGGAATCCAGAACGTCGGCATCGGGATAATAGAAGCGTCTGACGGCAGCCTTGTGGGTCTGGACTATATCAGCACTTCATCAAAATGGAAGATGCAGGATAGAATCAGGACAATCTATGAACGGCTGAAATACATCATAGAGGAACATGACATCACCTGCATCACATACGAGGAAGTGCACTTCCAGAACATAAACACTAAGGAAGCGAAGATGAAGAATGAGGCGATTTTCAGGCTGAACCTGATAATCGGTGTTGTGCTTCTGCTTGCGGCGCAGTACAATCTCCATGTTACGGTACAATCGCCTGTGCGAATCAAGCTGCTAATCGGGGGCTCGGGGGCATGTGGCAAGGACGCGATACAGAAGAGGCTCCTGTACGTGTACAGGGAGGAATTGTCGGGACATCCTGAATGGCGTGACATGATTGGGAAGAACGACCATGTTGCAGACGCGCTTGCACAGGCAAGGACCACGTTCATCCTGTCAAGGGAGAAATAAAGCAGCCCAGAGCGGACTGCTTTTTTTACTGCCCTATGAAGCGGAGGGAAGTTCTTCTTTCCCATCATCTGCGGCAGGGAGGGAAAGGCAGTGGAAGCTGCCTATGATTTCCTTGTACAGCTGTCCAACTTTTTTTACATCCAGAATGACAGAGCTCCTGCCAGCCCTCTTTTCTATGAAGAATATCTTTTCAATCCTGTGCTTGATTTTCGCTTTGGACATTTTCTTGCCGTTTTTCTCTGGGATAGCATCCTGTACCGCTTTGATGTTCACATTATTGAATGCCAGCGATTTGCGCTTCCCCTTTACCTTTTTTACTGCGGAGTAGACTGCATCGTCCTCGGAATAGTCAGACGGGGAGCCTGCGTATGTATCAAAGCATTCATAATGGTATGCCTGCAAGAGCCGTTTGAAGGCCTTGTCAAAGTCCCGTTCATTCGTGAACAGGGATAGCAGCGTAACACACTGCTGGGCATTAAGGTTCAGTCCCATCATCTTTTTAATGTTATTTTCTAAGATACAGAGCCTGACCGAATCATCCGCCAGTGTGTCCGATGTGTCTTCGTCAAAATAAGGCAAAAGGGAAGAAAAGCTCTTTATCCTGATGGAATTTACAAATGAAGGTGCATCCAGCAGGCTTTCAAAAATGCCATCGTCTACAAGGTCGTCCCAGCTGATTTTGGGGACATGGACCGCTTTCTCTATTCCCTTAAATTCCCTGTCGTCGTATATCACCGTGATATCCATGCCGAAAGACTCCGCGAGGGCATCCGCAAGTTTTTTAGGATAGTGGTAATACTGTTCATTGAACCTCTGGTAAGCGAAATAATACAGCAGGGGGTAGTTAATCTCGACTTCCAGTTCTTCATCCATCCCAATAATGTCAAAATAATCATCTATGACGGAAGTGCCTTCCTCGTGGGAAATCGAGAGCAGGTCCTTCATTTTTTTCAGCACGTTTTCGTCTTTTTCGTCCTTGAATACATCATAGGTCTTTTTGACAGCTATGATTCTTGATTCGGCAATCTGTATCGTTTCTTTCAATTTATCCTGCAAGGACTTGAAAGCGGGCTTCTTCTTTCCTTTTTTGACCGCAGGCACGGGCTGGATAACGACCGCTTCCTCAAGCCCCGAGCGGAACCGAGAGAAGAACTGCTCGATATCGTCCGCACAAATGTGGTAGTATTTCATGACCGCAAACAGTGCTTTTGTCTGGGGGCTGTATTTGGTGAAGTTCACGCCAGCATCCAGAGAGGAAGTGCAGAGCAAGACCATCTTGTCATTTTTAAGGTTCCCCTCTTCGACGATGCTCTGCAAATTACTGTTTTTGTACTTTTCCGTTCCGTAGGTGGATGCCTTGTATGTCTCTTTATCCCGTGAAGTGAGCGTGACAACTTTTTTCCCCTGTTCCTCCAGCTTCTTCCTGAAAGTGTCGATTTCGGAAAAATCATTTACCCGCACATAGGGGCTTTCCTCGTTCAGTGCGAAATCGTAAATCGCTTCCCGAAGATGTTCTGCCTGTATTATGGTAAGCTTTTTGACTAGTTTTTCATCCGCAACATTCGAGAAATGGATGATTCTGCTGAACTGCATGTTTGCGATGGCGGCTGGTGTGGCGGTCATGCAAAGCACTTTACGGAACAATCCACAATCCGTTATATCCTTGAGTATCTTTACGCAAGGCCTATACCCGAGTGCCGTTGTGAGGTATTGGGCCTCGTCAATGACCAGATAGAACTTCGCGTTATGATTTGACGAGAGGATTTTTTTGCAGTATAACAGCATATCTTCCATCTTGTCGTAGACAACGGAGAACCTGCGGAGGTATTTCGACGGGTTCTTGCCCCCACCCACAATCGCCTGGAATCCGTATATGTCGTATTCATACTGATTCTGCAATGCCATGTTTCGGAAAGGCACGGCAAGAATACAGTATGTATCGCTATCGTATGCCATTTTGCTAAAGATGCGTGCGATGGTATACGTTTTCCCAGCAGAACACGGGGCAACCAGAAGCGCAGGCTTGTCGTTTTCCTCTTCCAGTACATTTTTTATCAGGGAATAGTTGTCTTTCTCATATTTCCCTGCCAGCAGTTTCCCGTCGTAGGGGAAGCTGTCACACTCTGGGAGATAATCTGCGTCTGGGTTAAGTATCTTCACAATGTCAATATTTATCTGTCTGAATTTCTCAATATCAATCATATTTATATCTCCTTTCTATATCTCCTTTTTTCAGGTCTTTGCCTCATATTTTCATTGTACACTTTCATTATAGATTTGGCACGCCGATACGAGTGCGTAATTTTGCACTACTAAAGGCTTGACATGCAGGAGGGGTAAGTTAGGAGGCTGGATTTAGCCAGCAGGGGAAAAATAAAAGATGTACCTGTTCGGCACATCTTTGGACAATCAGAGATTGTGATGTTCAGATTTACGGGAAGCATTTCATTCAGACATGTTATCATCGTCCATGTTCTCAAGCGCATATGACATTGCCTTTTGGACGAAATAATTGAGGAAGACTCCCTTTGCAGAAGCAGTCTGCTGACATTTCTCGACAAGCTCTTTTGGCAGACGGAACGTCTTGTTGACGAACACTTCTTTTTTCAAATCAAAGCCCATGGTATGATATCTCCTGTTTGGTATGCCGTAATTATACATTCTATTTATCCCTGATTAATATACTTTTTATTTACACTTATATAATACTGTGTAATGGGTGGGTGTATTGACGATGAGGCAAAGCAAGAGTATAATGAAACATAGGCACATATTGTTAATATATCAGCCGAAAGATGCTTTTGTCTAAAGGAGGTATTATAGATGAAAACAAAGAAAGAAAAAGTAATACGGAATTTCCTGCGCATGGTACTCGGTATCGCAATTATAGGCCTCGCCGTAAATTGCCCGAAACTTGGAGCGACAGAAGCATACGCATCTTCAACTGTAAACGTTAAATTGGTAGGACGCTCATGGTATGGAGCTGCTAAATTGATAGTCGAAGAAATTAATCGACGCCGTGTGCAGCGTGGAGCTCCAGCATATACTTTAGATGCAGATTTACAGGAATGGGCAACACAGATGTCAGCAGAAATGTTGTTTTATCCAGATATGGCTACATCTAACATCAGACCAGATGGTACTTCTATGAAAAGTACTTTAATTACGAGACCTATGGTAGAAGTCGCCATAAAAGAGGGTTCAGAACCAGCCACATCAGATTCTGAATTCTTTGAATCTTTTGATAGGATAGTTCCATCATATCTTTTAGATGATACCTTCAACACGAGTATAGGAATTGGATTGTATCAAGAAAAAGCTATGCCTAAGGACCAAGTGTATATGGTGTTTTTGCTTAGCAATGGTAATACAAATAAAGGCAATTATAAAAGTACTGTAAAGACCGAGGTACGGACGGTAAGCACTTTACCATCTAATTTCAAGCTCTGTAATGGCCAAGATGGTGGCTATATATTAGGTCATGAAACCGACAAAATAACATTAAAAGAACATGAATCTGATATGACAACTATATTTCAGCATTCGTCCGATGGAAGTCATGTTATGCTTGATAATACTCAAGCAAGTTATAAAGTAACTGACCCATCTATTGTATCTGTGATTCCAACTGTTGATGGAATTAAACTTACTGGTTTAAGAGCTGGAACGACCACTTTTACTGCAACATTAAATGGACAGACTGTAAAATATAGTGTTACTGTAAAAGGTAATCAAGGCACGTCGAGTAAAAAGCCATCGGTAAAAAACCTAAAAGACTTGCCAAAGAACTATCAGGGTCTCGCTATTGTAGGCGGTGAAGAGGTTTACGTTAAGAATCAGAAGAAATATTCGGGTACCTGTAAAATAAATGGGAAAACCTACCTTTATAAGAATGGCAAGAAATTTACAGGTACGAAGAAAGGCATATATTATAAAGGTGGCGTAAAATATACTGGCTGGAAAAAGAAAGGTGGGAAGAAGTACTACTATTCTAAAGGAAAGCTGGTTAAGAACAAATTTAAGACCATTAGTGGCGAGAAATATTACTTTAATAAGTCAGGCATCATGCAGAAAGGACAGGTTAAGGTAAAGGGTAAGTACTATTACTTTAACAAGAGTGGTGTCATGCAAAAGAACAAATGGATTAAAATTAAAGGATATAAGTATTATTTCAACAAAAAAGGAATAAGAACGAAGAAAAAGAAAGCATGACTTAATATCAGGATTTTCTTCTCAATTAATATTTACCCTACAAATGAGAGAGTAATGAAAGATTATGGATAAAGGGGGATTTGAAATGAGAATAAAGAAAGGGAGAACAATACGGAACACCCTGCGCATGGTACTCGGTATTGCAATTCTAGGCCTCGCCGTAAATTGCCCGATAATTAAAGCTTCTGCTGTAATGGATTTAACAGTTAAAGTTATGAACTATGGAGCCGTAGAAAAAGCTGCTGTTGACTATATAAATGCAGATGTAGTTCCTAAAGGTCATGTAGCTTATTCTATGGATAAGGACTTACAAAAAATGGCTGTACAATTAGCTATAGAAACACTTTTTTTAAATAATGCTAATACAACAAGACCTAATGGAGAATCTATAACAAGCATAAATAAATTGTCAACGGTATCAACAATGAGTCAATACTCTATTACTCTTTATCAACAGAATCTAATAAATGATAGCGAACTTGCCCAATCAAATTTAGAGTCTGTAATTTCTAGAAGTATAACAAAACTTTATTTGCCAGAATACACCCATGTAGGGTTGGCAATTGTAGATAATGCTAATTGCAATTCATTATCAAGTTATGCTGTAGGTGTTATGATTATAGGTATAGGAGGAAATCCTGGCTATGCTTATACCGCAGATGAAAAAATAAACGTAACCATTCCTATTAAAGAAGAATATTTTAAATTATCAAACGGTAGCAATTTAACAAATCAAGCTGAGACCTACCACCCATCAAAAATAAGCATTAAAGGCGGTGCATCTAAAACTATAGAACTTTTTAATAGGAACCCAAAATCTGGGTTAAATGCTACTGGTGATGGAATGGTTCTTTATAATAAACAAGCAACATGGGAAAGTTTGGACAGCAGCATAGCTGCTGTGAACGAGAACGGAGAGGTAACTGGAGTAAGAAAAGGAACGACAACTGTAACCGCAACTTATGGAGGGCAGACAGTCAGTTATACAGTAGTTGTTGACGGTGGCGAAAGCTCCAATTCTGCTTCTGCCATGCCAAAGGTGAAATCTCTCAAGAAGCTTCCAAAGAGCTTCAAAGGAGAGGCACAGGTGGGCGGAAAGGTTCTGTATGTTGAGAATAGGAAGAAAGTAACAGGAGAGCGGAAAGTTAATGGTAAGACATACTATTATAAGAACGGGGTCAAAGCGAACGGCAACATAAAGGTGAAAGGAAAGACGTATCTCTATAAGAATGGAGTGCGATTCACAGGCACGAAGGGCAAGTATTATTACGAGAAAGGCCTGAAATATACTGGCTGGAAAAAGAAAGGCGGGAAGAGATATTACTACTCCAACGGAAAGAAGGTAAAAGGCTGGCAGACTATCAAGAAGAAGAAATACTATTTTAATAAGAAAGGCGTCATGCAGACGGGACAGGTCAAAATCAAAGGCAAGTACTATTACTTTAACAAGTCTGGAGTGATGCAAAAGAATAAATGGGTCAAGATAGATAGATACAAATATTACTTTAATGACAAAGGTATTCGTACCAAGAAAAAGAAAGCATGACTTTTTCGGGGCTGTCACATTAAGCAATTAGTGTACAGCTCCTTTTTTAACATAAAAGAGGAATACGCCCTGATTTGGGCGTATCCTTGAGAAATAAAATAATGCCAGTTTTCTAAGCGGTATGCTTAGCAGTGATAGACTCGCTATCATGCGCAGATTTATCCTTATCTGCAATTTCGTTTCAATAAATACCTCCCCTCCGCAAAGGGGAGGTTCCATGTACCAAGGTCGACTTGCTGTACTTAACGCAAGCGATAAATTGTAATCCGCTTGCTTTTTAGTTATTTCCTTGCTACATATATATAATAGCACATTGTTAAGAATTTGTCAATCATTTTTCGTAAATTTTTTTGAGAAATTTCAAGAAATTTTCTAATGGACCACCATATCAATCAGGTCATATCAATCAGACCATATCCCCTGCGGGACAGGACTTTCTTGGCGGTTGTCTTAGGTCTGTCGTTAGTTACCTTGATTGTGTAGTGTCCCGTCTCGCCTACTTGGTAAACCTCTTTATCGGAGGTCTTTTCAATTATAAGACGTGGATTTTCGCCTTTATCAATCTCTACTTCATGCTCGGTCTTGTCCTCGTCGGTGTTGTCGCTGCTTGCTACAGCGATATTCTTAACAAGCTTGCTGTCGACAAGGGACTCAGACTCAAAGAGTACTTTGTAAGTAACTTCTAATTTATCCTGATAGGATACGTCAACACCAGTCTCAATAATAAAGCCTGTGTTTGTAGCTGATACTGACTTCGGTGTGATTACTTCATCATTAAGTTTAACCTTAATGCTGTCTTGGTCGATAACAACGCCCTCTATCTGGAAGTTATAGATTTTGATGCTTTGCAGGCAAAGCAGATAGGTATTTTACGAAACCACAAGGCAAGGCAGGACAGTCCAACTTATAGGGATTGTTGGTACGGTAAAGGTGTGTAATCTTGCACCTGTATCGGCTTATCATTTTCCAGCCCATTTGTTATAATTAAACTATAGAACAGAAAAGCCCCACGGTCTGGCGTTTTGAAACTGTGTTATAAAAGAAAGCTGTACTTTTAAAGAAGAAAAGAAAAGAAATCTTATATCAATTTTATATAGGAAATTTTTAGCATTTTTTTCACAGAAAACAGCGCAAACCCGCATAAATACGGGCTTTTCAAGATAGCCCGTGTCGGGACATGTTCCGACAGTCTGATACTGTGGGGCACTATACAATATTCAACCAAAAATATGAAAGGAAGGACTTAACCATGGATAAAGAGAAATATGATAATCTAATCAAGGCTGCGAAAGCAGTCCCCATTGATGCCGTACTAGAGTTTTTCGACTGGGAGTGCCAGCATAATGTTGTGCGGTGCGTGAGCGAAGACCATCCAGACATGCATCCCAGCGCATATTTGAACAGAAAGACTAACAACATTTTCTGTCCAGTCTGCAAATACAATGCAGATACAATCAGTACATACCAGATGCTTTCCATGAAAGTAAAGCATGAAAGCGTCCAATTCCTTGATGCCTGCTATAAGGTTGTGGAGCTTGGGGATGCCGAGTTGCCCCCGACAGCTCCCTCTTTGAAGGCCAAGAGCAAAGAGGATATGCTCATGTCTGCCCCGACGTGTGACGAGAAGGTACACAGTTACCTCGAAATCTCCCACGACCTTGTGAAAGCTGACTATAAATATCTTGCAAGCAGGGGGATAACTCTTGCTGGTAATTTAAGGAATGCTTTGATACAGAACGGGATTACTTTACGGTCCCTTCGGTTTATGGATTCGTGGTGCACTTCATTTTATTTTTCGTATGCGGATGATGATTTTGCACCAGCAGGACAGACAGACTTCTTTTTCTGCCGTGACAGGGAAGGCTCTGGAAAATACTGTATCGGGAGTCCCAATTACAAAGTTTTGTATAAACACGTTGAGGAAGATTGGGATTTTGGCCTTGTGATAATCTGCGAGGGTATCTTTGATGCCCTTTCCATCCTGTCATGCTGCAACTACCCACCGCTTGGGAATGTCCCAGCCGTCATATGCCTTAATTCTTGTACGAATGCTGGCAGGCTGGTTGCAGGGCTTGAAGGTGCACTTAGCTGTCTGGTGAATGCTGACGTAGTGCTTGCCCTCGATAATGACGATAAGGGTAAGAAGACTGCTGGACAGTTGGAACAGGCGCTTACAGAGATTGGGAGCTATGTTTCCATCTTTGATGATTATGGTGACTGCAACGATTTGAATGAGCTTTATCTGGATGTTGGCAGGGATGAATTCAGGAAGAGGCTCAAGCTCATTGATGAATTCGCATAGTGCGTATTTTTGGAATATGATTTTCCATATCCCTTATAATACAGTATATGAATTCTTTTTTATTCTGCTATGTGGCTTAGGCCTCTGCTTTCTATGATATATATTTTTGGGCACTGTAACTGTCTTGCAGTGCCTTTTTTCATATTTAGAGAAGGGCTATCTGGCAGATCGGCTCGCCGATCTGCCGAACCTCATGCGCATTCATGGAATATATCTCCGACAATTTTCTACAATAATATTAGAAGAGAAGAATTAGGGAGAGGCAGGAGAAGGTCTGCGGAGGTCGGTTTACAGAGCGCAGGGGCTATATTTTTTTGTACAAAGAGAAGTAGTAGGCTTGCTCACCGCCGAATATCCCCGCAGGCTCGGTCATTCGGCGATTCGCCACGCAAAAACGTCAGAAATTGCTGGCGCAATTTCTTCCTGCGTGTCGAATTCCGTTCGCAAGCCTAAAGACAGGCAAAGCCTGATTTATGAAAGGAAGTGGGACTATATGAAAATAAATTACAAGGATGTCGAAGCGTTCAAGATTTTCAGGGTGACGCCCTATGCTTCGGAATCCGCATTAGGGAACTTTGTCACAAAGAACCGACTGTTGAGCTATAAAAAAGAGGGGCTGGTGAAGAGAATCAAGTATTATGATGCCTCAACGGATAGGAATGAGACCTGTTATTCCCTCACGGTCAAAGGCAAAAAATTTGCGTCTGATAAGTTTGGGATTCGGGCGCAGTACACGAACGACCGCAGGACCGCCCTGCATGATGCGAGGGTGGCCGAGGCGTACTGCTCCCTCACGCCAGAGGAAAGGGAAACTGCCATGTCCGAGCACAATTTCAGGAATGTTGCAGAAGAGGTTTTGGAAAGATTCGTGGAACAGAGGGAATATGACAGGGCAGACGAGTTAAGGGACGCACTTGTCAACGGAAATTATTCTGCAAGTGATATCATCTACAGAAATTCATCAGGGAAATTCTGCTGCATGGAGGTTGTGACATCCAACTATTCCTTTTCCGAGTGCCAGATAAAGGAAGATACTTCTGCCCTGATTGGTGCGGAATACATACAAATACATACATAAGGAGGTTTTTATCATGAAATATCTGAAACAGAACCAGAAAGAGGTTATCGTAAATAAGCACAGGGAGTTTCTGGAAGTCCTTTGGTACCTGTACAACGGGATTGCCACCATCAAGGACCTGACAGAGACGATGATACTTCTCAATCCGAGCCTTTCCAGCATCTCGGTCTCCGTGGAGTTGTCAGAACTGAAAGAAAACGGATTTGTCAGGACGCTTCCCCTGTTGAACAGCAACATGAAGAAGATAGTAGTTTCGAGCAGGACGCTTGGAATGCTGTATAACACGAAGGCCAACCTTATCCCTAATTTTACGAACAACGACACGCTTACGGTCAGGAACCTGTTTAAAGGCAGGCTCATGTCGGAACTCATTCAGGAGATGAGGGCAGAGATGAAGACTGGTGATAAAGCGGTCTCCTGCCAGAGCTTCATAAATTACCTGAACAGGAGACATTCGTCCATACATATGAGGCAGGGGGATATCCTTACCTACTATCAATACCTGTACCACTCCCACGAGAAGGCGTTCAGCCCATTTCTGATGGACTATTACAAATATCTTGACATATGCGACAGGTACATGAAGATTAACTTCGGGAAGAAGGCCGATATGGAGCTTACCCCTGCCGAGCTTGCTTATAAGGATGGCATTGAGAAAATCAAGAAAAAGCAGAACGATTATCAGAATAAGAGGGAGTTTTATAATATTGACAATATCTTCAAGACAAACGGTGCGGTCATTAAGCGGATTGACTTTCTGGAAAACGAGGTGGATATCCAGCTCTGGTATTTTGAGACCACATCCCCTGCGACGCTGCCCGAGAAAATAGCGGACCTGTGTGCTTATACCTACCATTTTTTCAGGAAAATCCTCGCAGGGAACCCGAAAGTCAGCGTGTGCTGTAAGGTTTTCTGCGTGAATGAGGAAAGCCTGCATCTTTCCGTAAAGGAGTTAAACAAGACGGTTTTTGATATATACACCATGAGGAGGAAGCCTTATAATAAGCTTGAAAATATGCTTATCAACCGAGGCATACTCCCGACGGATTTGGAGAACATATCCATCGAGACCGAGGACCTTATGGTAGAGGATATTTACAGGGTTGCCATTTGACAGCCCTGTTTTTTCATTGGTTTTCTGTAGGCTTTCAATAGTTTTCTAATGGATTCCCATATATTTCCTTTTTTCCCCTTTAGAAGTACAGGCTTGTTTTAACTAATTTCCACAATCCGTCACCCCTAATCCCATCTACAGTGTGTCTGCCTGCGAGAAGCACACAGGCAGGTACACTGTATTGCCACGCTTCCAGAGTTGGACGGTTATGTATAAAATCCTGCCTTGTTTTGGAATATATCAGCCTCCCAGAATCTAACATATATTGACAATAAAAACCAACCAAACGACAAGGAGGAACGAAAGATGAGCGACAACAACACAAACGGCAACAACAAAAACAACAATGTAAGCGGCAACAACGCAGACGGCAACAGGTACACCAGCGGCAATCTGTATGACTACAACTGGGTGAAGCCACGGCTTTTTGTCAAGATGATGCACGAATCGCAGGTCCCTGCGCACGTGCCATATATCTCGCAGAAAGATATGGCATGTACCGTTACAGTCTATCTTGACGATTTTGCCGAGGGAAACAGGACGGAATGTATGTATGTGACGGAAAGACTGGCAGAGAAATGGGGATATTCTATCAATGAGCTTTTTGAAACGGCACAAAAAAATACCCCTGTACTGCTCCCATACCAGTTAATTAATATAAGGGAGATGGTCAACGATATTTTTTATCCGTTTGAAAACTCGGATGACATCCAAATGTGGATACTGACAAGCAAGGATTTGTTATATGGTTCAAGTTACCTGTTCTGCAAGGAAGTATTGGTAGAGTGTGCAGAAAAGTTCAGGACGGAAGCTCTTTGTATCCTGCCGAGCAGTATACATGAACTTATCCTTGTTCCTGTAGAATGCGGTATCGACCCACAGGCAGTCAGAAAAGTTGTCAGGGAAGTAAATCGGACACTTCTGCCGAAGGAGCTTCTTTCTGAATATGTTTTTTTGTACAGGCCGTCGACCAAAACACTGTATGCATATTGAAAGGAGGTATCTGCCACATGGACGATGTTGTAATTGCAATCGTATATGACAGGCTTATCCGAGAGATGTTCCTGTTCAGCTTATCCAACATTGCCAGTTTCATCAGCATGTATCCTGATGAAGATATCCTGTTCTGTACGGACCATCTGGAGACTTATCTACGGTACGTCAGGGGAAAGATAAGAAACCATCTCTTGACGGATGGCGAGCTCGTGGAGCTGGAAACATTGGTTAAGGAAAACCATGCTCATGAAATCGAATTCATCAGGCAGGCTACATATGAGGAATTCGAGACGGAAGGACAGAAGGCAGAGGGGAAGGTAATCCTGTTTCAGCAGAAAGCCGAGGGGAACAAGAACTGCGTATATTTGCATGAGAAAACTATCATGTCAAACGGGTTCAGGGACAGCTTCGGGGAAATCCGATTCCAGCTTGCCCTGACTGTTATCTGGCTTCTTATGGCTGCGTATGGTCTGGAATGTAACGGTGCAGACGTACAGGATTTTCTGTTCAATGGCGTGCGGTTTTGCACGGAACACCATACCTGCAAGGACGGAAGCCCGTTACTTCTGTTCAAATTGAAAGGGGAAGAACTGTAATGGAATTTAAATTTTTCACATTCTGCCCGACGAAGGACGATGCCCGAAAACAATTTTTGAGGCTTGTTAAAAAATGGCATCCAGATAACGTTGAGGGGGAACTGAAAAAACAGGTTGCGGAAAGCGTGTTTAAACGGATTATGGCCGAATACGACAAACTTCTCGAAATCATCGGCAGGAAAGAAACGAAGAAATCTTCTGCCAATAACTCTTCTGGTTCTGCCAGCGAGTCTGCCGACGATGGAAAAGCGGGGCACAGGGATTTCAGCGAGGAAGATTTCAGATATATCATTTCTGTTATACAGACGAGGAATTACATATCGGAAGTCGAGCTCTGCGGATTTTTCCTCTGGTTCAAGTCGGATTATGCGTACAAATCGGATTTGTATGGTTTGGATTTGCATGGATATCCGATACGGTATGCGCGGAAAAAGAAACGCTTCTATATCAACCTGAAACCAGAATACAAACCGAAATCCCGACAGGAATATTCAATGGAAGATATCAGAGCCCATTATTCTTCCAAGAAGTACGAGCAGAAAGGACAGGAGGAACTGTATGAAAAAACACAGGGTAATACAGCCTAATACACTTTAATGGAATATTTTTTGCTGCGGAATCTATCATATAACATGAGGATAATCCTCAGATGTTGTCGCTTGGAAATGACTATGCGACTGGTTGCTTTCGTAGCTTTAAGCAGGAATAGGGATTACATTCCTGCTGTCGAGGTGGCATTAAGGCTTAACGGCCCTGCCATCTCTTTTTTTATGCATAGGAGGTCTATACAAATGAGAGATTTAGGAAAAGTCTATATGACACAAGGGATTGACATTGCCAGAAAAGAGTCAGAAGAGTTTGCCGAAAATGTAGATGTAGCTTTGGCAAGATTCCAAGTTAATGACTGGGGCGACATTTCTGAAAATGATGCTAAAGCAAATAATGAAGATATTGCAGTTTCTGAAAATGTCTGCGGAGCATATTACACTTGCAAAGGAAAGATATGGATTACAACTGACTTTTATTCAAGAAATGATTATGAGAAACATGTTGGAAAGATACCTGAAAGTGATATCAGAGAACGGATTCCAGTCACGACGATACTCTGGCCGTATGAGCATTAAGATAACCAAAGGAAAGGAGAGATAAATGCGAGATGGAAGAAAAGCAAAGAAGATACCGTTTATCAGAACAAGACTGTTTTTGCAGCCTGCCCGACTTTTACAGGAACGTTATCTCCAAGATGGGTCTGACGGAAACGGACGATACCATGTATGACTGCCGTAAAATCTGTATCACCAAAGAGGCACAGGAAAAGCTGATGTCGTATTATACGGAAGTCGAAGAGTATACAAAATTCGACATTAGCGCATTGATTTTATGCTACGGCCCCAAGGCGAATTTAGAAGATGAAAATAAGTTTGCCTGTGCCGTTGAAGAAGGATTCGTAGAATTTAATTAAAACCAAAGAAAGAGAGGAAAAACAAATGAGTTTAGAGCATTCAAGTATCAACTGGAACACGAAGCAGGTCAGCACGATGTTGAAGAATGAGAAGATTGACTTGAACCATGAAGTACAGCGTGGTGTAGTCTGGTCGAAGGAGCAGAAGACCCTCTTCATTGACAGCATCATTGAGGGGTATGACATCCCGAAGTTGTATGCCAAGAGGGTTACTGACGATTCAGGCAAGAAAGGCAGCAGTGTCTATGGCATTCTTGACGGCAAGCAGAGAATCACAACCGTGAAACAATTTCGTGCGGATGAGTTTGCTCTGGCCCTGCTTCCCCCGATTACATACTTTGATGAGTCGGAGAATAAGAATGTTACCATTGATATATCTGGCAAGCATTTCTCGGAGCTTCCGTCAGGCTTGCAGGATATCATCAATTCTGTGACGTTCAACATTGTCTACTACGACAATCTGACCCGTGAGGAAGAAAGGGAGTTGTTCAAGCGTCTCAACAATGGCAAGCCGTTGAGCGCGAAAAATCGTTCGCTGGCGAGTTGTAAGAATCTGGACGACCTGCTTGAAGCTGGCGAGCATGAACTGTTTTCCGAGATGCTTTCGGTCAAAGCTCTGGAAAACAAGAATCAGGTTGCCATTGTAGGAAAGGTGATGTGTATGCTGACGATGCCGATTTCAGAAATCTCATTTGCAAGCAAAGTATTCAATCCGATACTTGAGCAGATGGAGATATCTGTCGAACAGAGTCAGGAACTGGCAGATGTGCTGGACTATTTCATGTGGGTATATAAGATTCTCATAGACAAGAAAGAGAAGAAGCTCGGTAAGAAGATGCTGACCGAGACGCATTTCATCTCCCTTGTTCCCTTTGTAAAGAGGGCTATGGATTTAAAAATACATGAACAGTTTTTCGCCATCTGGATAGAGGATTTCTACAATGTCCTCGATGCTACAAGCATATCGGAGGCCTATAATGAGGCATCTTCCAATGCCATTGCTTCAAATGCGAGTATTGTTGCCAGATATACAGCCCTTGAAGAAAGTTTTAATGAGCAGTTTAAGGGGCTGGTAAATCTGACGCAGGAAAAGCCTGTTTCTGATGAAGCTGTATCTGCGCAGGAGGAGGAAACGGCCGAAAAGATAGCCGAGGATATATCTGAAGGAATAGCCGAAAATACATCTGAAGAAATATCTGAAGATACATCCGAAGATACATCCGAAGAAGCAACTGAAAGTATAATTGGAGGAGCAGACACGGAAGGAAGCACGGAGGAAAGTACACATGAAACGGAACAAACAATTTCAAATGAGGCCACGGAAGATGAACGAGAGGTTTCCGAAACAGATATTCCTGAACCAGAAAAAGATTCAGGGAAGGATTCAGAGAAGAAACCTTTACCTCGGAAGAGAAAGAAGAAGAACGTAACAAATAATGCTTTATCTGACACAGAAGAAGCAAAGTAATAAAATGAAAGGCTGTTCTTACAAAGGACGGCCTTTTTATTGGCTGTTATAATACTTCCTGCGTCACAAAATCTTATTCCATCCGTTAATATAATTGAGAATATTCTTCATACTTGTTCTTCATTATCCCTGAAAGAAAAAGGATATATCTTTCGGCTGATACGCGAGATATACCCTTTTTCTTTTCCAGCCTGTAATCACCGAGATTTGCGTATGATAGCAAATACGGTATTATAGGAAGCTTTTGTCTGTTCGGTGATTGCTGCGCAGGATATGCCCTGCCGATGCAGTTGCAGTACCCTGCTGTCGAATTTCTCTGTCTGCGTCTGGTCTGGGAGTTTCATTCCTGTCAAGTCGGAAGCAGGGATTCCGAGGAACAGCGCCAGCAGGCATATTTCGTAAACGTTTCGGATTTTTCCAATGAATATCCGTTCAAATTGCCACATCTTTGTAAGCGTATTATTTGGCAATCCGTTATAGAAATCTGTAAAATCGGAAAGGAGCAGGGATATATTCCTCCGCTGGCCTCGGGCAGACAGATACTTTGTATATTCCAGACAAGAGAGCAGGAATTTTCCAGAATCTATGTCCGAGCTGAAATCAATATCTGCCCTGAATACTTCCGCTATGTAGTCCGCAACTTTCCGCTCTATTCCGTTATCGGATAGGATAGGAGTATCTTCCTGTGCCAGCTCTTCGGCAGGGGTCAGGGTACATTTCCTGACTTCCCTGCTTATCAGCCTGCAATGATGTTTCGGGCATATGCCGATGTCTATTATCTGGTGTTCCCTGTGCCAGTATGTCTCCCCATATTTTTCCCTGTCTTCCTTTGCGCAAATCGGGCAGAACCGTAACCGTGCCCGCAGTCTCTCTTTCTTCTTTGGGATTAAAAGAAGCTCATAACGCTGTGTCTCCATCTGCACAAGGGACAGGAATGCCTTGTCCCGTCTGTCCTTTTCCGCAAATCTGGCGTAGTATGGGAACATCGTATGTTTTAGTACCACATCTTCCATTGTCTGATTTCTGGTAATCATTGCAAAGGCATCGGGATTGTACGGGCAGACGAATCTCGTTTCCAGATGTGTACTGTTGCGCATGAACAACGTACCTGCCACATGGGCATGGCTGGGGGAGCCTGACCGCACATAATACCGTGCCAGCAGTGAATAGACCAGCTCGTCAGGGTAAAAGTCTGGGAACTGTACAATCATACTGCCACCACCTCCACCGTATAATATTTCTTCAACAGTCCGACCATGTCCATCCCTTCCTTTTTCCCTTTTTCAGCCAATGCTGTAATGGATTGGGAAGCACTTTGCGCATCCGATTGGCCCGCTGTATGGATTGCAGAAGCATGGGTAGTATTTCTGGAATTATTTCTGGAAAGGGCTTTCACCTTACCATGAAGAGCATTGCTATCGCTGATATGCTTGTGCAGGAGCCCCATCCTGTTCCTGTATGCTTCTTCCAGTGTCTCAAGACCCAAGGATTCCTTTCCAGACAGTATCGCCATTTCCTGTGCGTCATGGAAGAGCCCTACCGCAACGGATACTATTCCAGCACTGTGTTCATAGAGCCACGCCGTAAGGGCTTCTGTCTGCTCGGTTTGGTTTTTTACATACTGGTATCGAAACAGCACCTCGCAGAAATTCTGGAAATCCGTATAACTCATGGTATCGTACCGAAGCCCGAGGGCTCTTCTTGCAAGGTACATTTCCGATTCAAAGAAGTCAGCGCTTTCGGGGATGCCAACCATGCAGATGGAGATACCTGAACTATTGATAAGCTGTGTGAGGATGCCGACTAAGCTGCCGCCATTTTTTGAGCGGACAACATTCTGAATCTCGTCCACAATGAGGAGCCCGATATGGTTCAGTGCAATCTGACTTACGGTGCCTATGAGTATATCCACGGTAGAACGGACCTTTACGACACTCTTGAAATATTCGCTCCCAAGCCTTTCATCTACTTTTCGCAGAATCTCCAGCAACAGCCCCTTTGCTGAACAATCAAAAGGACACTGTACCATAAGGCAGGGGATAATCTTTGCGTATGGGCTTTCCCGTTCCATTACCTCATTCCTGTCAATCAGGGAGACCGCCCTTTCGACCGCACTTGACTTTCCGATGCCGCTGGGTCCGAGAATGGTAAAGGAAGAGGAGCCGCCAATGATGCCGTGTGCGCTTGTCGCATTATGTACTGCCCTGTAATTTTCATTGTACTGTTTGACCGCATCAATCGTGCCTTTTTTCCCGAAGGACAGCACCGTCGAAAGATATATCCTGCTGTATATTTCCGTTGCCATTGTTGAGGGGACATAAAGCCCATATATATCTGACAGCCGTAAGAGACGGGTACTTGCAGGCGCCCCCTGAATTTCTTCGCTGTATTCTGGAAAGACCGCTAACGCATCTTTTAAGTCTTCGCCTAACAGCATTTCTGGAAGTTTATTCATTGACAGCCACCCCCATGTAATCAACGTGTGTTTTTTCCTGTTCCTTTTTTCGGTTTTCCCTGATATTCTTTGTGTTCTTGACGTTTTTGCCTTTGTTGTCTGCGACCGCCTGTATATGCCTTGCAAGGTCGATGCTGCCCTGTACGGAGGCTTCCCTGTGGACACGTACAAGCCGTCTCTGGCCGTCTTTCAGGCTTTCAGCCCTGTCCAGCCCAAGCCCTTCAAACCTTGCCTCTATGAGCCTGAATGCGGTATATATCCCATTCTCAATAGTCCATACTTCGGTTGTATTGTCTGGATTGTAAGCGACGCTGACTTCCCCACCTTTCAGATAGCGTTCCGTATAATTCGGGTTATGGTATCGCATCCCGTTTGCTTTCAGTCCGTACTGTGTGAACCTCCCTTTTGCCCTTGGCATGAGGGTAAGCGCCATCTGCTGTCTGGTTGTCTGGATTAGGTTTGCCCTGCCCTGCCCGACCATGTAATCCCAGACTGAACATGCATAGGGGGTTATATTTCCTGCAAGCATTTCTTCCGTATATGGGAAATACTCAAGAATCCTTTGGGAATTATAATAGACGATGCAGTGCAGGATAATTTTCTCGAAATCATTGAGTGTCAGGCAGGCATCCTTTCGATAATCGTGCGACCCCCGTTCCTGAAAGTCTGGCTCGATTACCCCTTTCCCTTTCAGATACGGCTTGTAGCTTCCTTGTATCAGGTCAAAGAACTTTTCAACGGGTCCTTTCAATTCTGGGCGGTACGGGGGAAGGCTCACAAGCGTCACCCCGAGCTCTGTAATCTGGCTGAATGTTTCCGATATATATTCCTTTCCCATATCTGTTATGAGCTTCGCAGGAAGGCCATTGCATGGCCATGCCCCGTCAGGGAGCATAATCCCGAATTTACGGCAATGCTCTTTCTTTTCAGCTATGATATTTTGCATGAGCCCTTGCAGGCTGTATGTACCCCCTTCCCATGAAAGGGAATAGCCGAGGCAGAGGGAACTGTAAGCATCCACACAGGCAACCAGTATCGGACGCCCGATAACATTCCCAGCATCGTCAGAAAGGTAAATATCACAGATAGTGCTGTCGAGCATTCCGACCCCCACTGTCCCTGCATAGTCCTGTACAGAACCGCCAACGAAAGGACGGTAATCCCGCTCATACTTTTTCAGTCCCTCACGCTGGATATAATACTTCTGCATGTTCCTGTTTTTCCTGTAAAAGTATCGGAACTGATAGAAACTCGGATGTTCTGGCAGCAAGGTGCCAGACGGGTTGCAATATCTTTCTTTCAGCATCATGGTATAGGCTGTGTGCAGGCTGTTCCTGTTTTTGGTGTAGAAGAATCTGCTCAGTGCCCACCGCATGTTTTTTTCATCCTGCGTCAAATCCCTTTTGTCTCTTTTCGGCGCAGGGGCAAGGGCTTCGATATCCTGATATGCGAGATACCTGAACAGATACTTTTTTATGCTCTGCCTGTTTATACCTGACTCCGCTTCCGCTTCGTGTATCTTCCGCATACGCATTTCCTTGTCCCCAATGTAGGGAAGTATGCCAGAAATCAATGTGAACCGTTTATGCATCTCTTCCCTGTCTTTTGGGGAAAACTCCCGATATGGAAGCAGGAGGGAAGTTTTCTGCCAGTTTTCCAGCTCCCCCGTAGGGGTCCAGTAAGGTACAGACGTACAGTTACAGTCTATGGCAAGGGCTTTGTTCCCCTTAACATCAAGTATCCGCAGTTTTGTTCCGTTCATTTCCAATACGTCATTTTTCTTCATCAACCACCAACCCCCAATCCGTCACGCCCCGTCTTTCCCAATAGTTTCTTGATTCTTCCAGCAGTTTTACTGTCAGAGGCTTGGACAGGTACTTCCGAAAGACACACTCCCGAACCATCAGGGAACCGTCAGCTTTTGTGCAGACGAAATCGGAAGTATATTCCCCCATGTCCAGTCCATCAAGAAGTATGTTACACCTGATTTCCCGAATGTCCTCGTTGCCCTGCAATATACCAGCATAAACAAACTGGATTTTGTCATACGTTTTGCAGATTTCTCTGCACTTTGGAAGCAGCCTCTTCTCACACCTTCCTTTGTAATTCTTTTTTCTCACTCCTGCATCATTCCTTTCTACAAGTATTCTTGTAGAGTGACGGTACTATCTTTCCCAAAAACCCGTTTTTGGGAAAACACTATGTCCCGAGGCAAATAGATAAATCATTTTTCGGGGCAAACCTCTTTATCAAAATGCACTGACGTACATTTATGAAAAGGTAGGTTTGCCCCTTTTGATGCCATTTTTTAGACGTGTTTTTTTTCGGGTATTTCTCGTGTTTCTTTCGGTTTTTTTTCGGTCCTTTCTCGTGCCTCTTTCGTGCTTGCATTTATGCGCAGCATTTCTTCGTGCGTAGCACCCGTGTGTCTCACACACTTTTTTCGTGCGTAGCACCCGCATTTATGCCTTGCACCCATGCGAAGCATACAAAAAGAACCCCAGAATATAGGGTTCTTTCCTTTCTCCGTAGTTATTCCGAAGTTTTTCCCAGCTCTCTTCCCAGCTTTTTTCCCTCGTCCCTTTATCCGTTCCCTGTGTCTGTCCCTGCCTTGCTCCTGCTTTGTTCAGAATTCGTTCGGAATTCGTTCGGAAGACAATCGGAACAAGCTCGGGACATTTTCGGAACCTGTTCAAGTGATAGAAGGCATTGCCTCGGAAAGTGATAAGGGAATGTGCCTCGGGAGATGAGATAAAAGTTTTCAGATCTTCTTCCTCATCATCTCAACATTTGTGCAATACTGCAGGGCCGTGTCACGCGTGATGCGGCCTTTTTTGAAGAGCTCCAGCAGGCTGTTGTCCATCGAGATCATGTCCTCCTTCGAGGAGGTGTAGATGATACCCTCGATCTGGTGCATTTTGTTGTCGCGAATCATGTTGCTGATGGCTGGGGTCATGATCATGATCTCGAACGCTGGGATCATGCCGCCGCCGACAGCCGGGACGAGCTGCTGCGACACGACCGCGCGCAGAACCATCGAAAGCTGCACCGCGATCTGGTGCTGCTGTGAGGAATCGAACACGTCGACGATACGGCTGATCGTGTTGGCCGCGCCGATTGTGTGCAGGCTGGAAAGCACGAGATGTCCGGTTTCCGCAGCCGTCATGGCTGTCTGGATCGTCTCGTGGTCGCGCATCTCGCCCAGCAGAATGACGTCCGGACTTTGGCGCAGCGCCGCGCGCAGGGCGGTCAGGTAATTTTCTGTATCCGTGGAGATTTCGCGCTGGCTGACAATGCTCTTTTTGTGGCGGTGCAGAAATTCCAGCGGATCCTCCAGTGTGATAATATGGTCTTCGCGGGTGGCGTTGATGCGATCCACGAGACAGGCGAGCGTTGTAGATTTACCGCTGCCGGCGGGACCGGTCACGAGGACGAGACCTTTCGTAATATCTGTGAGACTGAGCACGATCGGCGGAATGCCGAGCTCCTCCGGACGCGGCAGCTCAAAGACGATCACACGGATCACCGCGGCGAGAGAGCCGCGCTGTTTGTATGTGCTGACGCGGAAACGCGACAGGCCGGGGATAGCGAAGGAAAAGTCGTCGTCGCCGTATTCGAGAAATTTCTCCATGGAACGGTCGCCTGCCAGGTGATAGATATCCCGGATCAGCGCCTCTGTGTCAGCCGGCATCAATCGTTCGCCCTCCGAGCGGATCTCTCCGTTTACCTTATAACTCAGGGCAAGACCGGCTACAATAAAAATGTCGGAAGCCTTCGCCTGTGTCGCTGAGGTAAGGATTGCCGTCGCATTTGTCATTTCGTTCATAAGATCAGGACTCCTTTTTCTGTTTCGCAATGTATCTGCGAATGAAGTATTATTTTGTGCGTATACAAAAACAGTCTATTGCGGGTTTTTTCCGCTGCGGAAAAGATGCATGCTGTTGTCCGCATTCCAGTCTCCGGTGTTGACGATCTTCCAAGTCTGAATATGGTACAGCGTATCGTCGTCAGAGGCCGGATATGATATATCAAGCTGAACCTGCAGGATCTGCTCGTCGTCTACATCGACAGAGAATGAGATTGTACCGCGATCGGCATTGCTTTCTTCACTTTCATCCCAGGTAACGCTTGACACGTCCTCGCTGATCCGGCTGCAGAGCTGAAGATACGCGGATTTCTCTGTTGATTTGGAATTCTCAGCCTCTTGAAGATATACAGCAAGTTGCGCGTCAATTTGCGAGAGCAATTCGTTTGCGGAGGTCACAGCGGCGTAGTATTCTTCTGTGCGATCCGCCGCCTGGCTGCTCAGAGTTTCGTCTGCGACTGCCCCGGACAGGGATAGCAGCGAGAAGATGATCAGGCACAGCGACAGGAAGATCAGAAGCATCAAAGAGACACCGGAAGTCTTTCTCATTGCAGCGCCTCCTTTCGCGTCATCGGACGATACAGGGCGACAGAGAGCTCATAGACCGGAATATGATCATAGTCCGTGACGGAGATATAAAGTGTCCTCATTGACTTGCTTTGTCTGGTCGAATTGCCCTGTTCATTCTGTATATCCGGGTTGCTCGCTGATTCAAAAGTCGCAGTCAGCAGATAGCGGGCCTCGTCCGCCGTGCAGGGCTGAAATTTTTTATCATAGAAGATCAAGAGACCTTCCTGTCCGGAAGAACTTTCCGGCAGAGCCGCCAGAGTCGCTTCCGGGAGATAGTTTGCGGCTGACTGCAGAAGAGTTACCGTATTATCAGTCTCATCCGCCAGAATATCCTCCACGATTGCCGCGACGGACGCCGCCGCAGCCTGCGCGTGAGAGAGAGCGTCCGCCTGCTGTGTAATCCCGTGCGCGCGCGCGAACAGGCGCAGGCAGACAGTGCTCACAATCAGGAAGAAAAACAGCACAATAATAAATTCGATGAAGAACAGGTGCGAGCCTGTCCGGTTGTTTCTGTCCATAAGAGGCCTCCATGCCTTGCAGTCGGTGTAAGCTTTCTTCGGATCCGTCAGCTGCCGGCATTGTTGTTCATATATTTCTCAGACTGCCGGAAACGTGAACCAGTTCAGAGAGCGTATTGCCTTCTTCGCCAATGGCAGTGACGGACAAAAGATTCGTTCCGGATATCGGTTCTATGGTGAGAGAGGACAGCTCGACAATGCGGCT
Source organism: uncultured Lachnospiraceae bacterium (assembly GCA_947629385.1). Taxonomy (GTDB): domain Bacteria; phylum Bacillota; class Clostridia; order Lachnospirales; family Lachnospiraceae; genus Choladousia. The sequence continues at coordinate 66,571 of CANRDO010000003.1, forward strand.
GCCCATCATGGCGTCCGGTGTTCGATCCTCCTGAACCATCAATTCACACAACGCGTTGTCATAGAAATATACATAAGTGATAAAAGCGGTTCCGTCAATTGTGTCGCGAAGTGCGAGAGCAGGTATCTCTCCGGAAGCTTCTGCATTGACTGAGGCCATAAATATAGCTCCTGCCTCATTGTGCTGACGTACTTTTTCTGCGACATATGCGACGGCGGTACGCGAAGTATAGTTTTCGTTCAGATAAGCTGTTCCGTTTCGATAGATCGTGGATCCCATTCCTGAAAGCATCAACGTGAACAGGCAGAAGATCAGGAGCAGCAGGAAAGAAAAAAGCGAATCAATCGAGTGTTTTTTCTGTCTAATCTGCATGCGGCGCCTCCTTGTTCGCGATCGGGAAGATGGTGACATCCGGCATCAGGTTGGCGCCAGTGATCTCATAGTCAACCAGGTATTTGTCAGGATCCCATCTGATTCCATAGTGTTCTTTTATGTAGTCGAGACTCTCGGGATAACGTCCCTTCATTGCGTAACAATGAACCGCGCTGCGGAGGATGGCTTGCTGCAGGCTGTCGATCTGACTTTTGTCCGAGGACGTGCGCACGGCTGAGACTCCCCACAGCAGGATTGCTATGGCGAGGCACATTCCGACGATTGATGTGATCGCACGGCGCAGCAGATGAGATGAAGTGTTTTTTTGCGAAAAACGATTCATAACAACCTCCGTTCTGTCACCGTTTCCGGCGGGAAAACAGCAGATATCCGGTTGGAGTATACGGAAACTCAGCCAATGTTCGCCATCACGCCAAGAAGCGGCAGCATGACGGACACGAGAATCAATCCAGTGAGAATGGACAGGATTGCCGTCAGAGTCGGCTCCAGCATGTTGACTGCGGACTGGATGCGCACGTCGGCCTCATCTTGGCAGTTGTCGGAAATCTGGTCAAGCGCGATCTCGGCGGTGCCGGTACGGAAACCGATTGTAACCATGCGCGCGTTTAAACCGGTGATAATGCCTGCGTCGCGCAAGGCCGTGGAGAGATCATTTCCCTGCTCCATCAACTCGTTTGCCTGTTTGACGCTTTTCTCGAATTCGTCGTGCTTTGTCAGGGAGTTGGCGAGCTCAAAGCTTTCTCCCATATCAAGCCCACTGTGCAGAGAGAGCGCAAGCGCCTTGCAGAAGCGGGAGGTCGCCAGCAGCCGGGCGATCCTGCGACCGAGCGGAAGCCGAGTAATAGCTGAAGTGAGAATCGGGGCGCCCTTTCCCGTGCGCAGCATGACAAGGGAAGCGATCACCAGAATGACGACTGCGACAAGAATAACGGCCGACACGCGTTGCACAATCCCAGAGATTCGAAATACTGCGGCAGAGATGCCGGTCATCTCAATGCCAAGCTGGTCGAACACCTCGCGGAATACCGGCATAACTTGTGTCATCAGTACGATGAGCACTGCGAACAGCATGGTCAGCAAAATGAGTGGATACGTGAGCGCGTCGCGGATGCTGCGCATCAGTGTAGATTGGCGGCTATAATATTCAAAGAGAGAGGTCATCACATCTTCGAGTGTGCCGCTGCGCTCTGCAATCTGCGTCATGCGGGTAAAATATTCAGGGAAGACCTCTGTGCTTTCGAGAGCGTCTGCCAAATCGCCGGTCTCCTCCAACGACTGGTAGACGGCGTCGAGGATTTCCCTTCCCGGGCCTTGAGGAGTATCGTCCCGCATGATCATGATCCCCTCAAGCGTTGAAATGCCGGAGTGCAGGATCATGGCAAGCTGCTCCGCAAATGCGGAAAGTTCGCTGTCTGTCAACATTTTCTTCATTATTATACAACCTTTCCCTTATCGAATATACTGTAATGAATAATTTTCCCCGTCGCCGACGTAATCGTTCGTCAGCTCGTCGTCGCCGAGCGCTGCGGCGAAGGTGGGATCCATCATTTCCCATTCGTTTCCGTTAAACTGGACGGCCTTGCGGACCCAGCCGACCGACTCGATGTAGACGTCGACCCAGGCGTGGCGCACATCACCGCTGTACCCGATGTTCAGGCGCGCGGGGATCGACAGTGCGCGCAGCATGGAAGCCGTCAGCGCCGCATAGTCAAAGCAGATTCCCTTTCCGGTCTCCAGCGTCTCATCAATATCCGGGAGATAGCCTGTCTCTACCGTGGCGGCCTTCAGATCGTCGTATATGACATGCTCCGTCACATAGCTGTAGATTGCTGTCAGAGCGTCGAGATCCGATTCGCAGTCGGCGGAGAGCTCGCCGGCCAGCCGGACGGCTTCGCTGTCCTGAGTAAAGTCGACGTATTGATTCGGATATAAAAATGGAAGAAAATCATTCTCAAGCTCTACCGTTACGGCAGATGAAAGCAAAGAAGCATACTGATCGCCGCCGATGTTCTGGTAGCCGAGGATTATGTAATCCCCGCTTCCCGCAGTGAAGGGGAACGCGGTGTCTACATTGGCCTCCTCCAGAAAATATTTGTATTCAATTCCGTCGGGGCCTGTCACTTGGAGATTGATTTTCTCCCCCTCTTCAGAGAGAACACCCATGAAATAGCCTTGATTCGCATGGGAAAAGTCGAGCTTGAGAGGCCCGGCCTCTGTCGTATTCTCCTGTCCGAATTCCGGTGTCAGCACATTGGTCTTGCCGGGGATGTATTCCGGTTTTTCCGTCAGATCAGCGGAGGTTTCGGATGACTGCCTGTCACAGCCGGAGCCGACAAGCAACACCAGAGCAAACAGCGCCACGGCAGTTCTGTGAAAACGATTTCGCTTCATAATAAATATTGCAGACTCCCTCTGTATATGGTATAGTATTCTAACCTGATACAAGTATAGCAGAATAAGAAAAAAATGAAAGTTTTTTTTACAAAAAGTATTGACAAATCCAAAGATATCCATTACTATGATGGTGGATAGAAATCTGATATATAGGCAAACTTATCGAAAGGTAAGGACGCAAAGCCAAGGGTCTAAGGCTTATAATCCATGAGCTATGACAGCCGGTTGCCGCATTGTAGTCATGGGGCATGTCAATTAGATAGAAAGCAAGCCCAAATGATATGATGTGTATGTGGTAACCGCGGAGAATTTTTGAAGCGGTTATTTTTTTTCCTGGAAGATTATATCAGACGATAAATATTCAGGAGGAGGAATGGTTATGAGTAGGGAGAAACTGAAAGAGCTGCTGAAGAGGCGCTCCACAAAGGTAGGCAGTATTGTCATCGCGGCCGCTATCGTATTCAGCGGAAGCATGTGGGCGTGGAAGGATTCTCAGACGACGGACGTTCCGGAGTTGGTCTCTTACGTTGACCCGGCAGAGACGGCTGAGATCGCGGATGAGGAGACGCCGCTCGCGAAGCCGAAGCTGAGCAAGAAGAGTGCTACGTTGAACGTCGGCAAGTCGCTTAAGCTGACGCTGAAGAACAACAAGAAGAAGGTAAAATGGTCGACCAGCAACAAGAAGGTCGCGACTGTCAGCAACGGCAAAATTACCGCTAAGGGAGCAGGTAAAGCAACCATCACCGCTAAGGTAGGCTCCAAAAAGTATACCTGCAAGATCACGGTGAAGGCGAACAAGGTAAACGTCAATAAATCAAAGACAGGTAAGAGTACTACAACGACGGCGACGGCAGCAGGTGCAAGAATCGGAGCAAGTGCTTATATCACCGCAAGAACTGGCGATTTTGCATGGGCGAAGGTTACTCCGAAGGTTGCCAATGCGTTCAATACACTGGGCATGAAGCTGGTAGTCAATCCGGGCGTAAACTATGATGGAGTATTTACAGCACAGACTGGTACGATCACAGTGAAGGCTCAGAATGGTACGGTATATCATGAGCTGGGACACTTCCTTGCATTCATCGCAGGAAACTATGACAAGAGCGCGAAGTTCACAGGCATCTACAATGCGGAGAAAGGCCTGTACACAGAGCACAACAAAGCTTATGTCTGCTCCAGCGCTGCTGAGTATTTTGCAGAGTCCTATTGCCAGTACATCCTTGCTAACGGCGAACTGAAGGCTTCCAGACCGCAGACCTATGCGGCGATCGAAGAAGCTCTGTCGAAGGTGACGGATGCTCAGGTAAGCATGATCCAGAAGATATACGGAGCAATGTGGAAGTAAAATCAAAAGCTGTTTCATGTAACGTAAATGAAATCCCTGCTTCACCGAACGGTGGGGCAGGGATTTCTTATGTCAGGAGTTTTCAATTGTTTTTACTTCATCCTTTTCTTCAAGCTCTCCGTCTGTATCCTCGTCTTTCTCTTCTGTACCGTCTGTGTCTGTCGGTATATATTTTTTGAAGATCCGCGTAAAGAAGCGGGAGTTCACATAGGCGATGCATGAGAAACCAAGCATGATCCAGATCAGGATTCCGTACCAGAAGGTGAAACCATTGAGCAGTGTAATGAAAATGGAAAGCCCTGTGATCACCAGCATGATGACCGTACGCGGAAAATCGAGGATCGACATGAACAAAGCGTTCTTCATCGTCGCGCGGACGGTGTTGTCAAATTTGGCCAGAGTCGGAAACACGTAGGTAATTGCCATGAAGTATACAACAAAGGTGGCCATGATGAAGACCCGCATGATCTGGAGTACCAGGCCGGGGGAATTTCGAAGGATCAGAAGATCAATCACCAGGAGAAAGCCGAGCAGGAGAAAGATCAACCAGATGATCAGCGCCTGCCGGAAATTTTGCCGGAAGGACTTAAAAAATCCCCGGAGAATATAACCCTCCTCGTTTTCCACCATCTTCAGTGTGACATAATACATGGCGGTCAGCGCGGGTCCGATCGTCACGACCGGAATACAACACGCGACAAATATGAGGTTTAGGATCATCAGGTCTGCCACACGGCTGAGCGCGCGGAAAAACCCGCTGTCCATGTCAAAGATACTTCGCAAAGGCATCACTCGCTTTCTGTATAAATAGTAATTTGTGTCTGCGCTTTATACAAAGCACGTAAGTTTATAGAAGAAAGTATAGTTGTTTTTGTCCGAAAAATCAATAAAAAATTGACAATGAATATGTTTCTGGGCTATAATTATTGTTCGTGAAAGCCGAAGGTTTTTTGAGGTTGGGCACGGCTCATCATTTGATAAATATGAGGAGGCAGACGATGCTGTACGACAAAGTACCTACAAGTCTGAATTTTGTCGAGCGGGAAAAGCAGACAGAAAAGTTCTGGAAGGAAAACAAGATTTTTGAAAAGAGTATGGCGAACCGCGAAGGCTGCGAGACGTACACGTTCTACGACGGACCGCCTACGGCGAACGGTAAGCCGCACATCGGCCATGTTCTGACGCGCGTCATCAAAGATATGATTCCGCGCTATCAGACGATGAAGGGCAAGATGGTACCGAGAAAGGCCGGCTGGGACACGCACGGGCTTCCGGTGGAGCTGGAGGTCGAGCGCATGCTCGGGCTCGACGGCAAGGAGCAGATCGAGGAGTACGGGCTGATCCCGTTTATCGATAAGTGTAAGGAGAGCGTCTGGAAGTACAAGGGCATGTGGGAGGATTTCTCCGGCACGGTCGGTTTCTGGGCCGACATGGACAACCCTTACGTGACGTATCACGACGATTTCATCGAGTCCGAGTGGTGGGCGCTGAAGAAGATCTGGGACAGACAGCTTTTGTACAAGGGGTTCAAGGTCGTCCCGTACTGCCCGCGCTGCGGCACGCCGCTGTCGGCGCAGGAGGTGGCGCAGGGCTACAAGACGGTCAAGGAGCGCTCCGCGATCGTTCGTTTCAAGGCGGTCGGCGAGGACGCATACTTCCTTGCGTGGACGACGACGCCCTGGACGCTGTTGTCGAACACGGCGCTGTGCGTGAACCCGGACGAGACCTACTGCAAGGTGAAGGCGGCCGACGGCAGGACCTATTATATGGCGCAGGCGCTGCTGAATACCGTGCTCGGCAAGCTGGGCGACGAGGAAAAAGGGATTCCGGCGTACGAAGTTTTGGAGACCTACAAGGGCAAGGATCTGGAATACAGAGAATACGAGCCGCTGTTCGCGGCGGCGGGTGAGGCCGCGGCGAAGCAGCACAAGAAGGCGCATTTTGTGACCTGCGACAATTACGTCACGATGTCCGACGGTACCGGCATCGTCCACATCGCGCCGGCGTTCGGCGAGGACGACAGCCGTGTGGGGCGCGATTATGATCTGCCGTTCATTCAGTTCGTGGACAACAAGGGCGAGCTGACGAAGGAAACGCCGTACGAGGGCATCTTCGTGAAGAAGGCGGATCCGGTCATCATTGCAGACCTGGACAAGGACGGCAAGCTGTTCGACGCGCCGAAGTTTGAGCACGATTATCCGCACTGCTGGCGCTGCGACACGCCGCTGATCTATTACGCGCGCGAGTCGTGGTTCATCAAGATGACCGCGGTGAAGGACGACCTGATCGCGAACAACAACACGATCAACTGGATCCCGGAGAGCATCGGCAAGGGCCGCTTCGGCGATTGGCTGGAGAACGTGCAGGACTGGGGTATCTCCCGGAATCGCTACTGGGGCACGCCGCTGAATATCTGGGAGTGCGAGGACTGCGGCCACATGCATTCGATCGGCAGCCGCGAGGAGCTCTTTGAGATGAGCGGCAACGAGGCGGCGAAGACCGTGGAGCTGCACCGCCCGTACATCGACGAGATCACGATCAAGTGTCCGAAGTGCGGCAAGACGATGCACCGCGTGCCGGAGGTGATCGACTGCTGGTTCGATTCCGGCGCGATGCCGTTCGCGCAGTACCACTATCCGTTTGAGAATAAAGAATATTTCGAGGCGCATTTCCCGGCGCAGTTCATCTCCGAGGCCGTGGATCAGACGAGAGGCTGGTTCTACTCTCTGCTCGCGGAGTCGACGCTGCTGTTCAACAAGGCGCCGTACGAGAATGTCATCGTACTGGGGCACGTGCAGGACGAGAACGGCCAGAAGATGAGCAAATCCAAGGGCAACGCGGTCGATCCGTTCGAGGCGCTCGAGACTTACGGGGCCGATGCGATCCGCTGGTATTTCTACGTGAACAGCGCGCCGTGGCTGCCGAACCGCTTCCACGGCAAGGCCGTGCAGGAGGGACAGCGTAAGTTCATGGGGACGCTGTGGAACACTTACGCGTTCTTCGTGCTGTACGCGAACATTGACAATTTCAATCCGATGGAGCATACACTGGACTATGGAAAGCTTTCCGTGATGGACAAGTGGCTGCTGTCCAAGATGAATTCGATGGTGAAGACCGTCGACGAGTCGCTCGGAAGCTACAAGATCCCGGAGGCCGGGCGCGCGCTGCAGGAGTTTGTGGACGACATGAGTAACTGGTACGTCCGCAGAAGCCGCGAGCGTTTCTGGGCGAAGGGCATGGAGCAGGACAAGATCAACGCTTACATGACGCTTTACACGGCGCTTGTGAACACCTGCAAGGCGGCGGCGCCGATGATCCCGTTCATGGCGGAGGACATCTACCGCAACATTGTCTGTAAAGTGGATGCGTCCGCGCCGGAGAGTATCCATCTGTGCGATTTCCCGACCGTGGACGAGGCGCAGATCGACGAGGAGCTTGAGCGCGCGATGGATCAGGTGCTCAAAGTGGTCGTAATGGGGCGCGCGTGCAGGAACGCGGCGAACATCAAGAACCGTCAGCCGATTGCGCTGATGTATATCAAGGCGCCGGAGGAGCTGCCGGAATACTTCACGGATATCGTGAAGGACGAGCTGAACGTCAAGAAGGTCGAGTACACGCAGGACGTCGGAGGCTTCATCTCCTACACGTTCAAGCCGCAACTGAAGACGGTCGGACCGAAGTACGGCAAGCTGCTCGGAAAGATCCGCCAGGCACTTACGGAGCTTGACGGCAACAAGGCAATGGCGGAGCTCAAGACAAACGGCGCGCTGAAATTTGACTTTGACGGCGCGGAGGTTGTGCTGGCCGAGGAGGATCTGCTGATCGAGACAGCGCAGACCGAGGGCTTCATCGCGGAGACGAACGGAGATATCTCTGTCGTGCTGGACACGAAGCTGACGCCGGAACTGATCGAGGAAGGCTTTGTGCGCGAGCTGATCAGCAAGATCCAGACGATGCGCAAGGAGGCCGGCTTCGAGGTGATGGACAAGATCCGCGTGTCCGTGAAGGACAATGAGAAGATCGACGCGATCCTACGGAAGTTTGAGAAGGACATTCTCACCGACGTCATGGCGGATGAGATTGTGTACGATAATGTATCCGGCTACACGAAAGATTGGAACATCAATGGCGAGAATGTGACGCTGGGTGTGGAGAGATTATAAATAATAATGATCCATAGAAGAAAGGATGAGACGATGAGTAGTAAACTGATTGACAAGGAAGTGTTCAAGGAGCGCGTCAAGGAGAACGTCAAGACGCTCTACCGCAAGACGATCAAGGAGGCGGATCAGCAGCAGCTGTTCCAGGCGGTGTCTTACGCTGTGAAGGATGAGATCATCAACAATTGGCTGGCGACGCAGAAGCAGTACGAGATCGACGATCCGAAGATGGTCTACTATATGTCGATGGAGTTCCTGATGGGGCGTGCGCTCGGCAACAACCTGATCAACCTGACTGCATACAAGGAAGTAAAGGAAGCGCTCGAGGAGATGGGCTTCGACCTCAACGTGATCGAGGATCAGGAGCCGGACGCGGCGCTGGGCAACGGCGGTCTCGGCCGTCTGGCGGCGTGCTTCCTGGATTCCCTGGCGACGCTGGGCTATTGTGCGTATGGCTGCGGTATCCGCTATCGCTATGGCATGTTCAAGCAGAAGATCGAGAACGGCTACCAGATCGAGGTGCCAGACAACTGGCTGAAGGATGGCAACCCGTTTGAGCTGCGCCGTCCGGAGTACGCGAAGATCGTCAAGTTTGGCGGCTACGTGCGCGTTGAGTACGACGAGAAGACACAGAGAAACCATTTCATCCACGAGGGTTATCAGGCGGTGCGCGCGGTGCCGTTCGACATGCCGATCCTCGGCTACAACAACAACCTCGTCAACACGCTGCGCATCTGGGACGCGGAGCCGCTCACGGACTTTCATCTGGATTCGTTCGACAAGGGTGATTACCAGAAGGCGGTCGAGCAGGAGAATCTGGCAAAGAACCTCGTCGACGTCCTCTATCCGAACGACAATCACTACGCGGGTAAGGAGCTGCGCCTGAAGCAGCAGTATTTCTTTATCTCCGCGAGCGTGCAGCAGGCGGTCGCGAAGTACAAGAAGGTACACAAGGACATTCGTAAATTCCACGAGAAGGTGACATTCCAGCTCAACGATACGCACCCGACGGTGGCGACGGCAGAGCTGATGCGCATCCTGCTCGACGAGGAAGGCCTCGAGTGGATGGAGGCGTGGGACGTCGTGTCGAAGACTTGTGCGTACACGAACCACACAATCATGTCCGAGGCGCTTGAGAAATGGCCGATCGAGCTGTTCTCCAGACTGCTTCCGCGTATTTACCAGATCATCGAGGAGATCAACCGCCGCTTTGTCGCGGACATCCAGAAGCTCTATCCGGGTGATCAGGAGAAGCTGCGCAAGATGGCGATCATCTACGACGGACAGGTGCGCATGGCGAACCTCGCGATCGCCGTGGGCTATTCGGTCAACGGCGTGGCAAGGCTGCACACCGAGATCCTGAAGAATCAGGAGCTCAAGGATTTCTACGAGATGATGCCGCAGAAGTTCAACAACAAGACGAACGGCATCACGCAGAGAAGATTCCTGCTCCACGCGAACCCGTTGCTGGCAGATTGGGTGACGGCGCACATCGGCGACGAGTGGATCACCGACCTCCCGCAGATCGCGAAGATGAAGATCTACGCGGACGACAAGAAGGCGCAGCAGGAGTTCATGAACATCAAGTACCAGAACAAGCTGCGTCTGGCAAAATACATCAAGGAACACAACGGCATCGACGTGGATCCGCGCTCGATCTTCGACGTGCAGGTCAAGAGGCTGCATGAGTACAAGCGTCAGCTGCTCAACATCCTGCATGTGATGTACCTCTACAACAAGATCAAGGATCACCCGGAGATGGAGTTCTATCCGAGGACCTTTATCTTCGGCGCGAAGGCTGCCGCGGGCTATCGCCGCGCGAAGCTGACGATCAAGCTGATTAACACGGTGGCGGACGTCATCAACAACGACCAGTCGATCAACGGCAAGCTGAAGGTTGTGTTCATCGAGGATTACCGCGTGTCCAATGCGGAGCTGATCTTCGCGGCGGCGGACGTCTCCGAGCAGATCTCTACCGCGAGTAAGGAGGCCTCCGGCACGGGCAATATGAAGTTCATGCTGAACGGCGCTCCGACGCTCGGCACGATGGACGGCGCGAACGTCGAGATCGTCGAGGAGGTGGGCGAGGAGAACGCGTTCATCTTCGGCCTCTCCGCGGACGAGGTCATCCGCTATGAGAACGAGGGCGGCTATCATCCGACCGACTACTTCAACAACGACCAGGATATCCGCCGCGTGCTGATGCAGCTCATCAACGGCGAGTATTCGAGCGACACGGAAATGTTCCGCGACATATACGATTCGCTTCTGAACACAAACAGCAGCGACCGTCCGGACACTTACTTCATCCTTGCGGACTTCAAGTCCTACGCGGCCGCGCAGGAGCGCGTTGAGGAGGCGTATCGTGATGAGGCGCGCTGGGCGAAGATGGCAATCCTGAACATGGCGAGCAGCGGAAAGTTCACCTCCGACCGCACGATCCAGCAGTATGTCGACGAGATCTGGCATCTGGACAAAGTGGAAGTGAAGGTGGATCCGGAGTCGTTTGAGGTGTAAGAGATAAGAAATAAGAAATAAAAGATAAAAGAGAGGGTATTCCTCAGGTCATTTGCGACTTTTGGGATATCTTCTTTTTTGTTTCTGTTTTTACTACATCGCAGCAGTTTTCGCGTGGTAAACAATTGATTTGGAAATTTCTTTGACATCTTGAAAAACAACAGGACAAATGATAAAATATATAATATTAATTTGCATTTAAATACTATAAATTTGCAATTAGAGTGATATTCCCAAAAAAGCAATTCCTAAAGAGCAGTTTATTGGAGTGGAACGGCCGGAAGCGGAGCGACAAGCGCGGAGCAGATTGGTTCCGGAATTGCCACGGCTTTGATTATGCTGCACCTTGTATGCACGGCGCTGGCGGTTTTGTTCAACGCGTTGGGACTGTTTATGAAAAAGAGGGGATTCGCGCTGACCGGAGCGATCCTCTACACGGTGGCGCTTGTGCTGTTCCCGATGTATTTTATGTTTGTTGTGATCGAGATGGTTTTGTCGTACATAGGATATGCGAAGATGAAGAATTGACACATGGAGGAAATATACAAGATGCCATACTGTAATAACTGTGGTGCAAAAGTAGTTGACGGGGCAAAGTTCTGCCATAAATGCGGGAGCACGATTTTCACGAATCCTGCTGAGACAGGTAGTCAGAGAAAACAAGAATTTGCCGGGAAAATAATTAAGTGTCCGGCGTGCGGAAGTGAGATACCGAGTTTTACTGCAATCTGTCCCAGCTGCGGACATGAAATTAACTCAGCAAGCGTCTCGTCAGTAATTAAGGACTTTACCAATCAGATCAGTCAATATGATATTGCGATTGCGAACAGTTCGACGGAACCGAAAAAGGGTTGGAAATCCTGGGGCAAGGGAAAGAAATTCGGATGGGTCATTCTGAATATTTATACGCTGTGCATTCCCCTCATGATTTATCTGTTACTTCCGGTCTTTGGAATAGGCGGAATGTCTGCATTGACAGCGGAAGAAAAGAAAAAAGCGCAGTTTATAAATAATTTTTCTGTTCCGAACGATCGGGAAAGTATTCTTGAGTTGTTGCTTTATATCAAGGCACAGATATCTGCGCTGTCATCCGGAAAGATAGACAGAAATGCTTCGCGCTGGGTGACTATATGGAAGAATAAAGCGAATCAGCTCTATGAAAAAGCTGAGATCATGTTCAAAGACGATAAGATTGCCAATGATACATACGAAAATATACTTGCAAATGAGAAGAAGATTAAAAAATCATTGCTTATCAGGGTAATCATTGTTGTAGTCTTGGTGGTGTCATTTGCTGTATTCATTTTTTTGAAAAGCGGAGGCGGAGAGGCTGTCAAAGAATCAAACGCTACATTTGAATGGCCTACATCGGGAATTGCGTTACAGTTGCCGGAATTGCCTACAAACAAGGGAGAAATTGAATACAATGATGATGAAAAATTATGGTTAGAGGTCCGCGGCATAAACCAAGATCAATATGAAGCCTATATAAACGACTGCAAGGAGAAAGGTTTTACGGTTGAGGGGAAAAAAGATAGTATATCATATGAGGCATATAATGAGGAGGGCTATCACCTTGACCTGACGCATTTTCAATCGAGCACAGAGTTGACAATACAGGTCGAAGCGCCGGAGCCGATGGGCGATATACAGTGGCCGAAGAGCGAGATAGCAAAACGTTTGCCGACTCCTGCTTCATCTTATGGAAATATTGATCGGGAGACAGAACAAGGTTTTTCACTCAATGTTGGAAATACCACAAAACAGGATTTTTCCGATTACGTAGACGAATGCTATAATGCAGGATTTACTGTGGATTACGACAAGGAAGATACATATTTCAATGCAAAAGACGCGGATGGCTATGAGGTGATTTTGAGATATTGTGGAAATAACGTTATGAGCATTCAATTAGAGGCGCCTTAAAAGAAAGGAGAAAATACGATGGCATTGTTTGGAAAACCTCGAGCGGGTGGTTTTATGGATGAGATTCGCTGTGACGAACCGTCCTATCTGATTTGGAAGTGGCATCCGGCAGGATCACGTCCGGGAGACAACAATAGAGAGAATGCGATTCGGATGGGTTCTTCCTTGCGGGTCAAGGACGGAGAGGTGGCGGTCTTTGTTTATAAACAGAAAAATGGCGTTATGCAGGATTTCATAGAGGGACCGTTTGACCAGATCATTAAGACGAAGAATCTTCCGGTGCTTGCGAATATCGTTGGGCTTGCATATCAGGGCGACACGCCGTTTCAAGCAGAGGTATATTTTATCAATCTTGCTAAAGTGATTCAGGTTCCGTTTGCGGTGCCATATTTTGATCTCTATGACCCGAGGTATCTAGATTTCGGAGTTCCTACGGCGGTTCGTGGGAAAATCACGTTCCACATTACAGATTACCGTGAATTTGTCAAGCTGCATAGACTGATGGATTTTGACCTGACTGCGTTCCAGACACAGATCCGCAATGCGATGGCGCGGTATGTGAAGGGCATCGTAATGAATATACCCTCGGAGAGAAATATTCCGGTTGTCCAGATCGAGCGTGCGATTACGCCGATCAATGAGATGATTGAGGAGAGTGTCCGGGAGCGCCTTGAGCGGGATTTTGGCGTACATATCACGGCTGTGGATATCCATGCAATCGAGGTGGACAAGACGAGCGAGGGCTACCAGCAGCTGAAGGCCGTCACCATGGATCTTGCCGCAGCGACCGCGAAAGCACAGACAGAAGTCAATATCAAGAACCTGCAGGACACGCAGAGAATCAATGCGGAAAATATGGGAGAGACCCTGCGTATCCAGAGGGAAGAGGCACAGTATGCTCAACGGAAGCAGACGCAGTCGTCGAACTTTGCTGCATATCAACTGGAACAGCAGGCTGCAGTCGGCATTGCCGGTGCGGAAGCTCTCGGCAGGATGGGAGCGAATGGCGCCACGGAAATACCCGGCAGTGGAGGCATGAACCCTGCCGCGATGATGGCTGGCATGGCGATGGGCGGAGCAATCGGGCAAAATATGGCTGGTATGATGAACGGGATGATGCAAGGGGTGAACGGGCAACAGCCTGTTGCTCAGTCCTTACAGGGAATGACGCCGCCCCCTATTCCGAGCATCTCTTACCATGTAGTGATAAACGGAGATGTTTTGGGGCCATTTGACAGGAACGGGTTAGCGCAGATGGTGAGCGCGGGGACTTTGACAGGAGAAAGCCTTGTATGGAAACAGGGTATGACCGATTGGGCCAGAGCAAATGCCGTTCAAGAATTAAAACCGTTATTTGACACTGCGATTCCTCCGACTCCGGGCATTCCTCCAGTTTCGACAAGTGGGCAATAGCAAAAGCGATTCATGAATTTATTGTATTTTCACAATGTAAAACCGATGAAAATGGGAGGTGTGGCTGTGAATACGGATTTTTATTCTATGGATAAGCTGGTCGAATTTGGGATGAGTGTAGCGATTGCCGGACAGATGGCATCGTCTATGAATCAGACATTGAACCAGATGCAGATACCGGGAGCGGGTAAAGCAATGCCTGCCAATCCGGACAATATTTATTTTGCCGTGATTGACGGGAGCCAATCCGGACCGTATTCTCTCACAGAATTGGCCAGGCTGATTGCTGAGAAAAAGATTGTAAAGGAAACCTATATCTGGAAACCTGGAATGCCCCAGTGGGAACCGGCTGAAAAAATAAGCGAGGTGCTTCGGCTTGTTGCAGTAACGCCGCCACCAGTGCCAAGGAGGATGTTATGAAGATATTTTCAGATGAACTACGGATATTAGATGAAAACACCGTTATGAACATGATCGATGAAATGCGGGAAAAGAACGAACAGATGAAAACGGAGCTACAGAGTATGCAAGCGAATTGGCATAATCCGAAGGATTGGAATCAAGCTCTGAAGAATTGGAATCAGAACCTGGAGGAGCAGAATCAGAATCTACAAACTGAGATTGCACAACTGGATGAGAGAATCGCGCTTCTGGAGATGCAGTCCAAAGAAAACCGGCGGCTCTATGATGAAATGGCACAACAGTTAGAAGAACTCCGACAGAAGCTGGCGAATCCGAATCAGACAGCATAGTAGTCCGGCAGGATTCAAAGAACAGAAGAAGAAAACCCAATCTACAGAAGAGAAGGGGATGCCTGAAAATCCACATGGATTTTTGGTGTGTCCTTATTTTTATGCTTAAAACGCCCCGCCGGAAAGTTAAGCTTTACCGCGCCCTCAGATGTCCCGGATCGTCGTCCTCGAAGTCGAACACATACCGTCCGCAGGCGTTGATGACATGCGTGTCGAGATATTTATCGTAGCGCTTATGGGCCCGCCCATAGGACAGGTGGACGTGTCCGTGCAGGAAGAATTTGGGCTTGTATTTTTCCATCAGGGTCAGGAAAACCTTAAAGCCCTGGTGCGGGAGGTCACGGCCGTCGTTGAGCTGGTAGGCGGGAGCGTGCGTCACCAGAATGTCGAAGCCGCGCCGCCGCAGAAGCTTGAACTTCAGCTTGGCGACCCGGCGGCGCATCTGAAATTCCGTGTATTGATAGTTTCCGGGGCGGTAGCGCATGGAGCCGCCCAGTCCGAGGATGCGCACGCCCTCGTGAACGTAGATGTCGTCGTCGATACAGATGCAGCCGTCGGGCGGGACCTTGTCGTACTTCTCATCGTGGTTGCCGCGCACATAAAGAACCGGCGCGGTGGTGAACGTCGCCAGAAATGAGAGGTAGTGCGGATCCAGATCGCCGCAGGAAATGATCAGATCGATCCCGTCCAGTTTGCTCTTTTCAAAATAGTCCCACAGATAAGGGGATTCCTCATCTGAGATCGCGAGTATGCGCATCGTCTTGTTTTCCTTAAATAAAATTTATTTCGCCTGCAGCCCCTGCTGTGATACGACCGGCTGGGCGTGCTCGCGCAGGTCTTCCTCCTTCGGGATAAAGCCGACGATGTTCTCCGCCAGCCAGTCCATCTTCATGATCTCCTCAGGCGTCAGGACGGCGTCCGGATTGCCCTCGATGATGCCGGTCTGCGAGTAAAGGACGCCTGCGAACGGGTTGAATTCTCCGGCGGTGATCGTATGCTTTAAAAGCTCGACGAGGCGCTTTGTCCCGACCGGCAGGTTCTTCGAGCAGATGACGTCGACGACGCCCGATGACATGCCCCACCAGTAGTTGATCGCCTTCGCCGTGTTGTCATCGTGTTTCCAGCTGCCGTCCATGATCGTGCGGATCAGGCGCTCGTAGAATTTACCCCAGTGGCACAGCGGCATGGCCAGATTGCGCGGGCGGCCGTTGTCCATGTGGTAGATGCCGAAATAGCGGGACGCGTCCTCCGGGATCACGATGTCCCGGGCCGAGACGCAGTCCGGATGGGTGCGCTGGAGGCTCTCGGTGACGTCGTAATCCTTCAGCGTGGACCACTCCAGATAAACCTTTACCCGCGGGTTGATCATCTTTGCGCCGAGCGCGAAGGCGTTGATATTCGCGATGTTGCCGAACACCGGATAGTCGGTGATATAGGTGAGGATATCGTTTTCCGCCATTGCGCCCGCGATGGCGCCCATCAGGAACTTCGCCTCGTGCATCCGCGCGTAGTAGGTGCGGATGTAGCGGTGCGAGGTGTTCAGCGAACAGTTGAGGATCTTGACGCCCGGGTGCGCGATCGCGGCCTTTACGCTGGCAGGGGCAAAGATCGGCGTTGTTGTGAAAATGATATCGCAGCCCTCTTCAATCGCCTTTTCAATGTATTCATCCGCGTTTTGCTCGGTGATGTTGTCGAAGTAAATCGTACTGACCTCATCCGGGAACATCTGCTCCAGATGCAGCCGGCCCAGCTCGTGCGAGTAGGTCCATGCGGAGGAGGTAACGGTCTTTTCGTAGATAAACGCGATCTTCAGCTTTGTGCTCTTCAGCTGCGCGGCGTTCAGCGGCAGCAGGCGGCTTAAGCTGAGCTTTTTCTCCGGTACGGGATTCATCTTCAGCTCGACCTCATCGCCCTGTGAAAGCATCTTGAATTCTTCCCAGCTCTTCGTGACGAGCTCTTTGATCTCATTGGTGGTCTTGCTCACCAGCTCCTGATAGCCGTACAGTTTTATAAAGGAAAGAAACGCGTCGCCGGGTGTGATGGAAGCGAGCGCGCCGCCGCCTTTTGCCTCGTAGGCCGCGGTGAAGCGGTTGTACAGGGAATTAAAGTCGATCCGCTCGTCGTCTGTCCATATATCCTCCGGATTTTTTCCGACGATCTTCTGCAGTTTGGAGAAGCTGCCCTCCTTGGAGAACCAGATGTAATTGATCTTTGCGACCTTGTAGAAGTCGAGGAATTCAAAATAGATCTTGTTCTCTTTTTCTTCCGTGCGCTTCGGCATGATGCGGGTCACGTTTCCGGGAATGGAGACGGCCTGAAAATATTTCATGACGCTGACGCGTTTGTTGCCTTCTTCTATATAAAATTTGTTCATGTACTCGTATGCCTTGACCGGTTCGCGGATGCCCTCCTCGGCGTGGGCCGTGCTCAGGTTGATCCATTTCTGCGCGAATTCGGAATTCTCGCTGAGGATCGGCATGAAATTACCTGAAAAGACATTGCTGCGGCCTTCTGTCATGGTGCCGGCGATCTGATCGATCGGGATCTGCACCAGGCCGAGGGGAACCATGGAGTGTACCTCATTCGAAGGAATGATATTTTCCAGCGCGTCCAGGATCGGCCGCTGACCGTGCATCATGCGGGTCTGGTAATCCTTCTTTCCGAGTTTGTATGCCTTTCTGTAATCTTCCAGTGACATTTGAGTCCTCCCTTATAAAATCCTGCTTATTTATACTGTTGACCTATTATAATCGCTGGCATCGGGAATTTCAAGTTTATTATTTTTTTTGAATAAGCTGCGATATTCTGGCAATCCTATCATTGAACCGCAACAGGGCGTGCTTCTGCGCGGGAAGAGGAATCTAATGGACGAGGTGAACGATATGAATAAGAGAGATTTTAAGAATTTCATCACGAAACGCAGTAGTATCTGGACGCTCAGCCTGTGCATCACGGGCATTCTTGTGCTGGGCGGCATCGCGGCGCTGAATGGCGCGCGCAGGACGAAAGACGGGGGAACGCAGATGGAGACCGAGCCCGGGCAGACCGCGTATCTGGACGGAGACGCAGCGGGCGGGGTCAATGACGACGAGCTGTTCCCGACATTGAACAAGGACGACGAGGAAGATATGGCGCAGGCCTCGGGCAACACGGTGGATGAGGATGTGCCGGGTGTGAACGCAGATGCGGATACTGCTTCGGACAATACAGCCGGGGAGGCAGACGCGGGAAATGTAAACGATGATGCGGCTGCAGGCACGGATGATCCGGCAGGCACGGAGGCGGCTGCGGCACAGGGAAATACAACTGATGCAGCGGAGGCAGCCTCCGGGGGCGTGATCTCCGAGCAGGCGTTGCTTGACGCGGGCGTCAATTTCACGGAGCAGGAATCTCTTCTGTGGCCGGCCGCAGGCACGATCCTGATTGACTACAGCATGGACGGGAGCGTATACTTCCCGACGCTGGATCAGTATAAGTACAATCCGGCGCTGATCATTGGCAGCGAGGTCGGCAATCAGGTGCTGGCAGCCGCGAAAGGAATTGTCGAGATGATCCGTGTCGAGGATGAGACCGGCATCACGCTGGTGCTGAATATCGGCAACGGATACAAGCTTACCTACGGACAGCTCAAGGAGCTGGCGGTGGCCGAGGGCGACGTCGTCGATGCGGGCGCGGTACTCGGGTATGTCAGCGAGCCGACGAAATATTATACCGTGGAGGGGAGCAACCTCTATTTCGGCATGACAAAGGACGATGCGGCGGTTGATCCGGTGCTGTATCTGGAATAAGAAGATCCGGCACAGTGACCTCCAGGGTACATGGGATGACGCAGAGCAGCGCATCCCCGGGTGTGGCCGCAGACTGCAGAAATCAAAGCTTTTTATGCGGAAAAAAATTCGCACAGCTGAAAAAATGAGGAGTATAATATAGTGTACAATCTGCAGTCGGCGTTTCACTTGAGGTTTGCAATTTTCTGGGTGAGGTACTAGCTTGTGCCGGTTGCTTCAAATACAGGGGATGGTTTGCCATCCCTTTACATAGAAGTCAATGTGTGTCGGAGTAGGTTAAGGTGTTCGGCAGCATATACGGCAGAGGGTAGTATATAACAGGAGGAGGAATATGAATTATACATATATCCTGCGCTGCGGCGACAGCTCGCTCTACACAGGCTGGACGAACGACCTGGAAAAGCGCGTCCGGGCGCACAGTGAAGGGCGAGGCGGGAAATATACGAGAAGCAGGCTCCCGGTGGGGCTTGTCTACTATGAGGAATTTGAGACGAAGGAGGAGGCCATGCGCCGGGAGTGGGAGATCAAGCAGCTGACCCGGGCGCAGAAGGAAAGGCTGATCCATTCGGAAAGGAGAAGCGATGCGACTGATACATATAGCTGATCTGCACATAGGAAAATCGCTGGGCGAATTCAGTCTGATCGAGGATCAGAAATTTATCCTGGACCGGATTCTGGAGATTGCCGGTGAGCGCGCGGTGGACGCGGTGCTGATCGCGGGAGATGTGTACGATAAGCCGATTCCGAGCGAAGCGGCGGTAGGCTTGTTCGATTCCTTTATCTCCGGACTGGCGGACAGGAAGATAAAGACATTTGTCATCAGCGGCAACCATGATTCGGACGAGCGATTGAATTTTGGCAGCAGTCTTTTTGAGACAAACGGATTGTATATTTCTTCCAAATACAATGGGACGCTCTACCGGCAGGAGCTGGAGGACGAGCATGGGAAGGTGAGCCTGTACCTGCTGCCGTTTGTCAAGGCGTCCCAGGTAAAGCATTTTTTCCCGGGGGAGGAGATCGATTCCTACGATCAGGCGGTTCGGGTCGTGCTGAAGCATGCGGATATAGACCAGAGTGGGAGGAATGTTCTGGTGGCGCACCAGTTTGTGGCGGGAAAGGGAGAGGAGCCGCTGATGGGAGGCTCAGAGAGCGCGGCTGTCCTGAATGTGGGTCTCGTGGAAAAGATCGGCGCGGACTGTTTTCAGGCGTTTGACTATGTCGCGCTGGGTCATATCCACTCTCCTCAGAGGGTGGGGAGAGATGAGATCCGCTATTCCGGCTCCCCGCTGAAATATTCCCTGAGCGAGGTGAAAAACGACAAGTCTTTTCCAATTGTCACACTGGGAAAAAAGGGCGAGGTCTCTGTCGAACTCGTGCCCCTGAAACCGCTTCGGGATATGCGCCATCTGAAGGGAAGGATGGAGCAGCTGCTGAAAAAGGAGAATATCGTTTCCCCCGACGACTTTATCTACGCGACCTTGACGGACGAGGATACGGTCAGCGACGCTATGGGGATTTTCCAGCAGTATTATCCGAACACGGTAAAAATCGATTATGACAACGCTCATACCAGGGAAATCGGGCAGGTGGATTTTTCCCGGGTTACGGAGGACAAGTCCTTTTTTGAATTGTTTTCTGATTTTTATCGTTCGATCTATGGCTGTGAGATCAGTGAGGAAGAGATCAGCCTTATGAATGTAATCGCGAGAGAGGCAGGTGTGACGGATGAGACCGATTAAGCTGATCGTGAGCGCCTTCGGGCCTTATGCGGATACGATGCCTGCCATTGACTTTGAACAGTTTGCGGAAAAGGGGCTGTTTCTGATCTCCGGGGACACCGGCGCCGGCAAGACCACCCTGTTCGACGCGATCTGTTATGCGCTTTACGGGGAGACCAGCGGAACTTACCGCGACACCAGGCATCTGCGCAGCGAGTATGCCAAAAATAACGTGGAGAGCTACGTTGATTTTTACTTTTCTCATCAGGGAAAAAATTACCGTGTGTACCGGGAGCCGGCTTACGAGAGGCTCAAGCAGCGCGGCGAGGGCATGACAGCAAAGAACGAAAAGGCGGTATTTTACTGTGAAGGGCAGCCGCTGTATGAAGGGATCCGGCCCGTGAATACGGCGGTGGCGGAGCTGCTTCATATCGACGTCAAGCAGTTTAAGCAGATCGCGATGATCGCGCAGGGGGAATTTTTTCACCTGCTGAACGCGAAGACAGAGGAGCGGACGGAGATTCTCCGGAAGATATTCCGGACAGAGGGATACCAGAAGATCGAGTTTAAGCTGAAGGATCATGTGGATGCTGCTTATCACCTGAAGGCGGAAACCGAAGGCAGTATCATCCAGTATTTCGGCGATGTGATGGCGGAGGGAGAGAGCGAGCTGTGCGGGGAGCTTTCCCTGATCCGGGCAAAGATGAGAGAAAGCCGCAGCGCGTGGAACACAGAGGCAGCTCTGCGTGTTTTGTTCGGGCTCATCGAGGCAGACAGACAGGAGCTTGAAAGCAGAACCGGGGAGACAGAAAAGGAAGAGGCTTTTCTTGAGAAAAAGAAAAGCGCCGTTGCGACTGCGAAGATCAACAACGACTTTATCTGCCGTTATGAGGAATTATCAGAGGAAAGGAGAAAGCTCAAAGACCGTGAGCCAGAGATAGGAGAGTGCCGTAAGCGTGTGGAGCGTGAGCAGACTGCGACGCGCGAGATCAAGCCTGTGTATGACCAGTGGACGGGGAAAAAGGCGGAAACGGCGGACAGCAAGGGCAGGATAGAGAAGAATGAAGAACTCCTTCAACAGACGGCGGACAGAGTCAGGAAAGCAGAGACAGCGGCAGCGGAAAGCCTGAAAGAGGAGTCCAGGGCAGAGGAACTGAGGGGTCAGATCCTTAAGCTCAACGAAGAGAAGGAAAAATATGAGCGGAGAGCTGTATTGACTTCTGAGGTCAAAGAGCTGGAGCGGGCGAAAGAATTGCTCGAGGAAGAGGCAGGCCGGCTGGACGAGAGACAAAGGGAGTTGAAACGTAAGATCAGTGTCCTCGAACAGGAGGCACAGGGACTGGAAGAAGCGCAGGAGAGACTTGGCAGGATCCGAAGCGCAGGAGAGAAGCTGGGTTCCCTCAGGGAAAAGATCGACAAGGTCGTGGAGCAGAGGATTCCGGAACACGACGGGAAAAAGAAGCTTCTGGAAGAAAAACAGGAGGATTTTAAGAGGAAGCAGGAGAAGTACGAAAGCGCTTCGAAAAAAAGGCTTGAGGCGGAGGGTGTTCTGGAGAGATGCCGCGCCGGAATTTTGGCACAGAGTCTGACGGAGGGAGAGGAGTGTCCTGTCTGCGGCTCGGTTCACCATCCGAAGCCGGCTGTTTTGCCGGCGGAATCTGTTTCCGAGGAAGAGTTTAAGCGGCTTCAGGCCGAGGAAAAGAAGGCGGAACAGGCCAAGAACGCGTCGCTTGTAGATGTTGAGAAAAAGAAGACCGATTTCGAGGCGATGGAGGGACAGCTGAAGAATGATCTGCTGGAATGCCTGCGGGGCGTAAGCCTGACAGCAGCGGATTATAGTGGCAGCGCTTCCGGTGTGACAGGTTCGGGAGGCAGGTCAATGGAAGCGGACTTCACGGGCAGGCCGATCGGGGAGCTGTGCGATCTGGTTGCTGAGTCCGGGAAGAAGATCCGGGAGCAGATCTCTGAGAATGCGCGGGAAGAAGAAGCTGCGGAAAAAGAGTGCGGCAGACGGAGAGAAGCACAGGAGGATCTTGCAGAAGCCAGAGGAAAAGAGACGGAGAAGCTGGAGGAAAAAACGAAGGAACTTGCCGGGCGCAGGCAGGAGAACCTGACAAAGCTCACCGAAAAAAACACGGAGCTTAAGTCCTTATTGACGTTGCGCTTTGACAGCTGGGACGCGGCGCGCGCAGAGCGCGACAGGTTTCAGGCGGAAGCGGATAGGATCAACAAGAATATTGCGGATGCGAAGGAAGAAAAGGCAGAGGCGGAAAAGGCGGAGGCGGGAATCAAAGCCGCACTGACTGCTTCGAAGGAGACGTATGAAAGACAGCAGCGTGAAGAGACAGAGCTTCAGGAAGCGTTCGCCCGGATCCTGAAGGCAAAGGAGTTTACGGATGCGGACGACTTCCTTGCCTGCGTCGCGACAGAGGAGCAGATCGCGGAGGAGGAGCAGATCATCCGGCGCTATGAGCAGGCGGTACATACAAATGCCGAACAGCTTAAGAAAGCGGAGGCGGACGCGAAGGATAGGGTATTGATCGATATCAAGGAGATCCAGGAGGAGATCGCCCGTCAGGAGGAGAAGGTAAACCTGCTCCGTCGCCGGAAAAATGAGATCGGCTACAGGATTCAGAACAATCAGGACAGATATCGCAATATTTCCGATCTGAAGCCGAAGCTGGAGAAGTATGACAGAGATTACAAGCTCTGTTCCCGGCTGTATAACCTGGTGAAGGGTATGACCGGAAAGGGTAAGATCACGCTTGAGCAGTACATCCAGGCCGCCGGGTTTGACGCCATTATCGCAGCGGCGAACCGCAGGCTTTATCCGATGAGCGAAGGCCAGTATGAGTTGTTCCGGCAGGAGGATTCCCTCGGAAAGAGGAGCAATACCTTCCTTGACCTGGAGGTGCTCGACAATTTCACAGGGCATAGAAGGCCGGTGAGCAGCTTGTCCGGCGGCGAGAGCTTCAAGGCTTCCCTGAGTCTTGCGCTGGGGCTTTCAGATACGGTTTCCTCCAATCTCGGCGGGATACAGATGGATGCTCTGTTTGTCGACGAAGGCTTCGGGACGCTGGACCGCAGATCAATCGAGAATGCGATGGATATTCTGCTGGGTCTGTCCGGAAAGAACAAGCTGATCGGTATCATCAGTCATCGGGAAGAGCTGATGGAGAACATTCCGCAGCAGATCCGGATCAAAAAAGGCAAAAACGGGAGTCAGATCGCGGTCGACACAGGACTTTGAGGAGGATAATCCGAGGAACGGATGATAATGAAGCAGATGGCGAAAAAGTACTTCGCCGGGGGTATTCTTGCCGGGCAGTGCTGCCGTCGGCTCTTGACAGAAGGGATGGTAAATGCTACAGTTATAAAAAATTTTAAGCTAGTGGGAGGTAACTTTAATGAAGATCAGATTAGACAAAGCAATCGTAGAATTCGTACCGGAGAATCCGGCGGAGACCGCCGAGCTGCAGGCCCTCTGGGTGAGAATGGGCAACTGCGTCGGGAACAACAAGAGTCTTGAGCCGATTGGCATCTATGTTCCGTCGGAGAAGAATGTCGCCCAGTTCCATATCAGTGGTCTGACCGCTGAGGAGGAGAAGGCCGTTCCGGAATTTATCGCTCCGTACGATACCGACGTATACTGCGCGACCTGCAACAAGACCGTTCATGTGAAAAAGGGTGAGCAGATCCCGATCTGCTGCGGCAAGCTGATGGAGATTCTGGATTGATTCTGGTACAGAAACAGTGTCGATTTGGACAGACTGTTTAGCAGTTTCTTTTTTGTAAAAACTCCGCCGGGTTTATCCCGACGGAGTTTTTATATGCGGTAGAATGATCTGTTGCAAAGGAAATTTTACTTAACCGAAGTATCTGTCCAGCAGGCCCTTGAATGCCTTGCCGTGTCTCGCCTCGTCCTTTGCCATTTCATGCACGGTGTCGTGGATCGCGTCGAGGTTTGCAGCCTTCGCCATCTTCGCCAGCTCGAGCTTGCCTGCGGTAGCGCCGTTCTCAGCAGCCACGCGCATCTCAAGATTCTTCTTCGTGCTCGGCGTAACGACCTCGCCAAGGATCTCAGCGAACTTCGCAGCGTGCTCCGCTTCCTCGTAAGCAGCCTTCTCCCAGTACAGACCGATCTCCGGGTAACCCTCTCTGTGCGCGACTCTCGCCATAGCCAGATACATGCCAACCTCTGTGCACTCGCCCTCGAAGTTTGCTCTCAGGCCTGCGATGATCTCGTCGCTGACGCCTGCAGTGATGCCGACCTCATGCTCACACGCCCAGGTGATGCCTTCCTGCATCAGCTCGAACTTCTCCGCCGGTGCCTTACAGATCGGGCACTGCTCCGGTGCGGAGTCTCCCTCGTGAACATAGCCACATACCTTACATACATACTTTGCCATAACAAATTCTCCTTTTCTTTAATATATTTATTTTAATTTTCATTAAAACCGTCGTTTGCGCACTGTTCGCAGATCCCGTAAAAATTCAGGCGGCAGGATTCAACCTTGCCGGGAGCCGTCTTCTGCGCGTCGTCCAGAAGCGAGGCGATCTTGTCGATGCGGATGTCATAGATCCGATGACAGTGGGAGCAGATAAAATGCTGGTGCGGTGTGAGGTCGCCGTCGAAATGCTCCGCTCCGCTGTCGGATGAGATCCGCCGGATTTCCCCTAGGTCCGAAAGGAGCGTGAGATTGCGGTAAACCGTGCCGAGGCTGATGTTTGGAAACTCTTCGCGCAGACAGGTATAGACCGTGTCCGCGGTCGGATGATCCCTGCGGGTCATCAAAAAACGCCTGATGGCTTCGCGTTGTCTGCTGTATTTGAGTGCAGGCATGGCAGCCTCCTTACAAAAATAAAATCAGTAATCGTTATTGTTTCTATAAATATAACAGACAAAATTGCACTTGTCAAACCTTTTCAAACAAATCTTTTTTTGATATACTGAAGCTATACTTAAGGAAGTTTACGGCGGATAAATACAGACGGGAAAATTCATACAGAAAGCCGTCTAATTTTATAATAAGACAAGGAGGCAGGATATGATCTATGATCTGATCATCGTCGGTTCCGGCCCCGCCGGGCTGGCGGCGGCAATCTACGCGCAGAGGGCGAAGCTGTCCGCGCTTGTGCTTGAGAAGGAGTACATGAGCGGCGGGCAGGTGGTAAATACGTATGAGGTGGACAATTACCCGGGGCTGCCGGAAATCGGCGGATTTGAGCTGGGGATGAAGTTCAGGGAGCACGCGGAGAAGCTCGGGGCGAGCTTTCTTAATATAGAAGTGAGGCATATCGGACTGGAGGACGAGGGGCGCGTCAAGGTCATCTACACCGATCGGGAGGAGTACCGCGCCCGCGCGCTGATTCTCGCGATGGGAGCGAAGCATCGGATGCTCGGCTTGCCCGGAGAGAAGCGGCTGACCGGGATGGGCGTCTCGTACTGCGCGACCTGTGACGGCGCCTTCTTTAAAGGAAGAGCAACAGCTGTGGTCGGCGGAGGGGATGTTGCCGTGGAGGATGCGTTGTTTCTGGCGCGCGGCTGTTCAAAGGTGTATCTGATCCACAGGAGAGACGAGCTGAGAGCGGCCGCTGTTCTGCAGGAGCAGCTGAAGAAATGCGAAAATGTAGAGTTCGTCTGGAATACAGAGGTGGCGGGCATCGAGGGAGACGATCATCTGGAATGCCTGCGGCTTAAGAATAAACAGACGGGAGAGGAACGGATGCTTGATGTGGACGGTCTGTTCATCGCAGTCGGAACCGTGCCGAACACGGCATTCATTACAAATTTATTACAACTTGATGAAAACGGATATATCGTCGCAGGAGAGGATGGAAGGACAAATGTTTCCGGAATCTTTGCTGCAGGGGATGTGAGAACCAAGAATCTTCGGCAGATCGTGACGGCGGTATCCGACGGAGCGAACGCGGTTACGTCGGTTCAGGCGTATTTGAACATCCTGTAAAAAGCCAATTTATTACAGTTCATTACTTGTTCCTTATAAAATTTTTAAAAAATTATTTAAAAAGCTTGACAGGACAATTCATATTTGTTATGATGTGCGTGTAAAAAACGTAACAATTTCGTAACAACTACGAAAAGGAATGTTTTGGAGGAAGGGATAAGTAATGAGAAAAGGAGTATGGAAAATTACAGCCTGCGCGCTGGCAGCCGGTATGACATTTTCAGGAATGAGTACGGTTGCATTGGCGGAGATACCGCTGGCAGGGTTTGGAAGCACAGCAGTCAGAAAAGAAGCAGACGTCGAAGATCAGGTGGCGGAAGCTTCCGCGGAATCGGGGGAGTCTTATACAGAGAACGAAGCTGTTCCGGAGACGGCGGATACTTATACGGAGAATGAAGTGATTCCGGAGGCGTCGGCTCTTGCGGAGACTGAGGCGGTTGAGACCGAGGCCCCGGAGCCGGAGACCGAGCCGGTAGTGGACACGAGCAGGAGTGGGGAGATGGCTTTTGCCCAGTGTGACGATTATATCAATATCAGAAGCGGGGCTGACGTTGACAGTGAGGTAGTCGGTAAGGTTTATAACAACAATTCCGTCACGATCCTGAGTCAGGTCGGCGATTGGTTCGAGGTACAGTCCGGAAACGCGACGGGTTATGTGAAGGCGGAGTATTTTGCAACAGGCGAGGCGGCGCAGGAGATCGCCGAGGAAGTGGCATACAATGTCGCTACCGTATATGCGGACGCGCTTATGGTTCGCGCGGAGCCGAGCGAGGATGCGCCGGAGATCGGTACAGTCTACAGCACAGACGAGCTGGAAGTCGTAGAGTATGATGGCGACTGGATGAAGGTTGCGCTGGGCGGAGATGTATATGGCTATGTAAATGCATATTATGTGGGGTATGATACATACTACGCAACCGGCGAGACGCTCGAGGAAGAGCAGGAGAGATTAGATCAGGAATGGCTTGATTATCTGGCACAGCAGGAAGCTGAGCAGGCAGCGGCGGAGCAGGCTTATCTGGATGCGATCGCAGCAGAGCAGGCGGCAGCGCAGCAGGCAGCCTGGGATGCAGAATATCAGGCGCAGCAGGCAGCGGCAAACGCGCAGTATCAGGCAGATGCAGCGGCACAGGCGACAGCGGACGCGCAGGCGACGGCAGACGCCGAGTATCAGGAATATCTGAATGCACAGGCTCAGGCAGACGCGGCGACACAGCAGGCGGATGAACAGGCTGTCATCGATGCGGCGGCGGAGGCTCAGGCAGCTTATCAGGAATATCTGAATGCACAGGCGGCGGCAGACGCGCAGGCACAGGCAGAGGCGGACGCACAGTATCAGGCGCAGGCGGCGGCAGAAGCAGCAGCACAGGCAGAGGCAGACGCAGCGCAGGCGGCAGCGGATGCAGCAGCACAGGCAGCAGCAGACGCGGCGGCACAGGTCGATACGACAGCGACAGCAGATGCGAGCTATACAGATACCAGTTACACAGATACCTCTTCATCGGTTGGACAGCAGATCGTGAATTATGCGACACAGTTTGTCGGCAACCCGTATGTATGGGGCGGTTCCAGCCTGACGAACGGAGCTGACTGTTCCGGATTTACGATGTCCGTCATGGCGAATTTCGGCATCGGTCTTCCGCACAATGCGGCGGCACAGTCTGGCTGCGGTACCCCGGTCGACTTGAGTGCAATCCAGCCGGGCGACCTCCTGTTCTACAGCAATGGCAGCGGAATCGGACACGTATCGATCTACATGGGCGGCGGTCAGGTGGTACACGCGAGCAGCTCGACGACAGGTATCATTATCTCTGACATTGGATATCGCACCCCGGTGTGCGCGAGAAGATTCGTGTAGGATCAGAACGCGAGAATACCGGAAACTGAATACACATGGTAAAACGGGAGTCCACTGGAAACAGTGGGCTCCCTTCCTATGTACGACAATCGTCGTACACAGGAAGATACCAACTAAAATTTCTTGCGCGGAGGGGGCGAAGGTGATATACTGAACCCAAATGATTTGAGGAGAACGTGCGATGGAGAAAAATGACTGGTACGAGGCCGGGGAACAAATCGTTAAGCTTGTGCAGGACGCTGTTGACAGCAAGGATTTTTCGCAGCTGGGCACCACGATCTCCAATGTGGTGAACGACACCGTGAACGGGCTCCAGTCAGCGTTGAAGGCGAATATAAACGAGGTGTTCCAGGACGGGAGCCAGAAGACGGAGCGCAGCGCCTACGAATATACGAACCGGGCTGCGGCCGAGCAGATTCGGAGGAATATCGAAAAGAGGCGCAGGCAGCAGGAGGCTGAGAAAGCAAAAGGAAGCGTTGTTCCGGTGAAGACAGCGCTGAGCGTGCCGGGCGAGTTTACTGCGAAGCTGACGAAGTGGTTCGGCTATGGAATGAGCGGGATCATGGGTGTTTCGCTGGGGATCGTCGTTCTTGTGTGGGTTACCACAGGACTGAATTTGTTCTTGCCGACGGCGATTTTGGCTATGCTGGCCGGGATCAGTTACGCCATCGGTTCCAATGGAAAAAACCGAGTTGGCATAGCGCAGCGCTTTCGCAGATACAGGGAACTGATCGGGGACCGGAAGTTCTGTCTGGTCGAGGAGCTTGCGTCCGCGATTGGAAAGAGCAGTAAGTTTGTGCGCAAAGATTTGACCCGTATGATCGAACAGGGCTTTTTTAAGGAAGGATACCTGGATCGTGAGCAGAAGATGCTCATCACGGACAAGGCCACCTATCAGCAGTATCTGACGACGCAGACGGAGTATGAACGCAAAAAGCTGGAGAGCGGAGCGAAGAGCGAAGCCGGATCAGGGACGGAAAGCGCCGGTCAGAAGGAAGGAGCCGCCGGGGCAGAGAAGTCCGCAGCTAAGCTGTCGCCGGAATGCCGGGAGCTGATCGCGGAGGGACAGAGTTATATCCGGCATGTACATGAGTGCAACGACAAGATCGAGGATCCGGATATGTCGGCCAAGCTTGACAGGCTCGAGCTTGTGACTACGAGGATCTTTCGCGTGGCGGAGCAGAATCCGGAGGTGGCCGGCGATCTGAAGAAGATGATGAGTTACTATCTCCCGACGACGAAAAAGCTGCTCGACGCATATTGTGAGATGGACGAGCAGCCGATTCAAGGGCAGAACATAAAGACGACACAGAAGGAGATCGAGAAAGCCCTCGACACGATCAACACGGCGTTCGAAAATTTGCTGGACAGCTTTTTTAAGGACACCGCGTGGGACATTTCGTCGGATATCACGGTGCTGAACACAATGCTCGCACAAGAGGGGCTGACCGGAAAAGCGTTTGAGCGCAGCAATCCGGATCATTCAAAAGCGTGATTGACAGGAGAGCTGTCAAAACGACAGAATCGGGAAAACAGGAGCAGAGAAACCGTATCAAAAAGCAGGAGGAAAAAAAGATGAGTGATGAACTGAAAAACTTTGCAGAAGCACCGACTCCGGTACTGACATTTGGGGCAGCTGTACCACAGGAGCAGGAATTACCCGTGGCTACGGATGCGCAGGCAGCAGCCGCAAGCCCGGAGACCGCAGCGTCTGATTTGCAGAAGACGGCAACAGATGCGCAGGAGCAGAAACAGGAGCTGCCTCCGGTCGATCCGCAGCTGACGGAGGACATTCTGACAGAAGAAGAGCGCAAGATGGTGAACGATTTCAGCGAGAAGATTGATCTGCACGATTCCAACGGGATTATCCAGTATGGCGTCGGCACGCAGAAAAAGATGGCCGATTTCTCGGAGAGCGCGCTGAAGACGGTCAAGACGAAGGACCTGGGCGAAGTGGGCGATATGATCTCCGGCCTCGTGACGGAGCTCAAGAGCTTCGACGCGGATGAGGATGAGAAGGGTTTCCTCGGATTCTTCAAAAAGCAGGGGAATAAGCTCACCGCGATGAAGGCAAAATATGACAAGGCAGAGGTGAACGTCGGGAAGATCTGTGATGCGCTGGAAGGACATCAGATGCAGCTCATGAAGGACGTCGCGATGCTGGACAAGATGTACGAGCTGAACCTCGTGTATTTCAAGGAGCTGTCGATGTACATTCTCGCGGGCAAGAAGCGCCTCGAAGAGGTGAAGGCGACGGAGCTGAAGGAGCTGGTCGACAAGGCGCAGAAGAGCAGTTTGCCGGAGGACGCGCAGGCGGCGAAGGACATGGAGGAGCTCTGCACGCGTTTCGAGAAGAAGCTGCATGACCTGGAGCTGACTAGGATGATCTCGATTCAGACTGCTCCGCAGATTCGCCTCGTGCAGTCGAGCGATACGCTGATGATCGAGAAGATCCAGACGACGATCGTCAACACGATTCCGCTGTGGAAGAGCCAGATGGTGATCGCGCTCGGCGTGGAGCATGCGAATCAGGCGGCCGAGGCACAGAGGGAAGTCACCGATATGACGAACGAGCTTCTGAAGAAGAATGCGGAGAAGCTGAAGATGGCAACCGTAGAGAGCGCAAAGGCTTCCGAGCGCGGCATTGTGGATCTGGAGACGCTCAAGGCGACAAATGCAGCTCTGATCTCTACCTTCGACGAGGTGATCAAGATTCAGGAGGATGGACGTCAGAAGCGGCGCGCTGCAGAGGACGAGCTGAATCGAATGGAGCTCGAGCTGAAGAACAAGCTGCTTGAGATTAAGGCGTAAGAGCTACGCGGCTGTACTCGCGCGCGCAGGCGTCCGGTGCATAGATTGTTTGGGTGCGCGGGTTGTCCGGGTGGATAATATAGAGGAGGCAGGGACCCTCGAAAGGAGAAAGCCATGGGAGTTTTTCTGGCGGTTTTGATTTTGTTTGTCGTGATCGTTGCGGTGATTGTGGCTGTGAGCACCATAAGCTCGGTGTCGGGCGTGATCGCAGAGGAAGAGGATGACGACGAATAGGCATCGGCTTTGATTCGGTCCACATCGGACGAATGCCAATAAGCCGACGTCCTGCTCTGGCGGCGTTTGCGGGGATGGGCGGCGGCTGTGAAGGGATGGAACGGCTGTGTCGTTTGAAGAGTTTGAGACAGCGACATACGAAATTGCAGACACGTTCCCGGAGGATTTCTTTCGGGAACTGAACGGAGGGGTTATGGTCAAAGAGGACTGCCGGCTGCATCCGGCAGCCGTGGACCATGACCTTTTTGTTATGGGCGAATATCACTGCGACCGCTATCTGGGGCGGTTCGTGGTACTCTACTTCGGCTCCTTCCTGCGGTGCTTCGGGCATTGCTCGGAGGATTATCTGAGAGAGAAAATCCGCAAGGTGCTCCTGCATGAATTTCGCCATCATCTGGAATCTTTGGCCGGCGAGCGCGATTTGGAGATCGAGGATGCCATAGAGCTTTCGAGGTATTACGCGCGTGTCCACGGTCCTGCGAGCTGATTTTCGGATATGCCTGCGGCTAAATTTTTCAGAAGGTTTGCGAGGAAATTGCCATAAAAAACTTGACGGAACAGAGGGCGGGCGCTAGAATAGAAAAAGTGAGTCCTTATATGCGGACATATGTCCGCGTGACAGGGACACAATGAGGAGGAGACATTATGAAAAAGGCGTACAGGGAAATGACGAGGGAGGAGCTCCTGAAGGAGCAGGCCGCGCTGGAGGCCAAATATCAGGAGGTCAAGGCAAAGGGCCTGAAGCTTGATATGTCGAGAGGCAAGCCGTCAAAGGCGCAGCTCGATCTGGCGAACGGTATGATGGACGTGTTGAACAGCGACTCCGACATGAAATGCGAGGCGGGGGTTGACTGCAGAAACTACGGGATCATGGACGGTATTCCGGAGGCGCGGCGTCTGCTCGCGGACATGTCTGAGGTGCCGGAGAAAAATATTCTGATTTATGGAAATTCGAGTCTGAACGTGATGTTCGATACGGTCGCACGCGCGATGTCGATGGGCGTCTGCGGGCACACGCCGTGGGGCAAGCTGGACAAGGTGAAGTTTCTCTGCCCGGTGCCGGGTTACGACAGGCATTTCGGGATCACAGAGTTTTTTGGCATCGAGATGATCAACGTGCCGCTCCTTGAGACGGGCCCGGACATGGATCTGGTAGAAAAGCTGGTGTCCGAGGACGATGCGATCAAGGGAATCTGGTGCGTGCCGAAATATTCCAACCCGACTGGCATCTCCTATTCGGATGAGACGGTGCTCCGGTTCGCGCATTTGAAGCCGGCTGCCCCAGACTTCCGCATTTTCTGGGACAACGCGTACTCGATCCACCACCTTTATGACGACGATCAGGATGTGATCCTGGAGCTTCTGACGGAGTGCGAGAAAGCGGGCAATCCGGATATGGTATATAAGTTTATCTCGACCTCGAAGGTGAGCTTCCCGGGATCGGGCATCGCGGCGATGGCGGCGTCGGAGGCGAACCTTGCGGACGCGCGGAAAGCGATGTTCTACCAGACCATCGGTCACGATAAGCTGAACCAGCTGCGCCATGTGCGCTTTTTCAAGGATATGGACGGCGTGCATGCGCATATGAGAAAGCATGCGGCGATCCTGCGTCCGAAGTTCGAGGCGGTGCTCGACACGCTGGAGCAGGAGCTGGGCGGCCTGGAGATCGGCACCTGGGTGAAGCCGAAGGGCGGCTATTTTATCGCATTTGATTCGCTGGAGGGCTGTGCGAAGAAGATCGTGGCCCGGTGTAAGGAAGCTGGCGTCGTCATGACAGGCGCGGGCGCGACCTTCCCGTACGGCAAGGATCCGAAGGACAGCAACATCCGCATCGCGCCGTCGTTCCCGGAGCCGGATGAGCTGAAGATGGCGGCGGAAATTTTTGTTCTCAGCGTGAAGCTTGTCAGCATTGAGAAGTATTTGGAACAATAAAGGGAACAAAATCTTGACGATATTCGTAAAAGCTCTCGTAAAAATGGCAGTTTTTTCTTGCCCTCTTTCGGTGAACATGGTATGATGGTCGTGGAGTGCGGCAACCATTTTATTCAGGTAAAACGCTTGTCGCCGGGATCAGAAAGCTATGATCAGAACGTGAGTTACCATTTGTGGAAAGAGGAAGGAAAAGGAGCGAGTTGTAAAATGAAACGGTGCATTATTTGCGGGAATGTAGATGATGACAACAGTACAGTTTGCAGTACATGCGGAAATCCTTATGTAGATATGAGTACGCAGGCTTCCGAGGTGGACGAGGAGCATGCAGCGGCGCCCGAAGCGGGTGAGGAGCAGGATGCTGTAGCGGGAGAAACCGAAGAGCCGGCACAGCAGCCGGAATCGGGAGAGCCAGAGTCGGCACAGGCCGAAGGGCAGTCGATGGAGACTCAGCAGTCGTTTGCTACGGAACAGCCGGAGTCAGAGGCGCTCCGGGAATCGTCTCCCGCAGAGCAGTCGGAGCCGGAAGTCGAGCAGACAAAAGCGGAGCAAGCTGTGCCAGAGCCAAGAGAGCCGCAGGAGGCTCAAGCCGCACAGGAAGGCGGGCAGGGTGCTGCGATTCCGGGGCAGATGTCCGGAGGCCGTCCGCCGCGCAGGATGAGAAGCGGTCCGCAGATTTACGGCCAGACAGAGGGAGTGGGCGGTAATCCCTCACAGTATACCAATCAGGGAATGATCCGCAGGGATGTTCCGCCGAGATCTGCAGGAGCAGGTCGTCCGATGGGACAGATGCCAGGAGGCGCGGGTCGTCCGATGGGTCAGACGCCGGGAGGCGCAGGCCGTCCGACGGGACAGATGCCAGGAGGCGCAGGCCGTCCGACAAGTCAGGTGCCCAGAGGCGCAGGCCGTACTGTCGGGCAGGATTATCTTGCAAAGCGCGTGATGGAGATTGCGCGGAAGGCAATGAGGTCGCCATTCTTCTTCTTGATCGTATTGTTGAATACGGTAGGTGTGGCAGCTTCCATCGCAGCGATCTTTTTGAATGAACTGAATTATTCACAGGCAGTGAGACTGCTGAACGAAACGAATCTTCCGCAGCAGGTGTCCGGGTATGTGAGTTCGGCGACAAAGCTGTTGCAGAATTTACAGAATCTTGATACAGGCACGATTATTACAAATATCGCGCTGCACATTCCGTCAATCCTGTTCTGTCTGGGACTTTGGTTGATCTTTTTCGCAGCGCTGAGGGCGAAGGAGAACATGTCAGGCGTCGGTTTCGGCTTCGCGAAAGCGGCAGTCATCATCCGTATGATAGTGGCCTGTGTCGTGATGCTTGCGGTCCTGATTGTCACTGTGACTGTCGTGGTCGCTGCGTGGGTGTCAAAGGAGCAGTCGGTTATCATTATGGCCGTGGTTATGCTGGTGGTCACGATCATTATCGTCATGATGATTATCATGTACTATTTTTCCTATCTCGGGACGCTGAAGACGTGCAGGGTGAATGGCAATACAGGTGAGAGCTATGGTAAGCCGTCGGCGTATCTTGCAGTGCTGCTCATCATATTGGCGCTGCCGGAGATTGTCGGTTTGCTTTCCGGGATCGTGAATATGGAGATCTCCAATATCGTCGGCTCCGTGGCAAATATGGGATGGATGATTCTCCTCGCGGTGTGGATTTTCCTGTATCGCGGCAAAATGAGCGAGCTTGAGGAGTAAAGACGGACAAATAGAAAATCAAAATTATGGAATGAGGCGGTCGCTGTTTTCTTTCTTGACAGCGGCCGTTGTTTTTGTTAGTATAGACGTGCGGTTTAGCGTGGTAGAGTGCTATCACAGCAAAGAGCGCGTGATGAAAAGTTTGTAAAAGACAGGGGCGGAAGAAGATTTCCGCGGAAATGGAGGAGGATATTATGAAAAAGAAATTGATTGCGCTTTTGATGTCGGCGGCGATGCTTTCCATGACGCTGTGCAGCGGCGTGCTTGCGGAGGACAGTGAGAGCGATCTCGCTTATGTGCAGGAAAAGGGAACGCTGGTGGTAGGTATCACGAACTTCGAGCCGATGGACTATCTGGACGAGAACGGTGAGTGGATCGGCTTTGACGCGGATATGGCGAAGGCGTTTGCAGAGTCTCTCGGCGTAGATGTGGAGTTCATGGAGATCGATTGGGACAACAAGATCCTGGAGCTGGATGGCAAGACGATCGACTGTGTCTGGAATGGTATGACCCTGACGGACGAAGTGACCAGCGCGATGGAGTGCTCGAATGCGTACTGCAAGAATGCGCAGATCGTAGTCATACCGGCTACTGTTTCGACCGACTATCAGAGCGTGGAGGATCTTGAGGGTCTCAATTTTGCGGCAGAGGCAGGCAGCGCGGGCGAGGCGGTGCTGAACGACCTGGGTCTGAGTGTGACATCGGTGAAGGCACAGACGGACGCGCTGATGGAGGTTTCCGCAGGCACGTCCGATGCGGCGGTGATCGATTCCCTGATGGCGGCGGCTATGGTCGGCGAGGGCACTAGCTATGAGGATCTGACGACGGCGATCGAGCTGAGCAGCGAGGAGTACGGCGTAGGCTTCCGCAAGGGTTCCGATCTGGCCGAAGAGCTGAACAAGTTCTTTGAGGAGAGTTTCCAGAGCGGCGAGACGATGAAGATTGCGGAGACGTATGGCCTGCAGCTTGCGATCATCGGAGACGACGCGGAAGCTGAGAGCGAGACTGAGGCGCTTACCGAGTAATCCTGAGTGATATTCTTATTGCGTGAAAAGGGCTGTTGGTATTACAACGGCTCTTTTTATGCACAGACCCGGGCAGGGAAAATTGCTGCTGGTGCAGCACCCGGGCCGCGCGGACGAGTAGGAGGGGAAACCGCCTCCTACTCGATCACAGACCCGCGAGAGGAAAAATTTGCTGCTGTCGCAGCACGCGGGCCGCGCAGCGAGTAGGGGAAAGCCGCCCTACTCGATGCATATAGGATTTCGGGAAAAGGGAGAGTATTATGGAACTATTTATGAAGCAGCTTCCTATCGTGGTCCGTTCTCTGAACGTAGGATTTCTGCAGACACTGAAATTATTTTTTGTGACGCTCATCGGTGCGTTTCCCCTGGGGCTGATCATCGCGTTCGGCTCCATGTCGCGCTTTAAGCCCCTGAGCTTTTTTACGCGGGTCATCGTCTGGGTCTTCCGTGGTACGCCGCTGATGATCCAGCTGCTGATCATCTACTATTTTCCGGGACTCGTCCTGCACAATCCCATCTGGGGCGGAGGCGAAAGCGGCAGATTCCTTGCCGCGTCCGTGTCGTTCATCGTGAATTATGCGTGTTATTTTTCCGAGATCTACCGCGGCGGAATCCAGGGCGTTCCGGTCGGGCAGGAGGAGGCCGGGCTTGTGCTTGGCATGACAAAGAGCCAGATCTTTTTCAAGGTGACGTTTCTTCAGATGATCAAACGGATCATTCCGCCGATGTCCAACGAGATCATTACGCTGGTAAAAGACACGTCGCTTGCGCGCATCATCGCGCTGCAGGAGATCATCTGGGCGGGGCAGGCGTTCATGAAGGGATCCCAGGGGATCTCAGGCGCGATCTGGCCGCTGTTCTTCACCGCGATCTATTACCTTGTATGCAACGGCATTCTGACGCTGCTTCTGGGCGCGCTGGAAAAGAAACTGGACTATTTCAGATGAGGAGGAAGCCATGCCAATCTTAGAGGTAGAGCATATTTGCAAATCGTTTGACCGCACCGAGGTGTTGAAGGATATCAATTTCTCACTGGAAAAAGGGCAGGTTCTGTCCATCATCGGTTCCTCCGGAAGCGGAAAGACCACGCTTCTGCGCTGCCTGAATTTTCTGGAGCGGCCGGACAGGGGCGTGATCCGCGTAGACGGGAAAACACTGTTTGACGACAGCGATCCCACCACGCTGAGCGAGGGCGCGGTCCGCAAAAAGCGGCTTCATTTCGGGCTGGTGTTCCAGTCGTTCAATCTGTTTCCGCAGTACACGGCGCTGAAAAACGTGATGCTCGCGAGGGAGCTGCTTGCAAAGGAACAGCCGGACTACAAGGCGCGCAAAAAAGAGATCCAGGAGGAGATTCAGGCGCAGGCGAAGGAGCTTCTGACGCAGATGAGCCTTGCGGACCGCATGGACAATTATCCGCATCAGCTTTCGGGCGGACAGTGTCAGCGTGTGGCGATCGCGCGCGCCCTGGCGATGGAGCCGGATATCCTCTGTTTTGACGAGCCCACATCGGCGCTTGATCCGGAGCTGACCGGCGAGGTCATCAAGGTGATGAAGGAGCTTGCAAAGCAGAAAAAGACGATGGTGATCGTCACGCATGAGATGTCGTTTGCCCGTGAAATTTCCGATCAGGTTATCTTTATGGACAAGGGCGTCGTGGCGCTTTCCGGCAAGCCGGACGAGGTGTTTGACGCGGATCACGCGAGAATCCGGGAATTCCTCGGGAAATATAATCAGTAAATTCTTCCGGCGGGGAAGAGGATTGAGCGAGTAGGGAAAATCCGCCCTACTCGATTGTAGAAAAATGTAAAAAGGAAGAAAATATTCGTGCGTTCTAATGTTAAATATCGATAAAAATAGGTTGATTTTTACACGAATAGTTGTTATACTATAAGCGCCACATATGGGAAGGAGCGCTTATGTATCGGAAAATCATAGATTATCTGGAGAAATGGAAGGAAAGTGAACACCGCAAGCCTTTGCTTTTGCAGGGAGCAAGGCAGGTTGGCAAGACTTATTCCATTCTGGAATTCGGCCGCACACATTATGAAAATGTGGCGTACTTCAACTTTGAGACGAATCCGAAGCTGAACGAGAGCTTTGAGGAGAGCATCAGCCCGGACTATCTGCTTCCCCTTTTGTCGCATATCGCGGGGCAGACGATTGTGAAGGAGAAGACGCTGATCGTGTTCGATGAGGTGCAGCTCTGCGAACGGGCGCTTACCTCGCTGAAGTATTTCTGTGAGGACGCTCCCGAGTATCACATCATAATGGCGGGGAGTTTGCTCGGCGTAGCGGTGAACCGGGCAAGATTTTCGTTTCCGGTGGGCAAGGTCGATATGAAGACGCTTTATCCTATGGATATGGAAGAGTTTATGATCGCTCTAGGAGAAAATGCGCTGGCGGAACAGATCAGAGAGAGCTTCCGGACAGATACACCGCTGCCCGCCGCTCTGCACGATGCGGCGATGCAGATTTATCGCAAATATTTGATCGTCGGCGGTATGCCGGAGTGTGTGATGCAATATGTTGGCACGGGAGATTATATTCTTGTCCGCCATACGCAGGACACGATATTGTCCAGCTATCTGAACGATATGAGCAAGTATAATAATCTGAACGAGATCAAGAAAACGCGGCTTGCTTACGACAGCATTACTGTGCAGCTCTCAAAGAAAAATACGCGTTTTCAATACAAGCTGATCAAGAAAGGCGGCCGCGCGGCAGAGTTTGAGAACGCTATCGAGTGGCTTTGCTTGTCAGGTATCGTATCGCGGGTATTCCGGGCGGAGCAGATTCGGAAGCCGCTGGAGAATTATCGCGATATTGACGCGTTTAAGATCTATGTGTCGGATCTGGGATTGCTTATTGCAAAGAAAGACATTGCAGCGAATGACATTCTCTATATGGTGGAGGAGCTCAATGATTTCAAGGGAGGAATGGCCGAAAATTATGTAAATACACAGCTTGCGATCAATGGATACCAGACCTTCTACTGGGAGTCCGAACGCGGGGCCGAGATTGATTTTGTCATCCAGCGAGACGGTGAGCTCATTCCCGTTGAGGTGAAATCCGCTGACAACACAAAGGCGAAAAGCTTGAAGATCTATATGGATACTTACAAGCCGGCCTACGCGATCAAGCTGTCTGCCAGGAACTTTAGCTTCGAGAATAGGAAAAAGACTGTTCCACTCTATGCAGCGTTTTGTATCTGAGCAGAATATTTGAAATTAAGGTTTAGCTAGCAACATGAAATTAACAGAGGGTAATGAATGGAGGATGCTGTCAGTGCTCTGGCGGCATCCTTTTTTCGGGTGGTTTCGTGTTTTTTATGATTGACATGCTATTTCTCAAAAAATTTCATTTTCCGTTAAAAAGATCAAAAAAAGTTCACGACGAAATAATTTGCGAAAGAGTTCCCATGCTATACTCAAATCAACAAAAGGGAAAACGATTTCGAAAACATAGATAGAAAGAAAAGAGGAGGACAACAAAATGATGAAGGCGACCGTTAAGAAGATGATCCTTACAGCAGCGATGGCAGCATTCATGGTAAGCGCATCGGCGATGGCAGAAGAAGACCTCATCATCGAGGAGTCCTTTGAAGCAGTAGAAGAGACAGCAGTAGAAGAAGCACAGGCAATCGAGATCGAGGTTCTCGGACTTGAGACGATCGCGACGGCAGAGGTTCCGGAAGAGGTAGCGCAGGCAGCAGAGGCAGCCGAGACCGAGGCGAACGCGGTAGCAGAGGAGATCGAAGAGACCGAGGCAGCTGAGGCACAGAGCTTCATCTTCGAGAACGACGAAGTGATCATCAGCGCACAGGCAGCTGCAGAGCTTCCGGAGAACATCGAGATGCAGGTAAGAAAGCTCGAGGAAGGCAGCGAGGAGTACGAGGCAGCGAAGGCAGCGGCGGCAGCGAACAGCGAGGCAGGCGAGGATGCACAGTACAGCTTCTACGATGTGACCTTCACGGTAGACGGAAACGAAGTAGAGCTTGCAGACGGCAGCGTATACGTACAGGTAGAGTTCAAGACGGTGCAGATCAGCAGCGAGCAGACGCAGGAGATCTTCCACATCGACGAGACGGGCGCAAACAACGTGACAGCAGAGACAGAAGAAGGCAGCAACATGAGCTCCGTGAACTTCGCAATGTAATCCGAATTCAACCAGAAATTCAGTCAGACATAGAACAGGAAGACAGGCAATACACGAAGCGAGAGACACAAGGCAACGAACAGAGGGTGAGAAGATGGAAAAGAAGACAGCAGCAAAATTTGTAATCGAGATCGACCGTTGCGAGAACGCGACCTGGCAGGGTTCGATCCTCTGGACAGAGAAGAACATCACCCAGAAGTTTCGAAGCGCTTTGGAGTTAATCCGGCTTATGGATAGCGCCGTTACGATGGAGGATAAAAAGGCCTGAGAGAGAAAGCGATACGGACTCGAAAGGCGGTTTTGGGGTTGGCCCGAAGACAGCGGGCAACATAGAGAGGACTACAGGCAGATGGTTGAGAAGCCATCTGTTTTTTGTCACATACGTGTCTGTGAAAAAAATTTGCAAACTTTGGCAATCTGGTGTAGTATATTCATGTTTAGCAACGAACCGTGCCAGACGGAGGCAAGCCGAAGGCTTTTCGAGGTTTGCACCACGGCTTGCTATTAACTGTGAACAAAATAAAAATTGTAGCAGAAAGAAGGATTACAATGACAAAGGTAGACATTATTTCGGGATTTCTGGGAGCCGGGAAGACGACATTGATCAAGAAGCTGATCCAGGATGTGTTTGCGGGACAGAAGATTGTATTGATCGAGAACGAATTCGGTGAGATCGGAATCGATGGCGGATTTCTGAAGGACGCCGGCATCAATATCACGGAGATGAATTCCGGCTGTATCTGCTGCTCGTTGGTTGGCGACTTCGGCAAGGCGCTGAAGGAGGTCACGGAGAAGTTTGCGCCGGATCGCATCATCATCGAGCCGTCCGGGGTTGGCAAGCTGTCTGATGTCAGGAAGGCGGTTGAGGATGCAGCCGACGAGGCGGGGCTCGTGCTGAATGCGCTCACGACCGTGGCAGATGCGTCGAAGATCAAGATGTATATGAAGAATTTCGGCGAGTTTTATAATAATCAGATCGAGAGCGCAGCGACAATCATTCTGAGCCGCACGCAGAAGCTTTCTGAGGAGAAACAGCTCCAGGCGGCGGAGATGATCCGCGAGAAGAATCCAAAGGCGGTGATCGTCACGACGCCGTGGGACGAGCTGACCGGCGCGCAGATGCTGGGCGCGATGGAGGAGAGCGATGTGCTGGCGCAGATGCTGCTCGAGGAGGAGCATGAGCATCATCATGACCATGAGCATGACGATCACGATGAGGAGTGCGGCTGCGGGCATCACCACGATCACGAGGATCATGACCATGAGCATCACCACCACGAGCATGATGAGGAGTGTGGCTGCGGGCATCATCACCATGATCATGACGAGGATGAGCATGATGAGCACGAGCATCATCACCACGACCACGATGAGTATGAGCACCACCATCATGAGCATGACGAGGAATGTGACTGCGGGCATCATCACCATGATCATGACGGGCATCATCATCACCATCACGACGCGGATGAGGTTTTCACTTCCTGGGGACGCGAGACGCCGAAGAAGTATACAAAGGATGAGATCGAGAAGATTCTGAAGACGCTGGATGATTCGGAGAAGTATGGCGTGGTGCTTCGCGCGAAGGGTATGCTGCCGAGTCCGGAGGGCAAGTGGCTTCATTTCGATTTTGTGCCAGGCGAGTATGAGATCCGTGAGGGCGCGGCGGACTACACGGGCAGGCTTTGCGTGATCGGCTCGAAGCTGGACGAACAGGCCCTTGCGGAATTGTTCGGTCTGTAAGGTTCGCGAAAGCAACGATCCGGACAAGAAAGTTGAAGCTTTTTGAGGCTTGCATGGCTTGCTGCTACCCGAACAGGCAGCCCGGGCAAAAGGGTCTTGCAATCCTTGCGGGGCGTCCGGCTACGCATGAAACATGAAATGTTGAAATTATCTAGGAAAAGAGTGAGTAGACATGGAACGAATTCCCATTTATCTGATTACCGGTTTTTTGGAGAGCGGCAAGACGTCATTTCTGCGTGACGTGCTGGATGGGGGCGATTTTGACGATGGCAGGCGCGGGCTTCTGATCCTCTGCGAGGAGGGCGAGGAGGAGTACGACGAAAAGGCGTTGGCGAAGATGAATATTTCCATGATTTCCGTGGAAGAAGAGTCAGAGTTCAACGCGGAATTTCTGAAGACCTGCGAGAAGCATTACCGGCCGAAGCGCATCTTTATCGAGATGAACGGGATGTGGGATCCGAAGTGGCTGTTCGGGCCGGAAATGCCGTTTAGCATGGACATTGCGCAGGTGATCACGATCATAGACGGCAGCACGTTTCCGACGTACCTGACGAACATGCGCAGCATCCTGAGCAATCTGTTTTTGAATACGGAGATGGCGCTGTTCAACCGTTGCACGGAGGACATGGACCTGCATTCGTTCCGCCGCACCGTGCGCGGACTGAATCCGCGGGCGATGGTTTATTTCGAGGATGACGAGGGCAACCCGATCGATCCGGGTATGGATCAGCCCCCGTACGATCTGAACGCTCCGGTGATTCAAATTGAGGACATTGACTACGGTCTGTGGTATTTGGACGTGTTTGAGTCGAAGGATCGCTACGAAAACAAGAAGGTCCGTTTCCGCGCCAAGGTGATGAAATCGCGTCATTTCCCGGACGGTGTGTTTGTGCCAGGGCGCAACGCGATGACCTGCTGTGCCGATGACATCCGCTTTGTGGGCTGTGTCTGCAAGGCTGCGTTTACGGACCAGCTCAAGTCCAGACAGTGGATCTATCTGACGGCGAAGGTGCGCTACGAGTATTCGAAGGAGTACGGTGAAGAGGGACCGGTGCTCTATGCCGAGAATTACGAGCTGACCGGACCGCCTGAGGAGGATCTGGTATACTTCAATTAAAATCGGGCAATTCGACAGCAATATCAAAATAGGGGGCAAGGCGGGTATGAAGGAAAAGAAATTGAATGATTATAATGAGGGAATTTTACGGAAAATGTATCTTATGCTTATTCCCATGACGGTATTGAATGTTCTTCTTGCCTGTCAGGCTACGCTTGTGGACAGCTTTATCGTCAGTCGGCTGCTGGGCGCCCGTGCTATGGCGGCGTTGGGAATTGTGAGTCCGCTGATGAGCTTTTTCTGGGTGTTTATTAATGTAATTTCAAACGGAGCGACCGTTTTCTCCGGACGATGTCTGGGTAGGGGTGATATGGATCGGCTGAATGGAGCTTTCACGATGTGCCTGACTCTTCTGACCGCGGGAGGCGTGACGCTCGGGGTTTTGCTTGGTTTGTTCCACGGGTCGGTCGCCCGGCTTCTCGGCGCGACGGAGGAGCTTGCGCCCATGGCCGAGGCTTACATACTGGGGCTTGCGATCAGCGCGGCGGGAATTGCCCTGTCCGGACCGCTCAATTCATTTCTGCTTTTTGATAATCAGAAGAAGATGACTTTTGTATCTATGGGTATCATGGTGGTAATGAATGTGGTGTGTGACGTGCTGTTTGCGAAGGTGTTTGGCATGGGGATGTTCGGTCTGGGACTTGCGTCCGGTGTGAGCTATTACTGCGCAGACCTTTATAACCTGTCTTATTTCAGGAAAAAGACCGTCCCGATCCATCTGGACAGGAAACTGATCTGCTGGAAGGATTTGCCGGAGATCATCCGTGTCGGCCTGCCGGTAGCGTCCATGGAATTATGTCATTTCCTGCGGTCGGTATTTTTCAACCGTATTCTGCTGCGCTTTGCAGGTGTTCTGGCGGTAGCCGCTTATGCGGCGGAGGGAACGTTGGCGTCCTTTTTCGGATCGTTTTGCGGCGGTGTCGGCGGTCTGACCCTCACGGTGGGCAGCGTGATCGCCGGGGAGGAGGACGGCGCGTCTCTGAACCGATTTGCGAAGGTCGTTTATAAATACAGTCTGCTGATTTTTGTTGTGGTCTTCGCTCTGTTTTTTGTGTTTGCGAAAACATTGGTGCGTCCGTTTTGCGGCGGCGATAGCGAGGTGCTGGCGTTGGCTGTCAGAGCATGCCGCTGTCTGGCGATTGGGCTGACGTTGAATGTGATTGTCATGATTACCGTGCGGTTTTATCAGGCGCTGGGTTACGGAAAACTGGTGTCGGTGTTGAATGTACTTGATTATTTTGTATTCCCGGTGGCGTGGGGCATTCTTCTGGCTCCGGGCATGGGAGCGGACGGCGCATGGTTCGCGTTGATTCTGGCGGAGGCATCTACTCTGGCAGTAATCTTAATCCTGATGGCGATCAAGCTGAAAAGGCCGAAATTCACCTTGCAGGAACTGATTCAGTTCGGACATAGCTTTGACGTGCCGGGAACGGATCGTCTGGATACGACCTTGTACAGCATGGAGGATGTGATTGGCATTTCGCAGTTCGTGGAGGGATTCTGCAAGGATCACGGACTGAATCAGCGTACCTCTACATTCTCGGCCCTGGCTATAGAGGAAATGGCCGGAAATATTGTGGAGCACGGCTTTGCGGACGGCAAAAAGCACGCCGTGGATATCCGTGTGCTTTGCCGCGAAAAAGAGATGGTTATACGTCTGCGGGACGACTGTCGGCCCTTTGATCCGAAGCAGCAATTAAATGCGGGCGGGTCTGACGATCCCGGCAGGAATGTAGGGATCCGTATGATCGCTGCACTGTCTAAGGATATGACTTATCAGAAGCTGTTCAGCATGAACGTGACGACTATCGTTTTGGATACAGGC
The DNA here is from genome assembly GCA_947629385.1 of uncultured Lachnospiraceae bacterium. Taxonomy (GTDB): domain Bacteria; phylum Bacillota; class Clostridia; order Lachnospirales; family Lachnospiraceae; genus Choladousia. The sequence goes on from CANRDO010000003.1 coordinate 111,359, forward strand.
GCAGCTATGGCGAAATAAGGGTACGGCAAAAAAATGAGCCGGCGTCCGATGCGAAACAGAACGACAGGCTCGGACGATAGTGTTGCTGTGTGAGAGGATAATTCTGTGCCGCACAGGAAATACTTTTCAGAAAAGAGAATTTTTCTGAAGGGAGTGCGCGGCATGCGGATTGCGTTTTTTGGAACGAAGGATTATGACAGAATCTGGTTCGAGCCTCTATCGAAAGGGGAAGGACCGGATTCTTTTGCGTGTGACATTACTTTCTTTGAGGCAAATCTAAAACCGGAGACGGTGGTGCTGGCGTCCGGCTATGACGCGGTGTGCGCGTTCGTGAATTCGGATTTGAGTCGATCGGTGCTGGAGAAGCTGCGGGAGCTGGAGGTTCGGCTAGTGCTGCTGCGCTGTGCCGGCTACAATAATGTCGATCTGGAGGCAGCGAAGGAGCTTGGGATTACGGTTATGCGCGTGCCGGGCTACAGTCCGCAGGCGGTCGCGGAGCACGCGATGGGGCTGGCGCTGATGGCCGTCCGACACCTGCATCGCGCATACACGAAGGTGCGGATCAACGACTTCTCGTTGACCGGACTTTTGGGGCGGAATTTCTACCAGGGGACGGCCGGGATCGTCGGTACCGGAAAGATCGGAAAGGCAATGGTGAATATCTGCCGTGGATTCGGGATGAAGATCCTTGCGTACGACAAGTATCAGGACCCGACGTTGGAGGAGACCGTCAGCTATGTTGAGCTTGAGGAGCTGCTGCGCCGGTCCGATCTCGTGTCGCTGCACTGTCCGCTGTTTCATGAGACTTATCACATGATCAACCGGGAGACGATTGCGCTGATGAAGGACACGGCGGTGCTTGTCAACACCTCGCGCGGCGGACTGATCGACACGGAGGCACTTCTGGAGGCGCTGCGGGCCAAGAAGTTCGCGGGTGTCGGGCTCGATGTATACGAGCAGGAGACCGGGATGGTCTATGAGGACCTGTCGGATGATATCATTACGAACGAGACGGTGCCGCGGTTGCTGGCGTTCCCGAACGTTGTGATTACATCGCATCAGGGATTTTTCACGCGCGAGGCGCTGCAGGCGATCGCGGAGACGACGCTTGCGAATGCGCGGGCCTGGGAGCAGGGACTGCCGCTGGAGAACGAGGTGCAGTAAAAGGGAAAATCTTCCTTGTTTTTTTCAGGAAAAGACGGTAAGATATTCAAGAAAGCGACGAACTGCTTTGCTTTGAAATGAATTCGTGGTTGGAATAGTTGACATTTAATATACGGAAAGGAAGCGCATGGATATGGCGGCACGAAAGATCGTAGTGTACAGCTACAGAGATTTTGACGAGGCGGTATATTTTGAAAAATTCGGAAAGGAATACGATACGGAGATCATCATCTGCCGCGAGGCGCCGGACACAGAAAACGCGCACTTGGCGGAGGGCTGCGCGGGGGTGAGCGTGCTCACGACGGCGATCACCGAGGACATTATCAAGGTCTGGCAGGAGATGGGCGTGAAGCATATCTCGACCCGGACGATCGGCTACGATCATGTGGATGTCGAGGCCGCGAAGCGTCATGGTATCACGGTGAGCAACGTCGCTTACTCGACCGGAAGCGTGGCGGACTACACGGTGATGCTGATCCTTATGGCGCTGCGAAAGATGAAGATGATCATGAAGCGCGCGGACGGCATGGACTATTCACTGAAGGACAGCATCGGGCGGCAGCTCGGGGATCTGACGGTCGGCGTCATCGGCACCGGGAGGATGGGCGAGCATGTGATCCGCAATCTGAGCGGATTCGGCTGCCGGATCCTGGCGAACGATCTGTATGAGAAAGAAATCGTGAAGCAGTATGCGACGTATGTGGATCGCGACACTTTATTTGCGGAGAGTGACGTCATCACCTTCCATGTGCCGGCGGCGGACGGCACGCACCACATCGTCTGTAAGGAGACGCTTGCGAAGATGAAGGACGGCGTCGTGATCGTGAACACCTCGCGCGGCAGCGTGATCGACACGCCGGTCTTGATCGACGCGCTCGAGCAGGGCAAGGTCAGCGCGGCGGCTCTGGACGTCATCGAGAACGAGCTCGGGATTTTTTATGGGGATTATAAATATAAGCTGATCGGGCACCGCGAGATGTCTATCCTCAAGGACATGCCGAACGTGCTGATGCTTCCGCACATGGCATTCTACACGGAGAACGCGGTCAGCGACATGGTGCACTACTCGATTGAGAGTATCGTGACGGAGGCGGAAGGCGGAAAGAGCCGCTTCCGGGTGGAATAAGATCTGACAGAATGCATATGATCATAGAGAGTATTTGATCATGTGGCGATTTCTGATTAGGAACATATTATACCCGATAAGGTATATGATTGGATTTGTGAAAGAATCTACACCTTAGCGGGTATATTTATAGAGAATTATTCTTGATTTTAACCCCGAAAGGGTATAAAATAATATAATAGAAAAACATATTCTGAGAATAATCTATTGCAGAGACAGCAAACGGCGGTAGGAAACGGATAGCAGAAAACAATGTGCAGCAGAAAGCGATAAGCGATATGGAGGCGACAATCACAATGAACAGGATTGCCGAATTTATAAAAACGAATAGGCGGGCAGCAGGTCTGACGCAAGAGGAATTTGCTCTGCGCTCCGGACTCGGATTGCGCTTTGTCCGGGAGCTGGAACAGGGCAAGGAGACCGTGCGGATGGACAAGGTCAACGAGGCGCTTGCGATGTTTGGCATGGAGGCGGTTCCCGGAAGAAAGGATGAGCGCTGATGGATGGATTTCGAACAGCCTATGTCTATGTGAGAGATGTATATGCGGGTATTCTCTGCGAGACGGATGAGGGGTATTCCTTTGCTTATGACACCGAATACCTTGCCATGAACGGTGCTGCCGCCGTTTCACTGACGCTGCCCATTACGAAGGAAACCTACACATCAAAAACGCTGTTTCCTTTTTTTGACGGATTGATTCCGGAAGGGTGGCTTTTGGATGCCGTCAGTCGAAATTGGAAAATAGATATACGGGATCGTTTCGGGCTTCTGCTTGTCGCCTGCAGGGATACAATCGGGGCGGTTTCGATCCGGGAGGAACGAGTATGAATTGTCTGTGCTGTGGAAAACCTCTTTCGGAGGTGGAAGAACAGAGTGGGTGGCATAAGAGATGTGTCAGGAGCTTTTTTGGTACAGCCGCTGTTCCGGAAATAGAGATTGATGAGGAGGCGTTGGAGCATCTTGCGAAAGAGAGCACAAACAAAGGTTTTACTGTGCCGGGAGTGCAGAAAAAATTATCTCTGCATCTTTTTTCCGAAGGGAAAAATCCCCGACTTACACTTGTGAACTATCCTACCGGATATATTTTGAAACCTCAGGTCGAGCAATTCGAGGCGCTTCCGGAAGCGGAGCAGCTGGTGATGTCTATGGCGGACGCCGCGGGGATTAAGACCGTCCCGCATGCGCTGATTCGTAAAGATGGGGAATATGCGTATATCACCCGGCGTGTTGATCGCGTGATCGGGAAAGATACGGTTCAGAAGTTTGCCATGGAGGATTTCTGCCAGCTCGATCTTCGTTTGACACAGGACAAATATCGGGGTTCGTACGAACGCTGCGCGAAGATCATAGAAAAATATTCCAGCCGGAGAGGTCTTGATATGACGGAGCTATACATGCGGTTGGTTTTCTGTTATCTTGTCGGAAATTCCGATATGCATCTCAAGAACTTTTCCTTGATCGAGACGGAGGAGAGAAGTGGAAGATATATTCTTTCGCCGGCCTATGATCTGCTTCCCGTCAACCTGATCATGCCGGAAGATCAGGAGGAATTCGCGTTGACGATGAACGGTAAAAAAAGAAATATTCACGGGGGAGATTTTCTGGTCTATGCCGAAAAATGCGGGATCGGAAGGGTTCCGGCAATGAAGATGATCCGCAGGCTGGTCTCTCTGAAGCCGCGGTTTGTCGTCATGTGTGAGGAATCGCTTCTGCCGGAGAAGATGAAGGAAGGCCTGATCCGGCTAATCGAGGAACGGTGCGGAGTTTTTGAAGAATGATAGAAAAAGTCCCCGGGCGGATGCCTGAGGACTTTTTTCTGTAGCGGAGAGTGTGGGATTCGAACCCACGTGCCCAGTAAAGGACAACCGCATTTCGAGTGCGGCTCGTTATGACCACTTCGATAACTCTCCAAGTCAGTGCTTTTCTATTATAAGTCACGGGATTTGTTCCGTCAACTGTTTTCTCGACCTTCTGAATTTCTTTTTGATGTTCCGACCCTTTTTTCAGATTTCTGAAATTTCCTTTTCAATTCTTTTTATTTCCCGCAGCTCCCGGAAGAAGCCGGACAGCATCTTGCTACATTCCTGCTCCAGCACACCGCGCGCGACGATCACCTGGTGATTGAATTGCTCCATCTCCAGAAGATTGAGCACGGAGCCTGCGCAGCCGGCCTTGGGATTCATGCTGCCGATGACCGCGCGCGTGATGCGGGACTGGACGATCGCCCCGGCGCACATCTGGCACGGCTCGAGCGTGATGTAGATTGTGCAGCCCTCCAGCCTCCAGTCGCCAAGCTTTTTGCTGGCACGGCGGATCGCGTTGATCTCCGCGTGTGAGGTGGTATTCTTGTCAGTGTTGCGGCGGTTGTAGCCGCGCGCGACGATCTTTCCGTCGCAGACGATCACGCAGCCGATCGGTACCTCCTGCAGCGCGTAGGCCTTCCGGGCCTGGCGCAGCGCCTCGCGCATAAATTTTTCGTCGATTTCCCGGGACACCGGGGGCAGAGAGATCATGATAGAGTCCTTTCATGGAGACTGGGCTTTTTTTAAATTTAAATCCGTGCGCCTCCCATCGAATGCATATCACAGACGTTACTCTGACAGTTAGCTCGGCCCAGGCGCCCTCACGGCACACAGAGAGTTCCGCTTAGTGCTGCTTTGTTCCCAACCTGACACGGTTCACGGGTCCCTGTTGCGCGAGACCCAAACGTCAACACCACTTATCAGAGGCTGCTCCGCAATCGTACACCCTCCGTTCGGCATCACCCCTGCTGTAGCGGATTGCAGGTACAGGGCACCGCTATCTCCCCGGCTGCACGGACTCCCTAACTATACAGGTTTTGCGGGGCTTTGTCAAGTCTGCCGAGATGATGTGAGCAAAAGAAAGATCAGTATAAAATATGTACCGAATCCGCGTCAAAAAGTCTTGACATTTTCCATGAAAAAAGGTATTATCTCAGATAACAGGAATAATTATCAATTTTAAAAGGAGGAATATATCATGAAAGAATTAAAGGGCACCAAGACCGAACAGAACCTGCAGGCTGCGTTTGCCGGGGAGTCTCAGGCGCGCAACAAATATACGTACTTCGCGAGCAAGGCGAAGAAGGACGGTTATGTCCAGATCGCGGCGATTTTCGAGGAAACGGCAGCGAACGAAAAGGAGCACGCGAAGATCTGGTACAAGCTGTTGAACGGCGGCGCGGTGGGCTCCACGATCGAGAATCTCGAGGAGGCCGCGGCAGGCGAGAACTATGAGTGGACCGACATGTACGCAGGCTTCGCGAAGGACGCGCGCGAGGAAGGTTTCGACGACATTGCTTTCCTGTTTGAGGAAGTGGCGAAGATCGAGAAGGAGCATGAGGAGCGCTACCGCAAGCTGCTCGCGAACATCAAGGGCGACCTTGTATTTTCCAAGGAGGGCGACGTGGTGTGGCAGTGCTCGAACTGCGGTCACATCTGCGTGGGCAAGAAGGCCCCGGAGGTATGTCCGGTGTGCGCGCATCCGCAGAGCTATTTCCAGGTGAAGGCAGAGAATTATTAAGAACGGCTGTATGATATGCTGCATTGCGGGTCGGGCTGATCTGTGATGCGGCATAACTTGACTTTGCGTGTTTTACGGGTCATCAGATCATAAAGCTGTCTCGGCATGAGTGCGTCATGACTTTTTGAAGCTGATATCGTTACAACATAGAGTTGGGAAAAGGAGAGGAATATGAAATACAGGTGTTCAGTCTGTGGTTATATCTATGAAGGAGACAGTATTCCGGAGGATTTTACCTGTCCGGTCTGCCATCAGCCGGCGGACAAGTTTGTTCCGCTGGAGGATGCGGCGGCGCCCGAGGAGCCAGTGGCTTCCGACAAGCCGCTTGATCTGTCGTACGATCCGCTGTTCGCGCGGACGGATCCTTCGTGCCGTTTCATGAAGGAGATTCACGAGATGGCAGTGAGCGGGCATTCCCTGCACAGCGCGATGAGCACGCAGATGCCGATGCCGGGCTGGGACGATATCCTGCTCCTCGGCGCGCAGCTGAATCCGCCGCCGCTTGACGACGGGGAAGAGGTGGATACGACGACCGTGATCGGCAGGCATGCGAAAAAGCCGATGGTGCTGGAGAGCCCGGTCTATATCTCGCACATGTCATTCGGAGCGCTCTCGAAGGAGGCGAAGGTGTCGCTGGCAAAAGGCAGCGCGATGGCGAAGACGGCGATGTGCAGCGGAGAGGGCGGCATTCTCCCTGAGGAGAAGGCGGCGGCCTATAAGTATATTTTTGAGTATGTTCCGAACCGTTACAGCGTGACACCGGAGAATCTTCAGACCTCGGACGCGATTGAGATCAAGATCGGGCAGGGCACGAAGCCCGGCATGGGCGGTCATCTGCCGGGGGATAAGGTGACGAAGGAGATCGCCGAGATCCGTGGCAAGGAGATGGGAAAGGACGTGCAAAGCCCGTCCAAATTCCCGGACATCAACACGAAGGATGATCTGAAGAATCTGGTCTATATGCTGCGCGAGGCGTCCGGCGGACGTCCGGTCGGCGTTAAGATCGCGGCGGGCCGCATTGAGAAGGATCTGGAGTTCTGCGTCTACGCGGAGCCGGATTTCATCACGATCGACGGGAGAGGCGGGGCGACAGGCTCCAGCCCGTTCTTCCTGCGTGAGTCCACGAGCGTTCCGACGGTCTACGCGCTCTATCGGGCGAGAAAATATCTGGATTCTGTCGGTTCGGATATCGACCTCGTCATCACGGGCGGGCTGAGGGTGTCCTCGGACTTCGCAAAGGCAATCGCGATGGGCGCGGATGCGGTGGCGGTGGCGTCGGCTCCGCTGATCGCGGCGGCGTGTCAGCAGTACCGCATCTGCGGCTCCGGCATGTGTCCGGCGGGGATCGCAACGCAGGATCCGGCGCTCCGGGCGCGCGTCAAGGTGGATGCGGCGGCGCAGCGTGTGGCAAACTACCTCAACGTATCGCTTGAGGAGCTGAAGACCTTCGCGCGCATCACAGGGCACAGGAAGCTGCATGATCTGTCCGTGGACGATCTGGTCACGATTAGCAGTGAGATTTCGGAGCACACGAACATCCCGCACGCATAAGAGGACAGTCGAAAATCCTGCAGACAGGAAAGATTGCCTCTTACCAGGGGTACGTATTTCCCGGGTTTACGGAAGGCCCGGTCGAAGATCCGGTCAGACGGTTCATCAGGTCATCAAAGGAGCTGGTGTCCGGCTGGCCGGTATTATTTTGCGCCGGAGTGTTGTCGGTATCGCTTTGCGGCAGAGTATCACCAATTTCGCTTTGCGGCAAAGTATCGTCGGTATTGCTTTGTGGCAGAGTGTCACCGGTCTCGTCAACTCTTGATTCTGATTCCGATTCCGACGTTGACTCCGACTCCGATTCTGACTCCGATTCGGATTCTGACTCGGATTCGCTTTCGGACTTTGCCTTCTTTTTGAGGCGGTCGAGCAGATCCGAGTAGATCGTCTTCTTTTCCGTTTCGGGAACGAGCTTGTGCAGAGCGCATTTTTTTTGCGGCTTGGTGCCGATGGCAAAATATTCTACATAAGTTTCTTTACATCCGCCGGACACGGCGGGCAGGTGGGACTCGCGGCAAAGCGTCACCGGCTCGACAGTCTCCGGAATCGGGAAATCGGACGTCGCAATCCCTTCGTGGACGCGGTTCATGACGGCAGACCAAAGGATTCTGTTGTATGTGTGGTATGTGGATTCGAGCGGCAGATCGCGGTTGTTGTCATACCCGCCCCAGACACAGCAAGTGTAGAACGGCGTGTAGCCAACGAACCAGATATCCTTATAGTTGGAGGTGGTTCCGGTCTTTCCGGCGACGGGTTGCATCCCCGCTTCAATCGTGCCGTAAGCCGTGCCGTCGGGAGCATTGACGACGTCTTTCATCGCATCGGTCAGAAGAAACGCGGTGCTCTCGGACAGAACGCGGGTATTGTCCTTTTGCGTCTCTCCGCCCGTACCATCTGTCCGGTCGATCAGGACATTCCCCTGTCGATCCAGGATCTTCGTGAAAAATTTCGGTGTACGGTACACGCCCTGGTTCGCGATCGCGGCATAGGCGGAGCAGAGCTCCAGGTTCGTGACGCCCTGTGTAATTCCGCCGAGTGCGAGCGGTTGTACGATGTCCGAGGAGTGATCGCCGTCCGCGGAGGTATAGGATTCCTGCAGGGTTGTGATGCCGAGCCTGCGCGCGTACTCATAGCCGACACGCGGGGAGATTTCGGTGATGCATTTCACCGCGATGACATTGATCGAGCGCATGATCGCCTCGCGGATGGTCGCCGTGCCGGAGTAATCTGTGAGATCCCAGTTGCTGACGGGTGTGCCGTCCGCGTATTTGTAGGGTTCGTTTTTATACAGCGTGGCGAGTGTCTTGCCGAATGCGTCGATCGCGGGGGCGTAGACGGTCAGGATCTTGAAGGTGGAGCCGGGCTGACGGGTTGTCTCGGTTGCCCGGTTCAGCGTGAGGCTGGCGGTCTTCTCGCCGCGGCCGCCGACGAGGGCGCGCACGAAGCCGGTCGACTGATCCATGAGCACGAGGGACGCCTGCGGCTGAGGTGAGAGCGTGAGGCGCTCGCCGAGCACCGTCGCGCGGTTATTCCCAGAATTTCCGCCGACTTTATCTTTAAAATTCCTGTTGGAATCGTTTTCGGGGGTATTTGCTGCGGTCACTTCTAACACATGCTCACGGAACGCATCGGCGTAATCCTGCGCCTCGTCCCCGGAGTCGCAGAGCAGGTCAAATGAACTGTCAACGTTCTCCCGGACATAGCTGCGCAGAGCTTCTGAACCGTAATTTGTGATCTGGCCGTCTGTATCTGAGACACTCAGGGCGTAGTCGATGCCGAACTCAGTGCCCTCCGGGAAATTTGCAGGGTTTGAGAATTCCTCATCACAGATCTGCTGGAGGGCGGCGTCCTGTGCGGAAAAGATGCGCAGACCTCCGCTGTATACCGCGCGGTAGGCCCGTTCGGCAGAGTATCCTTTTTCTTTGGTCAGCGCGTCGATCGCCTGCTCGATCAATGCGTCCTCATAGTAGGAGTAGACGTCCGAGTCCTCATAGACAGCGTCAAATTCCTGTACGCGGGCGTACACGTCGTCGGATAGCGCGGCCTCGCGCTCTGATCCGGACAGGTATCCCTGTTCGTTCATATAGCGGAGCACGACGGCCCTGCGCGCCTTGTTCTCCTCCGGATTTGTGATCGGATTGTATCGGCTGGGATTTTGCGGGATCGCGGCGAGAACCGCGGACTCTGAGACGGTCAGCTCAGACACGTCTTTGCCGAAATATCGCCTGGCGGCTGCCTGTACGCCGTAACACCCGGCGCCGAGATTGATCGTATTCAGATAGTCTTCGAGGATTTCATCTTTGGAAATTCGCTTTTCGAGCTGCAACGCGAGATACTGCTCCTGTACCTTCCGTCGGAAGCGCTCGGCAAAGGAGCTTTCCTGAGTCCAGTCGGTAAATACACTGTTTTTGATGAGCTGTTGCGTGATCGTGCTGGCGCCCTCCGAGAAGGAGCCGTGGGTGATTCCGATCAGAAAGGCACGCATGATGCCGTGGAGGTCGATGCCGCCGTGTTCATAGAAGCGTTCATCTTCGATAGCGATCATCGCTTTCTGCAGAGAATCCGGGATCTCGTCGAGCGTGACGATGTCCCGGTTCGAACCGGCCAGGGTGAGCCTTCGCAGATAATTGCCGTCCTGATCGCAGATGTATGTGGCGGATTCCGTCGGGGAGACACTGATCATGTCGATATCTGGTGCGGTCGCCACAAGGTGCCAGACCAGCCCGAGAAATGCGAGCAGAGAGACTGCCGCAGCCGCTCCGATTCCGGTCAGGATCCGCTTCCAGGGGAGCTTGCGGATCATCTGCGGAATGCGCGCCCACGGAAAGCGGCGAATCGCCTGTATTACTTGGGATAAGTGCTTTTTAATATCGAATTTATATAAACGATCTTCCTCGCAAGGTGTCTGCCTGTTCTCCATAAAATATGCCCCCTTCGGCAAAATAAAATTCAATACAGAAAATTATTCCACTCAAAGGGATGATTTATGCGCCCTTTTTGTCCAAATCATTAAACACTAATTATATTTCATAAATATTTTATAGATATCTCAAACATATTGTGATATATTAAAAACGTTACTGATCAATATTTGTGACAGAAAGGAGGAGAGGCTGTATGAACGAATTACTTTTTTCGTTTATGGTTGCCGTCGCGGCTGGTGTGGTGTGTCACCTCATCAACAAATGGCTGGACGGCGACAGGTAGTCAGTGATCAGCCTGCGGTTCTAAGCCCTGCCGCGTAAAAATGGGAATAGAAAGTCCCCGGAGGCGCCACTCCGGGGACTTTCGCTTGTGACATTTTAGAATTACTATTTTCGTTTTCGCCTGTATTCTAGCACATATAGGCTTTATGCGCAATATGCAATTTCTTAAAAAAGAATGAAACTTCATAGTGTGTTTTCGGAGCGGGAAGGTATTTATTTGCGCAATGAAAAGGGTCACGCCGGCGCGTCAGCCTTGCATCGCATTTGCAGATGGTATATAATATGGACTGTAAAATGACCGTGCCATCAAGCGTATGTGTGGGCGCCATTTTGGAACGGAATGAATTCTGTACTGTCCGGTGCTGTCCGGGCAGGGAAATGGAGGTCTGTGATGAAGAAGGAAATGCTGGGGAAAAAATTTGCGGCGGTGCTCTGTGCAGCCGGGCTCTGTGTGATCTCAGGTGCGATGCCGGCGAATGTAGCATTGGCGCAGGAGGACGTCACTCTGCCGCTCGATGAGGCGGGCGCGGAGGCCATCGCGCTGGCGGACGCAGGTGTAGAGGAAGCTGATGCGGCGCGGCTGCGCACGATGCGTGAGCGCGAGGATGGCGAGGATGTCGTCGAGGTCGAATTTTCCTTTGGAGATAACAGCTATGAATATATGCTGCGGGAGTCCGACGGTATGATTCTGGAGTGGAGTATTGAGGGCCGCGCGGTCGAGGAAGCTGTGGCAGAGCTGACGCTGATGAATGATGATGCTCTGACAGACGGAACACTGGCGAACGCACAGGGGAACGATGCAGCTGTGGATGTGCAGACAGAAGCGGATTCCTCGGCGGAGGGACAGACGGATGTCGGCACGCCGGACGGGAATGCTGCTGGGGCTGGCGCACAGGGCGACAGCGCGGCGGCCGGAAGTGCGGTTGTCAAGACCACAGTCGACGGCACGGAGCTGATCGGCTATGAGGAGGCAGTGCGGATCGCGCTGGACGATTCCGGCATCGCTGAAACGGATGCGGAGCTGGCCAAGATCAAGTTCGAATATGACGGACGTTTCTATGACTATGAGCTGGAGCTGCGCGAGGGTCGTGCGGAGTACGAGTACAAGATCGACGCGCAGACCGGGGAGATCGTCGAGGTTGAGAGGGATTGACCGGATCTTCGGGTACAGAGAGTGCGGTGCGGTGGAAATTGTCTGAAGGGACGAAGCAGGACGGGGACAAGGAAAGCGCGCCCACGGTCTTCGCGATCGAGTCTGACGGGACAAAGCATGGCTGAGATCATTGAGAGGTATCTATGAAGATTGTCTACAGGGGCGGCGAGGGGGAGATCGTCGAGAAGAAATCCAGGTTTATCGCCACGGTACAGCCGGTGAACAGCGAGGAAGAGGCACTGGAGTTTATCGCCGCGATGAAGAAGAAATACTGGAACGCAACGCACAACTGCTCCGCGTTTGTCGTTGGGGAGCACTATGAGATCCAGCGCTGCAGCGACGACGGAGAGCCGCAGGGAACGGCCGGCCGCCCGATGCTGGACGTGCTGCTCGGCGAGGAGATCCACAATGCGGCGGTCGTTGTCACGCGGTATTTCGGAGGGACGCTGCTCGGGACGGGCGGTCTCGTGCGTGCGTATTCGAAGGCGGTACAGGAGGGGCTGCGCGGCAGCGCCGTGATCGATAAGCGGGAGGGCGCGCTGCTCTCCATCCGCACGGATTACAACGGGATCGGCAAGATTCAGTATCTGCTGGGGCAGAGAGGACTTTCCATTATTGATTCGGAATATACTGACAGTGTGGCCGTGCAGACGCTGGTTCCGCAGGAACAGCTGCAGGAGCTGCGCGACGCGGTCACGGAGGCGACCAGCGGCAGGGCAGAGTTTACGGCGGAGGAAGCGGTGCGCTTCGCGTTCCTGGACGGGGAGCCGTTGGTATTCCGTGATTAACACATAACGCAACATAGACTCTTCAGGGAGGACAATATAGAGATGGCAGAACAGACAGGGCGCGGGGACTGTGCCGCGCCGATCGGCGTGTTTGATTCCGGCGTGGGCGGACTGACCGTGGCGCGGGAGATCATGCGCAATCTTCCAAATGAGCGTATCGTATATTTCGGGGATACGGCCCGCGTGCCGTACGGGAGCAAATCACGGGATACGATCCTGCGCTATTCGCGGCAGATCATTCGTTTCCTGCGCACCGAGCAGGTCAAGGCGATCGTCATCGCCTGCAACACAGCCAGCGCGCTGGCGCTCGACGAGGTGGAGAAGGAGCTGGACATCCCGATCATCGGGGTGATCAAGTCCGGGGCGCATGTCGCGGCGCACTCGACAGCAAACGGGAAAGTTGGCGTGATCGGTACAGAGAGCACGATCAACAGTGGTATGTACGATCAGCTGATCCGTGCGGAGGATCCGAATATTACGGTATACGGAAAGGCCTGTCCGCTGTTTGTACCGCTTGTGGAGGAAGGGTGGCTGAAGGATCCGGTGACGGAGACAGTGGCGAGGCGGTATCTGCAGGAGCTGCTGGACGAGGGGATCGACAGTCTGATCCTGGGCTGCACGCATTACCCGCTCCTGCGCTCGCTGATCGGTGAGATTGTAGGGCCGGATGTGCGTCTGGTGAACCCGGCCTACGAGACGGCCAGGGAGCTGGAACGTCTGCTGGAAAAGCATGGCATTCTGAATACACAGGCGAAGCCGCCAGGCAACGAGCCGTACAAATTTTATGTCAGCGACGCCGCGGACAAATTCAAACGCTTTGCGAATTCGATCCTTCCCTACGATATTGAGACGACGCAGAAGATCAACATCGAAGAATATTAGGAGGATGCCTGGATGACAGAAGATGTACTGGTCAGCGTGAAGGGACTGCACACACTGGATACTGCGCAGGACGAGGAGATCGAAATTTTTTCCGCCGGGAAATACTTTTTTCGCAACGGGACGCATTACCTGTTTTACGATGAGCAGGTGGAAGATAACGGAGACGTTGTCAGCAACCGGATCACGCTGAAGGACGGCGGCATGGAAATTACGAAAAAGGGCGCTGTGAACGTGAAGATGTCTTTCCTGCGTGAAGAAAAGACGGAGTGCTGGTATGAGACTCCGTTTGGGGAGATGCTGGTGGGGCTGGAGGTGACGGATATGAAGACGACAGAAGAGAAGGATCTGCTTGAGATCCATGTCTCATACCGGCTTGAACTCAACTACGAGCATGTTGCGGACTGTCAGATCCGGATCCGCGCGATCTCGAAAGGAAGCCCGTTATTTCACCTTCGTTGATGTGACGGCAATCTCTGCACGATTTCGCACGGACAGACAGGTCAAAAGAAAACAAAAGAGAGTTAAGAAAACTGCTGGAATCGATTCGTTCCGGCAGTTTTTTGCTTCTATACGGTGCAATTTCACAAAAGTCAGGTTTGACTGCACAAACGTCAGCCTGGCAAGCCCCTAAGAAGCCCCTATATATGATATACTGATAACACATAACATTTATTTTCTAAAAAGGAGAAAAAATCATGAAGAAATTCAGCAATGCAATCTGGTCGGCCGTTCTCGCAGTTGTCGTTTTTGTCTGCTACTTTTTCGTTCCGAAGCTTCATTTGGATGGATTGGTTTATGCCGGCTGCATCCTGATCGGCGCGTTCGCGGCGTATCTGCAGGATGCGTTGACAAGCAAAGAGCGGAAAAAGAGAATGAACAACGCAATTTGGTCGGCTGTTTTCGCGGTGATCGTATTCGCCTGCTATTTCCTGATTTCAGCGCTCCACTATGACGGAATGATCTACGCCGGCTGCATCCTGGTCGGCGCGTTCGTAGCGTATCTGCAAGATGCGTTGACAGGTGAGAAAGCCTGACAGATCATCTTTAACGGAAACGGCGCAGGCATGTTTCAAGCCTCACTTATGTCTACATAGGAATATGGTACAAAATTAGGCGAGGACATTTGTCCTCGCCCAGTTTATTTCTTTCCTTTTTTCCCGTTTGCCTTTTGAAGGTTCTTGTTCTCCTCGTCGAGCTTTTTGGAAAGCTTGGCGCGTGTTCGTGCCCAGAAGCCCTTTTTCTTCTGAACGGTTTCGAGCGGCCCGCGCACGCCTTTGACCTCCATGATGTAGATGCCGCTGACGACAGCCTTGACTTCCTTCTTGACAGGAATCGTGTCGAAGATGTTGGCGTCGCTGACGAGCGTCATGATCCTCGGCCCGACCTTCGCCTTGACAATCGGAAGCTTGGAGCGACGCATCATCTTGGGCGTCTGGTCGATGACCATCTGAGGCAGCCCGGAATCCTTGATCGGCATTCGCTTTTTGTCGATGATCAACATGGATACCGTCTGCTTGGCAGCCTCCATCTGCTCCTGCTGGGCAACCTGCTTTTTTTGCATCTTGCGCCCGACAAAGTAGAGAACGACAAGCAGAGCGATCAGTACAAGCAGTATGATCAGTAAAACCTTGAGTGCAGTTGACATATGTACCTCCGTGGATTTTTGCTTCTTTTATTCTTCATTTTAGCATTCTAGCATTGTTTGGGAGAAAGTGCAATAATTCTTTGGGTTTTATTAAAATTATATTTGATGGTGCGAAACAGAGATTCTTGTGTTATAATTTCGACAGAGATCATTGGTGAGAGGAGACAGGCATTATGAGAAAGAAGATTTTATTCGTTATTTTGGCGTGTTCGATTTGCCTGACGGTTTCCGGGACGTCGTCTGTCGCCACGGCGGATGAGCCGGAGTCCGGGACGGAAGCGATGACAGACGCAGAGGCGGGCGCGGAGGCTGAGGATGCCGATGCGGAGGAGAGCACGGACGCCGGAGAGACGGCTTCTGAGGAGAGCGCCGAGGCCGAGACGGAGTTTACGGTTCCTGAGAGACCGGACTACAAAGCTTCCGACTATGTAACGCTCGGACAGTACAAGGGATTGACGGTCGTAAAGGAGCCGCTCGAGGTGACGGAGCAGGAGATTGACGATGAGATCCTGACCGAGCTTCAGTATTCCGACGCGCTTGAGACGATCACCGAGGGCGTTGTGCAGGAAGGCGATATCGCGAACATCGATTATGAGGGCAAAAAGGACGGCGTTGCCTTCGACGGGGGCACTGCCGAGGGCTATGATCTGACGATCGGCTCCCATCAATTCATCGACGGATTCGAGGACGGATTGATCGGCGTGGCGGTCGGCGATACGGTCGAGCTTCCGCTGACCTTCCCGGAGAACTACGGCAATGAGCTTGCGGGAGCAGACGTTGTGTTCACTGTCACGGTCAACGAGGTCAGGCGCGTTCCCGAGCTGACCGACGAGGTGGCAGGCAAGGTCACGGACGGGGAGTACAACGATGTGGCCTCTTACAGTGAGAGCGTCCGCGCGCAGCTTGAGGCGACGAGGGAGCAGGAGCAGGAAACCATTGTCATGTCGGATCTTCTGACGCAGATTTCGAATACGAGTGAGATCACCGGATATCCGCAGGAGATGATCGATTACGATGTAGCGCTGATGGAGCAGTATTACCGCAGCATAGCGCAGATGTACTCGATGGAGTTTGAGGATTTTCTTTCCGCCTATTTGGAGATGACGCCGGAGACATTCCAGAGCGAGGCGGTTCTGGCGTGCCAGGAGATGATGCAGCAGGAGCTTTATCTGAAGGCGATCGCGGAGGCCGAGGGGATCGAACTGACCGATGAGGAATACACAGCCGGCACAGAGCGGTACGCGCAGCAGTACGGGTATGAGACGGCGGAGGAGCTGATCGCGGCGAACGATGAGAAAGAGATCCGTATCAGCCTGCTTTTGGATAAGGTGTATGATTTCCTGATAGAGAATTCCAATGTTTTGGACGCGGAGCCGGAGACTGAGACGGAGAACATGACGGAGATCACCGCCGCGGAGCTTGCTCAGGAGGAGTCAGAGACAGAGCAGGAAGAAAGCGGACAATAACTTATGAAAGCGAAACTGATCGTGCTTCTCGGAGTATTCGGGGTTTCTTTTTCCGCGATCTTTGTGAAATATACGACCGCTCCGGCGGTCGTGATCGCGTTTTACCGCATGCTTTTTGCGGCGGCGATATTGCTGCCGTTTGCGTTGAAGGTCTGTCGGGACGAGTGGAAAACGCTGGAGAAAAAGACCGTGCTGATGTGTGCCCTAAGCGGAATATTTCTCGCGTGCCATTTTTCCTTTTATTTTCAGTCGATCGCGTACACCTCGATCGCGTCGAGTACGGTGCTCGTGGACACGGAGGTATTTTTTGTCGCGATCGTGTCAATCCTGTTCTTAAAAGAAAGGATCTCCCGGCCGGGAGTGTTCAGTATTCTGCTGACCTTTGCGGGCAGCGTGGTGTTGGCTTTGAGCGATCACGGCGCGGGCAGCAATGCGGTGTACGGGGATCTTCTGGCGGCGACGGGGGCGTTTTTCGTAGCGCTGTACACGCTGATCGGCCGCGTGGAACGCCGGAAAATGTCGACAACGCTCTACACGTTTCTGGTGTACGGTACGGCCGCGCTGACGCTTGCAGTTTTCTGTATGGCGATGCAGATTCCCGTTGTCGGCTATGAGCCGAAAAATTACGCGCTCGGGCTGGGACTGGCTCTGTGCTGTACGCTGCTCGGACACAGTGTTTTCAGCTGGGGACTCAGATATCTGCCGGCGACGTTCATCTCCACGGCAAAGCTGGGAGAGCCTGTGTTCGCGACGGTGCTCGGCATTTTCCTGTTCGGCCAGATTCCGGCGGCGCAGCAGGTGATCGGGGCTGTGATCATACTGGCGGGATTGTACCTGTATACGACATCGCAGGCGAGCGATGCAGGGGAATGAGCTCAAACAAATATTGAGCGGTGAGAAATGAGAAAGAATGTGCGGGTCGGGAGCGCGGAGGAAACCGATCCGGAAGAGGTGAAATAAGTTATGAAAAAGGTTGGAATGATCCTGGAGGGCGGCGGACAGCGCGGTATTTTTACGAGCGGCGTGCTGGACTACTTTATGGAGCGCAGGCTTGTGGTTCCGTATGTGATCGGGGTGTCCGCGGGCGCGTGTAACGCGGTGGACTATGTGTCGGGGCAGATCCTGCGCACGAAGGAGTGCATGCTTGACGCGCAGCTCAACTATGAGCTGTACGGATTTCGCACGATGATGAAGACGAGACATTTCATGAACATGGATCTGATCTTCGGCCAGTTCCCATACAAAGATTATCCGTTTGATTTCCGGGCGTTCGTGAAGTCCCCGACGCGCTGCCTGCTCGCGGCGACGAATTGCCTGACCGGCAGGGCGCAGTTTCTGGAGGAGTATCACGACAAGGCGCGGCTGTTGGATATCTGCCGCGCGTCGTCAAGCCTGCCGTTCGCGGCCGCGATGGCGGAGGTAGACGGAGTCCCGATGATGGACGGAGGGATCGCGGATTCGGTGCCGGTGCGCAAGGCAATCGCGGATGGCTATGACTACAATATCGTGATCCTGACGAGGGGGCGCGGTTACTATAAAAACGAGAGCGGCGCCTCTGTGATGAAGCTCGCGAAGCTTGTCTACCGGAAGTATCCGGGGCTTGCCCGCGCGCTGATGATGCGCAACCATGTCTACAACCGGGAGATGGATCTGATCGATCGCCTTGAAAAGCAAGGAAAGGTATTTGCGATCCGTCCGGTGGTTCCGTGCGTCAGCCGGACAGAGAAGGATCTCGAAAAGCTGGAAGATTTCTACTGGCACGGCTATGAAACTGCGAAGCAGATCTACCCGGAACTGAAAGAGTGGCTCGCGAAGCGCGAGGAGTGCGTCAGCCGGAAGCGGCTGCTGGTGAGATGACAAAAACGGAGCTGCCATGGTCTGTGCTGTGTTTACACAGAGGCAGCTCCGCGGCTATGTTTCGGAATCCTGAAAGCATTCAGTTGACAAAGAGCTCGGCTCTCTTGTCGAAATAAATTTTGTTGATAAGGATCATTATTATGTTTATTATGATTGACATGATCAGAGAAGAATTCGTCTGCAGACTTACGGAAGCGTTTGCCGCACTGGCATTTATGATCAAGGTGACCGCAATGTAATAGATGACCTGCGACGCGATTGTAAGCCCCAGGAAGATCAGGTACCTGGTTGGCGCCTTCGTCTTAAAATGAGCCAATCCCTGTCTTACGAGGATTGCGAAAATCGCCAGAGCGAGGCAGACGATGGCCATGCAGATATCGAGAGCCTTCAGCCCCTTGTATGATGCATAGACCTGATCTGCCAGCCCGCTGTAATAGCCGCCGATGAAATAGGCCGCGGCGTTGACGAGGCTTGCGATTGCACTGAGAAACAGCTGAATATAAATGATGAATTTGTACCATTTCATAGGATATTTGTCCATGATAATTCCTCCCTTGTGATTCATTGACTGCTGATGCTCTTATGCTATCATAAGCAGAGTTGTATGTCAATTTCATTAAAACAAGTTACATAGATTGTCATTGAAAGAATAATCGGCTATAATACAGACGAGTCATTCTTTGTGAAGCGGCAGGCAGACAACGGGAAAAACAGGATGAATGTAAAAATGTATAGAAAGATAATATCCCTGATTGAAAAGCTGGAAGCACGGCATTCCCTGACGCTCGAGGAGTACGAAGCTCTGATTGGACCTATGACTGAGAAGTCTGCGCCTGACAGGGCGGATGAGGCGGCTCTGCTCGCGGAGAAGGCGTCCTCCGTGCGGCAGCAGGTCTACGGCCGGGACGTCTATGTGCGCGGGCTGATCGAGATCAGCAACATCTGCAAAAACGATTGTTATTACTGTGGGATCCGCAGGAGCAACCGCTCGTGCGAGCGGTACCGGCTCTCGGAGCAGGAGATCCTGGAGTGCTGCGCGCAAGGGTATGAGCTCGGATTTCGCACCTTTGTTCTGCAAGGCGGGGAGGACGCGCACTTTTCGGATGAGGTAGTCTGCCGCTTGGTCGGGCAGATCAAGAAGAACCATCCGGACTGCGCGGTGACGCTGTCGCTCGGGGAGCGCAGCCGCGAGAGCTACCAGCGGATGTTTGACGCCGGGGCGGACCGCTATCTGCTGCGGCACGAGACCGCGGACAAGGCGCACTATGAGAAGCTGCATCCGCCGCAGATGTCGTTTGACAACCGGATGCGCTGTCTGCGCGATCTGCGGGAGATCGGCTATCAGGTCGGCTGCGGGTTCATGGTCGGTTCGCCGTACCAGACCGCGCGGACACTTGCGGAGGATCTGAAATTCATCGAAGAATTCCGCCCGGACATGTGCGGCATCGGGCCGTTCGTTCCGCATCAGGCGACGCCGTTCGCGAAAGAGCCGGCAGGGACCGTGGAGTTGACCTGTTATCTGTTGTCGATCATACGGCTGATCCATCCGAACGTGCTGCTTCCTTCGACGACAGCGCTCGGGACGATCGACCCGCGGGGACGCGAGAAGGGAATATTGGCAGGCGCGAATGTCGTGATGCCGAATCTCTCCCCGATGGCGGTGAGGAAGAAGTACGAGCTGTACGACAACAAGATCTGCACCGGGGACGAGTCGGCGCAGTGCAGGCATTGTCTGGAGCAGCGTATGGAGTCGATCGGCTATCATGTCGTGACTGACCGGGGCGACGTGAAGGGGTGGAAGGATTCGTAGCAAGCCGGTACGGTACATGTGCGCGGTTGATTTGTGGGAACCAAAATAGGATACGGTACAGAAAAGCCAAGTTTTAAAAGAATGGATCTGACCGAAGAAAAAAGGACAGAGAAAATAAAGAGAAGAAAAGAGGTAAGCAAGATGGCAGTTTACAACCCGAAATCATTGAAGGCAGAAGAATTCATCAACCACGAGGAGATCCTGGAGACGCTCGAATACGCGGAAAAAAACAAGAATAATGTAGAGCTGATCGATCAGATTCTCGCGAAGGCGCGTCCGCAGAAAACGGCGACCGGGACAGTCTGTCAGGGGCTGACGCACCGGGAGGCCTCCGTGCTCCTGGCGTGCGACATCCCGGAGAAGGTCGGGGAGATGTACCAGATCGCGAAGGAGATCAAGCTGGCGTTCTACGGGAACCGTATCGTGATGTTCGCGCCGTTGTATCTGTCAAATTACTGTGTAAACGGTTGTCTCTACTGCCCGTACCATCTGAAGAACAAACACATTGCGCGCAAGAAGCTGACGCAGGAGGAAGTGCGCCAGGAGGTGATCGCGCTGCAGGATATGGGACACAAGCGTCTCGCGATCGAGGCGGGCGAGGATCCGATCAACAATCCGCTCGAATACATACTGGAGTGCATCAAGACAATTTACAGCATCCAGCACAAAAACGGTGCGATCCGCCGCGTCAATGTCAACATCGCGGCGACGACTGTCGAGGATTACCGCAAATTAAAAGAGGCCGGGATCGGCACCTACATTCTTTTCCAGGAGACCTACCACAAGCAGAGCTATCTGCAGCTGCACCCGACCGGACCGAAGCACGATTACGATTATCACACCGAGGCGATGGACCGTGCGATGGAGGGCGGCATCGACGATGTGGGACTCGGCGTTTTGTTCGGTCTTGAGATGTACAAATACGAATTTGCCGGCTTGCTGATGCACGCCGAGCATCTGGAGGCTGTGCATGGCGTCGGCCCGCACACGATCAGCGTGCCGCGCGTGAAGCACGCCGACGACATCGATCCGGATGTGTTTGACAATTCGATTCCGGATGAGATGTTTGAGAAGATCATCGCTTGCATCCGCATCGCGGTGCCATATACCGGGATGATTATCTCGACGAGAGAGTCGCAGGAGGTTCGCGGCCGCGTGCTCGATCTCGGCATCTCGCAGATCAGTGGCGCGTCCCGCACTTCCGTGGGCGGCTACACCGAGGAGGAGCGTCCGCACGATTCCGAGCAGTTTGACGTGTCCGACCAGAGGACATTGGACGAGGTGGTGCGCTGGTTGATGGAGCAGGGGCATATCCCGTCGTTCTGCACGGCCTGCTACCGCGAGGGAAGGACGGGCGACCGTTTCATGAGCCTGTGCAAGAACGGGCAGATCCTGAATTGCTGCCATCCGAACGCGCTGATGACACTGACCGAATACCTGGTGGACTACGCGTCCGAGGAGACAAAGAAGCTCGGCTTCGAGCTGATCGAAAAAGAGCTTGCGAAGATTCCGAAGGAGAAAATCCGGAATATCGCGGCGCAGCACATCGAGGACATCAAGAATTCCAACCGCAGAGATTTCCGATTCTGAGGAATGTGTATCATATGGTAGAGAGTAGGGAATTTGCAAATGAAAGAACGGGTATTTGACTGGGCGATGTCCCGGGAAGTGAAGCTTGGATCGCTCAGATGCCAGGTAGTGGATTTGGTTTTTGTAGGTTGTATACTAGTGCTGGCGTTTCTGGCGCGTCTGAGATTGCTGCCAATCGTTTCCGGGGACTACTATGGGGCCTTCAAGCCGTGGATGGACCAGATACGGGAGAATGGCGGTTTTCGCTCGCTCGGAATGGAGATTTCCAATTACTCTTCACTGTATATGTACATTATGTGCCTGCTGTCTTACCTGAAATTTGATGACCTGTATCTGTTGAAGCTGGTCTCAATTCTGTTTGACTATGTGGCGGCGGCAGCAATGTTTCTGATTGTTCATCGGCTCAGCGGGAATGTGAGAAAAGCGATTCTGGGGATGACCTTCTTGCTGTTTTCCCCAGCGGTCCTACTGGATGGAGCGTACTGGGCGCAGTGTGATATGATCTACACGGCGTTTCTGCTGTTCGCGCTCTACTGGCTTTTCAAAGGAAACAGCAATGCTTGTCTGATTTTTGTAGCAGTCGCCTTCGCGTTTAAGCTACAAGCGGTGTTTCTGCTTCCGTTTCTGATTATCCTGTGGGCGAAGCAGAGGACAATAAAGCTGCGTCATTTTGTCTGGATTCCGCTTATCTATGTGGTCAGCATTATTCCGGCGTTTTTGATGGGCAGAAGCCTGGCCAGTCTGATGGGGGTCTATTCCGGGCAGGCGGAGCTTTATCCTTGGGGGACTTTGAATTATCCGAATCTGTATACGCTGCTCGGAGAGGCGATGCCGGAGCTGCACTATGCGGCTGAGGTGAGCGGTGCGGGGATCCTGCTGACTGTCGCGATCTTGGGTGGGATTGCCTACTATCTTTATACAAAAAAGATTCGCCTAACAGATCGTCTGATCGTGACGCTGGCGCTTTTGACGGTGGCGGTGACGGTCTATACTCTGCCGCACATGCATGAGAGATACGGGATACTGTTGGATTTGTTGGCGATTGTCTATGCGATGCTTGACGTGAGGAAGCTTCCTGTCTTTTTTGGCTTTTCGCTGATCTCTGTCGTGAGCTTTATGCCATTTTTAATTACAGTAGAGATCGTTCCGCTCCAGTATACGGCAATAGGGCTGCTGGGATTGATCCTGTATGTGGGCTTTGATTTTTACAGGCAGGTTGAGGCTGGAACACGCTAAAGCACGAGGATCCAGTCTTTGAGCCAGCGCAGATGGAGCCCCCATTCTGTATAAAAGGGGTATCCGGAGACAACCGGATAAAACAGGAGAAAGAAGCAGGCGGCGACCGTCAGATATCCGACGATGGCTGCCCTTCCTTTTTCCTGAAATTTGCAGAGAATGCGGCTGATCGTGTAGCCCATGCACAAGAGCATCATGATGGAGGCCGGGAAATAGTGATAGATAAACGTGAGGCGGGGTACCAGCATCCACGGGATATACTGCGCCAGGTATGCAATGGAGAGAAATCCTGCCTGACGGTCTCTTCGGAAGATCCAGCGGAACAGGACATAGAGACAGCAGAGCATGCCGGGCCACCAGATTGCCGGGTTGCCCATGTAGTTGACGGCGCTGGTCTTCGCAGCGCCAACGGTGTTGCTGGCGGCGAGCAGCGGCATCCAGATAACTGGCCATTCATAGAAGGGTGAGCCGTAATAGTGCTTGTTCGTCAGATTGGAGTGATAGCGGAACATGTTCTGCGTACACCTGATAGCTTTTTCCAGCAGATTTGAATATTCGGTGTAGGTGCCGGCAGGCAGAAAGCTGAGTGTGTAGAGACCGAGCGGGATCAGGATGAAAAAGATACAGCAGAAAAAGAACAGGCGTAACATCTGCCCGCCGGGATTATGACGGATCGTGTGTAGCAGGAAGATGAGCGCAAGACCCGCTCCCGCGTAGACTCCCGTCCATTTCGTGGCAATGCCGAGCCCCATGCTGACGCCGCAAAGCGCGAGCGGGAGGAGCACTTGACGCGGCGGAAGCTTGCCGCGCATAGGCGATGTGGAGGAGACAGCAGTTGAAGTTGTTTTGCTCTGCCGGTATGCCGTATCTTTCTCGATATAGCGGTACATAAAGTAGTACATCAGCAGAATGAAAAACGCAGCGAAGATATCGAGTGTAGCAATTCGGGAGAGTGTGAAATGCATGCAGTCGAAGACCAGCAGAAAGGCGGTCGCCGTCGCGCAGAATGTATTTTTGAAAAGGCGTTTCGCGAAGAGATAGATCAGCGGTATTATCAGGATACCGAAGATCGCCGACATGAAGCGCATACCGAAGGGCGTCATCCCGAAGAGCGCGATGCCGAGGGAGATCAGGGTCTTTCCGAAATATGGGTGCGTCGTTTCATAGACGGGAAGACCGTGCAGAATTTCATAGGCCGTACGCCCGTGATAGACCTCGTCAAACATTGTGCCGTCCATGTAGGTTACGTATTTGGGAAACATATCCTGTTCGTCGAAAAGCTCCGGGTATTCGCCTGCGTTCACAGGCAGGATCACGTCTCCCTCCGTAGTCACGGCGACTAGTTCGTTCAGAACCGTGTCGCTCTCCAGCGCGACAAGCCCCAGATATCGCAGGTTATAATTGACATTCAATTTATTCCAGGTGAAGACGGAGGAGGCCTCGGCGTTCTCGTTGAAAAGCTCCCATTCCCGGGTCACTTCATTGTAGGCGGAGAGCGTAAAATGACGTTTAGCCTGGCAATTCAGATAGAGTGATACTGAACTGATGCCGATGTAATCTCCGAAATCCAGGACGATATCCGGATTCTCCGCCAGAGCAGTGTAGGCTGACTGGGGCGCGTAGGTGTTGCCAATCCGAAAGAATGCCATCAGGGCGAAGAGCAGGGTCAAAGTGAGCATGCAGAGCCAGTCCGCCCTGGTGAGACGATCGGAGTGGGGACTGAAATCGCTGTGCAGATGAAATATGTCTTTTATAGAGATAAAAGCTTTCACTGTATTTTACTCTCCGAAAAATAAAGTTTATGTCACAAGAGATACGCTCTGGTAATGGGAGCTGTCCGCATGATGGTACGGTACATCCCTTCATCAGTATAACAAATGGATAGAAGACCATCAATACAAAAAGAAAGAAAGGCGTAGGATCAATGGAAGAACGTATTGAGAAAACCAAGCAAATACACAAGATTGCGGTGATATCCGATACGCACGGGATCTTAAGGCCGGCGGCGGTCGAACAGCTTCGGTCGTCGGAGTTGATTCTGCACGGCGGAGATGTCGCGGATCAGAAGACATTGGACAGACTGGGCGAATGCGCGCGGGTGATTGCGGTGCGGGGGAACTGTGACAAGGAGTGGGCGGAGGAGCTGCCGCAGGAGGCCTGCTTTGAGCTGTACAGCAAAAAAATATATATGGTTCACAACAGGAAGCAGATGTCCGCGAAGGCGGAAGGGGCAGACGTCGTCATTTACGGACACTCGCACAAGTACGAGGAGAAGGAAGAAGACGGCAGGCTCTGGCTGAATCCGGGGAGCGGCGGGCCGCGGCGTTTCGGACGGCCGGCGACGATGGCTGTGCTGGAGATCAACGAGGAGAGCGGAAACCTGACGATAAAGCGGATCGAGCTGACGGAGGACGAAGCGCAGAATACGGACGGAGCTGCCGCGGACGGCCTGTGTCCAGAACTCGGCAGCGGAGAACTGCGGGGCATTGTCGAGATGATCGTGAGAGATCTCGGGCGCGGGAAGTCGGTTGACCGCATTGTGAAAACGCGCGGGATCAGCCGCGCGCTGACGGAGCAAATCTGCCAGATTTACTTCACCCATCCCGGTATCGATGTGCAGGGAGTGATGGATCGGATTGAGATCGCTGGGCGATGATTCTGGGATAGATTCGGACGAGCGGAGAACCGGTGCAGTCCCGGAATTTCGCTGCGCGGGGTTTTCTGCTTCGATTTTTCAATTCATAAACATTGAAATGCGGAGGAGGATGCAATATGCTCACGACAGAGGATCTGATTCTGGATAAGGCTAAGTATTCTGACTGGAAGGATATGTACGACAACGTCTGGTCGCGGTCTGAGAGTGCGAAATACATGCTCTGGGAGTTGACGCCGGATGAGGAGGGAGCCAGACGCAGGATTGAGCGGACGATTGCGTTTCAGAAGGATCACGATGCGTTTCTGGTCTACGAGAGGACGAGCAGAAGGGCAATCGGTTTTGCGGGAGTCGTGCAGACGGGTCCGCATACGTATGAGGATACGGGGATCTGTGTCGGGCCGGACTATGTGCGCAATGGATACGGGAAGCAGATTGTCCAAAGATTGATGCAGTTCTGCAGAGATGAGTGCGGCGCGAAAGAATTCGTTTACACGGCGCGGGAGGAAAACGCGGCGGCAAACGCACTGGCAAGATCGCTCGGATTATCGCTGGTCGGCGGGGAGGACAGGACAGACGCCAGGGACGGACATGTCTACCGGCTTCTGGAATACCGCGTCGCATTGCAGGCGGGGCTTTATGAGCGTTTTGAATTCCGGAGCATCAGGCCGGAGGAAGCAGAGGAGGCGGCGGATATCGAAGAAGTGTGCTTTCCGCCCAATGAGGCATGCCTGAGGGAGCATATGCTGGCACGCATTCAGGCAGCAGGAGATCGATTTCTGGTGGCGGTTGACAGGGAGAGCGGAAAGCTTGCCGGCTTCCTGAATGGCATTGCCACGAATGAAATGTCCTTCCGGGATGAATTCTTTACGGACGCGTCGACGCACGACCCGGATGGGAAAAATATCATGCTGCTTGGCCTCGATGTGCTGCCGGAGTACAGGCGGCAGGGCCTGGGTCGGGAACTTGTTCTGAATTATTGCCGCAGGGAAGAGATGAGGGGCATTGAGAGAATAGTCCTCACCTGCCACGAGGACAAAGTGGAGATGTACACAAAATTCGGATTCCGGGATCTCGGTGAATCCGCGTCCAAATGGGGCGGAGAAAAGTGGCATGAGATGGAGATTCTTTTGAATGGATAATGCGGAAGACAATCTGATGAGAGTGTGCAACAAGGATATCGCTGCGAAGCTTCTGGAGATAACGTTTGGAGCAGAGAAAGAAATGCAAAGGTGGTAGCCGAGGGCGCTGTGTTTATGATACAATGAAACCAGTTTACAGGAAAAGGACGAATCTGAAATTTGAGAGGAGTTTTGAAGTATGAGGGCTAACGCTACTTTACTGCAGATGAAATATGGTCGTGTTATCCTGCGTTTTGCCGAGCTTGCAGGTATCACCGTCAGAGAGGCGATGGACTTTTTTTATCATTCGGTAGAACGAGAACTGATCCGGGACGGAGTATCAGATCTTCACTGCATGAGCGATGGCTATCTGGCGGAGGATTTGCTGGAGGAATACCGGGCGGCGGAAGACAGGCGAGGTAGAGACGGATGAGGACAGCTGGAGCGCCCGGCTTATCAAAAAAGGGAAGAAACAGCTTTAGTTATAAATAAAGATGAGGTTGCATTTGTCTTCTGAAAAAGATACGCTATCTGTAAACGAATGAAAGGAATGGAAAAGGAGAGCGTTATGGAAACACAGGAAGCGTATTTACGGGGATTAAAGCAATGGCTTCAGGATACGGAGAATGCCCCGCTGGAGGAGATGGCGGAATTCTTCGCAAAGCGTCTTGACGGCTATGAGGAGCACATGTCTGTCTGGAAAAAATCGTATCGGCTGGTCGCCGAAGCGGTGCCGGACGGATGCCGGAAAATTCTGGATCTGGGATGCGGCACAGGACTGGAGCTGGATCTGATCTGGAAAAAGGATCCGGATATAGAGGTAACAGGAGTGGATCTGTGCCGGGACATGCTGGATAAGCTGATAGAAAAATATCCGGACAGGCATTTTAATGCAGTGTGTCAGGATTATTTTCAATACGATCCCGGGCATGAACAGTGGGATGCCGTGATCTCCTTTGAAAGCCTGCATCATTTCCTGCCGGAACGCAAGGAGGAACTGTATCGGAAAATTTACCGCAGCGTGAAGGCAGGCGGTTTTTTTATCCTGGGAGACTATATCGCCTGCTGCGACGAGGAGGAAGAACTTTTGCGGGACGTCTATCTGAAGAGGAGAAAGCAATCCGCGATTCCAGAGGATCGCTTTGTCCATTTTGATATTCCGCTGACTATGGAGCATGAGACGGCTCTGCTGCGAAGCGCCGGATTTCGGCTTGAAAATATCATGGATGAGGACGCGGCGGTCATTGTATGCCGGAAAGAGGAATAAATCCATTTCATAGACTTGTGTAAAGCGTCGTCCCCTTTTTATCAAATACAGCGTCACCGTTGGTCAGCACGTAATCTTCTCCGCCGAGGATTGCCCTGCAGTAATCCTGCACGGACGTAAGCCGCCGCTTGAAGGCGACACCGCCGCCCCGTAGGTCTGAGCCGTGGATGTCTGAACCTGCGGTGATCGGAAGGCCGTGCTCATTGGCATAGCGGACCGCCCGATGGTCGTACTCCGGGTGATAGTGGCTGCTGCCGGTGTCGGAGTGGGAAGCGTTGAATCCCTCCACTCCGTCCACATATTCCGGGTACAGCCGTATCTCGGGGATATACTCGGCCTCACGGAACGGGTGCGCGTGGATGACCATGCCGCCGCCCTCATGGATCAGCCGGTATTGTTCTTTCACATCTGCATCGCGAATTTCGGGGTGCGCCTTCAGCCAGTCCGGCGTGACCCCGTAGATCAGAAATTCTGTGCCCTGATATCCCGCCTCATATCCCCAGAACACGTCAAGGTCGTGTGCCTGTCCATATTCCAGGGCTTCTCTGTAGCCTGTCGTAAAGTCGTCCACCCACTGTTCCCAAGGCAGAGTCCGGTCGATGCCGGTATTGCCGCCCCAATTGTGATCTGTTATAATAATCCCTGTATAGCCCATAAGATGAGCTGCCTCTGCCATCTCTGCACCGGAGTTGCGCGCGCAGGCACTCCCGGGCCGGGTGTGCATATGGGTCTCGTAAAGGTAGGGGTAATCTTTCACCGTCATCTGATCCGCCTCCGTAAATCTTCCGTCAAATCTTCTCTTTGCGTACTTTCATTATACACGAAGACGATGACTTTTCAAGAAACTGTATCCTGCAGAAAAGAAATTTTAATTAATCCCCTTGCGTAGGGTATTGCTTGTGACGCTGCGTAATGTAGTAACATGAGCCCGAAAGGAGGCAAAAGCTATGTCAAAATACACGACTGGAGAAATGGCGAAGCTCTGCGGCGTATCCGTCCGGACTGTACAGTATTACGATACCCGCGGCATCCTGACACCCAGCGAGCTCTCCGAAGGAGGCAGACGGCTCTATTCGGAAGACGACCTCAAGCGCATGAAGATCATCTGCTTTCTCCGTGACGCCGGGCTCTCCATAAACAGCATCGGAGAGCTGCTGTCCGAGGCGGATCCCGGAAGCGTGATCTCTGTCCTTCTGGAGCAGCAGGAGCAGGCGCTTTCCGGGGAGATTGAGGAACGGCAGGCAAAGCTCGAACTGCTTGGCGGGATCAGGAGGGCGTTAAAAAGCGTCTCCAATTTCTCCATCGAATCGATCGGTGATATAGCTTATCAGATGGAAAACAAAAAGGAAATGAGGCGGCTCCACGCCGTTTTGCTGCTCACGGGTATCCCCCTTAGCATCTTTCAGTGGGGATCGCTTATCCTCTGGATCGCTGCAGGACTTTGGCTGCCCTTTGTTTTTTATATCCTTATTGCCATTCCCTATGCGGTTTGGGTGACAAGGTACTATTTTTCAAGGGTCGCGTATATCTGTCCGCAGTGTCACGAGGTTTTTAAGCCCGGTCTGAAGGAAGCATTTTTTGCAAGGCATACCCCGACCCTGAGGAAGCTCAGCTGCACACACTGCGGGTACAAGGGCTTCTGTGTAGAGATTTTCAGAAAGGATGAAAAATAGAATGGAAGAGTTATGGAAAAAAATTACAGAACTTCTCCCCTTCCTCATTCCGCTTGCGATCGTGGAATTTGCCCTTCTGGGCTACACGTTGTACCATATTCTGACCCATAAGAATTACAAAAGAGGGAATCGCACGTTGTGGCTTGCCGTAGTGATCATCGGCATGGAGTTTATCGGCCCGATCCTGTACTTCCTGCTTGGGAAGGAAGACATTTAGTGTACTATATGTGCCGCTGATGGAAAGGGTGGCGGAATCGAGCTAGGTATGAAGTATTTTTGCATTGCTGTTTGTGCCGCCGATGGAAAGGCGGCGGAATGGAGACGGACATGGAAATACTGGCAATAGAGAATCTGAAAAAGAGCTTTGGCGGTAAAGAGGTGCTTCGCGGGCTGAATCTGTCCGTGCCGGAACATAGTATTTTCGGCTTTATCGGCAGAAACGGGGCAGGGAAGACAACGACGATGAAAGCGATCCTGGGACTGTTGAAGCCTGACAGCGGGCAGGTTCACGTCTGCGGCGAAAAGGTATGCTTCGGGCAGACCCGCACAAACCGGCACATTGGCTATCTTCCCGATGTGCCGGAATTTTATGCGTATATGACGCCCCTGGAATATCTGCGTTTTTGCGGAGAGATCAGCGGAATGGGTAAGGCGGATTTAGCTACGAGA
The DNA here is from genome assembly GCA_947629385.1 of uncultured Lachnospiraceae bacterium. Classification (GTDB taxonomy): domain Bacteria; phylum Bacillota; class Clostridia; order Lachnospirales; family Lachnospiraceae; genus Choladousia. The sequence goes on from CANRDO010000003.1 coordinate 141,760, forward strand.
AGCAATGAGTTGCTAAAGCTGGTGGGCCTTGGGCAGGAGCGACACCGTATCAAAGGCTTCTCAAGGGGTATGAAGCAGCGCCTGGGAATTGCTCAAGCACTGCTGAACCGGCCGAAGCTTTTGATCTGCGACGAGCCGACGTCTGCTCTTGATCCTGTCGGCCGCAAGGAAATACTGGATATCCTCCTTGCAGCCAAAGAGCAGACCACGATACTTTTCTCCACGCACATTCTCTCTGATGTGGAGCGGATCTGCACTGAGGCCGCGTTTCTGAACGACGGAAAGATTGCAATGCAGGGAACGATCGAAGAGCTTCGAAGTATGCGGCCGTCGGACGGATTTATCATCGAAACGGAACAAAAGGAAGACGCCGGCAACCTGATAAAAGCATTCAATGATCTCAAGACCGGAGAAGAAAATACGCTCACTTTCCATGGCGACAAGGAGCGTTTCTTTGACATTGTGCGGTATGTTGCCGAGAACAGAATACCCATACAGAGGATCGAGCGAATCGAACCGACACTTGAATCGCTTTTTCTGGAGGTGACGAAATGAAGCCATTGTTTGCTTTTATGAAAAAGGAAATTCTGGAAACCGCACGGACAGGCAGGCTCAGCATTCTTGTATTGTTGTTTGCTTTGTTCGGCGTAATGAATCCCGCGATCGCGAAGCTGACGCCGTGGATGATGGAAATGTTTTCTGCTTCACTGGCGGAAAGCGGATTGACCGTCGCAAACGTCCAGGTGGATGCGATGACCTCGTGGGGGCAGTTTTTTAAGAATATCCCAATCGCCCTGATCGCCTTTGTACTGATTTTCAGCGACAGTTTTACAAAAGAATACAGATCCGGGACATTGCTGCTCGCGCTGACGAAGGGCCTGTCGAGAGATAAGGTCGTATTGGCGAAGACTGTGCTGCTTTTCTCTCTGTGGACATTGGGCTACGGACTTTGTTTCTCGATTACCTACGGCTATACCGCTTATTTCTGGGACAACGGGATTGCGCGTCATTTGTTTTCGGCGGCAGCCATGTG
>CANRDO010000004.1 GCA_947629385.1 uncultured Lachnospiraceae bacterium
GCGTAGACAGCTGTCCATAGGCGGCGCAGCGAATCAAGGAGAACAACGTGTTTGCGGTGGACAGGCACATCGGCTCCCGCGGCGTCCGGGTTTTGTGAACTAAACACGAAGAAGACATAAGAATACACAGGAGGACAACATGACAGTAAGAGAGATCGTACATAATCTGGCGGTGAAATATCCGCCGGAACTGGCGCTTGATTGGGACAATCCGGGGCTGCAGGTAGGCGATATGGACAGGCCTGTGGAGAAGGTCTACGTGGCGCTGGAGGCGACGGACGCCGTGATTCAGGAGTGCATCGCGTGGGGTGCGGATCTGCTGGTGACGCACCATCCGCTTCTGATGGCCGGGATTAAGAAGGTGAACAGCGAGGAATTCCCCGGATGTAAGCTGCTCCGCCTGGCGGAGAACCGGATCGCGCATTATGCGATGCACACGAATTATGACGTGACGGAGATGAGCGCACTCGCGATTCGTGCACTTGGACTTACAGAGACACAGATCCTTGAAGCGACAGGAACTTTTGAGGACGGAACGGAGTACGGCGTCGGGTTTGTGGGACTGCTGCCGGAGGCGATGACGGCGGAGGTCTGCTGCGATTATGTGAAGAAGGCGTTCGAGCTTCCGGCCGTGCGCCTGTTCGGCGACGCGAAAAAGTCTGTGCGCAGGATCGCGGTCTGCCCGGGTTCAGGGAAGGGCATGGCGGCTCCGGCGCTCGCAGCGGGGGCGGAGCTGCTTGTGACCGGCGATATCGGACACCACGACGGGCTGGACGCGGTCGACCAGGGACTGCTGATGATGGACGCCGGGCACTACGGGATCGAGCACATCTTCATCGGACAGATGGGAGATTATCTGCAGAAGGAATTTCCGAAGCTTACGGTGCGCAAGGCGGAGATCAGACATCCGTTTGCAGTGTTTTGAGCGAATACACGACAAACGGTGCATGGATGATTGGAGCATGACATAAAGATAAAACGGCAGGGGAGGCGAGACAAATGGCAAATGAAATAAGCGTAAAGATTCACGGAAAGCAGGAAAGTTATCCTGTTGGGACAACGTATCAGGAGATTGCGAAGCGCCATCAGTTTGAGGTGGACAGCGCAATCGTGCTGGCGAGGGCGGATGGACGCCTGCGCGAGCTAGGCAAGAAGGCGGAGGATGGCTGCGAGCTGGAGTTTCTGACGCTGCGCAGCAGCGCCGGGCACAATACCTACGTGCGTAGTCTGGTTTTGCTGATGCTCAAGGCGATGTACCATGTCGTGGGAGACAACAGCAACATCGACCGGGTTGGCGTGCACTTTGTCGTGAGCGACGGCTATTATTGCACGATGCAGGGGAAAGCGGAGCTCACGCAGCAGTTCCTCGACGAGGTGAAAGCAGCCATGAAAAACATGGCGGAGCAGGGTTTGCCGATTCGGAAGAATAATATGGCGACCTACAAGGCGCGCAGAAAATTTAAGGAATATCGGATGTACGACAAGGAGGAGCTGTTCCGCTACCGCCGTGCGTCGCGGGTCAATCTCTACGATCTGGAGGGATTCGAGGATTATTTCTACGGGTACATGCTGCCGGACACCTCCTATCTGAAATACTTTGATCTGCGGCTGTTTGACGATGGTTTTGTGTTACTGTTCCCGACGAAAGAAGAGCCGGAGAAACTGCCGGAGTTTGCTCCGGAGCAGAAGATCTTCCATGTGCAGAAGGATTCGATGGAGTGGGGCGCGAAGCTCGGCATCCCTACGGTCGGCGCGCTGAACAGCTATATTGTGAATCACAGGCTCAAGGATCTGATCATGATACAGGAGGCGTACCACGAGAAGAAGATCGCGGAGATGGCGGCGCAGATTGCAGCTTCTCCCGAGAAGAAGATCATCCTGATCGCGGGGCCGTCCTCCTCGGGCAAGACGACCTTCTCACATCGCTTGTCCACGCAGCTTGCCGTCTACGGGCTGAAGCCGCATCCGATCGCGGCGGACGACTATTTTGTGGACCGCGAATTCACGCCGCTCGATGAGGACGGGAAGCTGGACTTCGAGCACATCGACGCGATCGACACGCTCCAGCTGAACAAGGATATGCTCGCGCTTTTGGCGGGCGAGACGGTGGAGCTGCCGACCTTTAATTTCAAGACAGGTAAGAGAGAGTATAAGGGGAATTTCAAGACGCTCGGCAAGGATGATATTCTGATCATCGAGGGCATTCACTGCCTGAATGACAGGCTGACGCGTGATCTGCCGGCTGAGAGCAAGTTCAAAATCTACATAAGCGCGCTGACGCAGCTCAATGTCGATGAACATAACCGCATTCCGACGACGGACGGGCGGCTGCTGCGCAGGCTGGTGCGAGACGCCAGGACGCGCGGGGCGGATGCGAAGCGCACGATCGGCATGTGGGCTTCGGTGCGCCGGGGCGAGGAGAACAACATCTTCCCATATCAGGAACAGGCTGATATCATGTTCAATTCGGCGCTGATCTACGAGCTGGCCGTGCTGAAGCAGTACGCGGAGCCGCTGCTGTTCTCGGTGGAGCCGGGCGAGCCTGAGTACGACGAGGCCAAGCGCCTGCTCAAGTTCCTCGATTATTTCCTACCGATCCCGGCCGACGACATCCCGAACAGCTCGCTGATCCGCGAGTTCATCGGCGGCGGATGTTTCGATGTATAGCGATAAAAGGAAAAGGTTATCCAGATTATTTGGGTCAATTGCTTATTCTGCGTTCTCAAATGCTTCCGCTTCGTTCAGCTTTTCTCTCAGCATTTTTTCCAGTACGGAAAACGCCGGGAGAAAGCTGTCGCGGATGAGCAGGATGACTTTTCTTTCTTTTATACATCAAAAAGCGGATGAAATCAATGCAGAAAGAAATTCATCTTTAAATGTCAGGCCTCACGGTGAATTATTATGCAGATTTTGTTGTAATTTTTAACGGCATATTATATAATACACAACTGGATTATGTACAACTATATCGGAATGGGGTGAACTTTTTTAGTATGGATAGTAAAAAAATGTCTCCGACAGAGGCCGGAAGGGCGGCGCTTGCCGTACTGAAGGAAAACTGCGCGCATGCCGGTGAATTTTCGGACCGGCTTCTGATGCAGATCGTACGTGACAATGAAAATACCGAATACGGAGTCGCGCATGATTTTTCAAAGATAAACAGTGTGGAAGACTTCAAAGCGAAAATGCCGTTTACCGAGTATGATAATTATGCTGAGGGAATCGAAAGAATGACGCGCGGTGAGAAGAATATATTCACTGTCTATCCGATCGCCCACTATGCTCTGACGTCCGGCAGCGTGGGAAATCCCAAGAGAATTCCCGTGTCCGAACAGACGATGAACCTGTACGCGCAGTATACGTCCAACGTCGCCACTGCGCTGATTTCGGACTATATCCGCACGCATGAACACCGGGAGATGAGAAACGGAAAACGTGTTATCACGGCGGTGGTCTCGCAGACAAAAGTGGAGGACGGAACTCCCTGCGGTCCAATTTCCGGCGCTATGTATATGAAAGCAAAAGACGCAATGAAAAAGCTTGTCGCGTCGCCCGAAGAGGTGCTTTATAGCCCAGATAAGATGGATTTTAAGTATCTGAAGAGCTTCTACGCTTTGAAAGAGCCGAATGTCATATGTCTGGTGGGGCCTTTCACGACGGCTCTTTATGATCTTATGCATTACATAGAGCTTAACTGGAAAAATTTGGTCAGAGACATCCGCAATGGTCGGCTGGACAAGAACGTAAGTATCCCGGACGAGCTTCGGACAAAGTTTAATTCTGAGCTCAGCCCCGATCCGGAGCGCGCGGACGAGCTTCGCGCCATATTTGAGCAGGGCTTTGACGAGCCGTTTGTGCCGAAGGTATGGAGAAATATGGAGTATATCAACGCCATCGGCGCCGGCGGATTTGTGGTATATACAAACAAGCTCCGCCGCTACACCGGCAGCATACCTATGACCTTTGGCAACTACGGGGCTTCGGAGGCGATGATGGGCGTCGTCACCGAGGTGGAGTCGATGGATTACACGCTGATCCCGCAGGGAGGCTATTATGAGTTCCTGCCCGTGGACGCCGAGGGCGACGAGTCAGCTCTGAGGACGCAGACCTTGAAGCTTAATGAGCTTGAGGTCGGACAGGACTACGAGATCATTATCACGAACTTTTCAGGCTTTTACAGATATCGGATCGGCGACGTGGTCACCGTGAACGGATATGAAGGGGAATCTCCGAAGATCTGCTTTAAGTATCGGAAAAAGCAGATGATAAGTATCGCGGGCGAGAAGACCAACGACTCAGCGGTGCAATACGCGGTGGAAGAGTTTTCAAAGGCCATAAATATGCCGGTGAACGATTACAGCATCTATGCCGACACGGATTCAAATCCGGGGCGATATGTAATGTTTATCGAGCCCCACAGACATCTTCCGAAGGAGCGGCATGACGAGTATCGAGCGATTATAGAGGAAAAACTTTCGATCGCGAATCCATCCTTCGGGGCGAAGGTCAAGGAAGGAGTTCTCGCGCCGACGGCATTGAAATTTGTACAGCAAGAAACCTATGCTCTGTATCGCGACCTGATGATCATGAAAGGCACCAGCGAAAATCAGTTAAAGCCTGTACGGGTGATTGACAATTTATTTAAGGAAAAATATTTCTTCAAGCTTGTTGATGAGGAATGAGAGAGGATAGTGAATTGAATTTATGAATCTCGATTTTTTAGAGAAAGTACCGTATCTGTGCGAACGCTGGAGCGAGCATGTAAAAAACGATCCCCAGCGCATTGTTCTGGTAGACGGAGTAAGGACTGGCGGCATCAGCAGGGAATTGATGGATCAGAGATCCGCGCAGGTGTACGCATGGCTGAAGCAAAAGGGGATTGGCAGGGAGGATTTTGTAATGATCTGCCTGCCGCGCGGAATCATGCCGATCATAGCGATGCTGGGAGTATGGAAAGCCGGAGCGGCTTTCACTGTGGTCGAGGACAACTACGCGCCGGATCGTATCGAGTATATCAAAGAAGACTGCGGCTGCAAGGCGGTCATCGACATGGAAACATGGGAGGAGATCTGCTCCGCGGAGCCCCTAAGCGGCTATGAGAAAGTCGAGCCCCACGACGCGGCGTTTGCCGTGTATACGTCCGGCACGACAGGCTTCCCAAAAGGCGTGCTGCATGAGTACGGCAATATCAAGCTGAATCAGATCTCGGGCGGCAACCCGGACGGCGTGCGCAGGATCACGGAGGAATCGCGTTTTGCCCTGATCTCGCCGCTTAATTTCATCGCCTCGATCAAGATGGCGCTTTCGGTGATATACAACGGTTTCACGCTGTACATCGTGCCCTATGACATCGTGAAAAATCCCATAAAACTGAAAAAATTTTACCGCGGCAACCGCATCACCGACACGTTCCTGTCCCCGTCCATGATCCGGGTGATCGGAGAACTCGGACCGTATCTGAAACACATCTTTACCGGGAGCGAGCCCGCGAACGGGATCTATATAGATGGGGTTGACATCCTGAATACCTACTCCATGAGTGAAGGCGCTTTCAACGTCGCCAAATTCATCATAGACCGTCCGTATGAGGTCACGCCGGTGGGCAAGCCGACCTACGACGGCATAAAGCTGAGACTTCTGGATGACAATAGCCAGGACGTTCTCGAGGGCGAGATCGGCGAGCTATGTTTTGAAAATCCGTTTATGCGCGGTTACATCAATCTGCCCGAGCAGACAGCTGAGGCGCTCAAAGACGGCCTGTATCACACGGGCGATTTGGCGAGAAGACTCTCGGACGGCAATATCGTGCTGCTGGGGCGCAAAAACGACATGATCAAGATAAACGGGAACCGCATCGAGCCCGCCGAGATCGAGGCGACGGCAAAGCGTGCGACCGGTCTTGACTGGTGCGCCGTCAAAGGCTTTGAGGAGCCGAACCAGTCTTATCTGTGTCTTTATTACAATGATGACCTGCCCATGAGCGAGGAGGAGCTGAAGGCGGAGCTCGAAAAATCGCTTCCGTATTACATGATCCCGGCATACTATATACGTATTGAGCATGTGCCGCTGCTTCCCAACGGGAAGCTGAACCGCCGTGCGCTTCCGAAACCGCAGCGGGAAATGTACGAGTCGGAATATGCCGCCCCGCAGAACGAGGTGGAAAAACGGCTCTGCGACGCGTTTGCCAAGGTCCTTCAGCTTGAGCGTGTCGGCAGAAATGATGACTTTTATCAGCTCGGCGGCGATTCGCTGCGCTCGATGCAGGTGCTTGTCGAGGCGGATCTGGATGATTTCAGCGCGATGGATATTTTTAAGGGCTGCACAGCGGCGAAGATCGCCGAAATCTATTTGGACCGTATGAAGGAAACGGATTCGCGCACCCCGGAAGAGATCGAGGCGGAGGCGCGCAGAAATCCCCAGCCGCTTATGGGAACGCAGCTTGCAATGTTCGACTGGCAGCTTTCCACTCCTAAGGATACGATGCTGAGTATTATGCAGCTTTTTGCGCTGGAGGATGTATCCCGCACGGAATGGCTTTGCGATATTGTGAATAAGACCATACGCAACCACCCGGTCTGCTCTACGATCTATGAATTCAATGAAGATTGCGATCTGCAGCAGCGTTACGTGCCGGAGCTGTGTCCGGTCGTGGAGATCGAACATGTCACGGAGGAGGAGTTTGAAAAGCTGCGCCCGGGTCTTGTGAAAATAACCACGCTGCTTAAGAAGCCGCTGTTTACGGCGCGCATTTTTCAGACCGAAAAGCGCTCCTATCTGTTCATAGACATCCATCACAGCCTGATAGACGGCACCGGTATGCAGGTATTTCTGGCGAACATGCTTCGGATCGGCTTAGGGGAAGAGCCGGAGCTTGACACCTTTTACAGCTATCTTGCCGAAAAAGCCGATTTCCGCCAGAGCAATGAATATTGGAAGGAAATGGACTATTTTGAGCGTGTTTACGGGAATGTCGAATGGAGCAATACGCTGGAGCCGGATCAGGACAGCGGGGCGAACCTTGCGGGCATGAGCGTCTGGCCTTTCCGCACCTCGATCAAGCAGCTGGAACAATTTGAACAAAAGACAGGTTTCTCAAGAAGCAATCTTTTTGATGTGGTCATCGCGCTCGCTCTGGGGAAGTACAACAAAAAGACAGATGTTCTTTTGGAATGGGCGTTCCACTATCGCGTGGATGAGCAAAAGCGCTCAGCTGCTGGTCTGGTGGTGCAAGCGCTTCCTTTGGGGCTGCGGCTTCACGAGCTTCATTCGTTTTCCGATATATGCGACACGATCCGGCGGCAGATGGCGGACGGGATCGCGAACTGCCGCTGCGAATGGCTTGCGCAGCGCACAAATATTTTTGTCGACGACTCCGCTCTGTGCGTTTATGAGACGGCGTCGATCGCGAACGGAGGAGCGCTAAGCAAGCTGGGTCTTTCGCCGGTCCAGCGTTTCAGTGACATGGTCGGCGGACAATCCGCTCCGAGCAGAAGACTTACGGCAGTCGTGGTGGAGGGTCCCGACGGCGCGCAGCCGATGTTCCAGTATTCCAAAAAATACTACAGTGATGAGCGGATCAGGGAGTTCACCGACGTAGTTATCGAGATCGCGAAAAAACTGCTTGAAGCTGAAAATCCGTTGGAGCTTTCTGTTGCGGAACTGTTGGAGTGAAAATTATGATACGATTATTAATGAAATACCTTAAGGATTTTAAGTGGGAGTTATTCGGAACCGTATTTTTTACCATCGTTTCGACCTTTATTCAGGTGGGGCTTTTCCTGCCCGAATCCAAGCGCATTCTTGATCAGGGGGTTGCCCGCGGCGATCTGGCGTTCATTTGGCAGTCGGGCGGGAAGATGCTTCTGATAACGCTTGCGATCGCTGTTGTTACCCTGATCACGTCGTACCTTTCGGCGAGGGTAACGGCGGCCATCACGTGCAGGATCCGAAGCGACTGCTACAATAAGGTGACCTCGTTTTCCTCGCAGGACTTCGCTCATTTCGGAGAGTCCACGCTGCTTGGCAGAACAATGGCGGACATCACGCAGATGAGTACCTTTATCATTAATCTCCTGCGGAGCAGTATGTCGGTTCCTATTGTCGTTATCTGTCTCCTGATCATGATTTCGCGCATCAATCTTATGATGTTCGGGATTTTGCTTATTTCTTTTGTCATAACGGTTATCTATATGATCTACAATGGAGCAAAGTCCAAACTCTATTTTGATAAGCTGCAGGAAAAGAACGACCATTTGAACGCGTTATTCAAGGAAAAGCTGACCGGCGTTCGTCCCATACGCGCTTTCGGTAACCAGAAGATAGAAGAAGAGAAAATGTATGCTGCGGATCAGGATACGTATGATGCGGCGATATTTGCCAACAGCAAGATCAATTTCCTCTCGCCCGTCTCACTCATAATCATGAACTGGGTAGTGGTCGTCATTTATCTCGTTGGCTCGACGCAGCTCCGTTCGGGCATGGCGCAGATCAGCGACTTGATCTTGATCTTTCAGTATATCTCCTATTTTATCGCGACGCTGGGGATCGTTCCGGTTCTGGTGAATATGCTGCCCAAGGTGGCGGTATCCAGCGAGCGTATCAATGAGCTACTGGAATACACATCCGCCGCGGCTGAGAGCGGCGTGGCAAAAGTATCACAGAGCGGCGTCGCCCCTGCGGTAGAGATGAGAAATGTTATTTTTGGTTACGCGGGCGCCACGGATGTGATCGCAAACGTTTCCTTTAAGATCGAGCGAGGAGAGACGGCGGCGTTCATCGGCGCGACCGGCAGTGGTAAGACGACGATCATGAATCTGGTTCAGGGACTTTACCGTCCTACCTTTGGCGAGATTTTGATCGACGGTGTTCCCGTCGGCAAATATGAACCCTCAAAACTTCGGAGCAAAATGTCTTACGCCACGCAGCGAGCGCAGGTTTTCCGCGATACGATCAAAAACAACATCTGCGTATTTGATGAGAGTATGACGGATGCGCAGATTCGTTCCGCCTGCGACGTGGCATGCTTCAGCGAGATCGTTGATGGGCTGCCCGACGGGTTTGACACTGTGATGAGCCCCGGCGGAACAAATCTGTCCGGCGGACAGCGCCAGAGGCTGTCTCTTGCCCGCGCAGTTGCCAGAGATGCGGAAATATATATCTTTGACGATACATTCTCGGCGTTGGATGCGAAGACGGAGAGCATTGCCCGCAAGCGTATACGGGAGAGGCTCAAAGGAAAAACTACGCTCATGGTCGCACAGAAGATCAGCACCATTATGGACGCGGATAAGATCATCGTTTTGGATAAAGGACATATTGTCGGTATAGGCACTCACGCGGAGCTTCTTGAGAGCTGCGAGCCTTATCGTGAGATCTACAAGACACAGTATTATCTCGATCACGGCGATAACGCGGAAAGGAGCGGTGAGGCCGAATGAAAAAGCTTGAAAAAAATAAGACAGAAAAGAAAAAATATTCGTATTCGGTTGTGATAAAACGTCTTTTTGCGGACATGGGGAAGAATCGTTTTCGCTTTATCGCCGCCTTTATCATTATCGCATTGTCGAAATGCTGTCTGACGGCCGCGCCTGTTATTACGCAGCGGATGGTGGATTTCCTGCAGGAATCTGTCGGAAACGGGTTTGTCTCGGGCTTGGGTTTCATCTATAAAAACAGTGTTCTTCTGGCCGTGCTGTATTTTATCGGCTGCGGCTCGGATGGTTTTGTGAATAAACAGATCATACGCATTTCCCAAGGACTTTCGAGGAGCTACCGCAACCGCATTGCGAAAAAGCTGAACGCTGTTCCGATCAACTATATGGATACCCATGCGACGGGCGATGTGCTGTCAAGAGCGACGGTGGATATGCTCAATATGTCAAACGGACTTGAGTCCACAGCCTCGTCGTTGATCGGTCAGGCAGTGCTGCTTGTGGGTATCATCATCATGATGCTGGTGACACAGTGGAAGCTTGCCCTGATCTATCTGATCTCGCTTCCGCTCAATATGCTTTTGATCGGTCTCGTGACCAAATTTACAGGAAGGCAGTTCCGGCAAATGAACGAGGCGCTCGGAAGACTGACGGAGGAGGTCTCTGACACCTACTCCAACCACACAGTCGTGAAGGCGTATACCTGCGAGGAGGAAAAAGGGAAACGATTTGAGACGCTTAACGGTGATTTTTACCGTACCTATGTAAGCGCGCGTTTTTTGTCGGGTCTGGCTCTCCCGATCAGCGGAATACTGATCAATATCTCGTATGTGGCGCTCTGTGTGGTAGGCGGAATCTTAATGATACACGGAAATCTTACGCTCGGTGAATTCACTGCCTTCCTGTTTTACGGAAATATGATCGGGACTCCGCTCTCGCAGATGTCGAGCTCCATGAACAATATCCAGACGGCTCTCTCGTCCGCGGAACGGATCTTCGAGCTGCTCGACGAGGAGGAGGAACCAGCGGAAAATCCGTCCAAAACGCTTCCGGCCAGCTTGAAAGGCAAGATCGAGTTCAAGAACGTCCGCTTCGGCTACAAAAAGGGTTCTCCGCTCATGGAGGATGTATCCTTTACGGCCGAGCCGGGCATGACGGTCGCCATTGTCGGGCCGTCCGGCGCAGGCAAGACGACACTCATAAACCTTCTGATGCGTTTTTATGATATTTGGGACGGCCATATTTACGTTGACGGCGTTGACGCATACGAGCTTTCCAAAGAGGAGCTTCGCAGCGCTTTCGGAATGGTGCTTCAGGATACTTGGATATTCGATGGTACGGTGAGGGAAAACATCGCATACGGCAAGCCCTCGGCGTCGGAGGAGGACGTTGTCGGTTCCGCGCAGACCGTACAGTGCGATTCGTTTGTAGAAAAACTTCCACACGGATATGAAACGCATTTGTCCGACGAAAAATCGGCGCTTTCGGTGGGCGAAAAGCAGCTGCTCACCATAGCCCGCGCAGTGATTTCGGATCCGCGGATTCTGATTCTCGACGAGGCCACGTCGCAGGTGGACACCCGAACTGAGGCAATGATCACAAGGGCTATGGAGCGGCTCATGAACGGCCGCACCACATTCATCATCGCGCATCGATTGTACACGATTCAAAACGCGGATAAGATCATATACATGGAAAATGGCGACATCAAGGAGGTCGGCACGCACAGCGAGCTGCTTGCGATGAACGGACGCTACGCGGATATGTATCGCGGCATGGCCAGTTAGCGTGATTTGAAACAGTATTACTACGGAAATTTGCTTTGTGAAGCGGCGTGTGCAAGGTTTACAGAATGAAAAAAACGTGTTAAAATCACCGTCGTAAGTAGGATAAATGGTCGCGGCTGGCGGATCCGAAAGGTGCCAGGCGAGGAAAGTCCGGGCTTCACAGGGCAGGATGCCGGATAACGTCCGGTGGAGGCGACTCCAAGGAAAGTGCAACAGAAATGAACCGCCGGCGCGGGGCAAGACGTGCCGGTAAGGGTGGAAGGGCAGTGTAAGAGACTACCGCCCGGCCGGTAACGGCCGGGGCATATGTAAACCCCATCCGAAGCAAGGCCGTAACGAAGCATATGGCTGCCCGTCAGCTTCAGGTAGGCCGCTGGAGCCTGTCGGCGACGACAGGCCTGGATAGATGACCATTCACGACATAACCCGGCTTATCGTCCTGCTTACATTCAAACCAGGGATCGGGCCTGAGCTGTGCCGGGAACGGAGATCCTCCCGGCACAGGCGCAAGATCAGGGAGAGACAGCCATGAAAAATACAGAAGAACTGCTGCATCAGATAAGAAATTCCGGCTCGGGGGATCTCTCGTTCCTCGGAGGATCCGACTTCAATTGCCCGTCGATAGAGATCTATATCTGCGGGTTGCTCGCACAGCGGGGGCTTGAGGTCAGGGATGCGATCCGTGCCTTGGGGCTGGAGCGATCCTACGGCTATCAGATTTTCAACGGTACGCGAAGGCCGACCAGAAATATTCTGATTCGCTTGGCGTTTCTGCTGGGGCTTGATCTTGATGAGACGAATCGGCTGCTGAAAATCGGACACAAAGAGGTGTTGTATCCCAGGGTGCGCTATGACGCGGCGGTGATCTGTGCGATCGAGAGGAGACTGTCGCTGAGACAGCTTGACGTGCTGCTGGAGGAGGCAGCCGTATGAGCCACTCTCCACGACGATGCGGAGAGAAATGGACGCATGGCGGAACTTCTGGGATAGTGGTGGAGGATACGGATGTATGAGACCGGCTTCCCGGAATGGGATGAGAAGTATCGGGTGCTTTGCCTCCTGAGGGAGAGCGAAGGAAAAAAGACATACCTGCTGGAGGAACGCGACGGCGTGGCTCGCAAAGTGTGCAAAGTTGCATCATGCGGACAGGCTGTTTTTTTGCAGCAGGAATACGAGATGCTGAAGAAATATTCCAACGTCTGGAAATTTGAGACACTGGAATTTCGGGAGAACGGGGAAACCTGCGCCGTGCTGCGAGATTATCTGCCGGGGAGGACGCTGGCCGAGCTGGTGGAGCGTGAGGGCGTCATGGAGGCGGAGGACGCGGCGAGACTCGGAATCAGGCTCTGCCGCATTCTGCGCGTGCTTCACGGAGAGGAGCCTCCCGTTATTCACCGAGATCTAAAGCCGGAGAATATTTTGGTGACGGAAAGCGGCAGGCTTCGCCTCATCGATTTTGAGACCGCCCGGCTTTACAAATCTGGACAAGAGACCGACACGGTTCGGCTCGGGACGAGAGGCTACGCTGCTCCGGAGCAGTTCGGGCACGGACAGACGGACGCGAGGACGGACATTTATGCGGTTGGAGGGCTACTCCTTTACATGACGGCGGGAGACTGTGAGGCGGAGCCTTCCGCAGCGAACAGGCGCGAAAAGGAATTTGCAGGAATTGTCAGGAAATGTAGGGCCTACGAGCCTGGACGACGTTATTCGGATATTGGAGAGCTGGAAAAGGCTTTGCAGGCATTTTTGGAAGGGCACAGCCGGCCGCTGAGAGGATCGCGGATGGCAGCTGTACTGGCTGTGGTGCTCGCCCTATGTCTGATCAGCGGGTTAGCGGGAGCGCAGCTCGCCCGGAGGCAGGGAGCAGGGCCAAAGCAGTCTGCCGCGACGGATGAGCCCGTGTGGCATCCGGCTGTTTACAAGGATTATGTGAACGAGATTGTCCGTTATTTGCAGGAAGGCAACTATGAAGAGATGGCAGCCGCGTGTGAAACCCTTGTGAGCGACCTGCAGGAAAGCGAAGCGCTGCGCGAGGTTGAACCGGTCGCTTACTGGGAGTTGGACGAAGCCGGACTAAACGAGTACTATACAGAGAGGCTCGGTTTTGAATTCATCGCTGACCATCTTGCGTATGGAGACGGGCTGGCGGCAGCGCGGCTCGGGACGTACAGCGATTGCGCCGACTCGCTTGCCATAGGTTTGCGCACCCGCATCGACTATACCTGGACGAACGACGATGGCACGCTCGCGAGCAGCGCGCTTCACGAGTATGTGGTGCTCGGCGACGACCGGAACATTGACGGATGCATGATTGAGATCCTGGATGAGATCTGCAAGGCACTGGAGGAGAGTTCAAAGCAGGAAGAAACTGTGCAGCTCTGCACACCAAATGATTTCTTTGCTTTGCTATACTGTCTGTGAAGGCAATGAGCCGTTCAAAGCTGCGGAGTACGATCTGCGGCTTGACGGTCCATATGCGTGGAAATATTAGCAATAACATTCAGAAAGGGGAAAACGACATGAAGAGAAAAGGTTTATTTTTGCTGGCAGGAAGCCTCTGTGCGATGACGCTTTGTGTGTGCCTGAGCGCGACGACAGCGAACGTGCTGACGGCTGTCGCAGCTGAAGCAGAGACGGAGACAGAGCTGGAGACGGAGGCAAAGCCGACCGCAGCGGAGCTCGCGGAGATGGGGCTTAAGGAGTTTGCGGTCGAGGAGGTCGGCACGTTCTATCTTCCAGAGGATTTCGAGGTGGAGTCGGGTTTTGACGACGCGTATCTTCCGATGCATTACGCTACATTTACCAGGGGCGACGTCACGATCCACGTTACACGTTTTGGCGCGGACGCGTATGAGGCGGCAGGACTGCCGCTGCCGGAGGATCTTGAGGATTATTCCACGAGGGCGGGTGTGCGCCAGAGCCTTCCGGAGGACGCGGAATTCGATACGGACGAATATGGGAACATGTACGTGCAGTTTGCCGATGACGAAGGGACGATGCAGTATCAGGTGCTGAAGGCCGGGAAAGAGGCATACGGAGCTATGACGGCATTCTATCCGGAGGACACGGAGGAGGAGATCGAGGACATCCCGTTCTGGATCAGTCTGGGCGAGCTGGAGTAAGGAAACAGAGGGCGGAAAAGCTGTAAAACACACCAGTAAAGACAGGGGCGCTTTTTTCACGAAGGAGAAGGCGTCTCTTTTTTTATGCAGATTGTAAAAGGCCGATAAGATTTGTTGCATAATCTGCCATATATCTATTGACGAATTTCAAATTTCCTTGTATAATTTCACATAGATGATAGCTGAACGGAAAATTTGTTGTGTATTTTGACAAGAGTTGTCGGCTGAGATTTCATTTTCTTATGTACAAAATCCGCTGATACGCGGTTTGTAAATTATTATTTTATAACTCAAAGGAGGTTTTTTTATGAAGAAATTATTGGCATGCATGCTCGCAGGCGCTATGGTTTGCGGCATCTCCGCAACGGCAATGGCAGACGAGGCGAAGACGGTCGGTATCCTGATGCCGACGCAGTCCTCCGAGCGCTGGATCAACGACGGCGCGAACATGAAGTCCCAGCTTGAGGAGAAGGGCTACAAGGTAGAGCTGCAGTATGCAGAGGACGACACGGCTATGCAGGTTTCCCAGCTTGAGAACTATGTCAGCATGGGCGTTGACTGCCTTGTTATCGCGGCAATCGACTCCGGCGTTCTCGTAAACGCTGAGGCACAGGCGAAGGAAGCGGGCATCCCGATCATCGCTTACGACCGTCTGCTGATGGACACGGACGCTGTTTCCTACTATGCTACATTCGATAACAAGGGCGTTGGTACCGTTATCGCGAACTACATCAAGGAAGCGAAGGATCTCGACGCTGCACGCGAAGCAGGCGAGTCCTACACGATCGAGTTCTTCATGGGCTCCCCGGACGACAATAACGCGCTGTTCCTGTACAATGGTATCATGGAAGTCCTTCAGGAGTACCTGGACGACGGCACACTGGTCTGCAAGTCCGGCAGAACTTCTTTCGAAGACACCTGTATCCTTAGATGGTCCCAGGAGACCGCTCAGGCGAACTGCGAGAACATCCTGACAGCGAACTACGCTGACGAGGATCTCGACATCGCATGCTCCGCATTCGACGGCTTCGCATACGGCATCAAGGCTGCTCTTCAGGGGGCAGGCTACACCGAGGAGAACTGGCCGCTGATCACAGGTCAGGACGCAGAAGTTATGGCTACGAAGAACATCATCGACGGCACGCAGACGATGTCCATCTACAAGGATACCCGTCTCCTTGCTTCCAAGGCTGTTACGATGGTTGACGCGGTGCTTCAGGGCTCCGAGCCGGAGATCAACGACACAGAGCAGTACGACAACGGCGCTCTCGTTGTTCCGACCTACATGTGCACACCGGTTGCAGTAGATCAGTCCAACTATCAGGAGATTCTGATCGACGGCGGCTACTACACGGAGGAGCAGCTTCAGTAATCAAAGCAGATTTCTTTAACTGAACGATGACAGAAGGCAAGCCCTTCTGAAGAGTGAAAAAGACTGGGCGGCGGAAAAATCCGCCGCTCATGTTTACGTAAATTGGTAAAGGAGTGAGGGAAGGCATGTCTGAAATTATTTTGGAAATGAGACACATTACGAAAGCATTTTCGGGCGTGAAGGCTCTGGACGACGTCAATTTCCAGGTGGAAAAGGGCGAGATCCACGCGCTGTGCGGTGAGAACGGAGCCGGCAAGTCGACGCTGATGAATGTCCTTTCGGGTGTGTATCCCCACGGCACATATGAGGGAGATATCATCTACAAGGGTGAGACCTGCAAGTTCCACAGGATCAAGGACAGTGAGAACAAGGGCATCGTCATCATCCATCAAGAGCTCGCTTTAAGCCCGTATCTCTCGATCGCGGAGAATGTGTTCATGGGAAACGAGCAGCTCTCCATGCGCGGCGTCATCGACTGGACGAAGACGAGAGAGCGCGCGAAGGAAGCGCTGGCGCATGTCGGTCTGCAGAATGAGAACCTGAACGCGCCGGTCAACACGCTGGGCGTCGGCAAGCAGCAGCTGATCGAGATCGCGAAGGCCATGGCGAAGAACGTGGAGCTTCTGATCCTCGACGAGCCGACGGCGGCCCTGAACGACGAGGAGTCCGCACAGCTTCTGGAGATCATGCTGGAGCTGAAGAAGGCGGGTGTTACCTGTATTATCATTTCTCACAAGTTGAATGAGATCAGTTACGTGGCGGATTCCATTACGATCCTCCGTGACGGAAAGACGATCGAGACGCTGCGCAAGGGCGTGGACGAGTGGTCGGAGGACCGCATCATCAAGGGTATGGTCGGCCGCGAGATGAACAACCGCTATCCGGTGCGTGACAACTGCACGATTGGTGACGTGGTAATGGAGGTAAAGAACTGGAACGCATACCATCCGGAGATCGCCGACAAGCAGATCCTCAAGGACATCAACATCAAAGTCCGCGCGGGCGAAGTGGTCGGTCTGGCAGGCCTGATGGGTGCGGGCCGTACGGAGTTCGCGATGAGTCTTTTCGGACATTCCTACGGACAGAAGATCTCCGGCGAGGTCTATATGCATGGACAGAAGGTCAGTACGAAGACAGTGAAGGACGCGATCGACAACAAGATCGCCTATACTTCTGAGGATCGTAAGACCTACGGCCTGGTGCTGATGAACGACATCAAGACCAACATGACGATGGCCGCCCTGAGAGCGTATTACGCGAACGGGCAGATCGTCAACGAGCGCAAGGAGAACCTTGACGCGGAAGAATACAAAGAGAAGATCAACGTAAAAGCAACATCGATCCATCAGGCAGTCGGCTCCCTTTCCGGCGGTAATCAGCAGAAGGTCGTGCTGGCAAAGTGGATGATGACCCATCCGGACGTTCTGATCCTGGATGAGCCAACGCGTGGTATCGACGTCGGCGCGAAGTATGAGATCTACTGCGCGATCAACGATATGGCGCGCGAGGGGAAGGCGATCATTGTGATTTCGTCGGAGATGCAGGAGATCATCGGTACCTGCGACCGTGCGTATGTCATCAATGAGGGCCGGATCGCGGGCGAGCTTGGCCGCGAAGAGCTGAGCCAGGAGAACATTATGAAATGTATCATGGCGAGCAACGGGAAAGGAGAAGAATAATGGAGACAAAGAAAAAATATATCAATCTGGACATTAAGTCCTTCGGTATGATCGCGGCGCTGATCATCATATTCATCATTTTCTATGTGATGACGAATGGGTCCAACGCGACGCCGACCAACATCAACAACCTGATCATGCAGAACGGCTACATCATCATTCTGGCGACCGGTATGCTGCTGTGCGTGCTGACCGGCTACATCGACCTGGGCGTCGGCTCTGTCGTAGCGCTCGGCGCTGCCTGCGCGGCAAAGCTTGTCGTGGAGCAGGGCTGGGCAGTCCCGCTGGCATGGCTGGTAGCGGTAGGCATCGGCCTGGCGGTCGGTATCTTCGCGGGCTTTTTCATCGCCTATCTGGACATCCCGCCTTTTGTTGTGACGCTGGCTACGATGCTGATGGGCCGCGGACTTACATATACGCTGTTGAAATCCCTGACGGTCGGTCCGCTTCCGGCTGACTATTCGTTCATCGGAGTCGGTTTCCTGCCGACAGTGAAGGTTGCGTTCGGGGACGGGCAGATCGATCTGGTCTGTGTCATTGTCGCGGCGCTCGTCTCCGTGGGTCTGATCTTCTCGGAGATGAAGACGATCCGCACGAACAACAAGTACGGATTTGCCAATCTCGTCCCGTGGCAGATGATCATCAAGGACGTCGTCATCCTCGTCATCGTCTGGTTCTTCTTCACCAGACTCGGCATGTATAACGGCATCCCGATCCAGCTGGTCGTTCTGGCTGTCATCGTGGGAATCTACCATTTTGTCACGAGCAAGACGGTCGCCGGCCGCCAGATCTACGCGATGGGCGGCAACGCGAAGGCGGCGAGCCTTTCCGGCGTCAACACGCGCAAGGTATTCTTCTGGGTGTACGTGAATATGGGCGTGCTCGCGTCGATCGCAGGCATCGTACTCTCGGCCCGTCAGGGCGGCGCGAACCCGAAGATGGGCGACGGCGTTGAGATGGACGCGATCGCATCCTGCTACATCGGCGGCGCGGCGGCGTCCGGCGGTGTCGGCACGATCATCGGCGCCGTGGTCGGAGCTCTGGTTATGGGCGTTCTGAACAACGGTATGTCCATGTGCGGCATGTCCACAGATCTGCAGAAGGTGGTCAAGGGCGCCGTGCTTCTCGGCGCGGTTGTGCTCGACGTGTCCACAAAGAAGAAAGGCTGATCCGCCTTTTGAAAGTGACAGCAGAATTTAAATGAAATGATAAGGGCCGGGCCGAATTCCTTTTCCGGGGATGCGCGCCCGGCTCTTTTATGCGCAGACCCGCGAGAGGAAAAATTTGCTGCTGTCGCAGCACGCGGGTCGCGCAGCGAGCAGGGAAAATCCGCCCTGCTCGATTGCTGCGCGGCAGTCTGCTCGATTGCTGCACGGCAGTCCGTTTTGACATGTGGGCGCCGTTGTGGTACTATGAAAAGGAATATTTTGCGGGAAAAGAGGTGGATGCCGTGAGACTCTTTGTGGCGGTGCAGTTATCGGAGCAGATGAAGAACTCTCTGGTAGAAGTCATGCATGATATGAAAAACCAGGGCGTCGGCGGGAGCTATGTCCCGAAGCAGAATCTGCACATGACGCTGAGCTTTATCGGGGAGACCGACAGGCGGCAGCAGATTCAGGAGATCATGAGCGAGATCGGGTTTCAGCCGTTTCGGATCGCGCTGACGGAGGCGGGAAATTTCGGGGACACGCAGTGGATCGGCGTGAAGGGAAACCAGAAGCTGAAAGGCTATGTGAACGAACTGCAGAAGCGCTTCAGGGAAGAGGGCATCCCCTTCGACGGGAAAAAGTTCACTCCGCATATCACGCTTCTGCGAAAGACAAAAGCCAGCCGTCCGTACACGGTGAAGGTGCCGAAGCTGGATATGAACGTGGAGAAGATCTCTTTGATGAAATCGGAATTCAAAGACGGGAAATCGGTATACAAAGAAATGTTTTCCGTGCCGTAACCAGCCGGGGTGAAGCATACAAATCAGATAAATCGGGAGGATGCAAAGATGACTTACCAAGAGGTTTTGGAGCAGGCGAGGGGAAATGTTGGACCGTACTGCAAGGTGTGCCCAGTGTGCAACGGTAGGGTCTGCAAAAATCAGGTGCCGGGGCCGGGCGCGAAAGGCACGGGCGATACGGCGGCGCGCAACTACGATAAGTGGCAGGAGATCCGCGTGGTGCTGGATACGATCTGCGAGAACGGTGCGCCGGACACGACGTTTGAGCTGTTCGGGAGGACGTTCCGCTACCCGTTCTTCGCAGGGCCGCTGGGCGCGGTGAATCTGCACTACGGCGACAAGTACGACGACACGGCTTACAATAATATCCTCGTGTCGGCCTGCAGCGAGGCCGGCATCGCAGCGTTCACCGGCGACGGAGTGAATCCGGCGGTGATGCAGGCGGCTTCGAAAGCGATCGCGGCGGCGGGCGGCGTGGGAGTGCCCACAGTCAAGCCGTGGAATCTCGAGCTGATCAGGGAGAAGCTGGCGCTCTGCAGGGAGGCGGGGAGCTTCGCGGTGGCGATGGATGTGGACGCGGCGGGACTTCCGTTTCTGAAGAACCTGACACCGCCAGCAGGCAGCAAGACGGTGGCGGAGCTTTCCGAGATCGCGCAGCTTTGCGGCGTGCCTTTTATCGTAAAAGGGATCATGAGTGTCAAGGGCGCCTTGAAGGCGAAGGAAGCCAAAGCGGCCGGCATCGTAGTCAGCAATCACGGCGGGCGTGTGCTCGATCAGTGCGCTGCGACGGCGGAGGTGCTCGGCGAGATCGCGGACGCGCTGAAGGGAAGCGGTATGAAGATATTCGTGGACGGCGGGATACGCAGCGGCGTCGATCTGTTTAAGGCTCTGGCGCTCGGCGCGGACGCGGCGCTGATCTGCCGCCCGTTTGTGCCTGCGGTGTACGGCGGCGCGGAGGAAGGCGTGAAGCTCTATGTTGAGAAGATCGGCGCGGAGCTTGCCGATACGATGGCAATGTGCGGCGCGAAGGATCTGGCGTCGATCACAAGGGACATGGTTAGAGTGTGACGGCAGAGATATCGCAGACCGGAGACGGTGCGTTTCGGGAGTCAGTGTGTCAGGGAGGCAGCGTGCGCCGGAGAGTTGCCGGGCAGGGAGAGAATACAGGAGTGTGGGAGTGGAACAGATTGACTTGATCGGATGAGAAAGGCAGGTATCAGGATGCAGTACAGAAATGATCGCAAGGGAAATCAGCTCTCGATTCTCGGGTATGGCTGTATGCGTTTTACGAAAAAGGGTTCGGAGATTGATCTGGAGAAGGCGGAGCAGGAGGTTATGTACGCGATCCGGCACGGGGTCAATTATCTGGACACGGCCTACGTGTACGGCGGGAGCGAGGAGGCGGTTGGAAAAATCCTGGCGAAGAACAACTGCCGGGATCAGATCAACCTTGCGACAAAGCTGCCCCATTATCTGATCCGTTCGGTCGAGGGAGCCGAGAAGAAATTTCAGGAGGAGCTGCGTCGACTGCAGACCGACCATATTGACTATTATCTGATGCATATGCTCAACGACGTGAAGACCTGGGAGCGGCTTTGTGGGCTTGGCATTCGGGAGTGGATCCAGGAGAAGAAGGAGAGCGGACAGATCCGAAACATCGGCTTTTCCTACCACGGGAACAGTGGAAATTTCCGCAGCCTTCTGGACGCCTATGACTGGGATTTCTGCCAGATCCAGTACAATTATCTGGACGAGCACTCACAGGCCGGGCGCGAGGGTCTGACCTATGCGGCTGGAAAAGGCGTCCCTGTGATCATCATGGAGCCCCTGCGCGGCGGGCGGCTTGTAAACCTGCTGCCGGCGGACGCGAAGGAGCAGATCGCGAAGTCCGGGAAATTTGCGTCTCCGGCGGAGCTGGGTTTTCGCTGGCTGTGGAACCAGCCGGAGGTGACAGTCGTCCTCTCGGGAATGAATTCCCTCGAGATGGTGCAGGAGAATTTGTGCATCGCGGACGAGGTGCAGGTAGGGGAATTTACAGAGGAAGATCTCGGACTCGTGGAGCAGGTCAAACAGGAGATCAACCGAAACATGAAGGTCGGCTGTACCGGCTGCGGCTACTGCATGCCCTGCCCGAACAAGGTCGACATTCCGATGGCGTTTCACTGCTACAATCTGAAATACACGGAGGGAAAGAAGTCCGGGATGTGGGAGTATCTTCAGTCGACCGCAATGCGCCGGGAGACGTCGAGCGCGTCTCAGTGCATCGGTTGCGGAAAATGCGAGAAGCACTGTCCGCAGGGACTTCCGATTCGCGAGAAGCTGAAGGAGGCCGCGCGCGAGCTTGAGACTCCGCAGTACCGCGTAATAAAATGGGCGGTGAAGACATTTAAGATCTATTAAAAAATGGTTGACTTTTAAAGGGCGATATATTATAATTCTATTCGCGTCAAGCGAAGGGCGCCTGAATTACCTGAAACGGGGTGTGGCTCAGCTTGGCTAGAGCGCCTGGTTTGGGACCAGGAGGTCGCAGGTTCGAATCCTGTCACCCCGACGTACTTTTCCAGGTTCCATAGAGTTTGCGGGTGTAGTTCAATGGTAGAACACCAGCCTTCCAAGCTGGACACGTGGGTTCGATTCCCATCACCCGCTTTTTGAGTCTGTAGCTCAGTTGGATAGAGCAACGGCCTTCTAAGCCGTGGGTCGGGGGTTCGAATCCCTTCAGGCTCGTTTCAAATGAATATGGTGGGTATAGCGCAGCTGGTTAGCGCGCCAGATTGTGGCTCTGGAGGCCAAGGGTTCGAATCCCTTTACCCACCCTGCATATAATAGGGCTGTTGCAGACGGTGCGACATCCCTATTTGTTTAATGGGCCATCGCCAAGCGGTAAGGCACAGGACTTTGACTCCTGCATTCGCCGGTTCGAATCCGGCTGGCCCAGTTTGACAGTCCGATGATATCGACGGGTGGGAAGAACGATCGAGTCAGGCTGTAAAAAGTATATTTTTCGGGGTATTAGCTCAGGCGGTAGAGCACTTGACTTTTAATCAAGTTGTCCGGGGTTCGAATCCCCGATGCCTCATGACAGCGCGGAGGTCCAGACATAGAGAATCGCTCGGATACTTCGCGTGATATTTTTAGGCGGAAATGACGGAATTGGCAGACGTGCAGGATTTAGGTTCCTGTGCCGCGAGGCGTGAGGGTTCGAGTCCCTTTTTCCGCAGTTATTATTTCAAAACAGGACCTGTCTGGAATATAGCAAGACGAGCAACGGCAGAAAGGGCAAGACTATGAGCAAGATGGATTCCTTTAATGAGAAAAGGAAGCAAATGAGAATCAGAACGGGCGGCTATATATGTCCGCAATGTGGTGAAGTATGGAACGGTTCAACCAATATCCATGGCACTGTTATAAAGGGTTTATTTGGAACACATTCGGCATGGGAATGCCTGGAATGCGGATATAAGTGGAAATGGAAGTAGAATAAGTTGACAAATATCAGGGAGAAGAATTTGCATTTGTATACCTGACAAACAAAAAACCGGAAACTCCTGTATTTACAGGCCTTTCCGGCGGGGTGAATGGAGATAGGGGGACTCGAACCCCTGACCTATGCGTTGCGAACGCATCGCTCTCCCAACTGAGCTATATCCCCAGAATGTGTGCCGGAGCTCTCCGGCACTTTTTGATGGAAGCAAGGAGGCTCGAACTCCTGACCTCTCGCGTGTGAGGCGAACGCTCATCCCAGCTGAGCTATGCTTCCCAAACAATTCTATTATAATCATTTGGAGAAAAAATACAACTAAAATTTTCATTTTTTGAAAAATTTTTTTGAAGCCCAGGGAAAAGGCGCGGGAAGCGACAGGAGAAACGGCGTGAAAATGGCCTGAGAAAGCGTGAATTCAGTTGACAATCATAAGGCCGTAATGATACGATAAGCGGCGTGAAAACGATATGAGACGAACCGTCGGACGACCCGCGCAGTATGACCGGGGGGGGCGGAAGCCGGATGGGAGATCAAAGCGGACGACGGGACAAAAGAAAAGACAGAGGGTAAGACAGAGGGTAAGACAGAGGGTAAGAATATGGCGATTGAAGTGGTGAGAGAATATCTGAAGCAGTGGGGCGCGGACAAGAGGATCATCGAATTTCCGACGTCCAGCGCGACGGTGGAGCTGGCGGCGCAGGCGGCGGGCTGTGAGCCGGCGAGGATCGCGAAGTCGCTTTCCTTTCTGGTGGACGACCATGCGGTACTGATCGTGATGGCTGGCGACGTGAAGGTGGACAACGCAAAGTACAAGGCGTTGTTTCACACGAAGGCGAAGATGCTGAACGCGGATCAGGTGACGGAGATGATCGGCCATGCGGTCGGCGGCGTATGTCCGTTCGGCGTGAAGGAGGGCGTGGAGGTTTATCTGGATGAGTCGCTGAAGCGCTTTGAGACGGTTTTCCCGGCTGCCGGCAGCTCGAATAGTGCGATTGAGCTGACGCTTGAGGAGCTGGAGAAATTTTCGGGGAGCACGAAGTGGGTGGACGTGAGCAAGAGCATGAACTGATCCTGCTTGTTCTGGCAAAGCGGAACCGGCTCTTTCAAATGGATGGAATCAGAGCAAAAATATTGGATATTATATTGTGCTTTGCAGTAAAATATAGTAAAATGTACGATAATATGAAGGGAGGAGGCTTACTGTATGGATATTAATTTGCAGGCCGTAACCTGGCTCGGGGTGTTCGTGGTCATGCTGATCGTTGAGGCGATCACGCTGGGACTTACGACGATCTGGTTCGCGGGAGGCGCTCTGGTGGCGTTCGGACTTGCGATTGCGGGTGTGGACACGCTGCTTCAGATCGTCGCATTCTGCGTCGTGTCCGTAGTGTTGCTGATTGCCACGCGGCCGGCGGCGGTGCGCTGGCTCAACAGAGGGCGCGTCAAGACGAACGCGGAGAGTCTGGTTGGCGCGGCGGCGGTCGTCACAGAGGCGATCGATAATCTGGCGGGCAAGGGCCGGGTACAGGTGAAAGGACAGTCCTGGGCCGCGTGTACAGTGGCCGACGACATTCAGATTGAAGCAGGGAAACAAGTCAAAGTCACAAAGATCAGCGGAGTGAAGCTGATCGTGGAGGAGGTTTAAAAATGCCAAGTGCGACAATTCTTGTAATTATTCTGGTCATTATTCTTTTGCTGGTGATTGCGAGCTGCGTGAAGATTGTTCCGCAGGCGCAGGCGTTTATCCTGGAGCGGCTCGGCGGCTACCAGACGACCTGGGACGTCGGACTGCACTTCAAGCTTCCGCTCATCGACCGTGTGGCGAAGCGCGTGAATTTGAAGGAACAGGTCGTCGATTTCGATCCGCAGCCGGTGATCACGAAGGATAACGTTACGATGCGGATCGATACGGTCGTGTTCTTCCAGATCACGGACCCGAAGCTTTTTACCTATGGCGTGGAGAATCCCATCATGGCGATTGAGAACCTGACGGCGACCACGTTGAGAAACATCATCGGCGACATGGAGCTCGACCAGACGCTGACCTCCCGCGAGGTGATCAACACGACGATGCGCTCGACGCTCGACGTCGCGACCGACCCGTGGGGCATCAAGGTGAACCGCGTGGAGCTGAAGAACATCTTGCCGCCGGCGCAGATCGTCGACGCGATGGAGAAGCAGATGAAGGCGGAGCGCGAACGAAGAGAGGCGATCCTGAAGGCGGAAGGTGAGAAGAAGTCTTCGATCCTTGTGGCAGAGGGTAACAAGCAGTCCGCGATCCTGGACGCTGAGGCTGAGAAGCAGTCCGCAATCCTTCATGCGGAGGCTGAGAAGGAGAGAATGATCCGCGAGGCGGAAGGCCAGGCGGAGGCGATCCTGAAGGTGCAGCAGGCGAAGGCCGAGGGCATCCGTCTGATCAAAGAAGCAGGGGCTGATCAGGCCGTTTTGACGATGAAGAGCTTCGAGACGCTCGAGAAGGTGGCAGACGGCAAGTCCACGAAGATCATCATCCCGTCCGAGCTGCAGAACGTAGCGGGGCTCGTGAGCGCGGTGACGGAGGTCGCGAAGGACGTGAAGGCTTCGAAGGAAGCGTAAATAGGCGAATGTCCTATTGGAGTGACAATAAGAGCTGTCGTCAGATAGCAGTTTAGGATGAAATGGCGCAGGCGGCTGCGCATGAGGAGGATATTATGAATCTGAAGGGCAGGAATTTTCTGACGCTTCGGGATTTTACGCCGGAGGAGATCACGTATTTCCTCGATCTGGCGGCGGAGCTGAAAGCGAAGAAAAAAGCGGGGGAACTGACCCACTATTTCACGGGGAAGAACATTGCCCTGATCTTTGAGAAGACAAGCACGAGGACGCGCTGCTCGTTCGAGGTGGCAGCGCACGATCTCGGCATGCATGTGACCTATCTGGATCCGAAAGGTTCGCAGATTGGCAAGAAGGAGAGCATCCGCGACACCGCGCGCGTACTCGGTCGGATGTATGACGGCATCGAGTACCGCGGCTACGGGCAGAGCATTGTCGAGGAGCTGGCGAAGTACGCGGGCGTCCCGGTCTGGAACGGCCTGACGAACGAGTACCACCCGACACAGATGCTGGCGGACTGCCTGACGATCCGGGAGCATCTCGGGGAGCTGAAGGGCAAGAGGCTGGCGTATTTCGGCGACGCGCGCTACAACATGGGCAACTCTCTGATGATTGTCTGCGCGAAGCTCGGCATGCACTTTGTGGCGTGTACGGCGAAGGAATATTTCCCGGATCCGGAGCTTGTCGCGGCGTGTCAGGAGTATGCGAAGGCGAGCGGCAGTTCCATTACGCTGACGGAGAGCGTCGAGGAAGGCGCAAAGGGCGCGGACGTGATCTACACGGACGTCTGGGTGTCCATGGGTGAGCCGGACGAGGTTTGGGAGCAGAGGATCAAGGCGCTGCTGCCGTATCAGGTCAACGCGCGGGTGATGCAGCTGGCCGGTCCGAAGGCGATCTTCATGCACTGCCTGCCGGCGTTCCATGATCTCGAGACGACGATTGGGCAGCAGATCCACGAGAAGTTCGGACTCGACGCGATGGAAGTGACGGACGAGGTCTTTGAGTCGGAGCAGTCGGTCGTTTTCGACGAGGCGGAGAACCGCATGCACACGATCAAGGCTGTGATGGCGGCGACGCTGGGATATGAGATCGGAGGAAAGTGATTTATTCAATGAAATGCAGCGTATTGACCGCGCTCAGTCGAGCCGACGGGTTTGTGTCCGGGCAGGAGCTGTGCGACGAGCTTCAGGTGTCCCGCACGGCGGTTTGGAAAGTGATCAATCAATTAAAAGAAGAAGGCTATGAGATAGAATCCGTGCCCCGAAAGGGGTATCGGATTCTTCATCGTCCCGACGTTGTGACCGCGGAGGAGGTAGAGAGCCGCCTGCAGACGAAGTGGGTCGGGCGGCCGGTTCGGTACTGCGCGGTGACCGATTCGACGAACAACGAGGCGCGTCGTCTGGCAGAAGCGGGCGCGCCGTCAGGAACACTCGTGGTCGCGGAGGAGCAGAATCAGGGCAAGGGCCGCCGCGGGCGCTCGTGGATGATGGCGCCGGGCAGCGCGGTCGCAATGACGCTGCTTCTGCGGCCGGAGATCGCACCGACGCATGCGTCTATGCTGACGCTCGTGATGGGTGTTGCCGTGGCGCGTGCCTGCAAAATCTTTTGCGGTGTGGAGACGAAGATCAAGTGGCCGAACGACGTCGTGGCGGCCGGTCGGAAGCTCTGCGGCATTCTGACGGAGATGAGCAGTGAGATCGACTATATCAATTATCTCGTGATCGGCGCAGGGATCAACACTTACGTGCGGGATTTCCCGGAGGAGCTGGCAAAGAAGGCCGTCTCCTTGCATGAGCTGACCGGCTCCCGTCCGGATCGCGCGGGACTGATTGCAGAGTGTATGCGGCAGTTCGAGCTCTGCTATGAGGAATTCCTGAAAACGCAGGATCTGAGCGGACTGAAGGATGAGTATAACGCGCTGCTGGCAGGGATCGGCGGCCGCGTGCGTGTGCTCGAGCCGGGCAATGAGTATGACGGCGTGTCGGAGGGTATCAATGAGCACGGTGAGCTTCTCGTGCGCCGGGACGACGGCAAGATCGAGGAGGTCTATGCCGGCGAGGTGTCGGTCCGGGGAATCTACGGATACGTGTGAAAACAGTGAGCCAGGTACACGGTGCGGCCGTTTTCACACGGAGCAAAGACAGATTTGAGCAGCGGAGGTATGTAAGTATATGAGCGAGAATTCAACGGTTGTGCTCTGCGGCGCGAGCGCGTATGAGGAAAAATATTACCTGAACAAGGCTTTTGCGAATCTTCCGACGCAGATCAAGGAGGAGCTGCAGATCATGTGCGTGCTGTTCACACATGACGTAGGTGGAATTCTCCTTCTTGAGTTCGACGAGGACGGCGAGCTGCTGTTTCGGACGCAGGCGGCGGAGGATGATTACTCCTACGATGAGATCGGCGCGGAGCTGAAGATCAAGGAGCTGCAGCGTGAGAAAGAGGATCTGCTGCGCTCGCTGCAGCTGTACTATCAGGTATTGACGAAGGGAATTGATTCGCTGGAGCTGTAAAAGACAAAAGCGCGTGCTGCCGGTTCTGTGAAAACAGCTGGAAAAGAGCGTGGGACTGTGGTTTGAAATCTCGCGGGAACAAGGATAAAAAAGTGGAAAATAAGATCAGAAAATTGAGAATCGGAAACGTAATTCTGGACAATAATATCATACTGGCGCCGATGGCAGGGGTATCCGACCTGCCATTTCGCTTACTGTGCCGGGAGCAGGGCGCGGGGCTGGTCTGCACGGAGATGATCAGCGCGAAGGCGATTTCTTTTGGAAACAAAAATACTTCAGCGCTGATGGAGACGACGTCGGAAGAGCGGCCGGTATCGCTGCAGCTTTTCGGCTCCGACCCGGATATAATCAGCCGGATGGCCGCATATATTGAAGAGCAGCCGTTCGACATTCTGGACATCAACATGGGCTGCCCGGTTCCGAAGGTGGCGGGAAACGGCGAGGGCTCCGCTCTGATGCGCGATCCGAAGCTTGTCGGGGAGATCGTTGACAAGACAGTGCGCGCGACAAAGAAGCCCGTGACGGTCAAGATACGGAAGGGCTTTTCAGAGGATCAGGTCAATGCGGTGGAGATCGCACGGATCGCCGAGGCCTCGGGGGCGGCAGCGGTCGCGGTGCACGGGAGAACGAGAGAGCAGTATTACTCCGGCAAGGCGGATTGGGACATCATCCGTCAGGTGAAGGAAGCTGTGCAGATTCCCGTGATCGGCAACGGCGATGTGGGCTCTCCGCAGAAGGCGAAGCAGATGCTGGAGGAGACCGGCTGCGATGCGATTATGGTCGGCCGCGCCGCGCGGGGCAACCCGTGGATCTTCCGGGAGATCCGGCAGTATCTCGAGACCGGAGAGCTGCTCGAACGCCCTCCATGCGAGGAGATCCATCGCATGATGCTGCGCCACGCCCGGATGCAGATCGAGCACAAAGGCGAGTACGTCGGCATCCGCGAAATGCGCAAGCATATCTCCTGGTACACGGCCGGATATCCGAATTCCGCAAAGCTTCGCGGAGCGATCAATCTGGTGGAATCGTACGAGGAATTGGAGCGGCTGCTGGAGGAGCGTTTTTCTTGACAAAAGATAGTGAATCGGCTATAATTACGTGATTAATTACTGAGGATGGAGAAAATTGGCACAAGACTGACATAAGACGGACATCGGCCGGCGGGGGAGAAGCGCCGGAAATACAGAGCAATATTAAGTAAGAAGGGTGTTGATTTGTAATGGAAGAAAAAAAGAGACTGTTGACGTACACAGGACTGAAGAAACTGGAGGATGAGCTGCATGACCTGAAGGTAAACAGGCGCAAGCAGGTAGCGGACAAGATTAAGGAAGCCAGGGAGCAGGGCGACCTCTCCGAGAACGCGGAGTATGACGCGGCGAAGGACGAGCAGCGCGACATCGAGGCGCGCATTGAGGAGATCGAGAAGATACTCAAGAACGCGGAGGTTGTCGTCGAGGACGAGGTGGACGTAGGAAAGATCAACGTCGGCTGCACGGTCAAGGTGTACGACGAGGAGTTCGAGGAGGAGATCGAGTTTATGATCGTCGGCTCTTCCGAGGCGAACAGTTTGGAAGGAAAGATTTCGAATGAATCCCCGGTCGGCAAGGCGCTGATCGGGCGCAGTGTCGGCGACGAGGTGTCCGTGGAGACACAGGCCGGCACGATTGAATACAAGGTGCTGGAGATCCAGCGCTCAATCTAAAAAAGAGAGGGAGAGAAAACGTGGCAGAACAGCAGAAGCAGCAGGTTCAGGAACAGGATATCAATCAGCTTTTGAAGGTGCGTCGTGAGAAGCTCGCTGAGCTTCAGGCGAGCGGTGCGGATCCTTTTGTGATCACGAAATATGACGTGACGAATCACAGCACGGATGTGAAGGACGACTTTGAAGCGTACGAGGGCAAAAGCGTATCGATTGCGGGCCGCATGATGTCCAAACGTGTGATGGGCAAGGCTTCCTTCTGCAACGTTCAGGACCTGAAGGGCAATATTCAGTGCTACGTGGCGCGCGACAGCGTCGGCGAGGAGCCGTACAAGGCGTTTAAAAAGATGGACATCGGCGATCTCGTGGGCATCAAGGGCGAGGTCTTCAAGACAAAGACCGGAGAGATTTCCGTCCACGCGTCCGAGGTGACGCTGCTCTCGAAGAGCCTGCAGGTGCTGCCGGAGAAGTTCCACGGACTGACGAACACGGATCTGCGCTACCGCCAGAGATATGTGGATCTTATCATGAATCCGGAAGTGAAGGATACCTTCATCAAGCGCTCGAAGATCATCAGCAGCATCCGCAAGTATCTGGACGGGCAGGGCTTCATGGAGGTCGAGACCCCGATGCTTGTGGCGAACGCGGGCGGCGCGGCGGCGCGTCCGTTTGAGACGCATTTCAACGCGCTGAACGAGGATCTGAAGCTGCGCATTTCCCTGGAGCTCTACCTGAAGAGGCTGATCGTGGGCGGCATGGAGCGCGTGTACGAGATCGGCCGCGTATTCCGCAACGAAGGGCTGGATACCCGGCACAACCCGGAGTTCACGCTGATGGAGCTCTACCAGGCGTACACGGATTACAACGGAATGATGGACCTGACCGAGAACCTGTACCGCCATGTGGCGCAGGAGGTGCTCGGAACGACGAAGATCACCTACAACGGCATCGAGATGGATCTCGGCAAGCCGTTTGAGCGTATCACGATGGTGGACGCCGTGAAGAAATATTCGGGTGTCGATTTTGCGCAGATCCACACGCTGGAGGATGCGCAGGCCGCGGCGAAGAAGCACAACATCGCCTACGAGAAGCGCCACAAGAAGGGCGACATCCTCAACCTCTTCTTCGAGGAGTTCGTCGAGGAGCATCTGCTGCAGCCGACGTTTGTGATGGATCACCCGATCGAGATCTCGCCGCTGACGAAGAAGAAGCCGGACAACCCCGAGTACGTGGAGCGCTTCGAGTTCTTCATGAACGGCTGGGAGATGGCGAACGCCTACTCCGAGCTGAACGATCCGATCGATCAGCGCGAGCGCTTCAAGGCGCAGGAGGCGCTGCTGGCGCAAGGCGACGAGGAGGCCAACACGACCGACGAAGACTTCCTGAACGCGCTCGAGATCGGTATGCCGCCGACCGGCGGGATCGGCTTCGGCATCGACCGCATGGTGATGCTGCTGACGGATTCGGCTGCCATCCGCGATGTGCTCCTGTTCCCGACGATGCGGACACTTGAATGAGAAAGCCCGTAAAATCAAGGCTTTCGCGGTTGCTGAGTTGTACGGTACGACAAGAGTACGACAAAATAAACTCTCTTAACGGGTGAAAATAAGCTATTTTAAATTAAACTCGTATTGGTTCAATTGAATATTTCGTATTACAAGGGCATTTTCTAAAAGCGATTTTAGAGAATGCCCTTTTGCGTTATAGTCAAATATTTCAGAATTGGAGGAGAGCAAAATGACAAACACAGCGTTAAGAGCAGGAGAGAAAAAAGATTCTCGCACAATTACTTTCAAGAACAGGCAGCATGAGCAGTTTTATTACGAGTATCTGCAAAAGTGCAGGTGTCAGGATGTGTATCACAAGGCACTTGTGTATTGTCTTGGGATTGACCGGGACACAAGGGAGCATGTAGATCGGATTTACGACTTTAAAGCAGGCCTTGTTAAGCCCCGTTGTCTGCATGAAGGCTGGCAGACCAGTGGCAGCATGAAGATTGTCCGGTTGGCGTTTAATCTTTACTGCAATGGTACACCGAGCGTGAACGACAGGATGAAAAAAGATGAAGCATTGTGGGAATGTCAGCAGTATTCCGTGGAAGAGCTGTTCTGCAGTGGGTATGCCCGGTATTTTTGGGAGGCAGTCAAGGTTCGTTATCCGGACGAATGCTATTACGTGGATTGGGAGGATATGTATGCTGAAAATCAGGATGCAGGGGACGCTCAGGGATATAACGTGGTTTATGCGGCTCCTTGAGCGGTACGAAGGAATTAAGGTGCTTCAAGTGTCAAAACCATTTGCAAATAAAGGAACGAATAAATATTTCCGAGTATATTCCGAAGTAGAAAAAGAACAGAAATAATGGGAGGAAAGTATATGTGCAGAGTAATCGCAATCGCAAATCAGAAAGGTGGCGTAGGAAAGACAACAACCTGTGTCAATTTAGGAATCGGGCTTGCAAGAGCAGGAAAAAGAGTTTTGCTGATCGAAGCCGATGCCCAGGGGAGCATGGCAGTCAGTTTGGGAATCCGTGAACCGGATTCCCTGAATATGACGATTGTAAATATTATGGAGAAGATTATAAACGATGAGGAGATCAAGCCCGGTGAAGGAATTATTCACCATGCGGAAGGGATTGATTTCATTCCTGCTAATATTGAGCTTGCAGGTCTGGAAACTTCCCTCGTGAATGTTATGAGCCGTGAAATGGTTCTGCGCTTGTTTATAAGCGGAGTTAAGGCTGATTATGATTATATCCTGATAGACTGTATGCCTTCTTTGGGAATGATTACGATCAATGCGCTGGTGGCGGCTGACAGTGTACTGATACCGGTAGAGGCGGCCTATCTGCCAGTAAAAGGGCTTCAACAGCTTATCAAGACGATAGGGCGGGTTCACAGAAAATTGAATCGAGAGCTTTCGATCATGGGAATCCTTCTTACAAAAGTGGATAGGCGCACGAATTTTGCAAAGGATATTTCGGAGCAGATCCGTGAAGTTTATGGAAACCAGATACACATTTTCCAGAACTGTATTCCGCTTTCGGTTAAAGCGGCAGAGACAACAGCAGAAGGGAAAAGTATTTATCTGCATGCGCCGAAAGGAATTGTGGCAGAGGGTTATCATTGTCTGACGGAGGAGGTGCTGTCTGATGAAAAATAAAAGCGCCCAGAAGATTAAGCTGACCTCTTATGATGATCTATTTGGAACGGATACGACGAACGCGGAACAAGTTACGTCTGTACCAATCTCAGAGCTTCACTCTTTCAAAAATCATCCGTTCCGCGTGTTGGACGATGAAAAAATGCAGGAGACAGTGGACAGCATAAAAAAATATGGTGTGTTGATGCCAGGTATTGTCCGGCCACGATCGGAGGGCGGCTATGAAGTGGTTGCCGGACATAGGAGATGGAGGGCCTGTGAATTGGCAGGACTTGAAGAAATGCCCGTCTTGATCCGTGATATGGACGATGATACAGCTACCGTGATTATGGTGGACACGAATATCCAGAGAGAGGATATACTGCCGAGCGAGAAAGCATTTGCTTATAAGATGAAATATTTGGCGTTAAAGCATCAGGGAAGCAAGGGAGACAAACTTACGGCTGTTATGGTAGGTGAGGCTGCGGGGGAAAGCGGAAGAACGGTGCAGAGATATATAAGGCTTGCCGAGTTAATGCAAGGACTTCTTGAGTATGTGGATTTGGGAAAGATAGCAATGGTTGTTGGAGAAAAACTGTCCTATCTTTCATTGGAGGAACAGACATGGCTTATGGGGGCGATAGAAAGCTGTGGGGTATTCCCGTCCAAAACTCAGGCGGAGCAGATGAAAGAAAGCAGTAGTGCAGGAAAGCTGACGGAGGGAATTATCTATTCAATCCTTGTAAAAAAGGAGAGGGTGCGCTTGAATGTGACATTGCCTGAGAAAAGAATCCGAAGTTATTTCCCGGCAGGATATTCCGTAACGGAGATTGAAGAAGTGATTTATTCGCTTCTTGACGAGTGGAAACTGAATAAGAGAGGTGAGGATATAGATGCAGGAACTCCGGTTTGATTATTTCCGAGGAATGGAAGCGGAGCAGTACAGTTTTTACAGGATTCCCAAAGCATTGTTCACTGCAGAATGTTTTCAGTCCCTCTCTTGCGAAGCGAAGGTTCTGTACGGTCTGATGCTGGACCGTATGGGACTTAGCATTAAAAATCGTTGGTTCGACGAGGAGAACAGGGTATATATCATCTTCACGGTAGAAGAAATTATGGAGATGATGAACTGTAAGACTCAAAAAGCGACGAAACTGCTGAAAGAACTGGATACTGAGAATGGGATCGGATTGATCGAGAAAAAGCGGCAGGGACTTGGAAAGCCCAACGTGATCTATGTGAAAAACTTTATTATTAAGAACACAATACAGAGTGCTGAAATAGGGGAAAATCGCGCAGAAAAGCAGAATTGTGATAATCAAAAGGCAGGAATTTCGGAAATCGAAAATCATGATTTCCCAGAATCAAAAATCCAGAATTGTGAAAATCAAAAATCAAGGATTTCGGAAATCAAAAATCAGGATTTTCCGGAATCAAAATTCCAGAATGGTGGAAATCAAAATCCAGAAATTTTGAAATCCACAATTCAGGATTTTCCAAAATCACAATCTATTAAGACTGATATTATCAAGACTGAACGGAATGAGACTGATCCTATCATATCAAATCATTTCAATCGTGCGTCCGAGGCATCTGCGGAGACTGAAACAGTGATTGGATTGATGGACAGATACCGGGAAACCGTTCGGGACAATATTTCGTATTACGAATGTTATGCTGATGCGTCATCTTATGAGCGCAAGAATGTTGACGAATTAGTGGAGTTGGTTGTTGAGATTTTAATGCAACAGGAAGGGCAGGTTAAGGTAGCCGGGGAAGATAAACCTGTGGCAGTTGTAAAAAGCCGGTTTATGAAACTGAGGCAGCCGCACATAGAGTATGTTTTATTCTGCCTGAACAGAAACACGTCGAAAGTCGCAAATATCAAGTCCTATCTTTTGACAGTGTTATACAATGCCCCTGTAACGATTAATAATTTCTATCAGGCAGAAGTCAATCATGATTTATATGGAGGATAAAGAGGTATGAAAGAATTTGCAAAAAAAGTGATTTTTCCAGTCACAACAGCGATTTTGCTGATAGTGGTTTTCTACCCGTTCTGTATACGGGAAGGAGAGTGTGATTGTCTGAAGCTATGGCTATTGGTGGGTATGCCGTTCGGAATATGCAGGATGTTCCTGTGGATTGTTCCAAAGGGCTTTGACATAGGCGGTACGGTTGGTGTAGTGGTGTTGAACTTTTTAGCAGGCGGAGTAATAGGTGGATTGGTTTTGGCATGGAGGCTCCTTGACGCTGCAGGATATTTTGTAAAAACAGTTTTTAGGAGCATTGTCTGTCTGGTAAAAAGATAGGCTCCCAACGAAATAATAGAATATTGGTTCCTAAAACAGCTAAAAGCCATACTTAGCTGTTTTTTTCTGCACATTGGGAACCTTGCGCCACGATGTCGCAAAGCAGAGAGGAAAGGGGGGTGCCGTGTTGGGCAACCGTGCGATGTCGCAGGGGTTGATAGATCTAGGGGAGCGTATCAGAAAACGGAGACAGGAAATCCATATGTCACAGGAAGCCTTTGCAGAGAAAGCCGGAATCAGCGTCAACACGGTCAGCCGGGTGGAAGGTGGACAAACGGCAATGTCCATTGAGATTTTCAAAAGGATGGTTGAGACACTGGATGCAGATGCGAATGAGTTATTAGGGGAGAGGGCATCTGTGGATGAGCAAAGCCGGATGAGGAATACATTTTTAAGAGTCCGGCACTTGAAAAAGAAGGATCAGGAATTGATACTGCGGACTCTCTCTGTTTTATTAGATGGTCTGCAGAGCCGGGAATAATTTGCCCCTCAGATATGGGGAGAAAGCTGTCGGATTTCCCCATATCTGCTAAGGCATAATGGCGATTGGCTTGTTAAACTGGAATACAGAAAAGCAGAGAGGAGGCAGATCATGTCACAGGAAGAGTATATGGAATATTGCAGGGCCTGTCCTTATGATGCAATGGGAGACTTTTCTGTATTCCATGAAAATTCAGAGAAAAAGGAGGACGAACGGGAAGAAAGCCGTGTTGTGGAGTTTTCGGGGAAATAGAAGCCCACGTCTGGA
The DNA here is from genome assembly GCA_947629385.1 of uncultured Lachnospiraceae bacterium. Lineage (GTDB taxonomy): Bacteria > Bacillota > Clostridia > Lachnospirales > Lachnospiraceae > Choladousia. The sequence continues at coordinate 35,832 of CANRDO010000004.1, forward strand.
ATGAGTATTACTTCGGCTGAGAAAAGAGTTTCAGGAGCCCATAAAAAAAACGGGTGTACCGGAAGCTCTGTTTAGTTGCTTTTTACACAATGTGCTCATTCTTTCTCTTTTCCAGGCACCCGGAATTTAGAAAGGTGTTATAGGATATGACATATCAGGAATTGCAAGAGAGCATCGAAATGGGGAAGCACGACGGAAAAGTTCCATCAGTAAACTATCTAAAAGAAAGTAGCACGATTGTTGCAAGCAGGCGGTTGGGATATGATACGAGCCTGGTCGTTTTCAGAAATGGATTTGCAGTTTATGAAACCGGACGGCATAAAACCGTATTTCCGGTATGGGCGTGTGGGGATTATGCGTATAAATCCTCGACAGGAACTGTTTATATCCAGAAAGACTTTTTTGATAAACAGGCATGGTATATGAGACTCATTCTGGAAGGGGAGGACAGGTTATCGCTTAACGAAGATATATGGGAGAAACGTAAGTGCATTTCCTATGATGTCTTTTCTGACGGCTGGGCTTTGACGGAAAATACAGAAACGCCGATGGTCGAACAGATTATACAGAAAGAAACCGTGAGAGAAATGTTGGATTTGCTTACAGAGAAGCAGCGATTGGTAGTAAGTAGGCTTTATTTCTGGCAGGAAACGAGAAAAGAGGTTGCAGAGGGACTTGGCGTGACTGAGGAGGCCGTTCGAAGAATATTGGAACGGGCAGTAAAGAATTTACGGAAGAAATACCAAAATGAATGCTTTGACTGTTATTGTGGAAAAGAGGTAATTTCTCATGCGTGGTAAACAACCGGGGACGAGGGACAGATATGTGATCCGCATGAGAGATGGTACACTTGTTGAGGTGACGAGAAAAGTATATCTGGAATGGTATCAGTCTGAGCGCAGGGAAAGGTATCAGAAAGAACGTGACCGGAAATATGGTGTATGTAGCTTGGAGGTGCTTAATTCTGCCATATCCGAGGAAAATGACCCGGAGGAGGCAGTGTTTAGAAAACTGTGCTGCGAGAAAGTACGTGAAGCCGTAAAAGAGTTGACGTCAGAGGAAATAAATATACTATACCTGTTGTTTTATAGGGAGCTTTCGATAAAAGAAACTGCACAGCTTTGTGGGTGTAGCCGGACAGCAATATATCTGCGCCGTAAACGGATATTTGACAAACTCCGTGGGAAAATACAGGATTTACAATAGAAAATATCTCAAGGTTGTTTTTTGCCCTTTCAGGCTTTTATGTAGTGAAAGGGCATTTTCTATTTTCACTTCAAATTCAAAAAATCCCTTTCAAAGCACATTGACAATTTTATATCCTGCCCAGATTGATACCCGGTATTGAGTGCGCATCTGCGCGCCTTATCGGAGATAACGTCGCGGAAATGGAACACCGGGACTGGAACGGATCTGCGGATGAGAACAGGAACACGCTCTATTAAATTGAAAAATGAAGTAACGGAATATAGATTTGAAAGTGAGGTATAAACGTAAATGGGAAAAAAGGCAAGACAGATTTTTTCCTGTGTGCTTTCTGTATTAACATTACTTTCTCTTATGACGCAGCCCCTTATGGGGCTTGCGTCTGAGGAGCCGGAGACGGAAGCATACGAGGTGGAATATCCCCCGCTTGATGCTGTTAAGGATCTGCTGGCGGAGGATGAGATTGTTTCTGCAGAGGATTTTATTCTGGATGCAGGAAGCATTTTTGATATCGAGCATGATTTTACCGATGTGAAGATCAATCCCGATAAAGTAAAAGTCACGTTCTATGAGGCAAAAAATGAGGACGGACAGGATTTTGACGTAAACCAGATCGGAACATACAAGGCTGTATATTTCGTGGAGCCGGTGAGTGGAAATCCAAAGTACCATATCAGTCGTGCCCTGGTTGTCAGGGAGCCTGAGACGATGCCGCAGACCGTGTCATCTGATGATGATGGAAGCACAGAGAAAGATGCAAGTGATGATGCGGAGGCACATTTATCAGAACAGGCAGTTGCAGAAAGTTTGGATTCAGAGATGGAAGCACAGTCCCACCATGAAACAGAGGAACCTATGGTGCAGATGTCAGAAGCGGAACAGGAAAAGACTGACATAGCGGAGACTCAAAAATCGGAAACTGAACCACAAGTGGCACCAATTTTGCCATCGGAGCCTGAAGCGGAGGTAGTGGCAGGGTCTGCTATGGAAAGTAATACAGAGCAACAGACTGAACCGGAAACAGAACCTATCTTTTCTGATATACCTGAACCGGAAACAGGCGATATTTTGATTGCCGAATCAGGAAACGAATCGGAGCAGGAGAGCAAAACGGAAGCAGAGAGCGAAAAAGAAAGCGAAACAGAGTCAGAAAAAAGTGGGGCCTATCAGGTTGCGGTCACAAAAGGCAGGGAGCTTGGTGTGGTTCTGAACCGGGAAGATGGAAACTACAATGCCGGTGACATAGTGCAGTTTTCCACGGACCTTCCGGCTGGGAGCCTGACGGCTGTAGGCGCTCTGAAGGTAGCGGCAAATGCACAGGGAAATACCGCAGACCTTCTGTATTCCGAAGTAACATACCATCCGGAATCAGACACGTTCAGCTTTGAGATGCCCGCGGATGATGTGAGCCTGGAGGTTGCACAGGATTATGCAGAGGGAGGCATTATGCCGGTCGCTTCATCGGGAGACGATGACCTGCCGTGGGACGAAGCGACAGAGATCGAGGCAAATACCTACTACTATTATTCTGATGGCAAGCTGCATCCCTTTAATTCCGCAATGGGAAGCGGCGGTAACGATTCTTATAAATATGTACGGTATAAGGCAGGCGGAAAAACATATACGGTGTATGCCTACTGCATGCAGCATTCCATGTCATCCCCGCCCAGCGGCACTACCTACAAGAACATGGTCGAACTGGATGAGGGCGGTGATGATAAATATCTCCGGAAAGCGTTGTTTTATGGTTACGGTGGCCCCGGGTGGGGGAAAACATTTAATGGATATAACATCCAGACAATCATGACAAACGCGGGCTGCTCTTCAGAAACGCGGGCTATGCAGCATTATCTGGTTGATTACCTGTATGACGGCGAATCCGGGATTGGCGGTGCATTGTCTGGAACAGCGAAAAGCATGCTTGCGGACATTAAGGCGGCGTTAAAGAAAATGCCCGACCCGACTGCGGGAGAATTGCTTCCGGGGCTTTCCGTGACAGCGAATGGTAAGGATACGCAGACGTTCACATGGAAAGCAAATGAGGCGTTCACACTGACGATTCAGCTTGAAAAAGGTGTGAGCCTTGTCAATGAGACGACAGGAAAGACGGACAGTGGGAAGGTTACCGTAAAGGGTGGCGACAAATTTCATTTGACGGCTACTACTGATGATGTCAGTAGTCTTAGTGGCGCCTATACAGTCACTTCCAATTACCCATTGGATTTTCATGCGATGCTCCTTAAATTAAAGGAATCACAGGACATAGGGTTCGGGTATTACACGGATTCATCCGATCTGGAACTCAAAGTGGATTGGAAAACACAAGCAGGTATTTCAATTACGAAGCGGGATCATGTTACGGGCACGGGATTGGCCGGCGCTGTCTATGGAGTCTATGCTGACCCGGCGTGTTCAAGCCTGATTGTAGAAATGCCTGCGACGGACTCTGCCGGGAATTCCAGCGTAACGTTCTTAAAGACGCAGGATGTCGTATACCTGAAAGAGATCACTGCACCTCCAGGATATACGGTCGATGTGAGTGCGCATGATATTACGGTTGAGGCAGGCAGCACTGTGCAGGCGGATGTTTCGGATGATGAACAATTAGGGCAGATCAACGTATATAAGGAAGGGGAGGTATTAACAGGGGCGGCTTCCAGCGATGCAGGGGTGGTGTTTCAGTATGGGAAACGCAGGCAGCCCGGAGCAATATTCAGTGTCTACGCAGGTGCAGATATTCTGACTGCTGATGGCACGCTGGTCTACAGGGCTGGTGATTTGGTAAAAGACAATCTTGTCACAGATTCCAGCGGTACAGCAAGCCTTTCCGGTTTACATCTTGGCAGCTATGTCATCAAAGAGGTGAATGCCCCTGCAAATTTCATCTGCAAGGAAGAAGAACAGCCAGCCACGCTTTCTTATGGAGGACAGACGGTAGATGTGGTTTTTGCAGAGAATACATTTACCAATGACAGACAGAAAGCGGCAGTTGCCGTAACAAAGAAAGACAGGGAGACGGACAATCCGCTGCAGGGAGGTATTTTTGGCCTTTATGCCGGAAGTGATATTACGAATGCGGACGGGATCGTGGTGGTTTCAAAGGGCGCGCTGATCGAGAAAGCGGTTTCCGGTGCAGATGGGAGCGCCGTGTTCCACTCGGATCTTCCGGTCGGGTTCAGCTATGATGTGAAAGAGGTACAGGCACCGGAGGGATACCTGCGGAATACGGAGGACGTTTACTCGTTCGGGTTCAGTTATTCCAATGACAGGGAGCCTGTACGCAGTTTTACCCACACTTTTACAGACGTACTCGTGAAAGCGAAGATTACCCTGCACAAAGTAGATGCGGAGACAAAGAAGCCGGTCCCGCAGGGTGATGCGTCGCTCGAAAAGGCGGTCTATGGATTGTATGCGCGTGAGGACATCGTACATCCGGACGGCGCGACAGGCGTACTGTACAAAGCAGGGGATAAAGTCGCGACGCTGACTACGGACGGCGGCGGGGATGCGTTCATTGATAACCTTTATCTCGGCAGCTATTTTGTGAAAGAGATTTCGCCGCCTGTCGGTTATCTGGCAGACGGGAAGGAACACGACCTGATCTGCAATTATGAGGGCGACCTGGTTGCGGTCGTGGAGCGCAGCTGCACCTCAGAGGAGCAGGTCAAGAAGCAGCCGTTCCAGATTATCAAGGCAGCCAATAACGGGGAAACGGACGCAGGACTGCTCGCCGGGGCGGGCTTTCGTGCATATCTGGTGTCCGGGCTTGGCAAAAAGGGTGACGGCAGCTATGACTTCAATTCCACGGCCCCGGTGGTGGTTGGCGCAAACGGGGCAACGGAGATCTTTACGGATGAGAGGGGTTATGCCTGCAGCATACCGCTCCCGTATGGCACCTACATCGTGCGTGAGACAACCACCCCTCACAATTACACACCGGTCAAGGATTTCTATGTCCGCATAACGGAACACATGCCGGACACGCCGCAGGTATGGAGAGTCCTGCTTGACGATGAATTTGAGGCTAAGCTGAAAATCATTAAGACGGACGATGAAACAAAGCGTCCCGTGCTTGCCGCGGATACTGAGTTTAAGATCTATGACGTGGACAATGGGGCATATATCAAACAGGTGACGACGTACCCGACGACGGTTGTCCATGAGTCTTTCTTCACAGATGGGCAGGGTTATCTGATCCTTCCCCAGAGCCTTAAAATAGGGAATTACAGGATCGAGGAAGCCAATGCCCCGTTTGGTTACACGCTGAACAGGAATTATTATAATGTCGCGGTGGATTCCGACACGGCATACCAGATGGATTCCGTATCGGAGGACATTATCATCACTGTGCCCTATGAAAACCACCCGGTCAAAGGGGAGCTGCGCATTGTCAAGAAAGGCGAAGTGCTTGACGGCTATAAAAAAGATTTCACCTATGTGACAGAGCCGCTTGCCGGCGCAGTCTTTGAGGTATATGCCGCGGAGGATATTTACACGGCGGATTTCCAGACAGACGGGGAAGGGAACCGCTGTCTGGAGTATGCTTCCGGATCACTGGTATGCACGGTAACGACGGATGGGAATGGTGAGGCAGTAGTGGAGGATCTTCCGCTTGGGACATATGAAGCTGTCGAAGTCACAGCCCCGGAGGGCTTTGTGCTGGACAAGGCGGCGCAGACAGTAACTTTTGCCTACAAAGACCAGGATACACCTGTCATTTCACAGACTGCGGAGTTTGAAAATGCCCGGCAGAAAGTGGAGATAGCGGCAGTTAAGAAAGATGCAGAAACAGATTCTGCGGTTGCCGGGGCTGTGTTCAGCCTTTATGCAAAAGAGGATATCCTGGCGCACGGCAAGGTGATCGTGGAAGCGGACACACTGCTTGCAGAGGCGGTTACAGGACAGGACGGAAAAGCCGTATTTGATGTGGACGTACCGTTTGGGACATATTATATCCGGGAGAAGGAAGCCCCCGCAGGATATGTCTCATCGGATGCCGTGTTGGAAGTAACGGCTTCTTACCAGGGACAGGATGTGGAAACCGTGCCGGTATCCGCAGAGCTGAAAAATGAACCGACAAAGGTAGCCTTGAAAAAGTCCGACATTACAACAGGTGTGGAGCTTGCCGGCGCTACGCTTACCGTGACCGACAAGGACGGGAATGTGGTAGATACGTGGACTTCTGTTAAAGGGGAGGAACACGTTATTGAGCGGCTCACTGCCGGGGAAACCTATACGCTGCAGGAGGAAATGGCCCCGTATGGCTATCTCCTTGCAGAGAAAGTGAAATTCACGGTGGAAGACACGGCGGAAATGCAGAAAGCCGAGATGAAGGACGACGTCCCGACAGGCCTGCTTATAATCGACAAGAAAGGTGAATTTCTGGAGGACGTTTTAATCCTGGATAATGTGGGCGGCTGGATCAGCCATCTGTTTTCTTACTTCTCCGGTGAGCTGAAAGACGTCACGTTTGACGTTTATGCACTGGAGGATATAAAAGCGGCGGATGGGGAGAGTGCAGATTACTACAAGAAAGATGAGCTTGTGGAGACGATTACGACCAATGACCGGGGCTATGCAGAGCTTTCAGACCTTCCTCTCGGTAAGTATTATGTGAAAGAAAAAGAGACCGCAGAAGGATATGTCCTGGATGATGAAGCCCGCGAGATCGACCTGACGTACCGCGACCAGGATACGCCGGTTGTGACCTATTCCTCGGACTGGCAGAACAACAGGCAGAAGGTGTCTGTTTCCGTGCTGAAAAAGGAAAAGGGTACTGACCGTGTGCTGGAGGGCGCTGTTTTTGCCCTCTGTGCGAAAGAGGATATTACCAACGCTGCAGGGGACGTGATCCTGGAGGCGGACACCGTGATCGAGGAAAAAGCGACGAACCGGGAAGGGAAGCTGACGTTTGAGGCTGACCTTCCGATCGGATTCTCTTACTACGTGAAAGAGACTGTCCCGGCTCCCGGATTTGCGACGTGCAAGGATGTGCAGGAATTTACGTTCCAGTATGAGGGACCGGAGCAGGAGACCGTGCCTTATGAATACACTTTTGAGGACGAGCCTACGGTGGTCAAGTTTACCAAGACATCGCTGTTGGGCGGTGAGGAAATCGAGGGCGCAAAGCTGCAGGTGACGGATGAAAACGGGACCGTCGTAGATGAATGGGTGTCTGAAAAAGAGCCCCATTTCATTAACGAGCTTACGGTTGGGGCTAAGTATACAATGACCGAGCTTCTTCCGGCTCCGGGCTATGTCACTGCAGAGAGCATTCCGTTCATCGTGGGTGATACTGCGGAAACACAGGTAATTGAGATGAAGGACGATATTACAAACGTCGTGATTTCCAAACAGGACATTGCGGGGAAGGAGCTGCCGGGCGCGAAGCTGACGGTTCTGGACAAGGACGGGAAGGAAGTGGAGAGCTGGGTGTCCGGGGATGAGCCGCATTACATTGAAATGCTTCCGATCGGTGAATATATTCTCCGCGAGGAAACAGCACCGGAGGGATACCTGGTAGCCGAGGAGGTTCCTTTTGAGGTCCTTGACACGTGGGATGTCCAGACAGTAATCATGCAGGATGACTATACCAAAGTTGAGATCTCGAAACAGGATTTCGCAGGGGAGGAGCTGCCGGGTGCGGAGCTGACGGTTCTGGACAAGGACGGGAAGGAAGTAGAGAGCTGGGTATCCGGGGAGGAACCGCATTATATTGAGATGCTTCCTGCTGGCGTGTATATTCTCCGGGAGGAAACGGCGCCGGATGGTTATCTTGTCGCGGAAGATATACAGTTTGAAATACAGCCGACCGGGGAGGTGCAGAAAGTAGTCATGGTGGACAAGCCTGTTGAGACGGAACCAGTGCCGGAGGGAACGGTTGGGACTCCAAAAACCGGGGACAGCAGGCATACGGCGTTTTGGATTCTGATCAGTATCTTTGCTGTCTGCGGCATTACGGCATCGACGGTTCTGCTTATGAAAAAGAGAAGGGAATAAGGGAAGTATAATCAGTAAATGAAACGAGGGCGTCTGTGGAATGTTACGTGTTCTGCAGACGCCTTTTTTGTTTTGGAAAAGGGGTAACAGACATGAAATGGTTAATTGTAATCTCCCTCGCTTTTATCGTATTTGTTTCCTATTGCTGTCTTTGTGCAGGAGCCGAAGCCGACCGCCAGATGGAGGAGATCTGGCAAAATGAAAAGGCTGAAAAGGGGACTTCAAGTGAATAATGAAATGGATGCCGCCGTACATGATTCTGAGAGACTGAAAGAGCTTCAGGGGCTTCCTCTTGACAGGAAAATCATGATTACGCAGGCAAGGATCATTGAATGGTACCGGCATTATGGTGGGAACGTATATATCGGCTTCAGCGGTGGGAAGGACAGCACGGTGCTGCTGCACCTGGCAAGGCAGGTATTCCCGGATATACCGGCCGTATTCATAAACACGGGACTGGAATATCCGGAGATATATGATTTTGCGCGAAGTTTTGATGATGTCACTGTCATAACGCCTGTATGGGGTAAGGCCGGAAAACGTAATGGCCACCTGCATACGGACCGTATGCTGTTTTCTGATGTCCTGTCGGTATACGGGTACCCGATCATCGGGAAAGAAGTATCTGACTGCATTGGACAGGCACGGACAAATCTGCGCCGGGGCAACTTTAAGTCATACCGGGTGAACCGGATTAACGGAAATGTGAAAAGCAAGGGCAGCTTTATGGATTATACGAAGTGGAAGCCATTGTATTATCTCCCGTTTCTTATTTCCGCAACCTGTTGTGATGCCATGAAAAAGCGGACAGTTGCCCGATACGTGAAGCAGACAGGCAGGTACGGCATGACCGGGCAGCTTGCCTCGGAGAGCAAGCTGAGAAGGCTGCAGTGGTTAAAATACGGCTGCAATGGCTTTGTGATGAAAAAGCCGGTAAGTAATCCGCTGTCTTTCTGGAAAGAGAGGGATATCCTTGAGTATATCAAAAGATACAGTCTTCCGATCTGCAGCCTATATGGGGAGGTTGTATGGGACAAGCAGAAGAAAAGGCTGAAATGTACTGGATGTGACAGGACTGGCTGCGTATTTTGTGCGTATGGGTTTCACACGGAACGAGGGGAAACGCGCTTCCAGAGACTTTCGCGGACGCATCCGAGGCTGTACGAGTACTGCCTGGAGGGAGGGCAGTGGGTGGAAAATCCATCATTTGACGCACTGATTACCGACAAGGAATACTGGAATCCGAAAAAGATATGGGTTCCAAGTAAATCCGGGCTTGGCATGAGGTGCGTTTTTGATATGTGCAACGGGATATACGGCAAGAACTTTATGCGTTATGAATGACAGCCGTAAATACAACAGGAAGGGGGTTGGCTATGCAGGATGAGATCAATGAAAAAACAGTTACACTCTGCGTAAATGGCGGCAAGATGACAAGCAGGATACTGAAAAACGCCATGCTGAGGACACTTTCGCAGATGGACCGGGGAAGGAGACAGCACCATCAGGACGCAAAGGCAAGGAGGCAGGAAGCAAAATACTGCGGGAAGCAGAGCATGAAAAGGCTGAAAGCGGCAAATGTGGAGCTTTCCAACATTGAGATCACAGACGGCAACATCAAGTCTTTTGAGAAGTATGCGAGGAAATACGACATTGATTACTGCCTGAAAAAAGATAAGGCTGCAGAGCCGCCGCGGTATTACGTATTTTTCAAGGCGAAAGATGTTGACGTGATCACGGCGGCTTTCAAGGAATACTCCGGCGCTCAGCTTAACAAGCCGAAAAAGCCGTCCATCCGCAAGCGGCTGGAGCAGGCGAAAGAGCGCGCGGCAAAGCACAGGGAGAGGGAAAAAACAAAACAGAAAGATCGGGGGCCGGTGCATTGAAGATATCTACACTGATAAAAGAACGGCTCCCGCCGGCTGACGTGAAGCGTATCCTGATAAGGAATTTTCCGTATCTGACCGTCGTGTATCTGGCTGACAAGGTTATGTGGCTGTACCGGCACTGTCTGGGAGCGTCTTTCGTGGAACGGCTGATGGCCTTGTTTTTGAACTTTCAGCTTGCGTTCCGCTCCTGGCTGCCGAGCATTCACCCGTATGACCTTGCGGCAGGGGTGATCGGTGCTGCTGCAGTAAAACTTTTGGTATACATGAAAGGGAAGAACGCGAAGAAATACCGGAAAGGTGTGGAGTATGGCTCTGCGCGGTGGGGGACGCCCAAAGACATAGCCCCGTTCATTGATCCGGTGTTTGAGAACAACGTCCTGCTGACGCAGACGGAGAGGCTTACCATGAACAGCCGCCCGAAACAGCCGAAATACGCGCGGAACAAGAACGTGATCGTGATCGGCGGCTCCGGCAGCGGAAAGACAAGGTTCTATGTGAAGCCCAACCTCATGCAGATGACGCAGAATGTAAGCTACGTGGTCACCGATCCGAAAGGCACGATCCTGGTGGAGTGCGGGGAGATGCTGCGGCGTGGGACACCAAAGATGCAGGATGGGAAGCCTGTACTTGATAAAAAGGGGAGGGCGGTTTATGAGCCGTACCATATAAAGGTTCTGAATACGATCAATTTTAAAAAGTCCATGCATTACAATCCGTTCATGTATATCCGCTCGGAGAAGGACATATTGAAGTTTGTCAATACGATCATTGCGAACACCAAAGGTGAGGGCGAGAAATCGTCAGAAGATTTTTGGGTGAAAGCAGAGAGGCTCCTCTATTGTGCGCTGATCGGGTATATCTACTATGAAGCGCCGGAGGAGGAGCAGAATTTCTCCACGCTCCTGGAGTTTATCAATGCGTCAGAGGCAAGGGAGGACGATGAGGAATTTAAGAATGCGGTGGACGAGCTGTTTGAGGACCTGGAGCTTGGGCCGGTTGTGGATGAGGCGACCGGCAGGAGGGACACTTCCCAGGCAAAACCGGAACACTTTGCGGTACGGCAGTATAAAAAGTATAAACTTGCTGCGGGCAAGACAGCGAAAAGCATCCTGATTTCCTGCGGCGCGCGCCTCGCCCCGTTTGACATTGCGGAGCTGCGTGAGCTGACAAGCTATGATGAAATGGAACTGGATATGGTTGGCGACCAGAGGACTGCGATGTTCGTCATTATCTCGGATACGGACGACACGTTCAACTTTATTGTGGCAATCATGTACACACAGTTATTCAACCTGCTCTGTGACCGGGCGGACGATGTGCATGGCGGCAGGCTTCCGTACCATGTGCGGCTGCTGCTGGATGAGTTTGCCAACATCGGGCAGATCCCGAAGTTTGACAAGCTGATCGCCACAATCCGGAGCCGTGAAATATCAGCTTCGATTATCCTGCAGTCGCAGAGCCAGCTCAAGACGATCTATAAGGATGCGGCAGAGACGATCTTGGGGAACTGTGACACGATGCTGTTTTTGGGCGGCAAAGAGGGAAGTACCCTAAAGGAAATATCGGAAACGCTTGGCAAGGAAACGATAGACCTTTACAACACGTCAGATACGCGCGGACAGAGCCGTTCTTACGGACTGAATTACCAGAAAACCGGGAAAGAGTTAATGAGCCGCGATGAACTGGCAGTTATGGACGGGAATAAGTGTATCCTGCAGCTGCGCGGGGTGCGCCCGTTCTTTTCCGACAAGTTTGACATTACGCGGCATAAACGGTATAAGCAGCTGTCGGATTATGACAGGAGGAATGCCTTTGATGTGGAGGCATATATGAAGCACCAGCTCAGGCTCAGGGCGGACGAGGAGTTTGACCTGTTTGTGGTTGATGCTGCGAAGGGCAGTACGGGATAAGAAACAGATTCCGCACTGCCTTTTTTTGTTTTCCCTGCCCTGGGCGGGGAACGGGGAGTTTTTAAAGATATATCTATAAAAATCAAAATGAAAGGATACCGGGGAGCCGGTATAAGGGGAAAAGGAATGGCATTTTTTACATCAGCAATCAATATTTTACAGACGCTTGTTGTGGCGATCGGGGCCGGCCTTGCAGTATGGGGTGTAATCAACCTGCTTGAAGGGTACGGAAATGACAATCCGGGCGCGAAGTCACAGGGCATTAAGCAGCTTATGGCAGGCGGGGGCGTTGTCCTGATCGGGACGCAGCTCATTCCTCTGCTCAGCGGCCTGTTTGGATAACACGGGAGGGACTCACTCATGTTCGATGGCATTTTTGAAGCAATCGAGGAATGGATGAGGGATCTTCTGTCGGGAATGGTCACGTCCAACCTGACGACGATGTTTGCCGACGTCAACGAAAAGACCGGTGAGATCGCTGCCCAGGTTGGGCAGACGCCGCAGGGCTGGAACGGGAGTATTTTCAGTCTGATACAGAACCTTTCAAACTCAGTCATTGTACCGGTCGCGGGCATGATTATCACGTTTGTCCTGTGTTATGAGCTGATTTCCATGATCGTGGAGAAGAACAACATGCAGGAGGTGGATACCTGGATGTTTTTCAAATACTTTTTTAAGATGTGGGTTGCGGTTTACCTTGTGACGCACACGTTTGAAATCGCGATGGCTGTCTTTGATGTAGGACAGCATGTGGTCAGCTCCGCAGGCGGCGTAATCAGTTCGCAGACCTCGATCAACGTGGATTCCATGCTTGCCGCGATGGAGACGGCGATGGAGTCAATGGAGATCGGGGAGCTGATCGTGCTTGCACTGGAAACTCTGCTGGTCAGCCTGTGCATGAAGATCATGTCCGTCCTGGTCACGGTGATCCTGTATGGGCGTATGATCGAGATTTACCTGTACACTTCGGTTGCACCGATTCCATTTGCTACCATGTCAAACCGAGAATGGGGGCAGGTGGGAAACAACTATTTCCGTGGGCTTCTGGCGCTTGGGTTCCAGGGGTTTTTCATGATGGTGTGCGTTGGAATTTATTCCGTACTGGTATCGACGATTGAAATATCCGACAACATGCATTCGGCGCTGTTCGGGGTGGCGGCTTACACCGTGATCCTTTGTTTCAGCCTGATGAAAACGGGGAACCTGTCGAAATCCATCTTTAACGCCCACTAGGAAGGAGGAATTTGAATGGCATACGTAACAGTGCCGAAAGACCTGACGAAAGTCAAGAATAAAGTGATATTGAATTTAACGAAACGGCAGATCATCTGCCTGGGGATTGCGGCGGCCATCGGGCTGCCTTTTTATTTCCTCACAAGGAATTATATCGGGACGAGCAATGCGGCGACGGGCATGGTGCTTCTGATGCTCCCGGCTTTTCTTTTTGCGATGTATGAGAAGGACGGGCTTCCCCTGGAGAAGATCCTCTGGAACATCATCAGCGTGAAGCTGCTGAATCCGGCAATCCGGAAGTATGAGGTAGAAAACCTGTATGAGCTTCCGGGGCAGGCCGCAGCAACAAAACCGGAGAAAGGAGGGAAGCGTCATGGACAGAAGAAGCGGAAACAGGGATGACCGTGGTTTTGGGATGCCGGACGGTTATTACCTGGACGAGCCGGACGATGGCTTCTATGTGGAGGAATATCCTGCAGGCCGGATGCTGCCCGTGGCCGAACCGGGCGCAGGGACGCGGCGCAGGAAGCTGACACGCCGGGAGAAGCGGAAGATGCTGAGGGCAGAGAAGAAAGCCAGAAAAAAGCGGTTCCGGCAGAGGAAGAAGGACAAGAAGGCTGCGAGGAAAGCGGAGAAGAAAGCCGCGAAGATGGCAAAGCGCCACAGGAAGCATGGAACAAAGCGTGGGAATAATGCAGCGCCGGGAAAGGTACAGGGCAGGCCGGCACAGGCTTCGGCGGCAAAGGTACAGAAAGAAAAACGGCTGTCCGCGCAGAAATCCATTCCCTATAAGGAAATGGCGAGGGACGGTATCTGCCGTGTGCAGGACAGGTATTATTCCAAGACGGTCCGCTTTTATGACATCAACTATCAGCTTGCACAGAATGAGGACAAGAACGCGATCTTCGAGAATTGGTGCGATTTCCTCAATTACTTTGACAGCACGATCCATTTTCAGCTCTCTTTCGTCAACCATCATGGCAACATGAAAGAGTTTGAATCCGTGATCCAGATCAGGCCGCAGAATGACGCCTTTGACGATGTGAGGATGGAATACGCGCAGATGCTCAAGAATCAGCTCGCGAAAGGAAACAACGGGATTGTGCGCACGAAATATATCACTTTTGGGATTGAGGCGGACAGCATCCGCGAGGCAAAGCCGAAGCTGGAGCGAATAGAAGCAGACATACTGAACAATTTCAAAGTGCTTGGCGTACGGGCATATCCGCTGTCTGGGGAGGAACGGCTGCAGGTATTGTTTGAGACGTTCAATCCGGACGTAAAGACGCCGTTCCTTTTTTCGTATGACAAGGTGCTGCAGACAGGAATGGGGACAAAAGACTTTATCGCACCTCCGAGCTTCGTATTCCGGACAGGGAAAAATTTCATGATGGGGAATACAATCGGCGCGGTTTCCTACCTGCAGATCATGGCTCCGGAGCTGACTGACAAGATGCTTGCGGAGTTCCTTGACATTGACCGGAACCTGATCGTGAACCTGCATGTGCAGTCCCTTGACCAGAACAAGGCAATCAAGCTCGTAAAGAGCAAGGTGACGGACATTAACCGGATGAAGATCGAGGAGCAGAAAAAGGCTGTGCGCGCGGGATATGACATGGACATTATCCCGTCTGACCTGAACACCTACGGGGGCGAGGCCAAACGTCTCCTGGAGGACCTGCAGAGCCGCAACGAGCGGATGTTCCTTGTGACGGTGCTGTTTTTGAATACGGCGCGCACAAAGCAGGGGCTTGAAAATGCGGTATTCCAGACAGCGGGTATCGCGCAGAAATATAACTGTGCGCTGCGGCGGCTTGATTATATGCAGGAACCGGGGCTGATGAGCAGCCTCCCTCTGGGGCTTAACCTGATCCCGATCAAGCGGGCGCTGACCACAACCTCTACGGCGATCTTCGTGCCGTTTACCACACAGGAGCTGTTCATGGGAGGGGAGTCGTTGTATTACGGACTGAACGCGCTGTCCAACAACATGATCATGGTTGACCGCAAGAAGCTGAAAAATCCAAACGGGCTGATACTCGGCACACCGGGTTCCGGCAAGTCATTCTCGGCGAAACGGGAGATCACGAACGCCTTTTTTGCTACAAGGGACGACATCATTATCGGCGATCCGGAGGGGGAGTATTACCCGCTTGTCCATGCGCTCGGCGGCCAGGTTATTTCAATCTCCCCGACCAGTAAAGATTACATCAACCCGATGGACATTAACCTGAACTACTCGGAGGACGATGATCCGCTTTCCTTAAAATCCGATTTCATTTTGTCCCTGTGCGAGCTGATCGTGAGCGGCAAGAACGGGCTTGAACCGGTAGAAAAAACGATCATTGACCGCTGTGTGCGTCTTGTGTACCAGGGATTCCTGCAGCATCCGTCCCCGGAGAATATGCCGGTTTTGGGAAACCTGTATGAGCTGCTGAGGAAGCAGGAGGAGCCGGAGGCGCAGCGTTTAGCCACGGCACTGGAGATCTACGTAAACGGTTCGCTGAAAGTTTTCAACCACCAGACGAACGTGGAGCTGAATAACAGGATCGTCTGTTTTGACATCAAGGATTTGGGGAAACAGCTCAAGAAGCTGGGGATGCTGATCGTGCAGGACCAGGTGTGGAACCGTGTGACCGTCAACCGGGCGGCGCATAAGGCTACCAGGTACTACATTGACGAATTTCATCTTCTGCTGAAGGAAGAACAGACGGCGGCTTATTCCGTGGAGATCTGGAAGCGTTTCAGAAAATGGGGTGGAATCCCGACCGGCATTACGCAGAACATCAAAGACCTGCTTGCAAGCCGGGAGATCGAGAACATTTTCGAGAACAGCGACTTTATCTATATGCTGAACCAGGCAGCCGGCGACCGGCAGATTCTGGCGAAACAGCTCAACATATCACCGCATCAGCTTTCCTATGTGACGAACAGCGGGGAAGGCGAGGGGCTGATCTTTTACGGCAGCATTATTATCCCGTTCAAGGATAAGTTTGATAAATCACTGCGGCTGTATAAGCTGATGACCACGAAGCCGTCTGAAATGGGGGATGGGCTGAAAAATGCGTCACATGGAGGCGAGAAGTCATGAGGACGTGGCTTGGGTTCCTGCTTGCCTGTTCTGTCGCACTTTTTCTGCTCAGCGGGTATGTCCTGTATGAAATTTACCTGTTGGATAAAAGCGACGAAACGCTGCAGGAGCAATTGAAAGGATTGTATTCGGAAGAAAATGGGGCGCAGGAACCGGACAGGGACGACTCCCAGGCGGCGGAACCTGAGCCTTTTGTCGTGGATGCCGGGGTGCTTGCGCTCCATGAAGAAAATCCGGACTGCATCGGGTGGCTGACAATCCCGGATACTGCGGTTGACTATCCGGTCATGTACCGTCCGGAGGACGAAAACTATTACCTGAAACGGGACTTCAATGGTGAGTATAACGACAACGGCTGCCTGTACCTTTCTGAGATCTGCGATCCGCAGGAAAGCGACAACCTGATAATTTACGGGCACCACATGAACAGCGGAAGGATGTTCGCCGCGCTTGAAGGGTACAAAACGGAGGATTTCTGCCGGGAACATCCACTCATCACGTTCCATTCCCTGTATGAAAACAGCACTTACCAGGTGATCGCCGCGTTTACCGTGCCGGTCTATACCGGGAATGACTTTATGTTTTATACGTTCAGCAGGGCGGAAAACCGGCAGGACTATCAGGAATTTGTCCATGCCGTCAAGGAGCGGTCGCTTTATGATACCGGCCTTTCGGCTGAATATGGGGATAAGCTGCTGACTCTGTGTACCTGCGAGTATTCCCAGAAAAACGGGCGTATGGTCGTGGTTGCGAAACGGACAGAAGGAGAGGGGGATTTATCCGATGCAAAAGCAGAGATACCGGGCGCGGGATAAAACGGCCATAAAAATGAGCCGTGAAGGACTTATGGAAGAAAACCTCCACGACCACACGGCTGTCCGTGCCGGCAGGAAACGCAGTGGGCAGATGATATTGCCGCAGAGGGCAGATGACAGTTTCGGCCTTACACGTGCAAAGGGCAGGCCGGATGACCGGGTGAAAAAGGAAAAGGGACGGTTCCGCCATAAGGGAATTTTGGAAAATGATGATTCTGCGGAACTGGAGGAACCTGTACTGTTGGAAAAGGGCGATGATTCCGGAAGGGACAGCCGGCTGAGGAAGAAACTGTATGGGAGCCGGGAAGAGGACGGCGAGCTGTCCGGGCAGGATGGGGAAGATGCATTACCGGATATGGATGACGGGGATATGCCGGAGGAAAATGCGCGTCCGGCACGGATGCAGGCTTTCCGGCAGAGAACGTCTGCGGCAAGGAATTATGGGGCGGCTGCTGTTGGGACAAGGCACAGCAGGCAGAAAAGGCAGGTGCAGAAGTCTGCACGCGCTGAGAAGGAAAAGCGGGAGCTTGGGAAAGAGCAGACAGATGGAGAGAGAAAGGAGACTTCAAGATTCCGCCAGACGCAGGAAGCGGGGGAACAATCCCTGGACAGTTTCCGTGAAGAAATCGGAGCAAAAGCGAAACGGGAGCGGCTGAACCAGGAACAGAGGAAAAAAGCAAGGCTTGTTTTCGATGCAGATGATGGAAATGTCCGGATTACCGGTACTGTAAAAAAGGCCGGAAGTGCTGCTGCAGGCGCGGCTTCCATCTATCTGCATGGGAAAGCACATGAGGCAGAACAGGAGAATGCGGCGCTTGAAGGTTCCCACAAAGCGGAGCTTCTGTCAGAAAGTGCCCTGCGCAGCGCCCTGCACAAGTCAGGCCGGGGACTGCAGCGGGGAATACGTCTTGATGCGGTCTCAGCAGATGGCAGGCGCCTGCGCACGGATGCTGTCACGGAAACGGTCCAGTCTGTCAGCCGGCGTGAGATTTGGGAAGGCCGTACAAGGGAGAATATTGTAAAGCGATTCTGGCAGAAACAACGGTATAAAAAAGCGTATCAGGCCGCGCGGCAGGGAAAACAGGAAGCGCAGGAGACAATCCGCACCACGCAGACAGTACTTGCGAAGGCAAAGAGGGCGCTTGCGGAGGCTGCCGGGCGCAACAAAGGGATATTTGGCGTGGTGGCGGCTATGGTGATCCTGTTCGCACTGATGGCGATGAGCCTTACGAGCTGCGGTTCGCTGATCCAGGGTGCCACGTCAAGCATATCCGGGACAACTTATCCGAGTACGGACGAGGACATATATGCTGTGGAAAATGCGTATCAGGCCCTGGAGCGGGGACTGAATGCCCAGATCAACAATGCAGAAACATTTTATCTCGGTTATGACGAATACCGATACCAGATCGACGAGATCTCGCACAATCCTTATCATCTGATCTCGTATTTTACAGCAAAGTATGGGGAGTTTACCTATGAACAGGTGGCGGATGAGATTGAGGAGATCTTCCGTCAGCAGTACAGCCTTTCCACGGACGGGCAGGATGCGACTGTGACCGAAACACGGACCGTGCGTGTCGGGGATTCATTGGGACAGGTTGTGACAAGCGGATACTGCAGTTGTCCGATCTGCTGCGGAATCTGGTCTGGCGGTCCGACTGCGAGCGGGGTTTATCCGACCGCTAACCATACGATAGCGGTGGATGCGTCAAATCCTTTCGTGCCGATGGGGACAAAAGTAATCATGAACGGTGTGGAATATGTTGTGGAGGATACAGGCGGCTTTGCACAGTACGGTGTCCAGTTCGATGTTTATTATGATGACCACTCGGCGGCGGCAGCGCATGGGCACCAGACATGGGAAGCGTACATAGCAGATGATAACGGAAGCCGCGAGGTGGAAGTAACAAGTACAAGAAATGTAAAACGCCTGGATGTGACGGTTACGAACCACAGCCTTGATGCTGTGCTGCAAAGCCGCATGGATGAGAATGAGACAAAACGCTATGACCTGTATAACACGACTTATGGACACAGGGATTACCTGTTTGACATGAACGCCCTGCCGAGCGGTGGGGACGGGTTCGGATACCAGATTCCTGCGGAGGCGCTGTCTGACCGGAAGTTTGCGAATATGATCCAGGAAGCGGAAAAATACCTCGGCTATCCGTATGTATGGGGAGGTTCGTCGCGTTCCACGAGTTTTGACTGCTCCGGGTTTGTAAGCTGGGTGATCAATAACTGCGGAAATGGATGGAATGTCGGAAGGGCGACCGCTGACGGCCTGCGGAGCTATTGCGCATACGTCTCCCCGGCACAGGCGAAACCGGGGGATTTGATCTTCTTTCAGGGAACATATAACACGCCGGGGGCAAGCCACGTCGGGATTTATGTGGGGAATAACATGATGATACACTGCGGGAATCCGATCCAGTATACGAGCATCGCGACCTCATACTGGCAGGAGCATTTCATGGCGTTTGGCAGAATCCAGTAAAGGAGGCAGGAAAATGAGGGACAGGCTTGAGCGTATATACAGCGAGATCCAGAGGACGGAAGCAAAACTGGAGGGCTATAAGGCGAGGCTTGCAGATTTGAATACTGCAATGAAACAGGCAGAGGACGCGGAGATCATACGGGCATTCCGGACTTTGAAACTGACTGGCCGTGACCTGATCGACGTTTTGAAAGGGATTCGGGCAGGGACGGTCAGGCTGCAGGATGTGGAAGCGGCAGCGGATGCCGTGACGGGAAGAAGCAGGCAGCCGCGCGAGACAAAAAAAGAAACGGTGCCGGAAGAAAGGGCATCAGAAAGAGGGGAAACAGACAATGAAAAATAAGATCAGATGGATTGCTGCGGCAGTCCTGGCAATGGGTATGATGTGCGGAAGCATGACGGTTTCTGCTTTTGTGGACGAGACGGCTATGGAGGAGAATGTGGATGTTTACATCGGGGAGACCGAACCGGAAACCGAGGCAACGCCGTTTGCGATTCCGGGGAATGGACAGCTCGTGGATGATAAGGAAAACGACGACACGAAACAATTCCTGACCGTGCAGACGAAGAACGGCAATACGTTCTTTCTGGTCATTGACCGTTCGAGCAATATGGAGAATGTCTATATGCTTTCCATGATCGACGAGGACGACTTTGCAGAGTTCATCCCGGAAGGGCAGGAGGGCGAAACGGAGACGGAAGCACCGACGGTCTGGATGCCAGAGACCGAACCTGAGCCGGTGGAGACGGAGCCTCCCGCTTTGCAGGAGACGGAGCAGGAGACGGAACCAGCACAGGAAGGTATGGGCGGTCAGGCCGTTTTATGGGGCGGCATTCTGATCGCTATCCTGATTGCATTGTTTTTCTATATGAAAGTAGTAAAACCGAAGAAGTCCGGGGAAGGTGCAGAAAGCGAGGATCTTGAGTTCTACGATGACGGAACATATATCCGGGACGACCAGGATGATGATCCAGACAATGATTAAAGACAGGGGGTAAAACAAAATGATACTAGTGATAGGGGAAAAGCCAAGTGTCGGGATGGCACTGGCAAAGGTTTTGGGAGCAGGGAACAGAAAGAACGGATATCTGGAGGGGAAAGATATACTTGTCAGTTGGTGTCTCGGACATCTGGCAGAATATGCCATGCCGGAGGTGTACGGTGAGCAGTACCAGAAATGGGATTTTTCCGACCTCCCGATCATTCCGGAGCAGTGGAGGCTTGTGATTGCAGGCGAGAAGAAGGAGCAGTTTGAGATCCTCAAGGGGCTGCTGAACCGCGATGATGTGGAATATGTCGTGAATGGCTGCGATGCCGGGCGCGAAGGTGAGCTGATTTTCAGGCGGGTTTATGACCTGTCGGGCAGCCGTATCCCGGTCAGACGCCTGTGGATCAGTTCAATGGAAGACCAGGCAGTCCGGGAAGGCTTTGAACACCTGAAAGATGCGCAGGAGTATGCGGATCTCTGTACGGCTTCCATCTGCCGGGCGCAGGCAGACTGGCTTGTCGGCATGAATGCGACGCGGGCTTTCACTACGAAATATTTCAAGAAGCTGTCGGTGGGGCGTGTGCAGACTCCCACACTTGCGATGCTTGTAGAGCGGCAGGACAGGATCAGTAATTTTGTGAAGGAGACTTTTTTTAAGGCTGCTTTATCCGGGAACCGGTTACTGGCGTTGTCTGAAAGCATGGACAACGAGGCTGAATGTGACGCCCTCGTGGAACGCTGCCAGGGAAAGCCCGCGGTGGTAAGCAAAGTGAGAAAGACGGTGCGCAAGACGGCGCCGCCGAAACTGTACGACCTGACCACGCTGCAGAGGGAAGCAAATCGCTTTTTCGGTTATACGGCGCAGGAGACGTTAAAGGAACTACAGGCATTATATGAGGCAAAGCTCGTCACATATCCGAGGACGGACAGCCAGTATATCACTTCGGACATGAAGCTGACGGCATACGAGCTGCTTGGGAAACTGCCGTCCGTGCTTCCGTTTCTCCCGGCAGGCTGCATCCGGCGAAATGTGGATAGTATCATCAATGATGCAAAGGTAACTGACCATCATGCGCTGCTCCCGACAAAGGAAGCAATGGGAAAAGACTGGAACAGCTTGCCCGAAAAGCAGAGGAATATCCTGACACTGATCACGCAGCGGCTTGCGCAGGCGGTTTCGGAGGATCATGTTTTTGAGGATACGGATGTCGAGGTACAGTGTGAAGGGAGCGCTTTCAAGGCAAAGGGGAAGAAGGTTCTGCAGGCCGGTTTCCGACAGATTGAGGATGCCTTCCGGAAAGAATACCGACAGGGGAACCGTGACGGGGAAAGACCGGATTCTGAGGGCAGTGTTTTTCCTCCGGAGCTTTTTGAAGGGATGCAGATTCCACACGTTTCAATGGAAAAAACCAGACATTTCACCTCGCCGCCACAGCCCTATACCGAAGATACGCTCCTGCTCGCTATGGAAAGGGCCGGGAACAAGGAATTTGATGTGGATACGGAAAAGAAAGGGCTTGGGACGCCGGCAACGAGGGCCGGTATCATCGAGAAGCTGATCAGATCCGGCTATGCCGTGCGCAAAGGGAAGCAGATCATTCCCACGAAAGACGGATGTGACCTTGTAAGCGTTCTGCCAGATTATCTGAAATCACCGTCCATGACGGCAGAGTGGGAGAACAGGCTGCTGCAGATGGAACGGGGACAGCTTGATGGGGTGGTATTCATGAAGGAGATCATGGAACTGATTGACCGTATGCTTGCGGAGTGCAGCCAGATTCCGGCAGAGGAACTGAACCGTTTCCACCCGAAGGAAAAGATTGGCGTCTGCCCGGTGTGTGGAAGCCCTGTCTATGAAGGAAAGAAGAATTTCTACTGCGCCAACCGAGAGTGTGCCTTTGCACTGTGGAAAGAGAGCCGATACCTTACCGGCATGAGAAAGACGATCGACAAACACATGGCACAGGAACTTTTATCTTCCGGGAGGACGCGTGTGACAGATTTCTATTCGCAGAAAAAGGGAAGGAACTTTACGGCGGATCTGCTCATGGAGGCTTCTGATGGGCGGGCGAACTTTAAGCTGGAGTTTCCAAAGAAAAATCAGAAAAATCGTAAAAGGTAAAATATCTTCTCGTAAATAGCGCATGTTTGATATAATGCGAAAATAGGAATCGAACAAGACGAAGAACACTATTTTTATATAGACGTAAATTTGGCATTGCACAGGAGAAATACTGGAAGCGGTAATGATTAATTTTGCGTATTAGTTTCTGAGACTAAAACCTTCTTTTACCAAGCTTTCAGCATCATATTCGGATATTGGGATGATTTTTCCACTGAAAATAAAATAGTAGTCCTTTTCTTTCTGGATAATCCATGATTTTGCTGGGTCTACATATATAGCGCCGTCTTGTTCGATTTCTTCTATAGGTGCCTCATAGTGGGGAATCGGAATTATTACATAAGAGAATAAAAAAAGCATTATGGTAATGAGTGCTATGATATATACGGAAGGAAGCATTTTACGCATTTTATATTGCAACCGAAGAATATGAAAGCGTTCTTGTTCAAATCCATTAACAGTACATTCTGCCAGGAAAACTGAGGATTCGGCTCTCTTTTTGGGATGCTTTGGAATATGGATGTTTTGAATAATGTGTACAATAGTATTCATATATTCAATTGTATCTTCAGGGGGCAAGTGTTTTGTAACAGATGCATCACACCGGATTTCAAGAAGATGCGAAAAGTCACTTTGAAGAAGAAATAGAATAGGATTCCACCAAAAGACACACGTGAAGAGTTGATAAACAAATTTAAAATAAAGATGCCCATTGGCAAAATGTACCAACTCATGTGTCAATATGAAAGAAAGCTCTTTATCGCTATAGTTAATATCAGGCAAAAGGATATATTTGTGAAAAAGACCGATTCCACAGGGAACCTGAATAGAAGGAGAACAATATACCGTGCAAGATATCGACTTGCCAAGGTGGGTGTAAAGTTTGGGTAACAGTTTATAGACTCTTTTTGGATCATATAATTTTAAGAGATTGATTCCTTTCATATATCTCTGATAGCGCACAAGAAAATAAAACAAACTTATAAGGGCACCGATTCCCCAGACAATTAAAAAGATATTCCACCAAGAAAAGGAATATGAAAACAATTTAAAATTCTTTTGAAGAAAGATAATATCACAAAATGATGCAAATAATCCTCCAAATGGGATACCTTTTGTGAAAGAGAAATCAATAGGAATGATTAATCTAAAGATGCAGAGTGTATAAGTAGTTAGAAATAAGACTGCCTCGACAGCGCTGGCAAGGAACATTTTCTTCCGAAGCATATGAATAATAAGAAGCGTCAAATCGCTCCATAATACCGCAAATAAGCATGAGAAAAATGTAATTTTCATCTATTCACCTCAATGTTTCTTTGCGAAATTCTTGAATGATGTCCTCCAATTGTTTCACAATTTCTGCAGTATCCGACGAGGTCTGTTGAGCCAGTGAAACAGCCACTTTGCAAACAGAATTGTGATCCAAGTTTATGGACAGTGCGAGCCGAGCTGCATACTCTTCTTTTGAAACAATGGGCTTAAACTGACGCGCGTATTGTGTGCCATATTGTAAAGTGCCGCAAGGTTCAATCATTTGCTTTTTTAGGAGCGATCGTATAAGGATGTAGATGTAACTTGACTTCCAGCCCTTCTCGGTCGAATGTTTAGACAATTCCACACTTGTTAATGGAGTGTCAACAGACCAGAATACATCCATTACCTGCTGTTCAGCTTGAGATAGTAGATTATTTTTCATTTTGTTTTTTCCTCATGAAATATTCAAATTGAATTATTTTATATTCTATAATAAAACGATAGTACTGTCAATGTTTGAAAATAGCTTTACAAAAAACATATTAGATGATAATATATATTTAACAAATAATAATTATTATCACTAGATGATTGCAAAGACCACATTTTATAAAGACAGGAATTTTACAGGGAGGCTCACGATGAAAAAACTTACTAAGATAATAAAAATGTACGTATTTGCTGTACTGGTCGGTTGTCTATTATGTGGATGTGTTCACAGGGAAGATTCATCTGCAGTAAAATTAGAAAGCGAAGAAAATGAGTCAAAAAGTATGACAGAACAGGGAACATCTAATCAAGAGGTGCCTCATAAAACTAAAACAATTCCTCAAAATAAGGAGGAAAAGGAAAAGCTTTTCGGGAGAGTCACCAACTCAGGAGTCTGGATTCCGCCTAAGGATTCATACACTGATCCAAAAACAGGAGATGTTTATAATAGAGAAGGGACTCTGATTGGGAGCAGAAATAATGGGGTTATAGATGATTCAGATGCAGTAGGGTGACATTCATTAAAGAGTAGAATAAGCTTGGATGTTACTAAAGTGTCCAGGTGTCAGAATAATTGAATTAAAAAGTTTCTTGATGCAGTATCAAAGAGTGTATGGATAAATTATTTCCATGCACTTTTTTATATCGCAGAGAGGAGGAATTTGTTGAGAAAGGAAGAGATTGATATATGGCAAAACTTAGGGACATCCGTTTCCTTGCGTCGGAAACGGCGAAAAGCGTAAGTGCTTCTCCGCAGGACTGGATGGGGTATCTTGATACGGCGGCGAAACTATACCGCTATCCGTTTTCAGATACGCTATTGATCCACGCGCAGCGTCCGGACGCGACAGCGTGTGCATCGTTGGAAGTCTGGAATGAAAAAATGCTCCGCTGGGTGAACCGGGGCGCAAAAGGGATCGCGCTGCTTAATGAGACAGGGCCGCGTCTTGCACTCCGCTATGTTTTTGATGTATCGGATACCCATGCGGTGCGCGGTGCAAGACCGCTGTATCTGTGGAAACTGCAGGAAGGGCAGGGAGGGCAGGAAGGGCAGGAAGGGGCGCTGTTTGACCACCTGACAGACACATACGGACTGGACGATGGGGTATCCGATTTGCATACCGCGCTCTGGAAGGTCGCGAGTGATATGGCGGAAGATAGCCTGGAAGAAGCGATGGACGGGCTTGAACAGCAAATTGAAGGTACATTTCTGGAGGAGCTTGACGCATACAGTATCCAGGTGGAATTCCGGGAGCTTCTCACAAATAGCGCGTATTACATGCTTGCAAGGCGGTGTGGGCTTGATCCGTTGGACAGGCTCGATGAGGCAGCCTTTTCCGGCATTACAGATTTCAATGATCTGTCTGTGCTTACTTTCCTCGGAAATGCAACAAGCCAGATTGCTGAGCCTGTCCTGAAGGATATTGGAAGGACGGTCCGGCGCATTTCCATTGAGGAGCAGAAAAAAAGTTTTGAAGAAACTATTGAAAAAAGGAATGAAGTAGTTTATAATGAATTTAACACTTTAAAGCGTGAAAGCAAAAACATAGAAGGAGGGACAAGCAATGGAAATGACCTACCACCGCAAGGGAGATTACCTGTTTCCGAACCTGACCGTACAGACGGAGAGCCCGGTGACAGGGAAATACGCAATGCTGCGCAGGACATATCTGAAGGAGAACAAAAAGAATCTGTATCAGAGCCTGTTGCTGACCGGGAAGCTGAACCGGCACCTGCAGGCGACCGAGACAGCAGCGCAGGAGAGGATGGAAGGCTCGGTGAAGAAGCTGTTGGAGAAGTACCCGGCACCGGACAAGGCGGCAGACCAGATGGCATGGGCAGCGCACATGAACAGCCTGACAGCGATGGCGGAGGAGAGCATCTTGGCGGAATTGGTCTACATCTGACCGAGGAAACAAGTGAACAGGATTTGAGCGAAGCAGAGGTGGAAATTGCCTCTGCTTTATCTTTGCCTGAATTACCTACGGCAAATGCACAGATCAGGAAGATCGAAGAACATGTGGCGGCGCTTTATGCGGGGAAGATTTCGATCCCTTCTGACGTCGTGGATGAAGTACTTAGGCAAGGAGGCAACCGAAAGGGAAGCCAGCTCCGTATTATCTACAATTTCATGATCGAGCAGAGTTCAAAAGAATACGCAGATTTTGTGCGCAGGGAGTATGGGATAGGCGGCAAAGGACTGGAAATTGGCGGCAAGGAATACTCGGTCTGGTTCGATGAGCTTGGTATGCAGATCGCGGTGGGGCGTACGGTGACTGACCAGATTCTTGATAAGGTATTTTTATCATGGGCTGACATCTCCTGGAGGATTCAGCAGCTTCTCAGGCAAGGGGAATATGCTCCACAGGTGGTATTGGATGCGGCAAGGGAGAACGCACTGAAAGAACATGCAAGCACGCTGATATTTATGAAAATGGATATGGGAGAAGGCGTTGCAGAGCTGGTTTTTGCGGATGTAGAACCGTTTCGCCTAGGATTTCCGGATGCAGAAGAAAGGGTTTCTGAGATGCTTGCGCAGCCGGAGTATCTTGAGGATTTGATCGAACGTATGGAGGGACTTGTAGATGCCTATGGGGAAGACAGGAGTATCATGCGCTTCAAATATTACCGCCCGGATAAGGTACTGGAGCAGTTACGGAAACTGGCCAAAAAAGCGGTCCCTTATCAGGCGAGGGAAGGATTTGTGTGGGAGGAGCATCCGGTATTCATCACACAGGATGAAATTGACGCTTTCCTTGCTAAAGGTGGGCCATATCCAGACGGACTGCTTGCCACATACGCTTTCTTTATTCAGGATAAATCTGACAAGGAAAAAGCAGATTTTCTCAAACAATTGTATGGCACTGGCGGGCACAGCGGTGCGCTGTCAAGGGGAGACGATTCCTTTGCCAATTATAGCGGTAAAGGGTTGCAGCTTGCGCGAGGGGACTACGGAACACCAGACGCGGAGGTCGTGCTGAAATGGCCGAAGGTGGCAAAGCGAGTAGATTACCTGATTAATAATGACAGGTTCCTCAAAAGCAACGACTATTTTCGTATGCCGGGTTATGAACGGGAAAGAATCGCAGATCGGATCATTAGCTTTTATTCTCGTATGCCAAAAGAAATTGAGAGACCTTATCAGGAAGATTTTTTTAATGAGAATGCGCGTAAAACTTTGCCGGGTCTTCTTCAAGAACCGTATTACGCAGAGGAACTGGTGGCAAAAATGGATGCTGCACTTGCTTCGCTTCCTCTTGATTATGAAGATTATGAGAAACGTGCAGAGACGCTTTCTGTTGTGCATCAGTACATTGAGGGGACATATACGATCTTCCCGGTGAAGAAAAAAGAAGCACAGACGGAAACAGTCGAAAGACAGCTTTCCATTTTCGACTTCATGGGGGCAGAGGAGCCGCCTGCGCGGGAAAAAGCAGGAAAGACGGTAACTATCTATCCTGGGGAAAAGAACAACCTGCCTTATGATATCGTTATTGAAAAAATACATTTGGAAGAGCCTGAAAAGGATAAGCAGGAGGAAAAACCGGATACAAGTGTCCAGACTGCAGGGACATTTGAATATGGAGGCTATCACTTTATCCCGTACGGGGTGCTTCCCCCGGATCTTGACTTCAAAGCTGCCACGGCAGGCACGGTTTCAGAACGCATTTTAAGGTTCTCGAAATATGGGTGGGCGAAGCACCCGTGGTCAAGGGAGAAATTCTATGAAGCGAGCGGCAATTCTAAGGCAGATGTGTTCCGCTGCCTTGAAACTGGACAGGATCTTCTGCCGGGGGATAATGAGCTGTTTGAATACGCCGGCAGATTCGTCCCGCTTGAGCCGGAGGCAGCCAGGTTATTTCCCGGCCAGAATCCGGATCAGGAACAGCCGGAGAAGCAGGAAGAAACAGCAGAAGTGGACTCTGTGGATGATACAGCGCCTGCTACGTCAAGCGGCATAGATGGGTTGGACGGTTGGGAAAGCGCCGAAGGCATGGAGACTCCGTTTGACGAAGTACCAGAACAGGGCATGGAGATTGTATCACGTTTCCAGTCCACGTCTGCCATGCAGGACGGCTATGTGGAAGATATTGTTATCCTGCGTTATCCGGGAGGAGCCTATTACAACCATTACGGTTATGATGAGCGTATTGGTATGGGCGCTGCGAGTGCGGGGCCTTTTGAAACGATCGAAGATGCAAGGCAGGCAGTATTAGCCCACCGTCCGGATGCGAAAGAAGCTGTTGAGGACAGGGAAGTGGCGGAGCCTTTGCAGAAGGACTCTGGAGGGGACATTCCGATCGGTGCTGTTATAGAGATCGGCGGGCGTGAGTTTCGGATTGACTCTGTGGACTATGCCAATGAGAAAGCCACGCTGCAGGATATGACAATGGCGAAGGAGGCGCGCTACCCGGTTTTCCGTGTAGAAAACCTTGATGCGGTGCGCTTCTGGCTGGAGCAGTCGCGAGAGCATGCGGAAGAACGGCAGGAGAATGCTGAGCAACAGATAGAGCAGGCTGTTTCCGAAGCGATGGCACGTGCGGATGCTTATTTCGAGGACTTTTCACCGGAACAGATAGACGTGATCTATGAAGCGGCAGGACAGGGTCTTGACGTGACGCCGATGCTTGTTCCGGATTTTCCACCGGAGCAGATGCAGCTGATCGCCGATGTGCTGAGGCAGATTGCTGCAGACGAACAGATGGTATTCGGTCAGGAAATCGCCGCCCTGACAGGACACGTCATGGGGGCGGATGAAATTAATGCGGTCCGCAGGGAGCGCCGGCTTCCGCTTGAGCAGACAGACAGGGCAGACGGGGGAACACCGGAGCAGCAGATTGAACGGCAGCATGAACCTGGACAGCAGAGACCTTCTGAAACAGATGACAGGCGCATCAACTTCCGGATCACGGATGACGATCTCGGTGTGGGCGGTCCGAAACAAAAATTCCGCAGGAACATGGACGCGATCTATCTGTTGAAGAAACTGAGTATTGAGGGAAGGCTTGCGACGGAGGAAGAACAGGAAGTGTTGTCGCGTTACGTCGGGTGGGGCGGTATCCCGCAGGCGTTTGATGAGGACAACAGGGAATGGCACGGGGAGTACGGGGAGGTAAAGGCGGCACTCTCAGCAGAAGAATACCGGGCGGCAAGGGCATCTACCCTGAACGCATTTTATACTTCCCCGACGGTCATTAAGGCAATGTATGAGGCGTTAGGCAACATGGGACTTGCGTCCGGGAACGTGCTTGAGCCGTCCTGCGGCGTTGGAAACTTCATGGGGCTTGTGCCGGAGGGCATGGAAGGGATTAAGATGTACGGCGTGGAACTGGACAGCATATCCGGGCAGATTGCAAAGCAGCTTTACCAGAAAAACCCGATCGCGGTACAGGGGTTTGAGACAACCGACTATCCGGAGAATTTCTTCGACTGCGTGATCGGGAATGTACCTTTCGGGCAGTATAAAGTCAATGACCGCAAGTATGACAGGTATAACTTCCTGATCCATGATTATTTCATCGCCAAAAGCATTGACCTGGTGCGTCCGGGCGGCGTCGTGGCGGTAGTCACTTCAAACGGGACGATGGATAAACAGAATCCGGCTGTGCGGAAATACATTGCAGAGAGGGCGGAACTGCTCGGCGCGGTGCGGCTTCCGAACAACGCTTTCATGCGCAATGCAAATACAGGGGTCGTCGCGGACATTCTTTTCTTCCAGAAGCGTGACCGTACTGTACTGGAGCAGCCAAAGTGGGTGGAGCTTGGCACGACGCCGGAAGGGTATTCGATTAACTCCTATTTTGCAGAACACCCTGAAATGGTCCTCGGTGAAATCACGACAGAAAGTACACAGTACGGGAAGCAGGAGACGACGGTAAAGCCGTTTACAGATGCGGATCTCGCATTGCAGTTAAAAGAAGCAATGCAGCATATCCGGGGGACGATCACGGAGCAGGATATAGAAGATATGGAACTGGATGAAGAAGAAATGTCCATTCCTGCAGATCCAAATGTCAAGAATTTCAGCTTCACGAACATTGAGGGTGCCGTGTATTACAGGGAGAATTCAAGAATGAACCGTCTGGAGCTTCCGGCTGCGACAGCCGAGCGGGTGCTTGGCATGGTTGATATGCGTGATACGGTGCAGGAGCTGATCAAGTGCCAGATGGAGGACGGAAGCGATGCGGATGTAGCTGCCCTGCAGTTAAGGCTGAACAGCCAGTATGACCGGTTCACGGCAAGGCACGGCCTGGTCAGCAGCACGGCGAACCGGCGGGCTTTCTCACAGGACAGCAGTTATTGCCTGCTCTGTTCGCTGGAGATTCTGGATGAGGAGGGCAAACTGCAGAGGAAGGCAGATATTTTCACGAAAAGGACGATCCGTAAACCGGAGCCGGTGACGAGCGTGGACACGGCGAGTGAAGCGCTTGCGGTTTCAATCGGTGAGCGCGCGAAAGTGGATGTGCCTTTTATGGCGCAGCTTGCCGGGAAGGGTGAGGACGAGATCACGGAAGAGCTTCACGGTGTCATTTTTAAGAATCCGGTTACCGGGGCATGGGAGACTTCCGATGAGTACCTGTCCGGGAATGTCCGGGAAAAGCTGCAGATTGCGAGGGAATTTGCCGAAAAACATCCGGAATATGAAGTAAATGTGCAGGGCCTCGAGAGGGTACAGCCCAAAGACCTGGATGCGTCTGAGATCGAGGTACGGCTTGGGGCTACCTGGATTGATCCGGAATACATTACTCAGTTTATGGGGGAGACGTTTAAGACGCCGGATTATCTGTTGGGAAGCAAGATCAACGTGCAATACGCAAAGGTCAGCGGCCAGTGGAATGTCTCCGGGAAGAGCATGGACGGCTATGGGAATCCGCTTGTTACTTCCACATACGGCACAGGCCGGGCGAACGCATACCGCCTGTTGGAAGATGCCCTTAATCTCAGGGATACCAAGATTTACGATACGGTCCAGGACGTTGACGGGGAGAAGCGTGTACTGAATAAAAAAGAGACCATGCTGGCACAGCAGAAGCAGGAAACGATAAAGGAAGCGTTCAAGGAATGGATATTCAGCGACATGGAAAGGCGCGAGAAGCTCTGCCGGACTTACAATGAACTGTTTAACAGCACGCGTCCACGAGAGTACGATGGCAGCCATATCCGTTTTGTGGGGATGACGCCGGAGATCACGCTGATGCAGCACCAGAAAAACGCGGTTGCGCATATCCTGTACGGGCATAATACGCTGCTTGCACACTGTGTCGGTGCGGGCAAGACATTCCAGATGATCGCGGCAGGCATGGAAAGCAAACGGCTCGGACTTTCACATAAGAATCTGTATGTTGTCCCGAACCACCTGACGGAGCAGTGGGGAAGCGATTTCCTCCGCCTGTATCCGGGTGCGAATGTGCTTGTCGCGACAAAAAAGGATTTTGAACCGGCAAACCGTAAGAAATTCTGCTCCCGGATTGCCACGGGTGACTATGATGCGATCATCATAGGGCACAGCCAGTTTGAGCGGATCCCGCTGTCAAGGGAACGGCAGATCGCGAACATTGAACGCCAGATCGACGATATTGTGATGGCGATCGACGAGGCAAAGCAGGAGGAAGGCGCGCACTATACCGTCAAGCAGATGGAAAAGACCAAAAAGACCCTTGAGACAAAACTGGAGCGGCTGAATGACCAGAGTCGGAAAGACGATGTAGTCACGTTTGAGCAGCTTGGCGTAGACCGTCTTTTTGTGGATGAGAGCCATTTTTACAAGAACCTTTTCCTTTATACGAAGATGCGCAATGTGGCGGGAATCTCTCAGACAGACGCACAGAAAAGCTCCGATATGTTTATGAAATGCCAGTATCTCGACGAGATCACCGGGGGTCGTGGCGTGACGTTCGCCACGGGTACGCCCGTGTCAAACAGCATGGTGGAGCTGTATACGATCATGCGTTACCTCCAGTACGATACTATCCAGAAAATGGGCCTGGGGCATTTTGATTCCTGGGCTGCAACATTCGGTGAGACAGTTACGGCGATTGAGCTGGCACCGGAGGGGACGGGCTACCGTGCAAAAACGCGGTTCGCCCGGTTTTTTAACCTTCCAGAACTTATTTCATTGTTCAAAGAGAGTGCCGATGTACAGACTGCGGATATGCTTAACTTGCCCGTGCCGGAAGCGGAGTATATCAATGAAGTGTTGAAACCGAGCGAGGAACAGAAGGAATTGGTAGGCTCTTTTGCGGAGCGCGCGGAAGAAGTACGGAAGGGAAATGTGGATTCAACTATTGATAACATGCTCAAGATCACGAATGACGGCAGGAAATGTGCGCTTGACCAGAGGCTGATCAACGATATGCTGCCGGACGCCCCGGAGAGCAAGGTGAACCTTTGCGTAAAGAATGTTTTTGATGTATGGCAGGAGACAGAGGGAAAGAGATCCACGCAGCTTGTATTCTGTGACCTGTCGACACCAAAAAATGACGGCACATTCAATGTCTATGATGACATAAGGGAGAAACTCGTTGCACGGGGCATACCGCGTGAGGAGATCGTCTTTATCCATGAGGCCAATACGGAGGCGCGGAAAGCGGAACTGTTTGCAAAAGTGCGGGCAGGACAGGTACGCGTCCTGCTCGGTTCCACGCCGAAGCTTGGAGCCGGTACGAATATACAGGACCGCTTGGTCGCCCTGCACCATCTTGACTGCCCGTGGAAGCCTTCCGATCTGGAACAGCAGGAAGGCCGTATCTTGCGGCAGGGGAACCAGAACGAAAAAGTCAAGATCTTCCGGTACGTGACGGAGAACACATTTGACGCTTATATGTGGCAGATCCTGGAGAATAAGCAGAAATTCATTTCGCAGATCATGACGAGCAAATCCCCCGTCCGTGCCTGCGAGGATGTGGACGATACGGCGCTGTCTTATGCGGAGATCAAGGCGCTTGCAACCGGGAATCCGTACATTAAGGAAAAGATGGATCTGGATATACAGGTAAGCAAGCTCAAGCTGATGAAAGCGAACCACACGAGCCAGAAATACCGTCTGGAGACAGACATAGCACGGAAATATCCCCAACAGATTGCGGCTGTCAAGGAACGGATAGCAGGATTAAAGTCCGATGCTGGGGCGGCGAAATCTGTACTCGGACGTGACAAGGATGCCTTTGAAATGACGATTGGCGGGACTGTCTATACGGACCGGAAAGAGGCAGGTACGGCGCTGATTGCAGCCTGTGCCGGACTTAAAGCAGTAGGCACGGCAGGTCAGATCGGGCAGCTTCAGGAATTTTCTCTGTATGCTGAGTTTGATACATGGAAGCAGAGTTATATGCTTTCGATTAAACGGGAGTGCAGTTACAAGATAGAGGTCGGAAAGGATGCACTCGGAAATCTTCAAAGAATCAGTAATGCCCTGTCAGGAATAGAAAAACAGCTCTTGGAGTCGGAACAGAAGCTGGCAACACTCCAGCAGAGACTTGCCACGGCGCAGGAGGAAGTCGAAAAGCCATTCCCGAAAGAACAGGAGCTTGCTGAAAAGCTGAGCCGTCTTGCAGAGCTGAACGCACTTCTGAACATGGATGAAAAAGGATCTCCGGAAGCCGTAGGTATTGATGAAGGCACACAGGAGGCTGCCGTTTGCGAAGAAATTCAGGATGTCCAGGAGGAACAGATAGCGGACAGCCCATACAGGCCGTCCATTCTCAATAAGCTGAACCTGGCGAAAGAGAGATGCGCAAACTCGCTGCAGGAAAATGGCAAGGGGAGAAAGGAGGAGTTGGATTTGTAGAATTAAGAATAATAGTATTCCCGTGGGGAAAGTTTTGCTGTAAAATGAAAACCAGAAAGCCTGTTTTTTAGAAAATATGATTGGCAGGCGTTTGGTTTGGAAAGGAAGAAATGAACATGTGGGGAATGAGTGAAATAGAATTTTATTCCTATGTCGCTGGCGATATGAAATATAGCCTGCCGTCAGAATATAAAAATATGTCGGTCTCTTTAGGAAAGACCTATGAAGTGAATGACGTAGAGCTGAATGCACTTAACGTGACTGATGGAAGCAGCTATGTATTACCGGCAATATATTTGGACGATTACTATTTGGCATATTCAATGGGAGGCGAAGACATAGATACCATTACAGAGATGATAGCCGGGCGGATCGTCGGTTATGAAAACTCAGAGCTTCGTATCAGCAGAAATGAGATCATGGACTATGAGACTGTGAAAGACAGGCTGTCGATACTCTTGTGCGATCCGGACCGCAACGAGGAATATCTGAAAGGTAAAGCGTATTCCAGAGAGGGGGATTTTGCAGCTGTTTACCATCTTGCTGTTGCGGAAGATCGTGGCAGGTTTGAGTGCGTGCCTGTTACACAGGAACTGATGGAAAGATGGGGCGTTGACATGGATACCTTGAGACGGGATGCAGTCCTGTCAGAGAACCGCCGGAAGCCTTTGCTTGCAGAAATGGTAAACATACTTTATTATTCGTCTTTTGGCCTTCCAGTAGAAAATCTGCTCGATGATACGAAGGAAAGAGCTAAGACGGCAGATTTACTGAAAATGCCTTTGAGCCTTACAAACAGAAGCCTGAAAAATGGTGCAGCCTTGATTTTGGACAATGAGGTTTTAGACCGGGTTGGGGAGGTGCTGGGCAGGGACTTTTACGTATTGCCTTCTTCTGTCCATGAAGTGGCGATAGTGCCTGACAGCGGGGAATTTGACCTGCAGGAACTGAAGGAAACGGTGTCCCACATAAATGCAAACGACGTGAAGGCGGTAGATGTCCTATCGGACAAAATACAGCACTATGACTGTACGGAGCATATACTGGAAAATGCTGATGTATGGAAACAACGGATGGAAAAACAGAAAGATAAGGTCCTTGTTTCAGATCCTATATGCCGGCCGTCCGTGCTGGGGAAGTTGCACCAGGCGCAGGAGAGGGTTTCTTCGAGGCAGCAGTCAAAGCCGGAAACAGCAGTCAGTAAAGGAATAGAATTATAGTATTGATGAAAGCCCGCCATTCTGGCGGGTGTTTCATTTTAAAGGGGGGAGTATATATTGGCACAGATACAGTTTCGATTTAACAAGAATGATGAATATCTGACACCTGCGTATGCGGTTTATCCGCTTATTAAGAGATTACGGGCAGGGTCGACAATCTGGTGTCCGTTTGACGAGGCGGACAGCCAGTATGTCAAGGTTTTTAGGCGTTATGGTTTTGCTGTAATTCATAGCCATATTAACGAGGGACAGGATTTTTTTGCTATGGACGTTCCGGAATGTGACTATATTATCAGCAATCCACCGTACAGCTTAAAGCACCGTGTGATTATGAGGCTGTATGAGATCGGAAAACCATTTGCTATGCTTATTAATTTTCAGGGAATATTTGACCATCGTGAGCGTTTTGAAATTTTCAGAAAAAAACGGGTAGAGATGTTATGGCTCAGCCCCAGGGTTAATTTTTCAAGCAAAAATAACAGCACCACAACAAATGCCCCTTTTCAAAGCGGTTATCTTTGCTGCGGTATATGCAGTAAACAGCTAGAGTTTGAATACCTTGATTTGAAACAGAAAAATAATTATTCAGCAAACTGTCCCGGTTGAGATCATCCGGGACAGTATTATTATGGAGGGTTATCATGGCCGGGAATAACGAACTGAACAACCAGAATATACAGGGAGATATGGAGATTCAGAATGAACAAAGCGACTGGAAAGCACGCCGGGAACAGCGGATGAAGGAGATCACGGAGCGTCTGGAGGTAGGCGTGAAACAGATATTCACGACAGATATGTATAAGGATTATCTGAATACAATGGGCAAGTTTCACAGGTACAGTTTCAAAAATTCCGTTCTGATCGCAGTGCAGAGACCGGATGCGACGCTTGTTGCAGGATACGATGCCTGGGAGAAGAAGTTTAACCGCCACGTTAAGAGGGGCGAGAAGGGAATCCGGATTTTTGCGCCTGCACCGGTAAAAGAAAGAAGGGAAACTGAAAAGGTTGATCCGGATACGAACGAACCTGTCATTGGAACGGACGGGACACCGGAAAAAGAGGTTGTTGAAGTAGTGGTTCCGCGCTTCCGGATAGCGACAGTATTTGACGTCTCACAGACATATGGGGAGGAGCTTCCCCACATTGACACACCTGAGCTGCTGGGAAGTATCGAAAACTATGATGTATTTATGGAAGCAGTCCGCCAGGTATCCCCGGTGCCGATCCGCTTTGGCATGACCACTGGAGACCTCAAAGGTTATTACCATAATGCGGATAAGGAGATTGTGATCCGGGAGGGCATGAGCGAGCTTCAGACAATGAAAACAGCCGTCCATGAAGTGGCACATGCAAAACTGCACGACAGGGATATAATGCAGGAGAATGGGGAGCAGAAAGACAAAATGACAAAGGAAGTGGAGGCAGAAAGTGTAGCATACACGGTATGCCAGTATTTCGGACTGGACACTTCCGATTATTCCTTTCCGTATATCGCAGGATGGAGCAGCGACAGGGATATGGAGGAACTTCGCCTGTCTATGGAGAATATCAGGAGAACGGCGGGCGAGATGATCGAGAACATGACAAGCTCCATGCAGAGGCTGATGGAAGATCCACAGCAGTTGAAAGAGAATGAAGCCGGCCTGGAGATGACGGAAAGCCCGGAACGGTACCAGAACGTAGAATTGTTCGATGTGCCTGCGCTGTTCTCCAATGGACGAGTGGAGGAAGGATCGCTTCCTGAAGGGATATTCAGTTATGACCTGCGGGGAGCAGACTTTGATCCGGGGTATCCGCTCACGGTGGAAAACCATGTGGCCGTCAACCATGCCGCCACGGTGCTGACAGCTGTTCCGATCCCCATGCCGGAGAATGGGAGGCTGCGTCTTGGAAACGGCCTGAATTTTACCGGAGGCGAACAGACGATTGAGGAATACCTGCAGAAAATGGAGGGAAAGGATCTTGCATTAGAACGGGAAATGTCCGAGGCTGCGATTGGGTATGAAAACGAAAACCTGTATCTCTCCGGGAAGGATGACCGCTATGCCATTTACCAGATATCAAGAGCAACAAAAGGACGGGAATACCAGTTTATGGGGACGGACTATATCAAGTCCCATAACATGACGGTGGATGCTGCAGATTACCAGTTTGTATATGGTGGGAAACTGTCGGGACAGGACACTCTTGACAGCATATATGAGAAATTTAATATTGACCATCCTGCCGGGTATACGGGGCACTCCCTTTCCATGAGTGACGTGATAGTCATGCAGAAAGATGGAGAGACGAAAGCTTACTATGTGGACAGCCTGGGATTCACGGACCTGCCGGATTTTGTTCCCCAACGACTGCATGAAGCGGATATGATCCGCAAACGGGAAGATTCACTGGTTACCCTGGACACTTCTGGGATAGAGATCGAGCAGCATGAAGGACAATGGCATACTGTTGACAAGATGGAGATACAGGATGAGATATTCTATCTGATGCAGAATAATGAGTATGGGGACTCTGCTGCAGCTGTAATTTTAAATTCAGACGGCGACCTGGTGGCGCAGGAACTGAAAAACGGATTTGACAGGGGCGCTATGGAAGCAATCCGGGAATACCTTGCTGACAAAGGAATTGCATGGGAGCCGGACTTAAAAGATATGGAAGAAAAGACATATCCTCCAGTATACCGGGAAAGCCTTACATACGCGAGGGAACACGCTGAAAAGGACGCATATTTTGATTCAAAGCGGCTGAACATTGCCTGCAAGGAAGCAGTAGAGCTGGCGATACGTGGGGGCTTTGATGGAATGAGGCTTGATGAAGGCGTGGCAGATTCAGTCCTGGAGGAATTTGGCGGAGAAAGACTTTCCTACGTCTTAGCCTGTACGGTACAGTACAAGCCGTGGGATAGAAGGTTCTCGAACAGGACAAAAGAATGGGCGGAGGAAATCCCGATCTTGAGAGACGATGCCAGGGGTATGGATATACATCTTGACTATGTTATAGAAAGCCATCCGGCGGTTCTTGATGGTTTTATAGAGATTGTAAGGGGGAAGATCGGAGAACTGGAGCAAGAAGAGAGAAAGGACCTGAAATCTTTCGTTGCAAAATATTATGTAGTGAATGATGCTTATGGCGAGAAAGCAGAACGGGAGTATCAGTATTTCCAGGATTTGGACTCTGCACTCACAGCATACGCGGCGCTCCCGAACCATCTGGACAAACAGATCGGCATGGAAAGTACGGAAAATACACCGTCACAGATGCCGCTCATTAACTGCCGGAATGGGATCGGGGAGCTGAACGACATAAAATCCGTCTCATTGAGTGGAAAATGGGTAAATGCTGAGACAGAGGAAGCGCTGAAACAGGCAAATGCATTTTTGAAGGAACACGACCCGGAGATCGCCTATCAGATGGGAAAACAATACTTTTTCATACAGGCGATACCGGAGGGGTATGATTACACGTTTTACAATGCAGATTTTTCGGACATAGACGGAGGGATACTTGACCGGCCTGGCCTCCCAATCAGGCGGGCAATCAATGAGATCGTGGAGGATTTCGCAGGGGACACGCATCCTCCGCTTAAAGTCATTGACGCTGCGGAATTCCGGGAAAAGGTAGATGCTATGGAAAAAGAAGCGATAGAACAGGGAAGGAAACTGCTGACGGCAGAAAAAGCTAATGATGGAACCGGAGCTTCGGAGCATAGGGAGCCGAAGATCAGCTTTTACGTTGCTGAATGCATGGAATTTCCTTCGGTGGGGGAATGCCATGAAAACATAGCGACATTGCAGGAGGCTATGGAGATTTACCGCCAAATCCCTGCTAATAGGCTGAGTGGGATAAAAGGGATCGGTTTTTGTCTGGATGACGGCAGCGATTATGATGGGAATTTTGAGCTTATGAGTGCCGGAATAGTAAGAAAGGATATTATCAATGAAATCCCCCATTATAAGGAAAGCCCTTTGGTACAGCAGGCAATCGCTGACATGGAAATGATTCTGGAAAAGGAAAGAAGCGTCGAACTTCCTGCAGAGCCGGTTCAGAAAGAGCCGAAAGAAACAGCGACGAATGAAGTACCGGGTGAAAAGGTAACTCTGAAAGGCGAAAAAAGACGCTCTGTTCTGGAGGCACTCAGGGAGCGGCAGGCGAAGCTGAAAGAACAGGAAAAGAAGCAGGAGACACAGGCCCAGAAGAAAGGAGAGCAGGAATTATGATGACATTTGACATGAATGAGAACTTGATAATGGCAATGTTCCAGAAAGAGAACCGTCTGCAGACGATGAATGAGATCCGCGGCGTGATTCCATTTGTAAAGGACGATGAAGAGATTCTTCCGCTGATTAACAGCACTTTGGAAAAAATGTCCGAAATATCCGATCAGGATTTCCTTGCACTCGATCTTGAACCATATAAACAGGAACCTGTGGAGGGTTGAGGCATGGATCGCGGGCAGTTTGCGGTATA
This sequence comes from uncultured Lachnospiraceae bacterium, assembly GCA_947629385.1. Lineage (GTDB taxonomy): Bacteria > Bacillota > Clostridia > Lachnospirales > Lachnospiraceae > Choladousia. The sequence continues at coordinate 75,806 of CANRDO010000004.1, forward strand.
TCAGCTAAAAAATATTCCGGGAAACCGTGAACTGCGTTTTCGGCCATATAAGGAGCTGCTTGAAAAGGGTATACGGATCAGCATAAGCAGTTACGGGAAAGTGTATGAGGGCAGGCTGGAGGCCTCTGACTCGCCGGATAATATCCGCATACGTCTCCAGAGAAAGCTCCCACGGACTTTTTCGGGGCATTCGCTTAGCGTCAGTGACGTGTTTGTTCTGAACCGAGATGATGCAATTACATCTTACTATCTGGAGAAACAAGGGTTCAGTATACTTCCGGATTTTTTCAGAAAATCATCAGCCGGAACGTTGATCAATATTGATACGGCAGATTATCGGATAGAAGGAAAGGAAGGAATGTGGTTGGCCTATGACAGTATAGTTGTCGGTGGCCGGGAATTCTTCCTTATGGAGCGAACCGACAGCGGTTTTTCTGATCCCAGGGTGGTTCTGGACGAAACTGGCAGGATTGCCGTAGACGATGTTCACAACGGTTTTGATGATGTTGTGAGGGCTAAGATTAGTCAGATCGTAGGGGAAAAAGAAAGCAGCCGTCCGCAGCCGGAGCAGAAGGTGTCACTTGAAAACTGGCAGAAGGCATATGAGAACGGCGAGTATCTTCGGAGCGCAGAAATATCTGGAGAGCAGAATTACAACATGATTGATGGGCTGATGAATAATCTGCCGGCGAAGCCGCGCGTGATCGGGAAACGTATTTCGGTTCTTGACAGGCTGCATTTGAAGCAGGCCAGAATCTCGGCAAAGAGAAACAGACCAGAACTACAAGCGGCAGAGGAGCAGGAGATGGAGCGTAAACAGACCTGAAAGAAGATACCTGGCTATTTTATAGCTGGGTGTCTTTTTTTAATTGACAAGGGACTTAGGCGTTGTTACAATAAAAATGCCCTTAAATGGGCGGAGGCACTGCAAAGCGGCAGGCGGTTGGCTAATATCTCCCGAAAGGGGGTGAGGCTTATGCGGATTACGTTACATATCGGTAAGTATACCGTTACGATAATTGTAAAAAGCAACGACCGCCAGTGCAAGTGACGGTCGTTTAAGTAAAACTTAAATTTGTACCGAAACGAAGCCAACCGCTTGTCGCAGTGCCTCTTTCTGCCTTTATTATATGCGCAGGTGTGGGAAATGTCAACCGAAAGAAAATGGAGCATAGGATTCCCTTTCCATTATCTGAATGCCGACATTTCTTCTGCAACTAATCTTTGTAATGGGTGGCAATATCTTCGATGTTGCAGTCAAGGATGTTGCAGAGCATATTGATGGTGTTCATGCTGACGCCTTCATTGTGCTGCAGACGGTAAAGGAGAGACTTACTGAAATGATATTCAGTGTGCAGGGCATATTTCGTGATGCCTTTTTCTTTCATAGTTGCCCAAAGCTTATCATATTTTATCAAACTCCCTCACCTCTTTCCCCTTGCATTTCTTTTATTATAGGGTTAGGATAGGAGCTGACAAAGGTTCTGTTTTCGGAACCCATTCCGCCGAAGGAAGGGATAAGAAGTGGTAAGAAAAGAGCAGATTTTGGGCATGGTTTTATTAGTTGTAGTAGTCTTTATCGGTATTTCTGGAACGAAGCTATTCAATGACAAGCAAAAAGACCATAGTGGTGTGCCCGATATAGTAAGCAGTTCAAGAGTGAACGGCAATGAGTGTCTGACCGTTGTGGCAAACTGTGAAGATATTAAGGATAGGGAGACTTTTGCCCGTGAAATTATCTATATGTGCCAGTTGAATGCCTTTCATGCCGTAAAGTTTAGCTCTTTTCCGTCCACATTGGATATATCTGCCTATCTGCAGCGCAAAGATATAGGACAGAGAAAACCTTTCTGCAAGATCAGGTTTACTCCGTCAGATCAAAGGAAAGAATATAATATAAAGGATGATTCAGACAGCTATCACCTGTACCTGGATGACAAGGAGATAGCATTTTAATTATGAAATCTCAGTAGTTTTCTGCTGATCTGTTCTATGAGCAGAGACATTTCCCAATATCATATCTACGTTAGAACAGACGGTTTTTAACTCCTTCTGATAACAACGTAAGTTTTTTAAAGTTTCGTATTGACTGGCTTTCAAAGAAACCAGTTTTTCTTTTTCTTCCTTTAGTGCTTTCATGGATGGAAGTGGTCCACCGTCAGAATGTTTCTTTAGAGTATCGCGCGCAGCTTCGTATAAGGCTATTTCGGAAGAATGTTCCTGCCGAAAACGCTTTTTGCTGTTGGATTTAAGATACTGTCTGTATGTTTCTTTGTTTGCAAGGTATTGGCCGGTGAAATGGATCTGCTGATTGACATTCTTTAATGCTTGTTCAGTTGCCCGCAGGGTATCACTCATTTCATGTACTTGTGATTGAGCATTTGAAAAATCAGCCAAGAGATCCTGCCGGGTGTTATAACCATGCTCCTGCACATAAGCAATGGTCTGCGCCATCTGTTGGAGATTGGTTAGTTTCACCCGTCTGGCATAGGCATGGCTTTGCTGCGCTTTTACACACTGTTGAAGGTCAAGTACGAGCCTGAGTTGGATTTTATGATTCCGCAGATCGGGTGATGCTGCAGCATTTTCTGCAAATCTGCTTATCAGGTAATTTTTCTCATAGCGTGTGCCAAGATTTCGGCCAGTGATCGCTTTGCTGCGGTCCGGATGAAGATAGCTGATCCTGCCACGGCTCATTTTCACTTCGATCTTGAATTTTTCAAGAAGATATTTCTCAAACTCGTCGAAGCTGACTGTTTTGCTGGCGGCTTCCTCAATCGAATTACGCAGATAATCTTTTTGCGTTTGATACTCACTTGAGCGGATTGGGACGGTTCCGGTTGTGGAGAGAGTGGTATTTGCAGTGACCTTTGTTTGTCCCCTAAGTCTTGCCCGATACTCCCGGTCCGTTATTTTCTTTTCAGCAGGGGAGAGAAGATCAACTTGATGAAGATTCTCATCATGGCACATATCCATGACCGCCTGTTTTAAGTGGAGCAATAAATTTCTAGTCTGGTGATGTTTGAATCCGGCGCGGCAATCACTCGGACGCTCCATAAAGTTTTGTTGCGCTACGTCAAATTTACGGAGACTGTTGATTACGATATGGACGTGAATATTGCCGCTCCCATTATGGCCGTCTGTGTGAGTGCAAACGAGAGCCTGATGTCCAGGAAAATATTTTTTGGCAAAAGATACGCCGAGTTGTTGTGCGTGCTCTCCAGACAGGTCACATTCTGATACGTCTTTCGGATCAAAACTGATGATATAATGATGTGACTTGACATCACTATAATTCTGATTCTTATGGTATTTGGCATTTAGTTCGAGACACTCAGCGTCGAAGGTAAACGGATTGCAGTTAAGACCGTCGAGGCAGTATTCCTCTCGTGGGAGCAAGTCTCCGTTTTCATCAAGTATTGGTTTTCCGGTAGATTCATCGTGTTGGAACATGAGATAACGCTGTGCTTCCCCGTAATCTGCATTTTTACTTGTTAAGTGTTTCAGTATAGCCAAGAAAATCACCTGCCATTTTCAAAACTTCAAATTTCATTTCATAGATTCTTGCAATACTCTGGTTGATTGCTTTGCGCATTTCCTGTGAATGAATGCCGCCACTGTTAAAATGCCGTGCAATCTGGTTAAGATTGCTGCCAATCTTCCCGAACTCAGCAACCAGTTTTTTTAATTCCGGGACGTCTGCAACGATTTCATATTTAACTACGACTTTCTTACCAACGATCTGTTGTCTGCAAAATTCTGCGATTGTAAGGTTTGCTTGTTGAGCGTAATTTGAAACGATTTCATATTCTAAGTCACTCAATCTAAGATAAACACGGTGCGGATGCGTAAATTCTTTTGCTTTCTTTGGTCTTGCCATAATTATTCCTTTCCCGTGATGATTTATCATCACGCTGCGACTGTTTTATCAGGAGCCAATATGCACGTTTGTCTAAAATAGGCAGTATACGAGGGAATGGGGAGCGTAATCCCCATCAAGTATGCCAGGCAGCCAAAATTACGAAGTGAGTTTTGAGCGGCTCTGGCGTAACTTGCTCTTTCAGTTTTGAAAAATCCCCTTTATAATAAAGCCGATTTGAGAAGAAATATGATAAATTTTTTTGGAAAAGCATAACCAGAAGTGAAAAAATACGAAATATAGTATGAAAGCTGTTTTTGTCATAGTCATCAGAAATGAAATAAGGCAAATACAAAACCGAAAAACTGAAAATGGAGAAACTTATCCGGATGACGTTACGATCATTGATCTGTTCTGGGAAAGAGACGAGAACGCAATTAAAATGGCTGAATGAAAAGCCTAATCCCCCAGCTATGCTGGGGAGAATAGGGTAGTTGGAAGCGGTGAGGATATCAATAAAAATCCTCCTATGCTACAATGAAATTGGTGTCGCAAGCCAACTTTCAAGCATAGGAGGAGGTCCAAATGGACAATAGAAGTTTATCACACACCAAATGGAAATGCCAGTACCACATAGTTTTTATTCCCAAATACCGCAAGAAGGTATTGTACGGAAAAATTCGGGATGATGTGCGAGAGATATTAAGCACGCTATGCAAGTATAAAAATGTGGATATCATAGCAGGGGCAGTGTGCGCTGATCATGTACATTTAAGCGTAGCAATACCGCCGAAGATAAGCATATCGAATTTCATGGGGTATCTGAAGGGGAAAAGTACGTTAATGGTTTACGACAGACATCCTGAACTACAGAGTAAATGGGACAAAGCATTCTGGGCAAGAGGATATTACGTTGAGACAATCGGTAATATTACAGACGAAGCAGTACAGAAGTATATAAAAGAGCAGGCAGAGGAATCGAGAAAAGAAGATTCCAGAAGTACCGCTTTATAAGCGGACCAGTAACAATGCTTGCGACACCGCCCTGCGGGGCGAGCAGTAATATTAGCCCTTTGGAGGGCTAATAGCAAACCACCAGTTGAACTGGTGGTTGCTGACTTAGAAATATCACGCTCTCTGCTGCTCGATTGCGCGGAAGATACTTGCAAACGGTGAGGACGCCGAGGAATGTGTGAACGACACCTGGTATGCGGCGTGGAAGTACATACCGCCGCAAAGGTCATTAGGACTTACGGCTTTTCTGGGAAAGATCACAAGAGGATTTGGCATATATGGAAAATATGCGGTGTTTTATCTGTCGGATAGAAGGACAGTTTCGGTGTGGAAGACACCGGCGCAAGTATTTAAGGAAATCAACAAGGATTACAATGGGTCTCTGTTTAGCGTAAGCATTATGCTTTTTTACTGAGGTTGATTTTTCGGGGACAGTTGTGGTGACTGGTATTTTTTGTAGTATTACAAAAATGCAGGGAATATATATGTATTTTTGGAAAATTTTGCAGTATTGGAGGTTTTGCTTGGAGATTTTTTGTGGGACATGACATAATGAATTGACGTATAAAGATGGATGCACTTTTATGTATTAATTCGGTTTCAAAATAGCAAAAGCCAGATATTTTATGCAGAGCTATGCTATTAGAGGGGTACATTGTAGTGAAAGGGAATGAAAAAAAATCTTTATGGGTACGTTGCCCGGACCGCGGAGGAAAGACACAGATAAGGGTCTATGAGGATACAATTCTTGTAAATTTCCCTCTGTATTGTCCAAAATGTAAAAAGGAAAACCGCATTGGTGTGGTAAATTTAAGGATGATATTAAGCAAATAGAAAGATTATAAGAGAGCCTGAGAGTCTGCCTTTTATTCCCGAAGAGGAAATCAAGTGCAGGCTCTATATTTATGTAGGGTATTGTTTGGCTTGTATTGCACTGCTGGAGCGAAAAGCAGACTAGACTGACCGAGATCAATGGAACTGTTTTTCGAGTTTGGGGTTTCTTATCCACTATCCAGAGGGAGCAAAATTGTAAACTCGGCGCCGCCGAGTATGGAATCGGTAACAGTTATCGTTCCGCTGTGTAAGTCGATGATTTCCTTTGCAATGCTTAAGCCGAGACCAAAGTGGTTTTTATCCGTTCTGGAATTATCGCAGCGGTAAAAACGGCGGAAGATGTTTTGTTTGTCTTCATCCGGAATCCCGGAGCCACTGTCGGAGACAGAGATCGTGACTGCATTTGCCCCGGATAGGACAGAAATCCGGATTGCTCCGCCCTGCGGGGTATAAGTAATCGCGTTGTCCAGCAGGATTGTGAATACCTGTGATATCCGATCCGGATCACAGTTGACTTCCGGGACAAGTGTATCAGGCAGAGCAAAGTCGATCCGGATCTGTTTCTGGCTGGCAAGGACGTCAAACTTTTCATAGCAATCGATCAAAAGGTTGGTAATAAAGGTGCTTTCTTTATGAATCGAGATGGCTCCATTATCGAGGGAGGCAAGGGTAAACATATCGTTGATCAGTCTTTTCATCCGGAAGCATTCCTTTTCGATAAGAGTATAAGATGCCTCCCGCTTTGCAGCAGATGGATTTTTTAGCAGTGGAAGCGATGTCATGATAACAGTGAGAGGCGAACGGAGCTCATGCGATGCGGAAGAAAAGAAACCGACCTGCTGTTCATGATTCTTTATAAGGGGGCGGATCAGGCTTTGGATCAAAAAGAACGAGCAGACGCTCAGTATCAGGATTGCGGCAAGCGCCGCAGCAATCATCGGAAGAAATAAATGATTAAGACCGGAAAACTGTGCGGGGATGAAAGAGAGTATGGTTACTGTTAAAATACCATATTTTTTAGGGATATATCCGACCGATGCCAAAGATTTTTTTGTGGCAATGCCGTCCAGTTGGAATTCTATATGTTTCATATAGCCGCTGCCTTTTACAGATGTTGATGAAAGTGTATAAGTCTCCCATGCGGTTTCGCGCGCAAGCTCAAAAATGGTGTTATCCGTAGAATTATCGTTCTGTGAATCAAAGATAACCGGCGTTTCATTATCCAGTATGGAGATAAGGAATTCATTTTCAATGGTTAATTTCTTCAGCCAGGCATGGGAAATATTATCCTGTTCGGATAATGCTTCATAAATGTCAGCAGTGCGTCTCTGAAAATCATCGAACTGACGCAGGCTTTGGTTGTCCCGTATCAGTTTAAGGCTGAAAAGCGTCATTGTGATTAGGATTGTGCTGATCACGGTACAGCAGAAGAATGTCAGCTGGAGGTGTAGTTTGCGATACATGGTCATTTCCCTTTTGCTTTCTGTGAAAAGTTAGACTACGAGCCGGTATCCGATTCCACGGACCGTTTTCAATATAACTGTGCTTTCGATGGAACGGATCCGGTTCCGGAGGAAGTAGATAAAGTTGTCAAGATTCCGGTCCTCGACATCCGAAGCGTTTCCCCAGACTTCGGAGAAAATGAAATCCCTCGTCAGGGTCTGGTTCGGGTGGTTCAGGAAAAGCTCAAATAACGCGTTCTCTTTTGCAGTGAGGACACATGATTTTGTGCCACAGCACAGCTTTTGTTCGGATGGATGATAAACCAGGTCTCCCTGTGAGACCGGACGCGCTGTTTTCAATTCCGGTGGTCGGCGCAGGATGCAGTTGATCCTGGCAAGGAGTTCTTCAAAGACGAAGGGCTTCACCAGATAATCATCCGCTCCGCAGTTCAAACCGGATATTTTTTCGGAAAGGTCACCGATGCCGGTGATAAAAATAACAGGGGTCATGATCCCCTGCTGCCGGATAATCTGTAGAAACTGCATACCGTCCAGAACAGGGAGCATTCTGTCCAGCAGGATCAGATGGTAAGTTTCCTGCTTCAGATAGAAAAGACCGTCGCTTCCATTTGAACATATATCCGCCATAAACCCGTGTTCTACCAGTCTGCCGCGTAAAGAGCGGGAAAAGTCCACATCATCTTCTATAATAAGTATTTTCATAAAAGTCTCCATTCAGGTTATCGTTTTCTATCATATTATCGTGTCATACCGTAATTATCACGTCATGCCGCCTTTTACGTAGTGCGATTTTCGCGAAGCCTGCTTAGAACTGTATCATATCATTGATATGTCTAATTTATGTCTAAAAAGTTATTGGATCATTAGAAAAGAATTCGACATTTGTATGATAAGGTGAAACTATGCAGGGCAGGAAAGTTCTCAAATAAAGAATGGGAGGAGCAGAAGTATGTTGAACAGGGTATTAAAAAAGAAAATAACCATATCATGCCTGGCGTTCGCACTTATGATCCAGTCGGGAGGATGTGGACAGAAAACGGGGGAAAACGCTGGAACGGCCAATGATCACTCAATCCGACATGCGGAAGAAACAGGCATGGAAGGAAATTCGGAGATGGGGACGGCAGAAGAATACGGGGAATCGGATATTCCGCTTCCGGATGGCGCAGCGGATATTCTGGCAGTCCGGGAAGCGGGAGGGATTGTCTGGATGGTAACGGGGCAGGATGTCTATTCTTCACTGGATCAGGGGGAGACCTGGGTACGTGCGGATGCGGAAACTGCAGCAGTTCCGGCAGGGTGTCCGGCTGCGGCGATCAGCAGGGGAGGCTCTATGGCGTTCGCTTCCATGGATGGAAGCATCCTGATCCGGACAAGTGACGGGACACAGAACAGGGTCGAAAACATTTTTGCAGAGGGCCAGGTATGTTATGCGCTGGATTTTGTGGATGAGGGAATGCTCCTGGCGTCGGACACGGACAGTAATCTCTATATCATCGACCTTGCGGGCGGGACAGTGACGGGGACGATACCGGCGGAGGGGGAGTACCATTATCTTACGGCCCCGGTTGACGGGGCGGTTGTAACGCTCACGGGGGAAGGGGTTAAATATTACGGATACCAGGGGGAGATGCAGGAAGGGAACGAAGTGGTCAGCCATCTTCTTTCCCAGGATCTTGCAGACTTCAATTCCCACAAAAAGGGAATTCTGGTACCGGATCCGGAGGGGGATGGTTTCTTCTACGCCTGCAGGCGTGGCTTGTACCACTATACGTCAGGGGGCAGCATTACGGAGCAGCTGATCGAGGGCAGGTCGAACTCCATGGGGGACGATGCGTGTGAGTTTTACCGCATGGCGGCACTGTCCGACCAGACATTTTTGCTTGCGTACCGGAAAGACCAGGGAGGTTCTGCCCAGGTGGTCCTGAAAAAGTATACGGCTGCAGGGGACAAAAAGGATACCGGGGAGGCCGGCAGCCATCCGGATGCCGGGACAGCCGCGATGGAAGGGGAACTCACGGTATATACGCTGAACCGGAATGTCCTGCTTGAGGAGGAGATCAATGCCATGAACCGGAACCATCCGGACTGTGTGGTGACGGTGGAGACCGGGCTGGGCGATGAAGCGGGACTGACGGTAGACGATGCGGTAAAGACACTGAATACGGAGATCCTGGCAGGGACAGGGCCGGACATCCTGATCCTGGATGGAATGGCGGTGGAGCCGTATTGTGAGAGCGGCCTTCTGCTGGATCTGCGTGATGTACTGCAGGAGGTGGCGGAGGCAGACGGAGTCTATGAAAAGATCGCCTATGCCTATGAGGACGACGGGGCGGTCTATGCAGTCCCTGCGAGGTTCTGCTTCCCGGTCATGACGGGCGAGGAGGGCATGATAAGGCAGATTGTTGACCTGGATTCGCTGGCGGACGTGGTCAGGTCATTGAAGGAACAGCATCCGGAGCAGACGAGCATCACAGGCCTGTATGGGGAGGGCCTGCTGGAATCCCTGTTTGATTTCTGTGCGCCCGCATGGGTTGGGGTTTCCGGACAGATCGATACGGACCAGCTGAAACATTTCCTGGAGACCGTAAAAGAGATAGACGGCCTGCAGAAGGCAGGGGTAAGTGAGGCGGATATAGAAGCGGTAACCGGAAGCTACGTCTATTCGGACGATAATGCGGAACTGATGCAGCCGATGCTTGTGAGCGGCGGAAGCCAGTCCCTGGCATTCTACCATTCAAAATCGCTCAATTTCTCCAAAACACTGCTGGGCCTGATGCAGGACGGCACATACTCGTTTGACGGGGCGCGGGGACAGAGCACAGGCGTGTTCATTCCGAAAGAGATCGTAGCGGTAAACGCAAAGAGCCAGAACCAGGCTTCCGCTGTTGCCTTTGTGAAGGAATTCCTGTCGTCTTCCTGTCAGGAGACGTTCAAAATTGAGGATACCGCCTATCCGGTGAACAGGGCAGCGTTCCACGGGATGGAGGAGGCTGAGATCGGGACAGCGGAAAACTCCGGGCTCAGCGCCGAGGCCTGCAGGGAAGGGTTTGGGAAGATCGAATCTGTGATTGACCAGCTTTCCGTGTGCAGTGTCACGGATGCCGTGATCCGGGATGCAGTGACAGAACAGGGCATGCGTTTCCTAAACGGGGAACTGACGCTGGAGGATGCGGTCAGCGGCATCGAGCAGAAGGTTGGCCTCCATATGGCGGAGTGACATTATGAAAAGGGTGAAAAAGTGGCGGGGAGCCTTATGGGTGCTCCCCAGCCTTGCAGGTGTGTCGGTCTTTTATTTTGTGCCTTACGTGGATGTGGTGAGACGTTCTGTCACGCAGAATTCCGGGGAATCCTTTGCGGGCATCCGGAATTTCAGGGAGCTGTTCCAAAATGAGGCGTTTCTTCTGGCGGGCGCCAACACACTGAAGTTCATGGCAGTCTGCATTCCGCTGCTGCTGGCGGTCTCGCTGCTCCTCGCGGTGGCTGTGCTTCGCTGCAGGCTTGCTGAGCTTTATAAGTGGGTGTTCCTGCTGCCGATGGCGCTTCCCGCGGTATCGGTCGCCCTGGTGTGGAAGCTTGTGTTCCATGGGCATGGCATACTGAATGCGTTGCTGGGCCTATCCGGACGGGCAGGGAAAGACTGGCTGCATTCCCCGGCGGCGTTCGGGGTCATGGTCGTCAGCTACCTCTGGAGGAATACCGGTTACAACATGGTCCTCTGGATGGCAGGGATCCGCCAGATTGACGGGAGCATTTATGAAGCGGCGAGAATTGACGGGGCAAACGAGATCCGGGTCTTTACACACATGATGCTCCCAAACCTGAAGCAGATCCTGTATACGGTATCGGTGCTGTCCCTGCTGAATTCCTTTAAGGTGTTCCGCGAGGCCTACCTTGTGGCCGGGAGCTACCCGGATGACAGTATGTACATGATGCAGCACTTATTCAACAACTGGTTCGGGGCACTGGCCCTTGATAAGATGTCGGCGGCGTCGGTTCTGCTCAGCCTGGTGATCCTGGTGTTCATTTTCGGCCTGTACCGGGCCTGGGGGAAGGAGATGGGGTAGATGAGACATTGCAGGAAATGTACGGAGGTCCTGATTTTTCTTTTTGCGCTGCTGTTTTTTCTTCCGGTTCTTTTCCTGATAGCCGGTTCCGTCATGGGGGAAGATGAGCTGCTCGGCTGCCTCGGGCCGGTATTCGGACAAGGCGGCGGATATGCAAGGATGGCGGTATTCCCTTCCTTTCCAACTATCCGGCCCTATGTAAAAGTCCTTCTTGACACACCGGAATTCTTTGTCATGTTCTGGAACTCGGTAAAGATCACCGCAGGGATACTGGCCGGGCAGATGATTTTTGGGACAATGGCAGCCTGGGGGCTGGCAAAGGGGAGCTTTCCGGGCAGGAAACAGCTGCTCTGGGTCTACATCGCGCTGATGCTGATGCCGTTTCAGGTGCTGATGCTGTCTGATTATCTGGTACTGAAGGAGCTGGGGCTTCTGGACAGCCACTGGGGGCTTATCTGGCAGGGGGCATTTTCCGCGTTTCCGGTGTTCATCATGTACCGCTTCTTTGACGGGATCCCGCCGGAAATGATGGAAGCGGCGGAACTGGACGGAGCAGGCTCCTTCCAGATCTTCCGGCATATCGGGCTGCCGCTTGGGAGGGCGGGGATCTTTTCGGCAATGGTGCTGGGGCTTCTGGAGAGCTGGAGCATGATCGAGCAGCCGATGACATTCCTGAAAACAAAAAGCCTGTGGCCGCTGTCAATCCTGCTGCCGGAAATACAGGAAGGAAAGATCGGATATGCGTTTGCCGTGTCCGTATTGATCTTCCTCCCTGCGCTGCTTGTATTTCTGACAGGACAGAAATACCTGGAACAGGGGATTGAAGCGTCATCCGTAAAGAAAGGGGGAAACTGAAAATTGCGGGGAAACAGAATAAAAAAGGCGGGTATCCTGTTTGTGATATTCATGCTTTGCTTCACGTTTGTGTCCCGGGCGGCACAGAGTGTTACGACGGCAGTCGTGGAAACAAAGAAAGCGGTTTCAGGCAAGATTACGCATGAGATCAGCGCTTCCGGAAGGATAGAGGCTGGGAGCGAGTTTGCCGTTCTGATACCGGAGGGCCTGCAGGTGACGGAGGTCTGCGTGGAGGAAGGCGATGATGTCGCGGAGGGTGCGTTGCTGTTCATGACGGCAGGAAACACAAAACTGGCGCGTGCCAGGGAGGATTTCCTGTCATGGGAGAGGAGGGCATCCATGGATTTGAGCGGGCTTTCTGACAAATACCTGCAGGCTTATGAGGACTGGCAGCGTTACCTTGCCAAGACAGAAGGGTGGTACTGGAAAGCGGAGGACGACCTTCAGGAAGATGAACTGGAGCTTGCTGTCCGGGAAAAAGAATACGAGTATTTTAACAGCTGCAAGGAATATTTTAACGATCTTGCCGCAGCAGAGAAGATCCGGATCGGTTCGCTTTCCGGTGACGCCGGGCGCGCGGAGAGTATGGCGGCGAAGGCACAGAAAGTATGCCAGAGGCTGCAGGAGAAACTGGATACCGCGAAAAATGAGTATTGGGATTATAAAAGAAACAGGGAGCGCAGCTATCAGTACACCAGAAAGGATGATGAGAAGAAATACAGGGAGGCTTTGGAAAAGGCCATACCGGAATACCAGGCTGCGATTGAGGATTATGAGGACGGGCTGCTTACAAAGATACGTGCGGTCGAAGATTCTTCTACCGATAATATGGATGAAAACGGGAATGTATCTTCCCCGGTATCCGGGGTGGTCCGGGAAATCGCTGTGAAAGAAGGGGCAGCGACGCCGTCTTCCGCTTCCGCTGTAATCGCGGTATCTTCGCAGAAAAAGCAGCTCCGGGTACAGCTTGGCGCGGATATGGAAAAATACCTGTCGGCCGGGGATGAATGCATTATAAAGAAATATGGCGCGTCGGAAGAGATCAGGGGACAGACCATCACAAAGCTCTCGTATGATGAAAAGGATGCCTCCCTGCTGGATGTCACGGTGGAGGTACACGGGGAAGGCCTGGCTGTCGGGGACATGGTGACGGTGGATTTCAGCAGGCAGTCGGAACAGTATCCGCTCGTGCTGCCACTGGACTCGATCCATATCGAGTCCGGCGAAACGTATGTCCTGGCGTTGAAAGAGAGGGAAGGCATTCTGGGAAAAAATCTGGAGGCGGAAAAACTGAGTGTTAAGATCCTTGAACAGAACAGCGATTACGCCGCGGTTTCTTCGGATGGGATTGCGGACCGCGAGATTATTGTCCGGACGGACCGGGCGGTGGATGCGGGGAGCAGGGTCAGGCAGAAAGTCGCGTGAAAGATGGGGAGCCAAATACGTTCCTGACGGATAGGATTGGCAGAAGAAAGGGGAAGAAACGGAGAGGCTTATGGGGAAAAAGATAAAGGCCATCGTTTGTATAATGGCTGCCGTCATTGGTATATGGCGGGGTCTGGGTCAGCTTGGTCTTTTTAAGGAATTTTCCGGAATCCGGTATTATGAACTGGAAGAAAAAGTGCCTATGGATACCGCTGCCGCGATGCGCGCGGAAGAGGCAGGGAAAATGACGGATCTGGTATTGTGGGATTTTCTGGACGGCCAGACGGTTTCCATCCATGCACCGGTCGAGCGGACAGGCAAGGTCAGCGTGGTAACGGTATGCGGAACGCCCAAATATCTGACCGGGAATTTCACTGTACCGTACTGCGGGGATACGCAGGGCTGTCTGCTTGACAGTGGGACGGCATGGAAGCTTTTCGGCACGGAGGAAGCGACAGGAGAATCGGTCATATATCAGGGTAAGGAATACAAAATAAAAGGGATACTTGATAAGATGGAACCTACCATGCTGATCCAGGCGTCTGCTGATTATAATGGGGGTTTTGGACGTATGACCCTGGCTGGCGGCAGCGGGACAGGAGACTGGGAGCTGGAGAACCGGATACGGAACAGATATGGGGTCTCACTGGAAAAAATCGAGTGGGGGATCGCCAGAGCTGCAGTGAAGCTGGCTTTCTGCGTGATGCCGCTGTCTGTCTATGTGCTTGTGTGGAAAAGATTATATAAACATAGAAAGAGCAGGAAGCCGACAGACAAAGCTGCGGCTGTTTTAGGTGTTGCTGCGGGTACCGTATTGTTTTCAGGCTTACTGTGGATAACAGGGATACGTGGGATTCCTGCAGAGTATATTCCGCCGCAGTGGTCCGACTTTGAATTTTATAAAAAAGTATGGGGGAATCTGGGAAACGCATGGAAGAATCTGTTCCGGTCAAGCTTCAGCACATTTGAACTGAGGATGGTTCAGAACAATGTCATTCTGTTTCTGGATATTATTTTGACGGGTATTGCGATGTGCTGCCTGGGCATTGGCCTGTGCGACAGACTGCTCTGGCAGATGGATGAGAAAAAAGACCTGATGATGGGAGGAAAGCTGATTATGGAAAAGAAAGATGATATGGGAAGAATGGAACCGAAAACTCCGTTTAACCTTGCAACGGTTTGCCTTGATGTATATGAAGACCTGTTCCATGCATTTCGTAAAGAGGGATATATGCTGCGGGTGGATCCGGGAAATGCATTTGACGTATCGGTTGTGATTGACAGGAGGCAGGTTCATCGTGCATTGTGTCTGCTTTTCTACGGCATTGCCTGCCACTGTGAAAAAGGGACGGAATTTCTGATATCGTCAAGGGATAAAATGGTGACTCTTGAGGGGATGACCAGATCAGATTCAGACATGTTCAGACCTTTGGAGCAGGAGAAACTGCCCGAAGCCTTTACAAGAAAAGATAATATGGAAAAAGCTGTGAAGTACATCTGGGAGACGGGAGGACAGGTGAAAGTATTGAATGACCGGGAGAAAATCGGAATTGGGGTAGCAGTTGAAAATACGAAACCCATAATTATGCTTAGCAAATAAATATGATATTAATTGTTTCAGCCTTTGTAAGTTTTCCGCTATAGTATCCAAAGTGTAAGAAGAGAAACCGCTTTGTATAGAATTTTCTTGCAAAATAGGCGGGCTCTTCCATATAATATTACATTATAATCTATTATTTTGAGGTGGCATTACTATGCTGAACGTAGCGATATGTGATGATGACACTCTGATACTTGCAAAGGTTGGGGAGCTTGTTGGGGATTTTTTCAGAAAGAATTGTACGGAAATAAAAACACAGCTATACCAGTCGAGTGAAAACCTGATATATGATCTGCATGATGGCCTGAATTATAATCTTTTTTTGCTGGATATAGAAATGCCGGGAGCAAATGGGATGGAGATTGCAAAAAGTATTCATGATCATATGCCTGCGGCAACGGTCATTTTTATTACTTCACATTTGGAATATGCGATTGAGGCATACGAATTTTCGGTATTCCGTTACATTCCTAAGTCGGCGATAGAGGAAAAACTGCCTGCGGCGCTGCGCGATTTTTATAAGTTATATGGTCTGGAACGAAATGAGTTTTATATGGTTCAGACGAAAAAACGAGTAGAACAGTTAAATTACAGAGATATTTTGTACATTCTGAAGAATGGGAAATATACGGTGTTTTATCTGTCAGGTAGCAGGACAGTTTCGGTGCGGAAGACATTGGCGCAGGTATTTAAGGAAATCAACAAGGATTATTTCTATTTTGTTGATAGGGGCTGTATTGTAAATCTTGCAAAGGTGATCGGGGTGAATGACAACGGAGTCCTTTTGCCGGATGATCGTCAGCTTGTGATCAGCAGATCGAGTATTCCGGAGCTTAAAAAAGTATTACTGAAATTTTGGGGGCGACAGATATGATGGCATTGCAAATACTGTTTGAATGGCTTGCATCGTTGGTTGAAGTCCTGTTATTCTTTTACGTGATCGATGCAATATCGGACAGGAGATTCACAAAGGGGAAGCAGGGACGTTTTACTTTTATCGTTGCAGGGTTCGTCGCTTTCGGTGTTATTCTAATGAATTTGGCGAAGCTGTCGATTAGTCTGCCAACATTTATATATGCTGTGATTGTTTATGCCCTGGGTGCGAAGCTCTTGTTTCGAGGCCGATTCCCTGATTATCTGCTTGCTTCTGTCGGATATATCGCTTTTCTGTCCTTTATGGATATGATGCTCTTTCTTGCTATGAATCATGTGGGCATAGTTGAGACGACAGAAGCGGTTCAGCAAATAACTTCTTTTGATGGGAAACGTGTTGCTCTTATTGCATTTGCCAAAGCGGCTGATGTTACTCTTGTGCTGTTCTTCGGCGGATTGCTCCGCAAAAAGGTGCTGCGTACAGGAAACAGAAGTTTTGCCATTACTGTAATATGTCTTATTCTGGGAAGTGCCGGCAGTATTTATTATGTTATACATTTGGAATATCTGCTTGGATTTGCATGGAACTTTTCTCAGATCTTGTTGGGGCTGAGCTGTATATTGATAGTGGCTATTTTGTATCTGACATTGCGCATATGGGAAATTCGTCAGGAAGCGGAATATGCAGACAGGAGAAACCAACTGCTGGAAACCAACTATCGTTTAGAGAAAGAGGCCTATGAATCAAACGCTAAGCTATATCACGACATGCGGAACCATTTTTTGGCGATTCAAAATTATTTGGCCGGAGATCATGTGTCCGAAGCGCAAGAATATCTGGAGAAGCTTGTCGGAAATTATAAAGCTTTTGGTGTTGAGCGCCAGACCGGAATTGAAGCCGTTGACTATATCCTGTGTAGGAAAACAGAGATTGCCAGAGAAAGAGGAATTGTGGTTCAGATACATTCGGAATATCCGAAAGACTGCCAGATCGACCCAGTAGACTTATGTACGATATTTTCTAATCTGTTTGACAATGCCATAGAGGCGTGTGAGAAATGTCAGCAGGATGCAAAGAAAGAAATTATTTTGACGATCCGAAGAATCCACCAGTTCATTCTTATCCGGATGCAGAACAGTAGTGCCTCGGCACCGGTGATCAAAGACGGAACGATTGACACATCGAAAGCAGACCGGAGCAAACATGGATGGGGATTACTAAATATTGAATCTGCGGTAGAAAAGTATGGAGGAACGATAGAATACGATTACAATGGGTCTCTGTTTAGCGTAAGCATTATGTTTTTTTACTGAGGCTGATTTTTCGGGGACAGTTACCGCCTGTTTTGAGGACAGTTGTGGTGACTGTTATTTTTTGCGGTATTATATAAATTACAGGACATGATGTAAGGGGGATTGTACAAATGAATGTAAAGGAAAAACCGACAACACTCCAAAAATCAAAGATTATCCGTGCGGCGGTCTATATCCGTTTCTCAACGAAAGAGGATGCCACTTCTCACTTACCGAAAGTTGCGGTGGACTATTATGCGGAATATGTAGCGTCACACCACCCAGATTGGCATATCTACCCAAATTACGGAACTCTCGGAACGGCAGCTAATCGCGTTGTGCTGGATCTGCCGTCCAATACTGTGAAATCAGCCTGCCAAAGTAATAGGTTTACAGCATCCGGCAGTCACAAAAGTAAAATCGAGAAATAAAACGCTTGGTTTTATGGCATATACTACCCATACATATACAGTTATGAAGTTGTGCTACTAAAGACTGCTGATTGTTGTTTTAGTATGAAGGTGATATTATCGGAAAACTTATATTATTGTCTTTCGATGATGACGAAGAAGATATGATAAATACAATATTATCCGTGCTAGAAAATGGACGAAAGATATGCAGGATAGAGGAGAAACTACGGTCAACGGAAATACACTATGACGATTTAATAATCTTATCCGATAAAAGAGAAGTGATGCATCATGGTAAGCGGGTAGAGCTGACATATACGGAATTTGAAATCCTGCGGCTTCTGGCACAGAATCCGGGACAGGTATTCAGCAAAGAACAGATTTATGATATTATCTGGAAGGAACCGTATGAAGGGGACTACAACATTGTCATGAGCCATATCAGTCACATACGGGATAAAATTGAAGATGATCCAAGTCATCCGATCTATATCCAAACGGTTTGGGGAGTGGGGTATCGGTTCAACAAGAATTTGAGCAATGGTCTATGAAAATATGTTTGCAGATCATTGCTCTTTTTTGCCTTCCATGTTAAGCAAATATTCGCATGATACATGGAAAAACTCTGCTAATGCGACAACTTCATAATCAGGAACAAAGCGTGAACCTTGTTCAATCCTTAGTATAGTCAGGTCACTGAAGTCATATCCGGCGAGTTGTAATTGCTCAGCTAGCGCCCTTTGAGAGAGATTCCGTTCCACACGCAATTCTTTTACACGTTTCCCGATTCGATTTTTGGAGTTTGTTTTCTTATCCCAATATATGATCATTGCAATCTCCAAACATTCTAAAGATGAAGTGCATATATTGATTTTACGGAGAAAAATTGCTAATATACTTCTAAAGATGAAGTATCGGAAAATTTTATTGTTCTTTTTATGGCATGAGCTGATAATACTGCCTGTAAAATGAAATACTTATATAGTAGAAAGGCGGGATGAGTATGAATGAGCTTTATGAAACAGTAAACCGTTTTCTGGAGGAAATGCGCTGTGACTCAGGAGAAAGAGAATATGCGGTCTCCACAGAGGACGTTTTAGAGGCGGAGAAAGAAAGAAATAAAGCGAGTACGGCAGTCGCAGAATGTTTGAAAAGCCTTCCCAAAGCAGAGCAGAGTCTTATTAACGAATATGTTGAAGCTTTGGAACATTGCCATTTTAAGGAGGAGCAGAGGGCCTATTATCAGGGTATTATGGATGGAATTCAATGGCTTGGGGAGTTAGGGCTTATTAAAAAAGGAAATAATCTAACAAAATTGATAAGCAAGTTATAATATTCGCTAAAAGGTGGCATGTTTAATGACATACCACCTTAAAATCAGAATAACTCAGAAAAATTCAGACATTCTACAAAAAATATCAAGTGGCCATTGCTATTTTTTATACGGAAGTTTTATATGTACGAAGATAGGCTTCGACAATGGCCAGAATTGTGGTAATCTGATCGTCGGTGCATTTTGACAGATATACTTGGAGCCGTTTAAAATCCAGACTATCTGTATGTTGTTCCTTGTAAAACAAGGGATCAGCGGAAATATTTAATGCACACACAATCTGCTGGATCTTTGAAAAACTTGGTACGTTTCCATGATTTTCAATCTCTTTCAAATATCGGCTGGATATGCCGGACATTTCTGCAAGTTCTTCGTAGGTTAATCTCTGGTCGGTTCGAGCTTTCTTGATGAATAGGCCCAAATCTTTATTGTTTTGCTTTTCTCTTGCCATACATACACCTCCAAATACAGTGTATAGTTCACAAACAAGAATGAAAATGCAATAATAATTCACTAAATATATGGAATATAATTCCCTTTAGTAAAGATGGACTTAGAACGGCGCATATAAAAAACGCACTGTTCAAAGGATATATAATCTGATCCTTTGGTGCGTTGGGGTATAATTTGCAAACCAGACGAATCAAAGGTCTTTTTGACTGGAGAATAAGCCTGCTGAACCGTATGGGTTGGAACAGGAGGCTGCAATAGGCGGAAAAGAACGTATTTCAGCCTGTTACGTCTGGGAAAGTGAACAGTTTACCACAAATTCTGTGGGGAAAAAGAATAATACTGATATAAATAGCGTCCAATGGAAGCAGATCCATCGGGACGCTTTTTACATATATGGGATTTTTAGAAAAAAATTCCTTCCAGAACAATCCATTGAGCATTGTCCATTCGGGACATGGAGTGAATCAAAGAAATTAACTTCACGTTTGCTCAGTGGAATAGGAAGGAGGTGAACTCTTATGAGGAAATCTCCTTCTGATTATGAAATGACGATTTGCAATCAATTTGACCGCTTGTGCAAAATGGCGCTTAAAGGGGAGGCGGTAGATTATCATAGGCATATGGCTTATCTCGAAAAACATGAAGTGATGTTGTCGGAGCTGTCGGAGCATGAACAAAATCAAATGTTCACGGAAGATGAATATAGCGTGGAAAACCAGTGGTTTCGTGTTATGGATTATGATATTGAGGTAAAAGATACGTTGATAGCGGAGGCGCTTCTGGCTCTTTCGGAAAGAAAACGAGATGTTATCTTACTGTCATATTTCATGGATATGAGCGATGCCGAGATTGCAAGAAAGATGAATCTGGTACGCTGTACCGTCCGTGAGCATCGAGTACGTTCGTTGGAATTGCTAAGAAAGATTATGGAGGATTTGATGTGATGAAAAAACAAGGAGACGTGAAACAGAGAAGGTTGCTGCCGTTTGCGACTATCGAGGCCGCAGCTTCGGGAAATGTGGAAGCGATCCAGGCTGTATTAAAGCATTACGAGGGGTATATTGCGAAGCTTTCGATCAGGAAATTCCATGATGAATATGGAAATTCTTACTATTGTGTAGATGAAACGCTGCGCAGACGGTTGGAAACGAAGCTGATTACTAAAGTTTTGGATTTCAAGATCGCATAGTATTTGTTACGTTGACAGCCGAGATTGTTATGTAGCGCACATTGACAACTAAATATTATTCCTGCAGGTTTTGGGAGGGAATGGAGCCATACGGCAAATACGCCATGACTTCTTGTGCCGGGCACTTTGCGACATCATGTCGTAAAGTGTCGGGCATTGTAAACGACGAAATATCCGGTGCGATATTGAAGTAAAAGTACGAGCGATAAATATTTGGACGTAACAGAGTTTGGGAGATTCTGCGCGATGAGATTACTTCTCGATTGTGCTTTCTGCAAAGGCACGGCTTATACTATGGCTGCCTGTGGGAAAACTCAACTCTATTTTTGTGTAGATCAATCAAGAAAGAACGAGGGGAGAAAAGATGCAAAGAATGGTTAAGCAAATTAATAAGAAACGACTGGTCCGCTATAAAGAAGGGGCAGAAATGTATAGCATGGGCATGAATAAATTTCAGGCATTGGCGAAAGACGCTGGAGCGGTTTTGAAAATAGACCGATTGGTATTGGTCGATTTGGACACATTTGATAAATACCTTGAATCCTTTCGGGTTAAATAAGGTGCTTAAATCAGGAAAGAGTTTTCGTATAACGGAAAATATGTGTTGACTTTTTGTTAAACAAAAAGTATAATAACTATGTAATGAATGGAGGTGTATATTGTGGCAAAAATGGGCAGGCCGAAGTCTGCAAATCCTAAGAATAATTTCATCGGATTAAAGCTGACTGAGGAGGAAGCTTCAAGGCTTAAAGAATATGCCTCCAAACATGACATGACTATATCGCAAGTGTTGCAAAAGGGTATTGATATGCAGTATGAAAAAGATAATATCCGGAGCAACTAATACGAAATCTCTTTCCTTAATATGAAAGGAGTAGAGATGGCACAATCAAGAAAGGATAATAAAGGGAGGGTTTTAAGAAAGGGCGAAACTCAACGTAGCTGTGATGGAAAATATGTGTATACCTATACAGATCCGGAGGGCAAACGTCGAAGCATATATTCTAAAGATATTGTAGAGCTTCGTGAAAGAGAAGAAAAGCTCGTTAAAGATCAACTGGATGGCTTAGATACATATGTAGCTGGCAGTGCGACGATCAATTTTGTATTTGACAGATATATATCTACTAAGTCAGAGCTTAGAAGAACTACTATGAGCAATTATAAGTATATGTATGATCGCTTTGTCAGAGAGGGATTTGGAAAGAGGAAGATTGCTTCAGTGAAATATTCAGACGTGTTGCAATTCTATCAGCATTTGTTAAAAGATAGGAAAATGCAGATTAACACGTTAGAAACGATTCATACGGTTCTCCATCCGACATTCCAACTGGCGTTGAGAGATGACATCATTCGTAAAAATCCGAGCGATGGTGTTATGGCACAGCTAAAAAAACAGCCAGGTAAGAATCATGGCGTGAGGCATGCCCTAACATTAGAACAGCAGAGAGCATTCACCAACTATATAGAAAACAACATACAATATTATCAATGGGTTCCTCTTTTTAAGTTTTTGTTGGGGACGGGCTGCAGGATTGGTGAAGCAATAGGAATCCGCTGGCAAGATATTGACTTTGAAAAGCGGACAATTAGTATCAATCATAGTCTGATCTATTATGCCACTAAATATAAGAATCACCCTATGGGTTCGTTTTCTATATCGTTACCTAAGACAGAGGCGGGGATACGCATTATCCCAATGATGGATTCAGTTTATAATGCGCTTCAGACTGAGCTTCAGTATCAGAAGGAAAATGGATTTAATGAAACCGAAATTGATGGAATGAAAGGTTTTGTGTTTATGAATCGTTTCGGAAACGTCCATAATCCGCAAGCAATAAACCGTGCAATCAAACGCATATATGAATCATATAATGCAGAGGAAGTAGTAAAGGCTAAAAAACAACACCGGGAGCCAGTGCTAATACCACATTTTTCATGTCACCATTTGAGACACACCTTTTGCTCAAGAATTTGCGAGAATGAAACAAATCTAAAGGTGATTCAATCAATTATGGGACATGCAAATATTGAAACCACATTGGACATTTATGCGGAGGTCACCGAGTCAAAGAAACAGGAGGCAATAGAAAACCTGGCACACAAATTGGACATATTTTAGGGAAAGGCCCTGATTGAGCCAAAAGAGAGTACGACAAAATGTGTGCCGTACGACAAAAGTACGACAAATTTAAGTGTTTTAAACAGTTTAGAAGTGTTGTCTGACATCTGTTGAAATTTTGAAATGCTGCATAATAAAGGGAAATACGTCAAATTAAATTAAAATGACGTAAAATCCCCACGATGCGTACGCTGGAGTGAGGAAAGACAAATAATACAGAAAAACGAAGGCCGCTGCTTTGAGAGGAGTTTCAGAGCAGCGGTTTTTTGTGTTCCGTGTAAAGAGGATGAGATTCTGATGCTCACGGGGGTCAACAAGTGATAAGAGTAGAGGAGATCAAACAGATTGATAGCCAGGTGTGGGCAGCGGTAATTCAGAAATTAACGAAATCAATAATGGACGAATTCGTTGACTAAAAATGGGAATAGTGCTAAAATCCGGTCTTTAACAGTTGTATAGGGAGAAAATCGCTGCAACCGCCGAATCTAAGCGGCTTGCAGCGATTTGAACT